>RFNO01000106.1 GCA_009927165.1 Pseudomonadota bacterium
GTCTGAAGGAAATACATTTCTAGACTTACTTCTGATTAAGCCTGCTTCTGGCATGCTCAGAAGTGATACCAGTTGGCATTTCCTCTAACACTTCCCGTACTTCAGAAGTGATGCCACAAGGACAGTTTTCACTGTCCTACCTCTGAGATCCTCGCTCCTCTCGGTTTATACTCATCCGAGACTCTAAGCTTATCGATCTCATCTGTCCTACTCTAGACCATGGAGAGTAAACCCAAAGGTTCTTCACCCTTGTTTTCGCTATCCAATTTATCCCTACCTAAGCTCGGAAAGAGCCCAGAGCAGTTCCGCGCTTTCGCTAATCCTTCTTTGTCAACATATCGCCCTCTCATCCTTTGTCAGAGTCTGGGGCACCATCCAGTTGCCATGGTTCCCAGTGATAGTCTTCACTCGGCTTGAACAAGCTCGACACTCCCAATCTCCTTTTCCGAACCCGATCGAAAAAGGAGTTTGCTACAAAGAATTCAACAAGGTTCGCATTAGCTACAATCTATTGACTTGCTGGCCTCCTACTCGGTGTTCCTACTTCACCGTTTTACCAATGAAGTAGATGGTGGCTTTTACAATCGGCATTCGAAAGAGAAATCACTTTCCCAGTCGTCGATTATCGCTACAGCCGTATCTGGACAACTCGGCTGATGAGACTTTCACTCATAAGAAGGTTTAACTTGCGTCGCTACCTTCAAGCACGCTTTTTATAAATTGCACTTCATGTGCCAAAATCATGGTTCAAGGTTTAAGCCTGTAGGGGTAATATGTTCTGATTACAGTTTTGTTTTTTGCAGAAGCCGTCTTGCATTTTGAAAAACGAACTAGAGAAGAGGAGAAAGCAGCTTAAATAGGCCGTTGCGAACTCTCAAAAGAAATGGTTCAGATTCGAAATGATTAATATGGAGGCTTTGGGACTTTTCATAACGATGAAAGAAACTTTTCTGGAGTGTTTTGCCAATAGTTTCGTCGAAAATGATCGCTGAGCACTCGAAATTTAAGCGAAAACTCCGTTCATCCATATTAGCGGAGCCAATCAGAGATACAGCATTGTCGACAGTAACTTGCTTCGCGTGAATAAAAGATTCAGGACTCTCGGAGATTTTTACGCCGCTATGGAGTAGCTCCCAGTGCCAACTCTTAGAAGCCATATCAACTAACCAATGATCTGATTTTTGGGGAACCAAAATATTTACTCTGACTCCTCGTCGGGCTGCAGATTCTAAAGAAATGGCTATAGCTTCTGTGGGCACAAAATAGGGGCTGAGAAGGGTAATTTGATCTTGAGCTGAATGAATCAGCGCCATCAAAAGTTCTTCAAAAGCATGTTTGTGTTCATCAGGTCCAGTCGGCAGAAGTTGAAGGATCGATGTTCCAGGCAAAGCGGAATCAAAATCGGTTTCTTCTAGCTGAACTTTTTGTCCCGTGGTGAACTCCCAGTCTTCAGAGAACACACTTTCTAGTTGTTTTACACTTGGGCCCTCAATGAGAATCTGATTGTCAATCCAGTCAAGTTTTCTCATTCGCCATTGTTTATAATCCGAACAAATATTTTGGCTACCCATAAAAGCCTGCTTATGGTCAATGAGTGCAAGTTTACGATGATTTCTCAGCTGGAATCCCCAAGGACGTTTTATAGTGAGTGGTCCAAAAAAGGACACTTCGATTCCAGCTGCTCTCATGGGTGCTAAAAAATGTTCATTGAGTGAAAACGACCCGACATGATCGAGAAGAAGTTTAATCGTAACACCTTGACGAGCTTTGGAGATGAGAATGTCTCTAAAATGCTCGCCAATGCTATCGGGTTTAAAAATATAATACTCCATAAAAATGGTTTTTTGAGCTTCAGAGATTGATTGTGTGAGAGCTTGATAAATGCTTTCCTGGCCTTCGAAGAACTGAATTGAATTTCCGGCGATGGGCGGAAAACCAGTTAAATTTTCTACTAATCGAGAAACCATAGAAAAACGAGGCGAAATATCACCTTGCAAAGATTTCATCAAAAAACCGGAACCCGATAGTTTTTTTTGGGGTTCGGGTCGCGCCCGTTTTCTGCGCTTGAAATTAGAATAACCTACTAGGAGATAGGCAAAGGGTGCTAGGAATGGCAGCAGAAAAAAACCCAAGATCCAGGCCCATGTTACACCCGGTGTAATTCGTCGACGGCTCAATACCCAAATTGAAAAAGAAAGGCCAGTGATAAGACCTAAGTAATTAAAGGCTGTCCATAAACCATGCATCGAAGCGTAGTTTACCAGATTTCTGAAAGCAACGTGGGTTGAGTTTTCATCAAGGGGAGAAGCGAGGGTTCGCTTCCAGAAAATCTTCAGCATGAACGCCCGCAGAGAAATAAGATGCTTGAGGGTGATGAAAGACTAAGGCTGACACACTTGCTTCTGGATCCATCATAAATCCATCAGTGAGCTGGACACCAATCTGTTCCGCATTTAACATTTTGAACAAAACGGCTTGATCCTCCAAACGAGGGCATGCTGGATAGCCGAATGAATACCTTTTTCCATGGTACTTAGCCTGAAACCTTTCCATCATTGTCATTTCCATCGGATCGGGATAGCCCCACAAACTTCTGATGTGAGCATGCAAGAACTCGGCATAAGCTTCGGCCGATTCTAGCGCAAGAACTTGAATAATGTGTGATTTGAGGTACTCACCTTGGGCTTTGAGTTTCTCTGCGATTTCCCTAACTCCTTGACCAACAGAAGTAACGAATGCCGCTACATTGTCCTCGAGATCTTGAGCCGCAGGTTGGGCAGATGTGGGGAGAACGTAATCAGAAAGGCACAATCCATCTTTTTTGGGTTGTCTGGGAAAATCAAAATGTAGGATTTCCGATTTTCCCTGAGGTGAAGCGTTAACAAATAATCGATTTCCGTAAGAACCTGCGGGAAAAAAACCATAAACAGCAATAGGCTTCATCACAGAGCTACCGCGAAATTCCTCTTTTAATTCCTGAACTGATTTATAGATACTGGCTGCGCGAGGATCTTGTTTTTCTACTTCTCTCAGTGTCTTAGAGTCTGAATCGACCTTTTCAAGAGTTCTAGCGATTTGGCCATTTAGTCCCAAGTGCCTCCCATACACCATAAGAGGATTCACATAGCGCCAAATTTGATCGATCGGAGTATCTCGAAGCACATGCCTTCGATAATCGGGAGCCGGCGGGATAACAGAAACATTCCTGATAATACTGGAACGTTCCTGGGTAGGAGCCTCATTTGATCGAGCTAATGGAAGTTCGCTCTCAAGGGCTTTTGATTTCGCGTCGAAATTTCTTTCTAATTCTTCTTTTCCTGTAGAGGTAACTAATTTTTTACAGATATCTAATCCATCCATGGCATCTGAAGCGTAAATAACCATTCCTGAGTAAGCAGGGGCGATTTGTTTTATTGTGAATTTTTCCGAAAGCGCTGCCCCTCCAACCAACAGTGGCAATTGAATCCCAGCTCGGCTCAGGTCCCCGGCTGTCAACACCATCTGTTGTGCGGATTTTACCAGAAGCCCAGAGAGCCCTAAAATATCCGGTTGATACTGCCGAACCGCACCAATTAGTTGCTCCGGTGGGATTTTTATACCCAGATTAATCACGCGAAACCCATTATTACTTAAAATAATATCAACTAGATTCTTCCCAATGTCGTGAACATCTCCCTTCACTGTGGCCAGCAGGACAGACCCTTTCTGAGCACTTTCAGTCTTTTCCATGAAAGGTTCCAAGTGATTCACGGCTGCTTTCATGACTTCAGCAGACTGTAATACTTCGGCTACGATCAACTTGTTGGCATTGAACAAGCGACCTACTTCATCCATACCCTTCATCAAGGGCCCATTGATAATCTCAAGTGGTTTATCTTGCTTCAGGGCCAAATTGAGATCTTCAACGAGTCCATCTTTTGACCCTTCAATGACGTAAAGAGCGAGTCGCTCTTGAAGACTTAATGAGGGCTTGCTGGGTTTTACTGAAGCCTTTTTCTTTCGGAAAAAGTTGGCAAAATTGGTAATGGGCTCTGTTCCACGGTGAAACAGCAAATCTTCAGCGAGTTGTTTTTCATCATCAGGGATACTTGCATATCTTTTTAATTTTTCAGAGTTAACAATGGCCAGATCAAGACCAGCTTGAACACAAAGGTAAAGAAAAACGGAATTTAATACTTCTCGACCAGAATCTGGAAGTCCAAAACTGATATTTGAAATACCCAAAATAGTTTTTGTTTTTGGAAAGTGTTTTTTGAGAAGCTTTATTCCTTCGATTGTTTCTATCGCAGATCCTAGATATTGTTGATCGCCAGTTGCACAAGGAAACACCAAAGGGTCCCAAAAAATATCTTCCGGCTTTATGCCATGTTTATTAGTCAGTAAGTCAAAGGCTCGTACTGCTATTGCTAACTTTCGTTGTCTAGTGATTCCCATTCCTTGAATTGGGTCTTCATCGATGGTTCCTACTACAACAGCTGCGCCAAACTTTTTTGCGAGGGGTAGTACTTTTTCAAACCTTTCCTCTCCATCCTCAAGATTAATGGAGTTAATGATGGACTTTCCTTGGCAATAAGACAGTGCTGATTCAATTACTTGTTCATCAGTTGAATCAATCATGAGGGGAGCTTTAATTTTTTTAATAAGAAACCCCAGAAAACTACTCATGTCAGATAATTCATCTCGATCTGGATTGGCTAAACACACATCGATAATGTGGGCCCCTCCTTTGATTTGTTGGCGCGCGATATCCGAAGCTTCGTCAAAGCGATTCTCGAGAATAAGGTTTTTAAACTTTTTACTTCCAATCACGTTGGTTCGTTCCCCAACGATTACAGGCCGTTCTTGTTCGTTGATTTCAAGAAAATCTAGCCCGGAAACCATTGAACGAGGATTTATTTTGGGTTTTCTGGGGGACTTGCCTGTGACTATTTTAGAAAGAGCAGCAATATGAGAAGCCTCGGTTCCACAACAACCACCGACTAAATTAATCCATCCATTTGAGATAAAACCGGACAGAGTTCGGGATAACATTTCAGGAGTCTCAAGATAGTATCCATTTTCATCGGGTAATCCTGCATTAGGGACGCAAGCGACCGGAAAAGGAGACATCATTGAAAGAGAACGGATTGAGTCTGTCATGAACTCAGGCCCAGTAGCGCAATTAAGGCCCAAATAAAGAAGATCTCGATGAGAAACAGAGACAGTGAGGGCTTCTATACTTTGACCAGCCAGCATCGTCCCCATGGCTTCGATAGTAATAGACAGTGCAATAGGGATTTGCTTGTTTGTTTCTTTTAAGACTCGGTCAATTCCAAAAAGTGCTGCTTTGATATTTCGGGTATCCTGACAGGTCTCTAAAAGAAAATAGTCCACCCCTCCTTCAAGTAATCCCTTCGCTTGCCGATAAAAGTGACTAATTAGTTCGTGAAAAAGAATTCCCCCAGTAACTGAGATCGCTTTCGTTGTTGGTCCCATGGCGCCAGCAACAAATCGAGGTTTATTGGGTAGACAATGTTTATCGGCACAACGTCTTGCGATTTGAGCTGCTTCGTAATTAATCAATTCTGTTTGATGACCTAATCCATATTCCTCTAAAACAAGGGGAGTTGCGCCAAAAGTATTGGTCTCTAAAATGTCAGCTCCGGCTTTCAGATAGTCTTCATAGATGGAAGAAATGATTGCGGGTTTTGAGATCACCAACTGTTCATTGCAACCTTCGAATTGAGTTCCACCAAAGTCACGAGCTGATAAATGGAGCTTTTGGATGCTTGTTCCCATGGCTCCATCCAAAACCAAAATGCGTTCATGGAGTGAATGTTTGAGGATTTCGATGCGCTCGAGAGATATCACTTTTATCTTTTATCATAGCAGAACTAGCATGTTAAATAATATCAGTTACTTAACTTTTGAGCGTACGGGGGGAGCAGAAGGAAGAAATTTCAGATGAGGATATTTTCCAGATGCCCAATTCATGCTCCAATCTGATTTAAAGAGAATGACTGGTATCCCATCTCGATCCTCAGCGACCAGACAGTCGGCATAAGCACGAAATTCCGAAATTTCTTTCGAGATATCTTTTCCATCTTCTGTGGGACAGACCCAGCGAGCTCGTGAAAAACCCATCCGGTCTATTTTCATATCAACGGAGTATTCAGTTTTAATTCGGTGTTGCAATACTTCAAATTGAAGTGCTCCAACTACCCCCAAAATAGGATGCGCATCCCCTTGAGTGGACGATTTAAATATTTGAACCACTCCCTCTTCGGAGAGTTGTTCCAATCCTTTTTTGAGCTGTTTTCGTTTAAGCGGATCTGCGAGCGACACAGTTGCAAAGTTTTCAGGGGAAAATCGGGGGACTCCTTCATATTCAAAAGTGGAGCGCTCACAAAGGGTATCGCCGATTCGAAAATCTCCAGAAGTATCCAAAAATCCAACAATATCTCCAGGCCAAGCTTCCTCAATCAAATGTCTTTCTTGGGCAAAAAAATGAAAAGCTTTGTTGAGTTTAAACGGTTTCTCAAGTCGAGCATGGGTGGCATCCATGCCTCGCTGAAACTTGCCGGAGCAAACCCTAAAAAATGCAACCCGATCTCGGTGTTGAGGATCGATATTGGCTTGAATCTTAAAAAAAACGCCAGAGAAATCAGTGGTAAGTGGGTTAATGAGACCTTGATTAGAAATGCGGCCCGTAGGTGGGGGGGCCATCGACAAAAAATTATCCAAAAAGTGTTGAACCCCAAAGTTGTTCATGGCGCTTCCGAAGAAGACAGGAGTGAGTTCTCCTCTCAAAACCCTTTCAGAATCATAGGGATCGCCCGCGATTTCCAACAATTCGAGTTGCGATCGCACTTCCTCTTGGAGTTCTTTTAAATCTTGTTCCTGGTCCGGAGTGGGCTCCAGCGCTTTAACAAGATCTGCTTTCGCGATATTGCCAACTTTAAGGGTCGGAATTTGCTTCGAGGCATGAGCTTTGTCTTCAGCCTGGAATAAAAGTACTTCTTCCCGAATGCGGTCATAAACGCCTTTAAATCGGTCGCCCATTCCAATGGGCCAACTAATGGGTGAGGAACGGATGCCTAACACTTTTTCTAACTCATCAATGAGTTCAAGAGGATCACGTGCGGGACGATCCATCTTGTTGATAAATGTAAATATCGGTAGGCCTCTCATGCGGCAGACTTCAAATAGTTTGAGTGTTTGGGGCTCAACCCCTTTTGCGGCATCTATCAACATGACTGCAGCATCCGCTGCTACCAGGGTGCGATAAGTGTCTTCGGAGAAATCTTTATGACCCGGAGTATCGAGAAGATTAATTTGATAGTCTGCATACTCAAAGCGAAGCACAGTTGTGCTGATGGAAATACCTCTCTGTTTCTCAATTTCCATCCAATCCGATGTGGTTTTTCTTTGATTTGATTTTGCTTTCACAGCACCGGCTAAATGAATAGCTCCCCCATAGAGAAGGAGTTTCTCGGTCAATGTTGTTTTTCCTGCGTCCGGATGGGAAATAATTGCAAACGTCCGTCGCCGTTTTACTTCTTTTTCAATGGTTTTTTCAGTGAGACTAGAACTCATGGGTTAACGAATATAAGTCGATAAAAAATTTCTTACCGAAGGCTGTGAGAAATCAACAAATTGAGACATCTGTCGTGAGCCCTCATTGTAAGCACCGTGACTGACTCCAATGACCATAAAGAGTTCTCCCACTTTTTTAAGGAGTGGTCCACCAGAATCACCAAAACAAGCACCAGCTCGATTTTCCGGTCCAGCAATCTGCTTAATTTGGATACCGGGCGTGGCTACTTCCAAAAACTCAGAGCGCTCGGCAATGATGTTGCTCCCCAAGCGTTTTATTCCCCCGCTGGCGGGAATCTCTGAAGAACTACAACCAAAACCAACAAGAGTGACCGCATCACCAACAGATGCTCCACTAGCTACTGGAATAATTTCTTGTGGTGAGGCCACAGGAGAAGGCAAGTAGAGAAGAGCGACATCAAAGGGATCGCCTTCGGCGCCTGAACCCAACGTTACTTTTTGCGTGGTTTGAATGGGACCTCTTGTTGTGTGAACCGTAAACGGACCTGCGTCCAAGAGACAGTGCGCAGCGGTTAGAATCGTAGAAGGACTTACAAAGGTTCCTGTGCATAATTTCTGTCCCGTAATCATGACAATGCCAGGAAAACTTTGAGTGGCCATCGCTGTTCTCGAAGAGGGACGAGGCAGCTCAGCTTCAGAGAGACTTTTTCCACAACCGGATAAAATAAAAAGACTCGTGATGAGACAAAGAGTAACCCTAAGAATTTGTTTCATTCCCACCCCTGGATACCCTGAACGTTTTGGAAAGCTGAGACCTTGTACAGGAAATCAAAATTATCAACAAGACGCAAAGTTCGTCACCGCCAGTAAGTTATTGAAAAAGCTAGTTAATTTTCTCTCTCATAATTCTGTCACAATCCTTTGCTAATCTGCAATTAAGTGGAACGTAACAGGAGGTAGGACATGTCATTTACTCCCGAGTAGGGAACTACAAAAACAATTTGGGCTGACTTCGAGAGCCGGTGGGCGGCTACTCCCATTGGGAGGTGCCCCAGGGGCATAGGTAAGTCCCTTGCGGCTCGGAAGGCAGAGGCTTTAGGGGCCCCCAGCGGGGCTTGGTGAAAGCGTGAGTTGCCGCCGGTTGTAGGGCGCTGAGCTTGTTTGGTTCCCGCAGCCGAGCTGACAATTTTTAAGGCCGGGGTTCGCGAAGACTATCGTGGACCTCGGTTTTTCTTTTTAACAAGCCTTACCGACTTGCAGACCATGGATGAGTGTGTTTTTCTGAAACTTGCTAGGGAGGAATCTTTATATGGCTCGCACTCCATCAATCATGTTGGATTTAGGGACCGAGGCCCCAAATTTTTCTTTGCCGGACACTGAGGGTTCGCTTTTTCGTTTGGAAAGTGTCAAAGGTAAGCAACCTTTCTTGGTGCTTTTTATATGCAACCATTGCCCGTACGTGAAACATATTCGTAAGGAATTGGCTGCTCTTGGAAACGAATATCAAATGAAAGGAATTGCGATCATTGCGATTAATTCCAATGATTTTTTGAGTTACCCTGAGGACAGCCCTGAAAACATGGTTCAGGAAAAAAAAGAAATCGGTTATTTGTTCCCCTATCTCATAGACGAGAGTCAGGAAGTTGCCAAAAATTATCGAGCAGCTTGTACTCCCGATTTTTTTCTTTTCGATCGTCAAGGAAAACTCTTTTACCGCGGTCAATTCGATGACAGCCGTCCAGGCAACGGGATTTCGGTGACTGGAAGAGATATTCGAAGTGCCATGGAACTGGTGTTGAAAAATGGAAAGTCACCCCTGGAACAAAAACCTAGTTTGGGGTGCAACATCAAGTGGAAAACAGGAAATGCCCCTTCCTATTTTGTGTGAAAGGAATTAACGCTTGGAAGATTGGAAGAAAAAACCAGATTCATTTTGGAAAGAGAAGCTTTCCTCGGAGCAATATGCCGTTTGCCGAAATGCTGCGACCGAAAGGCCTTATACGGGAAAGTTTTACCACCACCAAGAGGAGGGCACTTACCACTGCGCTGGATGTGAATTGGCTTTGTTTCGCTCAGAAGAAAAGTACGAGTCGGGAAGTGGATGGCCAAGTTATTGGGCCCCCTACAATGAGTCCTGTTTGGAGTACAAAAACGATCTCTCACATTCTATGGTGCGAATAGAAATCGTGTGCAGTAGATGTTCCTCGCATTTGGGGCACGTCTTTGATGACGGCCCAGCTCCGACTCATAAAAGATTCTGCGTAAATTCCGCAGCTTTATCGTTTGTTCCCAAAGCTACCAATAAATGACTTCGTAAGTTCTGCAGGTTGCAGTCCTTCCGGCTGAATCTCGAAGTCTTGCAGTAACTTGCCAATTTCCGGGATAGGTAAAGTAAACCCATCGATTGATGGGCGTAGAAGCTCCCGTTGAATAGGCGGACAGAGAATTGTCGTCAGCGAAACCGCTAGCATAGTCTGCCGTTAAACTCTCAAGCCAATAGGTTCCTTGCGCTCCCGATGGGGTGACAGTCGCCAAAATCCATCGATCAGTATAAGTCGGATTGGGGGTCAAACTGAGTGTACATGAGAACTGGCTCGAGGAAGAAGCGATGTTGATTGTCGTTTCTAAGTAGGCACCGGAGTTACAGAGAGCTCCCGAGCTTGCTGACCGAGCTTTTGCCGTGACTGTCTTAGTACCCGATGAATAGAAACTAATGTATGGATACTGGGACAGTGTTCCTACTAAGTAGCCATCTAAAATATTGAGTTCGGTAACAATCAAGGCTTCGCCTGAAGTTGCTAAAATACTAAACGGTACATTGTCTCCCACTTTATAAGGGGTCACGCTGGCTGCATAACTGATTGAGCAGTTTAAAGTACTGGGATTAGCAGTAAAAGTGACCGGAAGTGAACTGGTGGCCGATTGAGTTCCATTGCTAGCGGTCACGGTAACAGTGCCGGTTCGAGTGACCGACGCATCTATTGCTGTAACCGTTGCTGTTGAACCTGAAGAGACGAGGTTTAAGCCTGCGCCCGAGATGGAATAAACGTAACTTGGAGTAAAAGTGAAGTTATTCGCTGTCGATGTAATGGTAATCGTGCTAGTTGCTGGAACTGTTGAAGAAGGACTTGCAGTTAAAGTAACGGATGGTCCGCTCTGAACATTAACTGTTTTTGCACAAGTGGCTGAGTTGCCTGAACTGTCAGAGATATAAAAAACTGCAGTGTTTAGGCCTGCAGTGGGATATTGGGCTGAAGCCGTAGCTTGAGTAGTTGAAATTTGGTTGAGAGAAGAGGTCACTGTACCGTTCCCGCCTTGTACAAATCCTGTGAAATAGTAAGGAGAAGACCCTCCTGAAGCGGTAGCGGTGTAAGTCACGCTTGCTCCAATTGCCGGATTTTCGTTCGAAGCTGCAACAGAGCAGCTGAGGGGATTGGTGGTAGCGACGGGACTTACGGTGACTGCCAATTGGCATGTCGTCGAACCTCCCGAAGCATCGCTCACTGTAAAGTTCGTTGTTGTAATTTGGCTACTAGATCCCGAAATCTGAAGCGTTTGAGGAACTGTGTAAGTAGTTAAAAAAGTGCCAGAGACTCCAGAAAGCGAGTAAGGTCCCACTCCGCCGACTACTTGAATAGTTACCGGGAAGCTTTGTCCAGATACTACCGAATTTAAAGAAGTGGATGCCGCACAGGTCAGTGAAGTTGAAGTCACGGTACCAGGTCCAACCGTCAATCGGATGGGATCGGTTGTAATGTTACATCCGGCTACTGAAAACAGAGTGAGCGCAGCCAAAACAACTTTAAAGCTCTTGAAAAATCTCATGGAACACAACCTCCAAAAAAAAACGGTAGCACCCAATGGGAGCGTTCCTCCGAGGAGCTGCAAGTTAGAGGCCTAATTACGTTTTTGTTGAGGCAAACCGTAAATAGAAAAAAAAAGAAAAGTTAACTTGTATTCGATGAGTTACCGAATACTTGGAGAACACGTTTAAGTTCTTGTCATTTGAGTGCCCTAAACTGCTCTGACATCGATAATTTTAAACTGCTCCACATCAACTAAACCTTTGTCAGTTAATTTTAACTGAGGAATGACTGGCAAACATAAAAATGCCAATTGCAAAAAAGGTTCAGGTAAAGCACATCCAATGGCTTGACTCGCCTGCCTTAACAGAATCAAATCCTTCGCAACTTTGTTCGGGTCCTCTAAACTCATGAGACCTCCAAAGGGAAGAGGGAGATAAGCAATCACTTTTTGATTTTGAACTACAGCAAAGCCACCGCCACAATCGATAAGAGCAGCCAATGCTACTCGCATGTCCTCAGTTTTTTTTCCTACTACGCAGAGATTGTGACTATCGTGCCCCACACTTGAGGCAATAGCCCCCCTTAAATTTTCGCCGAAGCCCGAAACGTAGCCATTGGCCGGTTTTGATCCTTTCCCATATCTCTCTAGGACTGAAAGTTTGGCGACAGTTGGGTCTTCAGAAGAGCGAACACTTCGGCCTGTAATGATTTTGCCTGCTTGAATATCAATGCAATGAATGGGTCCTATGGGTCCCTCTAAGTCTTGATGCTCAGGAAGTTTTGCCTTGATAGAATTGCCAAACACGTGGCGTTCACTTTCAGAGGGAAAAGATAGTTCCGAGACGAGACAGCCAGATTTAATTACTTGTCCAATGGCACAGGTTCTTAAGTCGTTGAGCAGCACGACGTCTGCTGCATAACCGGGGGCCAAAGCTCCCACTCTTTTAGGTCCCTTATTCAACCCGTAGTGATTAGCTACACTCCAACTCGCACTTCGATAAGCTATTTCAGGCGCGATTCCTTGTTGAATGGCTGTTCTTATCAAATAATCAATGTGTCCTTCTTTGGAAATATCTAGCGGGTTCCGATCATCGGTACAAAATCCAATAAAGGGAGAGCTGTTCCAGTTAAGAAGGGGAATCAATTCGGTTAAATCCTTAGCTACACTTCCTTCTCGAATCCAAAGGACAATGCCTTTAGAGAGTTTTTCCTTAGCTTCCTCTAATTCCGAAGATTCGTGGCAGCTTGAAATACCAACAGAAGCATAGGCGGACAGTTCACGTCCCCTTAAAAGCGGGCAGTGACCATCCAGCGGTTTTCCTTCAAATGCTACAATCTTATCGAGTACGTCATTATTTTTAAAAAGTACTCCCGGTACATTCATCATTTCCGCTAAACCAAGAGCTTGGGGGTGATTTTTCAAAGTTAATAATTGAGAGGCACTGAGGCCCCCCCCCCCATTCGTTTCCATATTGGTCGCCGGAACACAGCTGCTCAACATAATTTGCAGTGTTTGATGCGTTTCCTCAGCTGCTTTTAGAAAATATTCAATGCCGCGTATCCCTTGAACGTTTGCAAGCTCATGGGGATCGCAAATAGCCGTGGTAGTTCCTTTGGGCAAAGTGACCGATTGAAAGCCCCTGGGAGTCAGTAAACTGCTTTCAATGTGAACATGAGCATCTAAGAAGCCTGGAACCACCCATTTTCCTTGGGCATTGATCTCGCGTTTTCCTTTCAGCCCCTGGTCAACGGCCACAATAGTTCCATCGTAAATACCCAGGTCACAGGCCAACCATTCACCGGTGAAGACATTCAGACACTTTGCATGCGTCAACACAAGATCGCAGGGAATTTTTCCCAAACTAGCGTCCAATCGTCGTTGCAGTGCTTCTTTTTGATTCATAGCGCTTACCCACAAAAGGAGAATTCGCTAAGTCTTCCAGGGGTGGGGGGGACAATCAACGAAGATTTAATTGCGCACAGCAAAAAGAAAACGAAAGTTAACACCAAGTAGATGAAGGGGAGATTTAAAAATGGAATTTGAATATAATAAGTGAACGATCCTTACCGCTGTTTTTACTAAGAACTCCAAAAATCTGATGAAGAGGAAATCATGACCAAAAGACTCTTGGTTTTATGTATGACTGCAACGACCGCACTCAGCTTTGGCGGAAATCTCTCACTAAAGGATTTGAAAGCTAAAATGGCTGAAAGAGAAGCATCTTGGATCCCAGCTGAAAGCCGGATTACTCAGCTTTCAGAAAAAGAAAAAAAGAATCTTTTTGGTCTGCAATTAGATGAAGGTTTTGGCGATTTCTTCAAGCCTGCAAAGCCCGTAGCAAAAGACCGTGCTGTTCCAGCCAAATTTGATTGGAGAAATAAAGATGGGAAGAATTATGATTCTCCTATCTTGAATCAAGCAAACTGTGGAAGCTGTGTTGCTTTTTCAGCAGTTGCCGCTCTTGAAACTCAAGTAAATATTACTCAAAATACTCCACAATCTCCTTGGGCTTTTTCTCCCCAGCATCTTTTCGCTTGCGGGGGCGGTGGGTGTGAAACCGGTTGGCATCCGATGATGGCAGTTCAGTTTATGCAAAAAACCGGTGTCCCAGATGAATCTTGTTTCCCCTATACCAGCGGTGGAGACGGAAAAGACCTTGCTTGTAGTCAAACCTGTTCCGATGCTACCAAGCGTTCCATGAAAATTACTGGCTACACTCAACCCTCTTTCTTTTTTGCAAATCCAGAAGCTGTTAAAGCAGCTCTCTTAAAAGGCCCTCTCATGACGACTATGGTCGTTTATGAGGATTTCCTCTTCTATAAAAGCGGGGTTTACAAACATGTTTCCGGTGAGCAGTTGGGGGGACATGCCATTACTCTCATCGGCTATGACGACAGCGCCAAAGCATGGATTGTTCGAAATAGTTGGGGAGAAGATTGGGGGGAAAAAGGCTATTTTCGAATTGCTTACGACGATGCCTCGGGAGTTGGAAATCAAACTTGGGGTCTCGAAGTGCCTTCGGCTAAAGGTTATGTCACTTTAGGAGGTCTCAGAGAGCGAGCAGTCCTATCCGGAACTGTCACTTTGAATCTAGAGTCTACAGTCAGTGATACCACCAGTGTGGAATATGCTGTAAAGAAAAACGACCGAGTCATCCACTGGGGTGGCGGCCGAAATGGAAGTCGTGTGAAAGTAGATACGACTCAATTCCCCGATGGTGCCTACACTATCGTGGCTCAAGCGAACACGAAGGGCGGACTTGTTCTTTCTCAGCCCCGGACAATCTACGTTCTCAATGGGAGCCATCAAGGGACTGTCGAGTTAACGAATCTATCGGAAGGAGAGGTTCTATCCGATAAAAAGGAACTCCAAATTCGGACTTCTGGTACCCCAGTTCCTTTCACTTCGATTAAATTCAAAGCTGTAAATTTGGTCACCGGAGAAGAAAACGTGCGATCTACTTACACAGTACTACCCGAAATGGTAATGCTGTGGAGATCTCAATATCTCCCCAATGGTGATTATCAAGTGGTGCTTGAAGCCAAAGTGGGTGACAAAGCGGCGGTTCAAACCAAGCCCATCAAAGTTAAAATCAACCATTAGTGCTTAAAGCCATCTACCCCAGCGGCCCAGAGGAATTCCTCTGGGCCGTTTTTATTTGTCGTAAATAATTTGATTTTCTAACTGATGAAGCTTTTGCTCCATGAGCATGCGGACCTGTTGAATAAGCTTATCTACATCAGCTTCAGTGAGCCCCAGCGTGGAGACTGGAGCAAGAGTTTCAATAGGAATCGTAGCTTTACGAAGAGTTTTATTTTTCCAATTACCCACATTTCCGAGTGGTGCAATCACGATCGGAACAATAGGAACTTGGGCTTGAATAGCCAAATGAAAGGCCCCTTTTTTAAAGGGTAGAAGTCCTTTTCCTAATTTATTTCGAGTCCCCTCGGGAGTCATGCCGATTGCAAAATCTGAACGAAGAAGCTTTATTTGCTTATCCAACGTCTTTTTGGCTTCTTGAGGATGAGATCGGTTAATCAGTGTGGCTCCGCATCCTACAAACCACCAACCAATAATAGGAACATTAGCAATTTCTTTTCGGCCAATGGGAACGACTTTTCTGGGCCAGATATTTCCCAGAAGTAAGGTATCGAGAGCACTTTGATGGTTAACGACAAGCACAGCTGGTCGGGTATCGAGATAATCTTTCCCCTTGAGGCTGGTTTTGTAACCCAATATTTTAAGTCCTCCCCAAGCTAGGAAGTTAACAGAAGGAGAAAACAGATTTGGATCTCTCCAGCTGAATAACGAGCGTAAAAGCCAAAGAGTACATGAAAAGAAAGCCCACAGAGTAACTAGGAAAATTCTCAGATAAAACATGGGAAAGAGTGTAAGCGCGAAGGGTGGATTCGGCAAAACGTTCTTTAGTCGTTCACAAATTTGGAGTTGCTTTGAGACTTGAATTCCAATCTCAATCCAAACGAAGCGCCACTGAAATCGGGGGCATCAGCCATGTGAAGATAATGAGTCGAAAAAAGGGCCTTCCAACCTTGTCCGAGTTTAAATCCGATCGCAAGTCCCGGTTGCACCACATAGTAAGAATTTTGTTTTAAATCAATTCCTTTGATTTCGCCTTGTCCATAACCTACCAAAATATCCCACTCGAGAGTTGCTCTCTTGGCGACGCTCATTTCCCAGCCAAACTGAAGACCACCAAAAGTGAGGTATTCATAGGTGAGCGCTCTTCCATTGGGCGTTCCAAAAAAAGCGGCTAGTCCCCAATAAGCCTGAGAGTCTCCCAAATATCTGGCCCATCTTAGTCCAGTTAACCACCCTACATTTTGGGACAGATTTGGTTTGAAGGCTTCGATATCAACTCCCAACTTGCTTCGTTGGTACCCCTCAGCCATCAGAAAAGGAGAGCAGGTAAGAGCCCAAAAAAGGATAATAGCCCTTAAGCATCGAATAAAATGAGTTAATCGATATTCCACAACTGGTTATCGGTTCATTGTTGGCAAAAAATGAAAAACAAAGGGAAGTGAAATATCTAAGGAGATAAGCATTTGAAATTAAATGATAAAATAGGATGTTTTTTGGGGTGGGAAAATTTTTTAATTTCACATTTCCTTCACAATTTTACTTTATGGTTATTGGATACCATCTCAGAGCACTACTTGAGGAACGTATGCGAAAGCTAGTTTGGACTGCTGTATTTATAGTCTCGGTCTTGTTTCCCTTGCGACTCTACTCCAATCAAGATTGGTACTCTTACTATGTCCAATGTGTGGCAGTTTCGAGTGACGAAGCAAGTTGCTATCAGCCCATTCGTGAATTTCTTCAAACGGAAGAGGGAAAAAGACAAGCGGAGGCTTTGGGCTTTAAGAGAAAACTTTCCATCAATAGTCGTGAAGTATCTTCGCAATTCGTCATTGTGCTTTCTCGAGTTGCTCAAATGGATCAGTATTTATCCAAGGCTCTGGATAGGGCCAAAGAACAAGGTAAAACTATTCAGGGATACTGTCTGGCTGAAAAGAAGGATTCGGTGGTCAAAATCAAGACTACCCTTGAACAAAGAAAATCTGAAAAGTCTTCTGTTTCTGAAAGCCGAGAGGATGACTATCAAGTGCTTCTCTCTCTCAACGCCCGAGCAAACGAAATTTATCAACAAGCCCAGAAATGCTTGTTAACCGAGTAGCCCATCTTTTTAACATCCTTCATGTTTTTAGGGAAAAAGACGATAAGGATAAGTGCCTCCTCAATTTACTGAAAACTGGGTTCCCTTGGAACGCATTGAGCAGTCTTTGCAATTTGAGCCAGCGCTCTTTGTGCTACTCACCGCTATTTCTTCGTTCTTTGTTTACCGTCTCGTGTTGAGTGATTTATCCACCGAACGGCACAGAAACCTCCGTGCTCTTTTCAAGAATCTTCTAGCTCACTGCTTGATTGCAGGGGTACTTCTGTGCAGTTTTTGGATTGTTCGCGCAGGGACTTTACCGTTGGCTCAACTGCTCCCAACGCTCGGTCTTGCCACAGTCTTTTGGGGAGCGATAGTTCTCGTAAAAAGTTTCAGAATATTTGCTTTTGAATACCTGTTTTTCATGAATATGCAGACCGGTGTCCCTTTACTCTTGGTCAACATGCTCACACTTTTGGTTTCAATCATCTTAGGTTCGTGGATTGCTACCAGTGTTTTCGGATTTCGCTTGGCTCCGGTTTTGGCAACTTCAGCTCTTTTCTCGATCGTTTTAGGGTTAGCCCTTCAGGAAACTCTTGGGAATTTATTTTCCGGAATCGCTCTCCAAGTAGACAAACCCTATGCCCTAGGAGATTGGATAGAAGTTCAGACGTCCAATCAAAAGCTTGTTGGACAGGTTTTTGAAATAACGTGGCGAGCAACCATTTTAGTGAGTTTTTCAGAAGAGTGGGTCACCATTCCCAATCGAGTGGTTGCCCAATCTCAAGTGCTTAACTACTCAAAAACCAAAAAGCCCATTTTAAAAAATCAAGTTTTCCGTTTTTCGTATGACGTTAATATTCAAGAAGTTAAAAATATGCTTGTTGGTGCCGTCAGAGATTTGAAGGGTTTAAGCCGATACTCGGAACCTATCGTTCTAGTATCAGAAGTTAATGAATCCTGGGTCAGTTTAAAGCTTGTCTACGCATTGAAAGATTTTGGAGATCAGTTTCGAATTGCCGACGAAGTACTGATGACTTGTTTGGAAGTTCTCAGAAAAGAGCAGGTGCCATTAGCCGGGCCTCGGATTTTTGTTAGCCGCGATAAAACAGCTTAAGGCAAAAGACAGAACCCCCCGACTTCATGAACTCGCTCGTATCGACTGCCCAAGGTCGAAACCCTAAGCGTACTAATTGCTTTTCAAATGTTTCTGAACCTTTCTGAAGAATGACATTCTGACCATCAGGACAGAAACAGTTTCCACAAAAGAATTCGATGTTTTCTTGATAGGGAATCTCAATAATCTGGTTAAAAACATTCTGAAGTGTGAGTAGGCCCTCTTTAGTGAATGCTTCTGGCTGAACGGCCGCAACTTCTTTCGATAAAATCGAGAAACATGTATCTAAGTGATAAAAATCCTTTGAGCGTAGCTCTAGCCTTACTATCGGTAAGTGGAATCGATCAGAAAGTTCCTGATAGACTTCTTTGTCAGTTCGAGGGCCATAGCCCCCAAAGACTACCCCATGAGCTGGTGAAAAGATTGCGTCTCCATTGCCTTCGAAAGCCCCCGAATAGTTTAACTCATGGACGGTGATTCCCCTCTCTTCAAACCAGCGCTTGAAAAAAGAGACTTCGGGAGAACGTTCTTTTGAGCGCATATGAGAGAGCAGGATTTCATAGCGGTGACTATTTGCATTCCAAAAAGGAAATGTTTGATTAGCGGTAAAAACGATATCTGGAAGGTTCTCCACTCCAGGAATCGCCTCTACTTTGAGACCCAATTCGATAAAAGTTCGGCGAAGCCCTTCCCATTGTTCACGGGCCTTGGTGGAATCTACTTGTTTCAAGTTGCCGGATTCGTCCGTCATGTAGGGGTTGATGGCATACGCCACTTTAAAAAAGTCAGGGCTAGCCATGAGAATAGAATCAAAAGACGGAAGACTGGGAACTGAACGTCTATCGCGCAGAAAACTAAGGGCGCTAAGAGAATTTTCGATAATCATGAAACTGCAGATATCACAATTCGAAGGATGTTCCAATGACAGGAGAAAACATTAATGCGCCATTGAGTGCTCCGACACGAGGGGAAATCATCACTAGGGTTCCTTCACCGACCATCAGATTGAAAGTGGGCTTCAGTAGAAGATTAAAATACACATCACTGTAGTCCTTACCCACAATGACCCCAGTCGTTTTGGATGTGTCATAGCTGACTAATCCAATTCCGGGAGAAAGTCCGAGCATTACGTAGGAGTTTTGACCCAAATCAAATCGAGCTGCAATACTCGCTAGAATCGGTAAGTAAGTTCCGAACTGGGGAGCTGTGTAGAAATAGCCTCCGGTTTCCCCGCCAACATAAAGGCCACTTTTTCCTAAGGGAACGTTGATGCCTACGTGAACTCCGGGTTGGGCACCCGTGATAGCAGTGGCAATTCCAGTTCCCACTTCTATTAGCGTGGGAACCTTTGTTGGGGTGGGCGAATTAACTGATTCGTTAAGAACAGCGGTAGATTTCTCAGGGGTCGTGGACGCGGCGGGTGCTCCGATTAATGAACTGCTGGCTGTTGCCCATAATAAAATCCCCACTCCAAGAAACTGTCGCATGAAAAACCTCCGGTTGCGGAACAGATTAATCAACCGGTTAACGCATTGCAACATAAAATTAGGGGAGCCAAGCACTGAATTCATTTTCTCTCAATAAATCAATTACTTGAGATGAATTTCGCTGCAGGAGCTTTTGTTGGGAAATTCCATTTTCAGAGCAAGTAAGGGCTAAGGAATAGCCTTTGTAGTTTCGCATTCTTCCCAAGACTCGTTTCTGGGGATGAGAAAGTTTTGTGTCCAAAAGTGCAGTTTTCGAAAGAACTAAAAAACTGGTCGGTAAACTTCTCAAATCAATCCCCAACTTTTGAGAAAATTGTTTCCAGAAACCATCTCGAAACACTTGATTAGGGGGAGAAGCAAAAAAGTGACACCAGTTATTCTTTTGAGAGTGATCTAAAAGACCACAAGAGAGTTGATGTGGGCAAGGGGCCACGACAGTGAAATGAGATCGTAGGGATTCTCGCAACTCAATCAGCTTTCTACTGTGTTCGGGGGTTCCGGGTTCTACCCAAAAAACCCATTGGGAAAGGTCTATAATTCTTTTTAATTCTTTTTCCGCTTCTGAAGACAATTCATTCAAAATATGGCTGCAAACTAAAACAAAGTCTTTCGGCACTTCTTGGCAGTCCCAGGCTCTCACTTTTAACAAGGGAAACTGATTTTGGATCACTTTCATGCTAAATCGAATGGAAGCGGGAGAACGGTCCCACAGAACTATTTCTTCTAGGCCCCGACGGTAAAATTTTTCTGCCAATTTTAAAGCGGCAATTCCAGTCCCGCACCCCCAATCCAACAGGGCTTTAGGTACGATTGAAGATTGACTGAGCTTTGTTTCAAAATCTCGGAGAACTGCATCCCATTTCCATCCGATTCTTTCAGCAAACGTTGAGTGATATTGCTCAAGAACTTCCTCAGTGCTCCAATAAGAAGTAGTTGGTGAAAACTCTTCAGAAAGAAATCGATTTCGCAAAGACTCTAAAAGAGTCCAATTGGGTTTAAATTGTGTCTCCATGCGCTAGAGGTACCACAAGGAGAATTATTTGTTTAGGGTTCGATACGGGCTTCTCGGAGTCGAAGGGGCAGGGGCCCCTTAGCTTTCCAGTTTTTGGGATCACGGCACTCGTATCGATTGTAGTCCCAGAAACTTGTCGAAGAATGAACTTTCATGCAAGTAAGCCCTTTGTCGCAAGGATGTTCAAACATTTTTCTAGAGCCTTTACCCGGGCAAGCCCCTCCTAGCGACGAACGCGCTCTGCATTCCGAAATATAACTCCCATGAGGATCACGGGCGAGTACGCATCTGCCAGAAGTCCAATCCGTGTTTTCTGCCCAACATTGACTGTCTTTAGAACAAAGGGGTGTATCTACTGAAAAGTGAAAGCTGGCCAACCGTGCTTCCACGTCCTGTTTTAGAGTTTGGGCAATTCTATTTAGACAATTTCGTCTGCATTTTTCATCAATTTCTTTCTTGGTAGTGAAGGCGTCCACTTCACCCAGCGGGCAAAAATCCTCTTGCTCCACAAAGTTGGAAAGAGTTTTTTCCTGACTGATTTCACTGTAGACTGAGCCCCCCACGGAACCGACGTCAAAACCCACACGAAGTGTCAGGCCCGCCTGACTGAGATCGTCGAGAGATGCTCGATAAGCCATTTGACAAATAAGGTTACCTTTCACCAAAACCGCTCTTCCTTTGGAATCAAAAAGATTTTGATCGGGAGCGATATCTGTCGCCACGAAAAACCAGCGTGCTCGAGATTCTCTTCGAGTTGATAATTTTAAACTACCCACCACCCCAACTCCTGCGGACACATTGAGGTTAATTGGAGCAATAGTGGTTGTTGTAAACTGAGAAATACCTTCTTGATGACTGCGAACACGAGGGTCCACTTTGAGAGGCTCTTTGGGTTCTTTAACCGGTGCAGCTGCTGGTCTCAGGCCAGATAAAGCTTGAGGAAGAAGGTGTTGAAAACTTGAATGAGGCGAGAAATTGCTTGAGTCTTGTGCGACCACTATGCTTGAAAAAGTGAGTAACAACCCAAAACTCAAAGCGAAATTGGTTTTTAATAAACGTCCGCTCAAACGTACCACCTCTTGTTGACTTCTTGCTGAGCAAAAAGCCTTCGCTACTCCCATTGCAAAAGAGAACACTAGGGGAATCCATCCCTAAAACGTAAGAAATAAAAATACTTAGAAAAGCGGAGTTCCCCCTTTTAACTGTCCTATTGTTATACACATGCAAATCAGGTAAACACTTCCGCCATGTTGAACGTGAATTTTAAAAGTGCTTTAAGTTGTTTATTGTTCTTAAACACCGCTGCTTCCGCATGCACGGCTTTTCTCCTTCACCGTGAAAAAGAAAAATTGGTGGGCAAAAGCTATGATTGGAATCACGAGAGTGCTCTTCTCATCACCAACAAAAAGGGTGTTTCCAAAAAAGGATTTTCCCCTGTCTTCTGGGAGTCAGGTCCTCAGTGGATTTCCAAATACGGAAGTATCACCTTTAATCAGTATGGTCGGGAGTTTCCCAACGGGGGAATGAACGAAGAGGGGTTAGTCGTCGAAGTTCTTTGGTTGAGCTCGAGCGAGTACGAGGCTTTTGATAGCCGTCCAGTGCTCAATCAGCTGACTTGGGTTCAATATCAGCTAGATAATTTTGCTTCTGTCTCGGAAGTAATTGAGGCTCTTCCCAAACATAGGTTGTCGCCTATCCAAGGGAAAATTCATTACTTTGTTTGTGATAAAAGCGCTCAATGTGCTGTGGTAGAGTGGCAAAAAGGAAAGCCAGTCGTCCATTTTGGTGAAAACCTTAATCCCCCTGTTATTACCAATCATACTTTTGAAGAATCGTTAGCGGCTCTTCAAAACTCAGATGCCCTATCAAACGATGCTTCAATAGAAGAGAGCTCACTTCACCGATTTGTCCGTGCGGCGAAACTTGTCAAAGAAACTGAGGTGTCCGTAAGTGGGGGATTTAGCATTTTGAATGCAGTAGCAATGAAAGGCTTGACCACTTGGAACATTGTTTACGACTTAGAAAATTTAACCATTAATTATCGCACTCGTAAAAATCCTACTATTCGTTCGGTTAATTTGCGCCAACATGATTTTTCCTGTTCCACTACTACGCTGATGTTGAATATTCATGAGGGACAAAAAAACGTTGATAATCTTTGGGTAGGTTACAGTGCTGAAGCAAATGAGCGAACGATCCAAGAAAGTTTGAATGATGTCACTTTTGGGTGGGTGTTGCTTCGAATGCTATCCCAGTATCCGGAAACCACTACTTGCCAGTAGGAGCTTTAGCGGCTGGCTTCCCAATCCAAATCAAAAATACTTTGGTAGTGGGAATTGATATCGCGGCTGTCCACTGAAATCGCAGTCTCACGGTTATTCTCAACAGAATTTTGGTTCCAGTTAATAGAGCTCACGAGAGTTTTGTATCCGTCTGCTAAAGCCCCTTTATTGTGAACATACTTAACTCCCATTGCTTTCACGTCGGCAATAACTGCTTGCATCGGAAGATTATTGGTTTTCGCAATAGAGTTGATGGCTTCGATAGCATTGAGGTCACCTTCTTCTGAGCCTCCAAATGCGGTTGAATCATTAATCAGAATTCTAACTTTCACATTTCTTTTGGCTGCAGCGACAAGAGCTTGTAGCAAAGGAGATTGTTCCCCCGTTTTTCCCCACATTGGATTAAAACTCATTAATTCGAGATCGAGCGTTGTTTTTGCCGAGCGAATAAAAGCCAATAATCCATCTAAACTTGAATCTGGAGAAGTCAGAATTTCCACATGGTCAGCTTCTAAAGTCTTGGGTTCATCTGAGAGCATCCACGCAAATCTCTCTACAATGTGATGGGCCGAAGTTTGCATGTCGCTAATCCAGTCAGAAACTCTTCCCAAAACCTGAGGAAGCCGATTTTTAGTCGGATCCACTAGCATGATCAAATCTCCATACTTAGTACTACAGTCCTTTTCAAAAAGTCTTAGAAAGGTTTTTGCAATTTGAGGATCGTAGACGAAGGTCTGCCATCCGCGGGTTCCTCGAGAAGATCCGGGATTGGGTTGGCCTGATGGCGAGTAGTTTTCAGAACCCACTAAGACGGAAGCTTCGTCAATAACGATATATTTGGCATGGTTATAACGAAATCTTCGTTTCCCTTTAATGGTTTTGGAAGTCATCACGTAGTACCGGTGTAGTTGAGACTGCGCATTCGCTTCCATCGCTGTGGCTATTCTTTTTTGAACCAACTCTCCCTCAGGCTCGATTCCACCGACTGGCTGACCTTCTTGAAGAATTTCAACTCTTACCCCCTGATTGATTTGGTGGATGAGGGCGTCCGCAACGTCGTTAGAGGTCAACTCATACGCGTTCATAGCAATGCTTTTCTGGGCGCTGAGAATGGCTCTGAGAGATAGAACGAGATTGCTTCGGGGAGACTCTGAGACATCGAGAGTCATTGCCTGCAGTGGCAAAGCAATCGTTGTTATGAAAATCGCTAATAAACTTCGGGATAGACTGACGCTCTTTACGTCGAGGTGATCCATCAAGTTGTTTCCCCCGTTGGTTATTTACTCGAAAGTGAAACATAACCTGAGTTATCCTGCAACGCACATAGTGCTAATAAACGGTTAAGATTTGGTTAGCAGCTCCCCTTCATGAGACTAACGAATTTACTTAAGCTGTGGTATGTCAAATCCATGCGTGCGTTAGTCTCAGGCGGAGCAGGGTTTATTGGTTCCCGGTTGGCCCTTGAATTAGAAAAAAATGGGGCTGAAGTGCATGTCATTGATAGTTTTTTATCTCTTAATTTCAATAACTTATCATTGTTTAAGGGGCCGGTAATCCAACACGATTTATTGGATGACTGGACCTCCTCAGGAAAATGGGACGTTATTTTTCATCAAGCTGCGATTACTGATCCCAGACATGAAAG
Source organism: Pseudomonadota bacterium (assembly GCA_009927165.1). GTDB lineage: Bacteria > Bdellovibrionota > FAC87 > UBA2466 > UBA2466 > RFNO01. The sequence goes on from RFNO01000106.1 coordinate 24,561, forward strand.
CGACGAAGAGGTCTACGAAAAAAATGTTCGGGGTTTTGAAAAACTCCTTAAACTGGCTTTGCAGTCCCAAGCCAAGCTCATTTATGCGTCTACCGCAGGTCTTTATGGCAATGGTGCGGTTCCCATGAAAGAGGCACAAGAGAAAGAAGTACTCACGGCTTATGGACGGTCCAAACTCAAAATGGATGAAATCGCAGAATCTCATTTTAATCAGCTTCACTTAGTGGGTTTGCGTTACTTCAATGTCTTTGGTCCCCACGAAGCCCATAAAGGACGGCCGGCTTCAATGATTTACCATCTTTGGAAGCAAATGGTGTCGGGACAAAGACCACGGCTTTTCAAGTGGGGAGAACAGAGCCGAGATTTTATTTATGTAAAAGATGTTGTTCGAGCCAATCTGTGCGCTATTCATGCTCCATCCGGCATTTATAATGTGGGCACAGGCGTTGCTTCTACTTTTAATACTGTCGTTCGAATACTCAATGAAGTACTGGGAACTTCTCTTGAACCCGACTACTTTGATATGCCTTACGAAAGCAAGACCTACCAGCATTGCACGCTTGCGGATACATCCTATGCGGAGACAGGATTAAATTTCAAAACGGAATGGGATTTAAAATCAGCCATTTTCGATTACGTGAAATGGTTAGAAAAAACGGAAGGAAGTCACTTATGATTCAAACGCGAACCGGTTTCGTCCAAGGTGCTGTAGTTTTCTTAGTTCTCCTCTGTGGAGTAGTTATCGCAGATGAGGGAATGTGGACTTACAATAATTTGCCCACAGAAATTTTAAAAGAGAAATACGGTTTTGAACCAACCCAGGAATGGACTGAACACCTCATGAAATCATCGGTTCGTTTTAATTCAGGAGGCTCAGGTTCTTTTATCTCTCCCCGAGGCTTGGTCCTGACTAACCACCACGTGGGTGCTGATGCGTTAGCCAAAATATCGACTGCCGAGCACGATTATTATCGCGAAGGATTTCTGGCCAGGACTGAATCAGAGGAAATCAAGGCTCCAGACCTAGAATTAAATCAATTGTTATCAATTGAAGATGTAACAGACAAAGTGAATGGTGCAGTAAAACCGGGTATGTCTGTTGCTGAAGCTGCTGCTGCTCGTCGTGCGGCGATTGCAACTATCGAAAAAGAGTCGCTTGAGAAAACTGGATTGCGGAGCGATGTGGTCACTTTATACCAAGGTGGCAAATACCAACTGTATCGCTACAAAAAATATACAGACATCCGTCTCGTCTTTTCCCCAGAGTTTGATATCGCATTCTTTGGTGGAGATCCTGATAACTTTGAGTATCCCCGTTTTAATTTAGATATGTGTCTTTTTCGGGTTTACGAAAATGGTCAGCCCGTCCAAACAGAGCATTTCTTGAAATGGTCTGCGAAAGGCACCAATGAGAACGATTTAGTTTTTGTATCTGGTCATCCAGGCAGTACTCGAAGGATGTATACGCTTGCTGCTTTGGCTTTTCTGCGCGACATCCGAGTTCCCTATCAATTGGAGTATCTCAATCGTCAGGAAATCATGCTTCAGCAATTTGGCGGTAAGGGAATCGAAGAAGCCCGTCGAGCCAAAGAAGATCTTTTTTCAGTTCAGAACAGCCGCAAAGTTTATTACGGAAGAGTCAGGGGGCTTCAGGACCCAGAAGTCTTCAGAAAAAAACAAAAAGACGAAAATAGCCTGATCGCCGAAGTGAAATCTCGTCCCGACCTCAAAGATTTGGGAGGTGCTTGGGCCACTATCGAGCTAGCCCAAAAATCAGCCAAAAAGTTATTGGTAAAGCGTTCTTTGCTAGAAGGTGCCCAAGCGTTTAATTCCCAATTATTTTCTATTGCCCGGACTTTAGTGAGACTAGCAGAAGAAAGTAGTAAGCCTAACGAAGAAAGGTTACCCGAGTATCGCGATTCAAATCGTGCTTCGTTGGAACAACAACTTTATTCAGAAGCTCCTATTTATGAGGATCTCGAAGTTGCTAAATTAACAGAAGCACTTACTTTCTTTGTTTCGAAAATGGGAGAATCCAATTCCCTAGTTAAGCAAGTATTGGCGGGAAAATCTCCATCAGAACGAGCTATTGAACTGGTAGAAAAAACTTCCCTGAAAAGTGTTTCGGTAAGAAAGTTGATGGCTGAAGAAGGAGCGAAGTCTATTTCTGGAAGTTACGATTCAATGATCCAGGTAGCTAAGTTGGTAGATTCGGCTTCTCGTTCCATTCGTAAGAAATACGAGGAACAAGTCGAAGAGCCTGAAAGACAAGCCTATGCACAAATTGCAAAAGCCTTGTTTGCGATCAAAGGCACAAAAATTTATCCTGACGCTACCTTCACCCTGAGACTTTCCTTTGGTCAAGTGAAAGGTTACGAGGAGGGTAGCCAAAAGGTACCGGCGTTCACTACTTTAGGAGGTGCTTTTGAGCACGAGGAGCGACATGGAAAGAACCCGCCGTTCCAACTACCGGGAAGCTGGCACCAGAAAAAACTGAATCTCGATTTACAAACTCCGTTTAATTTCGTGTCCACTGCAGACATTATCGGAGGAAACTCGGGAAGCCCAACTGTTAATCAGGCCGGGGAACTCATAGGACTTATTTTCGATGGCAATATTCATTCTCTCGTATCTGATTACTTTTACGAGGACAAACTAAATAGAGCTGTTTCCGTGGACACGCGAGGAATGCTCGAGGTCCTCAGAAAAATATATCTTGCTCATGAATTAGTGGCCGAATTGGGCTCTTAAATAGGGAGAGGGATTAGACCCCGATATCCTCATTCCAAAGCTCGGGATGATTTTTTATGAAATCTTCCATGAGTTGGATGCACTTTGGATTCTGAACTATGACAAGTTCAGTCCCGTGCGACCTGACATAGTTTTCCGGGCCTTGGAAAGTTTTGTTTTCTCCGATGATAATTTTGGGAATTTTGTAGAGTAGGGCGGTTCCGCTGCACATATCACAGGGGGAAAGGGTCGAGTAGAGAGTTGCGCGCTGATACTCTTTTGCAGAGAGTCGACCCGCATTTTCAATGCAGTCCATTTCTGCGTGTAAGATAGCACTCCCTCTTTGAACTCTTCTATTATGTCCTCGTCCAATAATTCTGCCATCCAGAACTAGAACTGACCCAATAGGAATTCCACCTTCCTTCAAGCCAAGTTCTGCTTCTTCAATCGCGGCTTCTAAAAAAGGATCCACAGCAGTTATTACTAATATTTAGAAATTTCCTGGCTTGCTTTAAAAACATTCAACCGTCCACCAGTAACAGTGATGTCTTTTAAACCAGAAATCGGATCAACTGATTTGAGCAAAATTTCCTTAATTTGTTTTGCAGCTTGCGCAGGATTTTGCTGAGTCATTTCCGTAAATCGTTTGCTTCCGACACTGTGTAAGAGAGCAACCGCACCTGTCACGTGGGGAGTCGCCATCGAAGTTCCTGTCAGCTTTCGGGTTTTGTTGTCCGGAACAGTAGATAAAATATCAGTTCCAGGAGCGCCTAAATGGACGTGCTTAGCGCCATACCCAGCTCCCTCCGCGTATTTGTCATCATTCGAATCGGTGTTAGTCACTGAGATGATGTATGGGCTTTCGCATGCAGAAGGGACATCCCCAACTGAATCAACATCCACGTCTGAGTTAGAAGTGGCTACCACCGAAACAATCCCAACGTTACCCATCTCGGTATAAAGGTCATTCCATACGGAGTAATCTGGACTGGAACAGTCAGCATTATCGACTCCAAAACTGGAGTTAGTAGCAACAATATTTGCTCCTTTTTTTCCGTGAGATTCTAACCACAGTTTCTTCTGAGCCAGGACGTATCCATAAGCCCGCGCAACGACTGAAGTCTCACCCGATGATCCTGCAACAGGCATAATTTTGGTGTTCCAGTTGATGCCAGAAACTTGCAAGTTATTATTTCCTTCTGCGCCGATAATTCCGGCAACATGAGTGCCATGCATATATCCGCTGTCATGCTTGTCGGTGGGGAGAGTTCCCTTATCGTCGATAGCATTCCAACCATTTATGTCATCTATGTAACCGTTCTTATCATCATCAATACCGTTATCGGGAATTTCTCCTTTATTTACCCAAATATTTTTCTGTAAGTCTTTGTGGGAAATATCAGTACCGCCGTCTACTACAGCGACGACAATTTCGTTGCCAGCTGTATCTTTTCCACCCGTACCCAGTTCCCAAGCTTTAGTGGCTTCAATATCACCGCGGGAGCTAATCCCGTTAATGCTCCATTGAGATTTCAGTTCCGGGTCATTAGGTGATTGACGAAGTTTTACCGGGTGGTCGGGCTGGGCATATTTCACGATTCCCGATTGCCCTGCGAAAGTTTTTAAAAAGGTTTTGCTCGAAGTCGGTCGTTTAAAAGTAACCAAATAGAGGTTTAAAGAAGGAACCAAAGCTTCATAAGTTTCAATGTTCTCGTCCCGTAGAAGGGCGGCAACTTGGTCCGTTTTTAAGGCAGCATCAAAACGGATAATTAATTTTTGAGCATTTGTCTGCTTGGTTTGTGCCTGTAAGGTGGAATTGACCCACAACAAGCTAAAAAAAGTGCTAACCAGAATAAGGTGCTTTGCCATTATTGATTTCCCCCAAAACCAAAAATTACAACCAAAACCGTACTGCTTTTAGACTGTTTGCCGACACTAGCTAGTCCGGGGGCAATTTAAAACCCTTAAAATAAAGAGGCGGATTTAAGTGTTAGCTTTTGTTTCGACAAGAAGTAACGCGTCACGTCGCGTTTTAAGAGGAGATTAAATCGTTCATTCCTAAATCTTGAAGCTTTCGGTAGAAAGTGGCTTTGCTTAAACCAAGAGCTTCGATCGTAGAGGTCTTTTTGCCATTATTTTTCTTTAACTCTTCAGCAATCACGCTTCGTTCAAACTCTCTCACTTTACTTTGAAAATCTTGGTTCGTTTGCTCCCTCTTACCAAAAGAGGGAACCAAAGGATTGTTTTGACGAAGATCGTAGATCTCTACTTCCTCAAGATTCTCATTTTTTTGAAAAAGAAGCGCTCTTTTCAAAGTCGATTCGAGTTGTCGGATATTTCCAGGCCAATCATAAGCAATCAGTTGATTCATTAATTTTTCACTGACTTTCGGCATTCGGGAAGAACGCGCATGCTTTGAGATAAAATGTTCTGTGAGTAGGGGAATATCTGATTTTCTCTCGCGTAAAGGAGGTATCCACAATACCAAGTCACTTAGCCGATAGATAAGGTCTTCTCTAAATTTTCCTTGTTCCATAAGTTCAGCTAGAGGCTGATTAGTCGCTGCAATGGTTCGGAAGGATAGAGTTTGTGTTTTATTAGATCCCACTCGTTGAATTTGACGTTCCTGAAGAACCCTCAAAATTTTGCTTTGAAGCTCAAAAGGGAGGTCTCCAATTTCATCGAGGAAAATATCTCCGGAGTCTGCTAATTCAAACTTCCCGGGTCTGCTTACTTTAGCGTCTGTAAAAGCTCCTTTTTCAACACCGAATAATTCGGCTTCCATGAGATTAGCGGGAATGGCCGGCATGTTCGCCACAATAAAAGGACGTTTGGGATTGCCTTCTTGTTGATGGAGAAAACGAGCCAATACTTCTTTTCCTGTTCCACTTTCTCCTAAAATGAGAACGTTCAAGTGTGAATGATTTTTGAGTGCTCGAGCTTTTTCAATGACTTCCAAAAACGGGTGGGCTGAGCCGACCAAAGAAACAGGGGAAGGATGAAGAAGAGTTTCAAGCTTCTCTAGGGACTGTTTCAAATTTCTTTTTTCTAAAACGCGCTCCAAAGCAAAAAGAACTGACTCTGGTTCGATTGGTTTAATGAGGTAATCGGCAGCTCCTAAACGCATGCAATCAATCGTTACTCTCATTTCGCGTTGTCCACTCAGGACAACAATTTCCATCAAGGGCAGGTCTTTTTTCCATTTTTTTATGAGTTCTTGTCCGTGGGTTTGACCCAAGTGCAGATCAAGAACAACCAAGTCGACCGTTCTATTGTTGAGAATAGTTGCCGCTTCAATGGCTGATGATGCAGCAACAACATCGTACAAGGGCCTTAACAGATGAGTCAGAGATTGAAGCAAAAGAGGATCGTCATCGACAACTAGGACGCTTGGTGCTTGAGCCATACTCCCCCCTTAAACTTGTTTCTATTTACCATTGATTTGCGCTGTGCAGCAATGGACAACTGGTCGAGCGCTGTTTTTGTGGTTAAATAACCTAATAATAACAATATCTTAAGTCTTGTTTGAGGTCGGCTTAAGTTTCTCCTGAAAAAGGGCGATGAACTTACTGATGGAACATTTTGTAAATTCTAGGTTCTGGGTGTTGGGATTCATTGTTTGGATGAGTTGGACCCCGGTGACTTGGGGATCGGCTCCTCTTATCCGACAGCTACTGAGCGAAAATCGAACTGAGGAAGCAATTCCTATTTGTCGGCAATACGAAGTTCTGCCCTCTCGAGATAATGATGTTTTTTTGGCTTGTTCTTGGGTCTACTATCGAACAAACCGCGCTAGTGCAGCGGATGCTCTATTGGCCAAGCTAGCTCAATCCAAAAATCTTCCCGAATATCAGCTGCTAGAAATTTATGCATCGGTGGCAAGAGATTTTCTATCGCCGGAAGCCCTAAAAGCATTGGAGCCGACTGCACGACAGCAATATGACGAGAAGATAAAATTGCGTATATCTGAGGCTCAAAAAAAATTAGAGCCCCTGCTTATCGAGCAAAAAAATTCTAATGTTGGAAAAATAGCTCAAGAAGTGAGCGCAGAGTTTTACGAGTTAAAAGGGCAATTAGAGCCAGCTGCTTTTATTTATCGCGGATTAATTAACGACAATCCTAAGAACGCCAAAGCAGCGTGGGGACTCGGTCGTTACTACTTAGCTCGGGGCGATCTCCGAAGAGCGAAAACATACTTGGAAAAAACCACTGAATTGTGGCCTAAACATCAGGGCTCTCGCTACAACTTAGGACTCATTTACATGAATGAGGGTCCCGATAGCTATCGCCAAGCTGCAAAGTGGCTTTCCGAAGCTTTTAAACTAAACAATGCAGATTCCAGTGTTTTGGAGCAAATTGGCATTCTTTTTGAGAGCAAAGGAAAAGTAGAAGCTGCAATCAAATACTGGCAACGAGCAGTAGAGCTAAATCCGCGCGCTGTAATTGCCTCCAAAAAATTGGACGAACATGTAGATGTTGTTATCGGTGTCCTCATTAGCAAGAAAAACTGGAAAGCGGCTTTGGAGAAAATTGAACTTATTAAAAACACAAACGAACCAAAACGATTTGAACTGGCAGAAGGTATGATTTACCGAGGCATGGGCCAGTTCGATAAAGCGGCTGCCATCTTTAAACCGATGGTTCAAGCAGAGCCAGAAAACCCCGTGATTCTTCGAGAGTTTGGAATCGTTGAGTTCAACCTCGGCCATCATGAAGAAGCCACTAAACTCTTTGAGAAGTTGGTACAAGTGGAAAAAAATCAGCCAATGAATTTTGCCTGGTTAGGATTTGCCTTGGAAGAGAAAAAAGAATATGCAAAAGCCATCCAAGCGTGGAACCAAGCGGCCGGTCTTTTTAAGAATTCGAAGGAGATCAAAAAAGCTCTTGAAAAAGTAGTGCGCCTAGAACAGCTAGCTAATGGAAGAGAAGTAGCTTCGGGTGATAACAAGCAGAATGATCATTCCGATAAAACTGTGGAAGTGACCGATCCCTTCCATCAAGGGGAATGAGGAATGCGTAAATGGAATGGCTACAAGTTAAAGTCTTTAGCGATGACGAATCCATCAAAGAAGCAATCTCAAGCCTCTTTTTTGATCTTGGGGCAGAAGGTGTCAGCGAAACGGTCGACAAGGGCATCTCACAAGGAGTCTCTGCCTGTTTTTCCGTCGAAAACGAAAATAAAATCAAAAATGAGATCGACGTCTTTGTTAAGAGGATCCAAGAAATCTTCCCGAATGCTATCCATCTGAAATGTGAGTTTTCCTATCTGAAAAAAGACAAATGGGCCGAAAAATACAAGGAGTTTTATAAAGCACAAAAGCTGACTGATCGGTTTTTTTTAAGACCCAAGTGGGACAATCACACTCCTGTTCCGCAAGACATGTTTCCACTCATTCTGGATCCGGGACAGGCGTTTGGAACGGGCCTTCATCAAAGTACCCGACTGACCATGAAACTGATGGAAGATATTGCCGGTCTTTACCCTGCTTTAAATAGAGTAAATCTCATGGATGTTGGCACTGGTTCAGGCATTCTAGCGATTGCCGCCTTCAAACTAGGCTTTGGTCAGATTACCGCCATAGATAATGATTTGGATGCCGTAAGAGTTGCTCGGGAAAATATCGATTTTAATGAATGCCAGGACATCGATGTGTCGGGCCGAGACCTAGCGGAATTCAAAAGCTCTTTCGATGTTATTTTGTCGAATATTCTTTTGGAAACCCATTTTTTATTAGCTCCTCATTATCGCCGTTTGCTGGTTCCCGGCGGTCAACTCATCCTATCAGGTCTTCTCGGCGGACAATTTGAGACGTTGGATCAAGTCCTAAGGCCTTTGGGGTTTGTTTTGCAGCAAAAATACTACTTACAAGAATGGGCTGCTTTCAGTTTTACTCTCCGTCCAAATACGACATAATCTTTTCCAAAGAAGAGAATCTAGTCACCGAAGTCTCATTAAGGTATGGTGATCTACTATGTGGAGAAAAATTTTTCTTTTAGTTTGTTGGAGTTCTGTTGTTTCTGCCAAGACGGAGCCGCTGAGAATCTATACTTATGAATCTTTGATTGGAAAAGATAGCTTTGGCGAACTGGTTCAGCGAGAATTTTCAAAAAGGGCCGGAGCTGAAATTCAGTTTGTTTCTTTTACCTCTGCTGGAGAGGCCCTCAATCAAGTGTTATTGGAACGCCCCCACATTAAAGCAGATATCGTTATGGGAATAGATCAAGTGTTGTTTCTGAGAGCAAGGGAATATGATTTGTTCGATTCCGTCGAAAATAAAATTCTTAAAAGAGTTGAGACTTCGTTGAAAGATCCGCAGTTGAATGGTTTTGTTCCATTTGACTTCGGCTATTTGGCCTTTGTGTACGATTCATTGAGAACAAGCCCGCCCCCAAAAGCAACTCTCGGAGAATTTCCGGGTATGTTAGGAAATCAGAAAGTTGTGATTCAAGACCCTCGTACTTCTACACTTGGAATTGAATTGTTGATTTGGACAGGAAGTAAATTAGAAGAGCAATTTGAAACCTTTTGGAAGGGATTGGCGCCCAGAATTCTCACTATTTCACCTGGTTGGTCTGGTGCTTATGAGTTGTTTTTGAAAAAGCAAGTTGATTATGTGCTCTCTTACACCACGAGCCCAGCCTATCACCGAATCCGGGAAAACAAAGAAAATATAAAGGCTCTACTTTTTGCCGATGGACACTTTCGACAGGTTGAGGGGCTAGCAGTTTTAAAAAGTTCTAACCAGAAAGTGTTGGCAAAAAAGTTTATTGAACTGGTTTTAGAGAAGGAGATTCAAGAAAGTATTCCCACCTTGCAGTGGATGTATCCCGCACGATCCGGAGCAAATCTTCCTAAAGAATTTCGAGATATCCCAGTTCCGACAAAAGTTTCTATGGATTGGAATAAAATAACCGCTCACAGAGATGAGTGGACTAAGCTGTGGACACTGATTTTGAGCAGAGAAAAGAAATGAGTCTGATTTTTTATCTTCCCATCTGCCTGATCTTTTCGATGGGCTTCCTGTTTCCTGTGGTTTCTCTTTTTGTGTCCGGATTTAAAGGCTTCAATCTTGCTTTTTTTTCGGATCCCTTTTTTGAACATGTGGTTACTTTTACCTATGGGCAGGCTCTTGTAAGTTCTCTTTTAAGTGTGTTTTTGGGTTTGGTGGTTGCGTTTCTTATTCAAGAATGGAAAGTCGTTGGCGGAAGATTTTTATGGCGATTTTGCCTGCTTTGCTCTTCTTTGCCTTCTATTATTGTTGCTTTAGGTATTCTCGGAGCCTGGGGTCCAGGAAGTATTCTGGGACGAATTGTTTTTGATCAACGAACAGTATTTGGTTGGCCAGGATTGTTGTTGGGACATGTTTTTCTTAATTTTTCAATACCGATGAGATTGATTGGAAATGCTCTTCGAGAGCGAAATCGGACTTCGGAGTTGACTGCTTTATCAATTGGAATGAATCGCTGGTCGGTTTTTTGGAAAATCACTCTCCCTGAAGTGCGAACCAGTGTTTTGTCTTCTTGGATTTTAACCTTCCTGTTTTGCTCCACCAGTTTATTTATTGTTTTGTTTTTGGGGGGAGGGCCTCGATTCACCACGCTAGAAGTATCACTTTATGAAGCTGTTAAATTAAATTTCGATAATGGAAAAGCAGTTCAAATTGCTTCGCTGCAAGCTTTAGTTGGCATTGGACTTTACGTTGTTTATTTAAAGGCTCAAAGGCCGCCTCGAATTAAAAGTCCCAACTTAGTCCCTTCGATTTTTGTTCCACGATCTTTCTCGAGTAGCATGTTAGGTACGGTTTCACTTTGGGTTTTGATTGGAGCGCTGATTGGAGTTCCGCTAGTTTCTATTCTCCAAGATGGGGGATTTTTATTTTCTTTTTTGGATAGTAGTGAATTGTGGAGCGCGGCGGTTATTTCTTTGGGAATAGCTGGGGCAGTAGGATTGATTGCCATTGTTATTCTTTACCCTCTTCTTCATGTTCTCCATCATTCCCAGCGCAGTGGACGGAAACAGGCACTTTTGTGGTTAGTGGTTCTACCTCAGTTTTTTTCCAGCTTGGTGATTAGTCTTGCAATCTCAATTTTTTATCCTGGGGTAAGAGGAACTGAAATGATGGCTTATTTAGGCATAGTGCTTGCTCAAACTTTATTTGTGATACCTCTCATTCAGTTTCCGCTGAGAGAAGGGTTCTATCATTATTCACTGGAACGGGAATGGACTGCTCAGAGTTTGGGGGCGAGTCGATGGCAGAGATTTCTCCATGTAGAATTGCCGATTATGCGCAGACCTCTTTTTTTAGCAGTGCTCATCACTGTGGGATACTCTCTAGGAGAAGTATCGACCATTTTGCTGTTTTCACCCATGGGTATTCGTACTCTAGCGCTTGGAATTTTTCAGTCGATGAGTCGGTATCGATTTCAAGAGGCACACGCCATTACGGTAATACTTTTGTTAGTGATGCTGATAGTGTTTGGAGTTGCTGGGTTTTTGGAGGATTCAGATGAGTGAAGTTGTCATATCCAAGTTGCAGGTTGAGCGAAAATCATTTGCTCTAGAAATCAGTTCTCTTAAGCTTGGAGCTGGTAAAATCCTGGGAGTAATGGGTAAAAGTGGTTCAGGAAAAACGACTCTTCTTCACGCTATTGCTGGTTTTGTATCGTTGAAGTACGGAGATGTTGATGTTTTTGGCATTCGTGTAAGCGAACTTCCTCCGGAGAAAAGAAAAATTGCACTTGTTTTTCAAAAGCCTTGGTTGTTCGAGCACCAAACGGTTTTGGAAAATGTTTGTTTCGGCTTGAAGCTGCAAAGTCTATCAAGAAGCAAATGCGAGGAGCAAGCCAGGTTTTGGCTGAAGCGAATGGAAATCGAGTCACTCGAAAAACGAAAAATTTGGGAATTATCGGGAGGTCAGGCCCAGCGTGTATCACTGGCTAGAGCAATGGCAGTTAAATTTCCTTTGCTACTTCTGGATGAGCCTTTTTCGGCCCTGGATAGTCCTTTGAGAAAAGACCTGCGAAATCTTCTGAAACAGATTGTTCAGGAGTCAAAATCTTGTGCCATCCTGGTTACTCATGACTGGAGAGATATTGAAGGAACTTCAGACCAAGTCTTAATTTTAGATCAGGGAAAAGAACTGGCTTTTGGAAGTCCCGAAGAGATTAGAAAAAATCCGAATAGCCGAATAAAAGCTATTTGCGAAGATTGATTACTTTGCCTACTGAAGAAGATTGCGACGGTTTAAAAGGACTGAGCGATTCAGCTTTCACCAAAGTCCAATGGCTTCTTTGGGCATTTAGCGCTTTTAAAAGGGCCAAATGAATGGCATGCCCTCCGCGAAAACTGACTAATTCTCCCTCAATCCATGACCCACAAAGAGCCAGGTCACCCAGGGCGTCGAGCCATTTGTGTCGAACACACTCATCAGCAAATCTGAGTCCTTCTTCGTTGAGGATATCTGCTCGAGAAAATCCGAGAACATTATTTAGAGAAGCACCCAGAGCCAGATTTCTCGCTTTCAACTTTTCCAACTCAGATTCGAAACCAAAAGTTCTAGCGGCTCCCACTGAATTGGCAAAATCTCTGGGGGTGAGATCCATCGCAAAGGTTTGGGCTCCAATTTTCGGGTGAGCAAAGTCGATGGAAGTGGTCAACCTCAAGTGATCTCTGGGAAGTAACTCGCAAATGGCCCCGTGCTCATAAACTTTGATAGGTTTTAGCACTCGGAGAGTGCAACTAGAAAACTCCTGAAGCTCAACACCAGTTTCAAAGATGCCTTCTACGAAAGGGAGTGCACTTCCGTCTAAGATCGGAATTTCCGAGCCAGTTACCTCAACAAATACATTCGTAATACCGATTGCATAAACCGCAGCAAGTAAATGTTCGACAGTAGAAATTCTCACTCGCGGATTGTCCGGCAGGCCTAGGGTGGTTGCTAGTGCTGTTGAAGTCACGAAACTATAGTGAGCAGGAATTTTAAAAAGTTTTTTTCCATCAGATTTGAGGAAAACAATCCCAGTATTGGGAGACGCCGGAACCAGCTCAATTTTGGAGCGATCTCCCGAATGAAGACCAATACCCTTAAAAACCAAACGAGCCTTCAGAGTCTTTTGAACTCGATAACTGTCGGGCATTGAAAAAAAATGTTTGGTCATAAAAGCAAGCGTTGAAACTGCAAACTCAAAGCAAAAGATGTACCATGGTTAAAGGCCCCCAGAAAATCAGGGTTTTCACGGTAACGCAACGCATTTATTAGGGCTTGTAGTGGGTGAGTTTTGCAACAATAGTGCAGAGAGTGGGGGGGTTTCCCCACAGCCAGCTCTTATTTCCACGGTTTTTGACTTCTGGTACGGGAAATGAAAAAGTCTGCAAGATTAAGGAAATAACTAACCTCACTGAGGAAATAGTATGGCATCTCCAATACGAAAAGTAGTGATCCCCGCAGCTGGTTTAGGCACCCGGGGTCTTCCGTTTACCAAAGAAATACCCAAGGAAATGCTACCTATTATCGATATTCCCACGATTCATTTTATTGTGGAAGAAGTGTTGGCTGCCGGGATTGAGCAGGTCATTTTTGTTACCAGCCGGGGAAAACATTCTTTACAAGACTATTTTGATTACTCACCAGCGTTGGACAGCTTCTTACGACAAAGAGGAAAGGGTGAGCTTGCAGATAAAATGCGTCGTATAGGAAGTATGTGTGAAGTGATGAGCGTCCGCCAAAAAGAGCCTTTGGGCTTGGGACATGCCGTTCTTTGTGCTCAGCACTTGGTCGGTGCTGAAAAGTTTGCCGTATGTTTGGGAGATGAGATTTTTCCTCCGTGGGGAGAAGCCAATAAAGCACAAGCACCCTTAAAAAAATTAGTGGAAGCCTCATCGAGTATTAATGCGAGCCTAGTCGGAACCGTTGAAGTAGCGACCCAAGAGACTAAATCCTATGGCATGTTGAAGCTCTCAGAGCCTATTGGGGACGAGCGGCCAGCGAGAATTCTTGGGACGGTAGAAAAACCGGCACCTGAGAATTCGCCTAGTCGGTTTGCCATTATTGGCCGATACGTTTTTGAACCAGAAATATTCGATTGTCTAAGTCGAACCCCCAAAGGAGCGGGAGGAGAAATCCAGCTAACGGATGGAATGAATCAGTTGTGTGAAAAAGGGGGGCTGTTTGCACTGAAAATTAAAGCTGCCCGTTATGATGTGGGTAATCAGTTTTTTTATTTAAAAGCTCAAATTGATGAAGCTCTTCGTCGACCCGAATTAGCTTCCCCATTAAAAGAGTACTTGAAAACCTTATGATGCAATTTTTTGGGAGAGTCCATTGAAGAAAGTTAGTCTTATTGTTGGATTAGTTTCAATTGTTTCAAGTTCTCTGGTCTGGGGGTTTGTTCCGCCATTGACTGCAGTGCTAAAAATCGGTTTCGAGGGGAGAAAAGCGGGTTCTACCGAAACTACTTTTCGTCATCAAATCACACTAAAATCGGGAGAGACCATCACAGTAGATGAACAGATTGCTGAAATCGATGGTCGCACCTACATCATTTTTAAGAGTGCCACTTTCGGAGATGTGGCAGGAACTTGGAATCGAGGTGCTTATTCCTTTTCTGGAGATAAAAAAATATCCAGCCGTTCCAGTATCTGGAATAGGTATTGGTTAACTGCGAACGGAGAAGACTTTCGGGAGCAGCTTATCCAAGAAAAATTTTTGAAAAGAGATCAATTGCTTCAGTTGAAACCCGCTTTTACTCCCAAAGGTGATCCAGCGACTTGGGATCTCAAGGAGAACTATATTATTCAGCCACAAGTGTACTTTGCCCGCACTCCTTCTGGAGTGTCGATTGTAGCCGTTGGTCAAGAGGACGCTACTTCGCGAAAAGCTGTGTTTTTTGATAAAGCTAGTTTGGTCTTAAGTCGGTTGGAGTGGAAAGACGGTGAACAAACCACTGCTTGGAACTTTACTAACTTTAAAAAAATGCCTGGAGATGGCATGTTTCCTTCCGAATTTTCATTTTTATTTGAGAACAAAGAAGTTATTAAATCGATTCTTGTATCTAGGCGGCCTTTAAAAGATAAAACAAAATCCCAATGGATGAGTCTCTATAATGCCCAAGCAAAAAATTCTTTGGCACCCACTTTAGAAGAAGGTCTGCGGTTACTGTTGGGTTATCGATGATTATTGATGTTGTTGTACCTTTTCGGGTTTCATCTTCTTTTCACTACCGGATTGATCCTGAGCTGGGAAAGCAGTTGAAAGCCGGGAGCGTAGTGGAAGTTCCGCTTGGAAAAAGGAAAACTCATGCGTTTGTAGTGGGATTTGCTGAGACTTCGGATATTCCCCCTGAAAAACTTAAGGATGTGTTTCAGGTTCTCAAGTCGGAACCCGTTTTTGATGAAAATACAATTCGGTTTTTAAAGTGGACATCGGATTATTATTGCCATCCTTTAGGGGAAGTTTTCGATGCAGCTATTCCCCGTCATAATTTAAAACCCAAAAAAGCAAAGAAAAATATCAAAAAAGCAAAGCTCAACTTCAATATTTTAAATCAGGGTTTCGACCAACGTCCGAAGCTGACCGATGAACAACAAAAAGCTGTTGATGAAATTTTGAATCCGTCTGAACAGCGACCCTTCTTGCTTCATGGGGTAACGGGAAGTGGAAAAACTGAAATTTATTTAAGGGTTCTTGAGGCACTCTTGGCTGAGGGCCGCGGTGCGATTATTCTAGTACCAGAAATTGCGCTTACTCCCCAGCTTATGGGAAGATTTGCGGCTAGATTTCCTGATAAAGTAGCAGTTTTGCATAGCGATCTTACTCCCAGGGAGCGTTCTGAACAGTGGGAACGTGTTTACTCTGGGGAAGCAACCGTCGTAATTGGTGCCCGTTCTGCGATCTTTGCGCCAGTCAAGAATCTGGGACTAATCGTCGTGGATGAAGAACAGGAGACTTCTTTCAAGCAAGAAGATTCGCTTCGCTACAATGCAAGAGACCTTGCAGTAGTTAGAGCAGGGTTTGAAAAAGCTAAAGTGATATTAGGTACCGCTACTCCATCTCTGGAGAGTTATTCCAACGCTCGTAGCGGTCGTTATTTCTATATTGAATTAAAAAAACGAGTCCACGATCGGCCATTACCACAAACCACTTTCATCGATATTAAGGATCGCTCTCAGTGGTACAGCCCCAAAGTGCCTTGGTTGAGTCGATACTTAGTAGAAAAAATTCAGAAGAGCCTGGAGGAAAAAAAACAAACCATTCTTTACTTGAATCGCTTGGGGTTTGCTCACTTTCTTTTTTGTAAAGATTGTGGACACACGTGGCGGTGTAAAGATTGTGATGTGTCTTTGACCTACTATAAACATCCTCCCAGTTTAAAGTGCCACTACTGTGGCATCATCCGAGCTGTTCCAAAACTTTGTGAGGAATGCCACGGAACAGAGTTGGACTTTTTGGGTTTGGGTACAGAACAAGTTGAAGGGCAGCTTCGTGCTCTATTTCCGGGCGCTAAGATTGCTCGAATGGATCGTTCTCAAATCAAGAACCGGAGAGATCTGGAAAATATTCTCGAGCAGATTTCAAATCGTGAAGTTGACATTGTCATTGGAACTCAAATGGTCGCTAAAGGCCATGATTTTCCCGGTATTTCACTTGTTGGGATTTTGATGGCCGATGCAAGTCTCAATTTACCGGACTTCAGAGCAAACGAGCGAACTTTCCAGATCGTAACTCAGGTTGCTGGACGGGCGGGGCGAGCGGGTGAACCGGGAGAAGTAGTTATTCAATCGTTGAATCCCGCACAGCCTACGTTGCGTTGGTCAGCAGAAAATAAGAGTATGGAGTTTTACACGACGGAATTGAATGCGAGAAAAATGTTTGGTTTCCCTCCCTTTCAGAGGATGGCTTTGCTGAGATTTCAACACACTCAATCGATTTCCGTACAGGCTTATGCAGAGGAAATTGCTGCCTTTGTCAGATCTCGAATACACGAAAAAGGTTTGAAGTGTACTGTTTTGGGGCCCTCTGAAGCTCCTATTTCTCGTGTGAAAAAGCTATATCGATGGCAGTGTCTAATTAAAGCAGAATCGGTGAGGGACCTTCAAACTGCGTTGCGAGCTGTTTTTGCCTATAATTTATCTAAAAAGACCTCCGTGAAACTAGCTGTTGATGTGGATCCCCTGAATTCAATGTAAGTTTTTTGCCTTTAAGGCCCGGTTAACCTTCTTGTTGAGAAAAATCATCTCTCATGATGAAATTAGCCATCGTGATAACTTCATTGAAATACTTCTTTTTTGGCGCAGCGCTCTCAACCCTTATTGCAGTGGGAGCTTCCGATCCATCACCGGAAACTCAGTCTGATTCTGAAGCCACCAGTAGTAGCGTGGTTCGAAATAAGATTTTCTATAAAGCCGGCAAGATTGAGTTTGCTGGAACTGCGGGGTTAATGCCGTACGATGATGTAAATAACCACTATTTGGTGGGAGCAAAAGTAAGCTGGCATCTCGGCGATCATTGGGGTTGGGAAATTCTGGACGCCCAGAAAGGTTTTGCAAGCGTTACCGATTGGACCAATAATTTAGTGGCTACTAATTCAAACACCAGGCTCCAAACGGCTCAGCTCAATTTCATGGGCACTTCTAATATTGTCTTCTCTCCGCTCTACGGCAAAATTCGTATTTTTGGATCTTCCTTGGTTTATTTTGATACCTATTTAGTAGCTGGGGCAGGACTGGCATCGACGGAAACTCTACAAATCGCTAATTCTGCAGGCAAAGCAGTTACTTCAAGTATCAAAACCGGTATGGATCCTGTTTTTGATTTTGGTCTCGGGTTTAAATTATTCCTGACTCGCTCTGTAGGTTTGGTTTTGGATTTACGTGACTACGTAGTTTTTTCCGAAACCTACGGTCGCAGAACCGCTAAAAGTAACTACTCGGTTTTGGTAGGGGTCAATTTCTTTATTCCTAACTTTTAAATTTTCTTTTTAGGCCGAGATTTTTTCACCAACTTTGGATTGGTTTTATTGAAACTGGGTTGAAGGACCCAAAAGCCCACTGAAATGCTGATTACCAACATGGCGATGGATAAAAGTTGACCCATGCTCAGTCCCAAAGTGAGGTATCCCAGTTGACTGTCCGGCTCCCGAAAGAATTCAACACCAAATCGAATAAGACTGTATCCAACCAGAAAAACTAAAGAGAGTTGTCCATCACGTCGAAAACGATTCTTGAGAATCCATAAAACTGCAAAAAGTACGACACCTTCTAGGAAAAACTCGTAAAGCTGAGATGGGTGCCGAGGAAGAGGGCCCCCTTCTCGAAAAACAACTCCCCACGGCACTTCGGTAGTTCTGCCATAGAGTTCCCCATTAATAAAATTGCCAATTCTACCCATGGCCAGTCCGGTAGGAGCAGCAAGGACTAGAGCATCCGCAAAATTCCAAAAGGGAATTCCCTTTTTCCTACAGAAAAGTATAGCTGCACAAATGCTACCAATAAGACCTCCGTGAAAGGATAGTCCCCCCAAGTAAACTTGAAAGAGATAAAGGGGATTAGCTAACAAGTTCTTAGGGTCATAAAACAGACAATAAAAAATCCTAGCTCCAGCTACGGTGCCGATCAGCAACCAAACAATAAACTGTTCGACATCTTCCTGTGTGAATTTGAACCGGTCCTCTTTCGCCAAAGCTCGTAAAATCCATCGAGCAACAACAAAAGCCCCGACATAAAGTAAGGAGTACCACCGTATCTGCAGTGGACCCCAAAGGTGAATTAGTACCGGATCGATATTAGGCTGATGAAAATAAGCTGGAGACATAGACCCATTTTACCTTTTATTAGCCTTTTTAGTCAGCGACAAAACTGCTTTTTTTTAGTCTAGAAAGAAAATGAGTCCTGAACTGAAACTTACTTGGGTTCTCATTGAATCTGTCGGGATTACCCCTGCCTCCAAATCACTTGTAAAATCCCATCCATCTCCAAGGCGAAGTCTTAATCCCGTGCTAGGGCCTACTCGATAACGAAACAACCCTGGAGTCATGGCTGAGCTGTCATAAACCGAAATCCGGGAAAATAAGTAATCGAGATGTTGGGAAATACCCAAGTGCCACATCAGACTTCCTCTTAAGACCAGAGCATATTGCGCGCCCAATCCACTCTCAACGATATTTTGTGTAATGGAAACATCGCCTTCTGATTCAGGTCTCAGGAAAAAACCAATCGAGGGCTTCAAAAAAAATCTTTGGCTAATCGGAAAAATATAATTTGCTCGTAAACCGAAAACCAACTGAAGCTTCGCAATGTCTCCGGAGGAGTTATTTCCGATACCTACCAAACCGGTCTCTAAACCAAAGGCTTGCCGCTCTGATCTGGCCAACTGTTTTTTTGCGGTTGGCATCGATGAAGAGATGACGCTGGCCCGTTCTCTCGGTGGCATGAGTGGGGCCAGAGGGCGTGCTAGTGCGATGGGTGTGTTGAGAAACAGCAATGTGATTAACAAAGAAAAACTTTTCATTAGTTTGCTCCTAGAGCTCCGAATGCACTTTGATAAATTTGTTGCACTTGGGGTGTTGCTCGATTTCCCAGTGCTTGGATATGGCAATTTTTGAGAGTGTTAAAAGTAACTCGAGCACTTGATGAACTGAGACCGGTGCAAGTGGCTAAACGATTAAGAAAGGAAATTAAACTTTGACCATTTTGCTCGTGTCCAATCGCTTCGCCTATTTGATATTGCACAGAAGCCCAAACTGCACCTCCATCATGAGAATCAAAATCCACTGAAGTGCGAATCGCTTGAAGTTGCTGATTAGTTAGCACTTTTGGATGGGACAGGTCTCTATCGCCTGCATTTGGAAAACTACAGTGAAAAAAACCAGGATCCCGAGTGGCTAAAAAGGCAAAGTAATCAGAATTTCCCTCGTCAAAAGCATTAAGAGTATTTTCTGATTCATCAGTGAGATTTTTTCCGGCCTCAGAACGTTTCATGTGAAAAGCATACTGGGTAAAGTAATGAGCAAACTCATGGACCATGACTCCTGCGTTAAACCCAAGTGGAATGGTTTTAATTTCTTCGTTGGGAAAAGATAGAAAGTAGTTTCTCGGACCTTGTGGTCCATCCATTTGGAGGTAAGCTGCATTATCACTCAGCATTTTTCCTTCTTCGGGAATGGCTTTGATTTTTGCATTTTGAACGATGAACGTATCTCTTAAGTTAGGAACTATGCTGTTCAAATCACCCGCAGGATCTAGATTTTTAAAAAGAAAATATCCTTTCTCCAAAGAGTAGTAGAGACTGGCTGCTATCAAGCTAGTTTTGTCGAGAGGTCCAAATGTGTTTCCCGATCCGGCAAATCTCAGGTCCAATCGTTGAAACCCCATACCGGATTCTAAAATGCTGGAACTGCTTTCCAGATCGTCTTGATGGCTCACCACTTGGCCCATGAGCCCTCGCATTTCGGAAACACTATCAAGAGTTTGAATGGTGGCTGGACCCACCTGGTATTTGCAGTAGGCCCCCGACGGTTGAATCACGGTCATGGTGATGGGTCCACCCAAAAAAGACTGAGTGCAAGAGCTCAAGGCGAGGCTTACTAAAAGCCAAACGGATTTTGAAAGTGAATTCTGCAAGGATTCAAAAAGCTTCATGTCATGTCTCGACAAAAGAAAGAGCAGAAAACATGCCATGGAAGGAGCGTAGACAATCGGAATTTTAGGCAGAGTTTTATCAGGGATTGATAAAGGGCTGTAGATTGTCACTGGTAGTGCTATCGCTTTGATAGGCTAAAAAAAAGCCGCCTGGGTTCAGGCGGCTTTCTCAAAACAGAAAAGTTAGCTAGTGTCAGGTCATCTGATTAGCTGCACCACCAGTTTGAAGAATTGTTTCTTCTCTGCGTTCTTCTGCTTCCATCTCGGATTTGCAGTTGATGCACAGGGTGGTTACTGGACGCGCCATCAGTCGTTTTACCGAAATGGCCTCTCCGCAGGATTCACAGATTCCGTAAGTCCCCTCATCAATCTTTTTTAGTGCTTCATAAACCTTGCTGATGAGCTTTCTCTCACGGTCTTTAATACGAAGTTCGAAACTGCGTTCGCTTTCTAAAGACGCTTGGTCGTTGATATCCGCCAAAGGCGAATTCGTGCCTAACGAAGGTACTTCCTTATTAAAGTCTGTTTGGAGTTCTTTGAGTTGCCCCATCAGAACCTTTTTTAGTTTTTCTCTATCGTTCTTATTCATAGTTACTTTCCATCCCCCCCGGGATTTTCCCGAATCATCAGGATTAACAGAACCCAGGGAAAAGTCAAACCCTCCCTGTTTCGACTTAAATATATGATTTTAATAACAAAACCCTTTTCTGTGCCCCAGGGCTTTTAAAGCACAAGGGGGGTCTTCTTTGAGCGAATATGTGTTTCGGGGCCACATATTAGGGGGAGGAGGCAAGCCCAAAGAAGACTCCCCAGGCACTTTCCCGACTCTCTCAAGTCGGGCTTTACGTACTGCTAACGTGCAACTCAAACCTAAATCGTTTTTAGCGGTGCGTCGCAAACCCCCTTGGTATTTGATAACGGTTCGGGGATACCCCATCCGACCCCGTTGAGGGAGCGTAAGAGGGGCTATAAGGCGAAACTCCAACTGTGCTACCCGGCGTGACGGGCGAAGGATTGGTATAAGTTTGAATACCGGGTTGAGGGCACATCACCGTGATATTGTCGCATCCTCCGTATGGGAGGGGATTAGAGGATGGGGGAACAATAGTATTGTCATACGGAACAGGTGACGTCGGACCAGTTCCCAATCCAATCGGCAAACTTGTGATGGGATTTCCCGGATTGTAGGGATCCGTTGGGTAAACCGGTGGATAAACTGGCGGATAAAATGGGCTTGGGCCAACGGGCGAAATGGGAGAGTAAGGATTCGGATAAGTAGGCCCTGTCCCTAAACCTGGAATAACAGGATTACTCAGCTGATTCAAAATTCCATTTTGGTAAGTAATCAAATTGAGCAATTGGATATCGACAGGATTTACTCCTGAATAACTTCCGTAGCCTCCGAGTCCAACTGAGTCGTAACAAGAGCCACAAGACTGTGTAAAAGTTCCGCAACCACCACCCCAACCATAAGAAGGTGAAGAAGAGGTGAAAGTCGGAGACGAAAAACTAAAAAGATATTGAGTCGGATTGCTCAAGTACACCGGGACTTGAATGGGGACTGTCACAGGGGCACAGGCACTGGCTATTGAATTTAAGTTCTGGCCAAACGAATACAAGTTGTAACCACCTGTGTTATAAAGGCCACAGCTACTGCACATTTCCGCTTGAGCTTGTTCTGGGGCGATAAAAAATAAACTCGTCAGGATGGTTGCCCCGATAATCTTTTTAAACCAATTCATTTACTCCCTCATGCAACTTTTAAGAATTCAAACCATCAAACAGTAAACGTGAACTTGGTTAGTGTCCCAAGAGGAGCAAGCGGTGTGCCATTTTATTTAGCCTGGAAGGATTCAAGTGCGAATGGGTCGTGCTCCATTTCAAAGGATATTTTAGAGCGACTAGAGCAGGGAGCCTTTATTTATAGGTACATAGCTTGTAAACTGTTTAGACAACCTGTTAGACAAAAAAGTGTTTCCTTCCGTATTCCTAAAGAGGTCTGACTTTAACTGGAGGTTTTTTTGAAAACGCCATTAATAGCTTTTCTTTTTTGGTGTGTTCTGACTTCATTTTCTTGGGGCTATTCAGACTTTGTGCCTCTGCGTGAGAGAGCTCAAGGGCACTCACTGACTGGAGCTATTCAAACTAACGATAGTATTTACTCGAATCCTGCAGCTGGCATTTTTGCAACGACTTATTCGGTAGAGGGTACTTTTGCTTTTCCGAAATCCTTTTCTACTTCTATTTTGGATACCCGAACTTCTCAAGTGGGTGGAGGCATTGGCTACTTTAAGGATCAAAGCTCTGAACTTAACCTACAGGGACTTCGATTGACCGCTAGCTCAAGAGTTTCCGAAAACGTCGGATTAGCCATTGCTGGAAAAGCTGTTTGGGGAAATCGACTGAACAAAAATACAGAAAGTGCGAGCTTAAAAGATGTAGATGTAGGAGCCCTTTGGAATTTAGGATTTATGACAGCGGGTGCAGTGTTACGAAATTCTTTTGGGGGAGATGAGTCTGTCAATCAGGAAAGAGAACTCTCCATTGGAGCGAGAATGGGATACTCCGACGCAGTATTTTTTTCGGCATCAGCCCACTCCAAGCTCAGACAGATTACCCCTTATGAATTTGGCTTTGGTATGGAGTACGTCTCTCCGTGGTTTTTTTCTTTAATGGGGGGATATCGATTCCAAACAGCTCAGGGAACTCCCAACTCTTGCTGGAGTACTGGCGTAAGTTTTCTTAGTCCCCGACTTTCAGTTCATTACGCTGTTGAATTCCCTCGGCAAACTCAAGATTCAGCGTCGCATCTTTTAGGTGCGACAATGAATTTTTAGAAACAATCAAAAACTTTGAAAAAGCTTATTCTCATCTTAAATCTCTTTTTTCTTGTTCCCTATAATTGGGCCTTTGAACAATTAGGACTGGAACTACTTCCTTCCAAGCGGCCTTTCCGTTTAACTTTTGCTGATCCCAGAGAAATACGAATGGCTCTCAGTTTTCAGGGAAGTTCGGGTATTAACGCCTCGATAGGGAATTATTTTTCACTTTTAGGAATTAAACCTGTTTCAGAGGGGCTGCAGCCAGATTGGATTGCTCATGCAGGATTGGAGGGAGCTGGATATTTCACCATGAGGCAAGCGGACAGCCGCTTTCCTTTAGAAACTGCGGATGGTCTTATTGGTACTTATTTCGAAGGGGCCTCTGGACCTTTTCAGGGACAGCTCCGATTTACTCACATCTCTGCTCATTTGGCTGATGGTAGTTCGGGAGTGCCTATCGCATACAGCCGAGAGTTTATTTCTTTGCGTGTGGGTTACGTGCCAGGCGAAGAGCTGCAGGTGTACTCTGGATTACAAGTATTGGTTAATACCGTTCCCAAAGTAGAGCCTTGGGCTCTCCAACTTGGTGGGAATTTTTTCTTACCAGGACAGAGCAACCTGACTCCTTTTGTCTCGGCTGATTTAAAATGGCGTCAGGAGAGTCCCGAAAATCCAGCTATTCACCTTCTGATGGGATTGGCTTTAAATAATCCTCCCCAGGCATTTCGATCATTTCGCTTTTATTATGCTTACTTTACGGGCGCGGATCCTCGTGGCCAATTTTACAACCAAGTGGTTACTACGCACTCTGTCGGAATTGATATGCAAATTTGACCGCTCTTGGAAGCAGAGCTTCTGAGTTTTTTAAGGGCAGAACGGTTTCAGCACTGGTACAATAAAGATATCCATCTTCAGTCTTCGCTTTAATTCCAGAGGAAAAATTATGAAATGCTTGATGCCAATGCGTTCGGTGTCCCTTTTGGCCTTAGTTGTTTTGCTATCTAGTTGTGGAATTGTTCATTACCCCGGACAACCTGGTATGGTTCCAAGTACTTTTTCAAAGTTAGACTTGGAAGTCTTAGAGGAGCCCGGTCTATTTGTTTACGAATCCGTCTACGACAATACTTCTTCCGGTCAAGGTGTGACTGCAGTGATTACTAAGCTGTATCCGAAAGCTCAAACCTACACGACCAATGTGCGGACCAATGCAGACGGTACTCTTTTTCGTGTGAAAGCCCAATACAACGGTGCTGATATTCAAATGATTTCTATGCCTCAGCAAAATCAGATTTATGTGAATCCCGGCCACCAATTGATGTTCTTAGTGGATTGTGAAAATTCAGTGGATGAAATTGACGAGAAAAATATTGCTGAAGAAAACTTATTCAAGCCGAGCAATTTTCTCCAACTTTCTCAAAAAGCCTTCGAAACAAAGCGACTAAAATGGGAAATTATCAAAGCGGCTCGGTTTTTACC
This sequence comes from Pseudomonadota bacterium, assembly GCA_009927165.1. GTDB lineage: Bacteria > Bdellovibrionota > FAC87 > UBA2466 > UBA2466 > RFNO01. The sequence continues at coordinate 49,224 of RFNO01000106.1, forward strand.
TTCTGGAAACTTAGGCTACGAAATTACGTCGCTCCAAATGAATCAAGCGAAATTTGTACCTACCACTCCAGTCACCCTAGAAACCACATTGAATCAGAATGCCATTAAAACGACGCTTTCAACCGAGACCAAAGGGGAGTTCGTGAGCTTTCTTGAGTCGAATTTTCCTAAGGGATATCGAGGAAAAGTTGATTTCTTCGTTAAGGATTCGGTTGTGCCGCTGACATTTAATTTGGGAGTAAATACTTTCAAGACTGCTGAGGCGAGTGGATTGAAAATCATTCGAGGAATACCGGAGGCTTTGATTAAAGATATTCTGGGAAAGTCCTCTTCAGACAAAAAATAACGAGTTCTTTATGATAAAAATTTCGGCAGCAGCTCTGCTACTGATCGGCTTTTCAGCTTACTCCGATGATTACTTGGTTCTTTTCAAGCAGGCGGAAATTTCTGTTGGAAGTATGGATCACGAGGCCTATACAGAATCACTTCAAAATGCCAACGAAAAGAGCATTACTCAATTAAAGGATTGGCTGGCGACACAAAGAATTACTCCTCACAAAGAATCAAAAAATCTGTGGTTGGTTAGAGGAGCTACTCTCGCAGTGGAAACTGAGGCCGCAAAAAAACTGAAGAAGGAACCCTGGATTCATGGAGTATATCGTGATCAGATGAGACAAATGGTACCTCCTCAGTCGACTACCGTTGTGGGAGACACATTGAACGAAGTCGGTGCTGAGGACCTCTGGGGTCTGGAGCGAATGGGATTAAATCAAATTCGCAGTGAGTTTCCCCATTTAGACGGGCGTGGAATTTCCATTGGCATTTTGGACACGGGTATTCAAGGTAAGCATCCCGAACTATCGGGGAGAGTTAAAAAGTTTCGAGATTTTGTGAGCCACATCCAATACGAATACGATGATCATGGACATGGAACACACGTCGCCGGGACCATTGCAGGAAAGAAAACGGGGTTTGCCCCCCGGAGTGAATTGCTGATGGCAAAAATTTTTGGAGCAGTTGGTGGTGGACAAGATTCTGCTATCATCGAAGCAATGCAATGGCAGTTTGATCCAGATGGCGATCCTGCTACATCTGATTTTCCACGAATAATCAGCAATTCTTGGGGTGCTGAAATCGAAGATCGTGTACATGATATTGAGGAGTATCTTCCCTTTCATTTGGCCATTCAAGCTTGGATCAATGGCGGGATTATCCCAATCTTTTCTGCAGGCAACTCGGGAAAAAGTCCCAATGGCATTCCCGGGGGACTGCCAGATGTTATTGCAGTAGGTGCTTTTGATAAAACCGATACCATTGCTGAGTTTTCAAGCCGTGGTCCTAATCTTTGGAAGATAGGGCCCAGCGTGTTGACTGTTCTCAAGCCCGATATTTCGGCACCTGGCGTAGCAATTGGATCTTCTTTTCCTGGAAATAAATATGCGGTCTGGGATGGAACATCCATGGCTGCACCACACGTCAGCGGAGCGATAGCTTTGCTGTTACAAGCAAACCCAAAACTTAATTTTTCAGACGTGAAAATGTTACTGATGAACACATCTGAAAAAAAGGGAGATGGTTTGTTTGGCTACGGCATTATGAATGCCTATGAACTTATCAAAGCCGGCCTTCAGTTGAGAAAGTAGTCCTCAAAATAGGAGATAAACAATGAAAGCTCTTTTAGTGCTTAGTGCACTCACTTTGTCTATGATGAGTTGGTCAGTGGTTGAAGTTGGGGAAAAATCTCCCGAACTTTGCTGGAAGAATGTCCAGTCAAAAGAGATTTGTCTTCGAAATGTGCACAATAAAGCAGTGGTACTAATCTACAACACGGGGTGGTGTCCCGGGTGCCAAGAAGAGATCTCAGAACTCTCCAAAAGATATGATGAGATAAAAAAAGATGATGCTTTGCTCATTTCGTTGTCTGCAGAAGGATTTCAGCATGGACAGCCAGCCAATGAGGAGTTTCTGAATCAGTTCCAAAAAAAATATCAGATACCCTTTGAAGTAGCCTCTTCTCCAAACAATGCGGGGAAGGAATTTTTTAAGCCGCCCTACTACATCCCCGCTACGGTAATCCTCGATAGAAACGGGGTTTTACAATTCAAAAAAGTAGATGCCTCAGTTGATGAAATATTCTCTTGGGTAAAAAAGCTCTCTGCTGAACGGTAAGCGGTTCAGCTCGGATGGGTGTGGTTTTCAGTGGGTGATGTTGCATTTTCCAAGTGATGAGTCCAAGCTTGCTCTGTAAAACGTCTCAGCTGAATGATGAATTGCTCTCTTGAAAAAAGAGCAGCTCTTTTTAAACACTGTTCTTTTGAATTCATTTTGAGAGATTCAAATTCCAGGATTGCACTGACCAACCCATCTACGGTTTGATCGTTAAAGAAGATACCGGTTTCACCAGCGATAACAGTTTCCGTTACGCCTCCTTGATTGAAGGCAATTACTGGCGTCCCCGAAGCCATTGCTTCTAAGGGAGTAATTCCAAAGTCTTCTTGACCTGGAAAAATCAACGCTTTTGCACCGGCATACATTTCGGTGAGTACTTTAAGAGGAGCTTTTCCCAGGAATTCCGTAGTAGGACCTGCCAGACTCTTCAATTTAGCTTCGTCTTGACCTCCGCCAATGATCACTAACCTTCGCCCTAATCTTTGGCATGCTTGAATGGCCAAATCCACTCTTTTGTACGGAGCAAACGCTGAGACAATCAAGTAATAGTTTCCTTTTTCTCCCGCTGCTGGACGAAAGTGTTCCAAATTCACAAAAGGATAAATAACAAAAGCTTCTCTACGATAGTATTTCTTTATCCGTTGCTTAACCCAACGAGAGAGGGTTAAAAAATAATCCACGCGAGCACTGCTGGAGACATCCCACATTCTCAGGTAATGCAAAAAAGGGTAAATGAAAGGTTGAAGAAAGCTTTTTGCAAAATAATCAGAGTATCGATCCCAAGCGTACCGCATTGGAGTGAATGAATAACAAATATGTAGGGCATTAGGGCGTGGAATGATCCCTTTGGCGACACAGTGGCTAGTTGAAATAACTAAATCAAATTCCTGAACATCGATTTTTTCGATAGCCATTGGAAATAAAGGTAACAGAAAGCGATAAAATCTCTGGGCGCCGGGAATGGAGTTTAAAAAGGAAGTGTGAATAGGCCGATTTTCAATTCTGGAATTGAGAGTGCCCGGGGTATAGAAAAGAGTAAAAAGTTCAGCTTGTGGAAAAACTTCCAAAACTGCATCCAATACTTGCTCTCCGCCGCGAAAGCCATTGAGCCAGTCATGAACTACTGCAACTCTAAGTTGATTAAGATTAGTAAGCATTGCGATTCACGAATCCTTTAAAAAAAGTGAGGAGTAAAATTTTGATGTCTAAAAGCAGAGACCAGTTTCGAATGTAAAAAAGATCGTGATTGATTCGCTCTTCAATAGAGGTGTTGCCCCTCCAGCCATTAATTTGAGCCCACCCTGTAATGCCTGATCTCATCTGATGTCTCAGCATGTACTTAGGAACACTCTCTCGGAACTGTTCCACAAAAAATGGTCTTTCGGGTCGAGGCCCTACTAAGCTCATATCTCCCCGAAGGACGTTAAAGAACTGGGGAATTTCATCCAAACTGGTTCTTCTTAAAAAGCGTCCCAGATAAGTAACTCGCGTATCGTTCTCGACTGCCCATACAGCCCCCGTGGACTCTTCGGCATCAGTCTGCATGGTGCGAAATTTATACATTAAGAAAAGTTTGCCGTCGGCACCCATTCTCTCTTGAGAATAGAAAACTGGACCTTTGGATGAAAGTTTCACCAAGACACCGATGAATAAATAAAGGGGGCTGCAGAGAACTAGAAAACCTAAAGAACCCAAGATATCCAAAAAACGCTTGAGAGCTTTATCGGTTCCCCCTAAAGGGGAAGTATTAAATTGAAGAAGGGGAATGCCAAAATCATGGCCGGCCTGATAAGTGAAAGTACTGTATTTTCCAAAATCAGGAATGACTTTTACGCTCGCTAGTTCGTTAGATAACTGACGAAGAAGAGGTTCGTAATGTCCAGGGTCTTTTGAGGGATAAGAAAGCACTACTTGATCAACCGGTTGACCGCGAATGACTGAAAGTAGTTCTGTTTCTTCTCCGAGGTATTTAACGCCCATGGAGTCATTTTCGGAACTGCGAGGGCCAAGCCGGCCCAACCAGTGAATGGGGTAGTCGCTCATTCTTTCCATTTCGCTTCGATAGACTTGTAGAGTGTCTCCATACCCGATGAGCAGAGTTTTAATTGGCGTCAATAAGCGAGCCATTAAAAATTGCCAAATGAGTTCGAGAAAAAATCTCTCAACTAAAACGGCAGCTAAACTGAGAGCACAAAAAAGAGACAAGTACAGTCTAGAAAATCGATAGAGTTCTGTGAAATAAAGATAAGCAACCAGCACGAGTGTCCCTAAGACGACCCCCTGACACACTTTCTTAGAGGCTCTAAAACCAAAGCGAACTCTATCTCGCCGATAGGCTCCCACAGCATGAAACATGACGCAAAATATCACCGCGAGCGGATAAGAGATCAAAGCATAGGTTTCAAATTGAGGGATGCCATGAGTCATGGGGAAAATCTTACTGTAAAAACGTAAGTCCCAAGTCAGGCACCAAATCGCTACGACAGTGGCGATATCTGCCAACTTCACGGCTAAAGTGAATAAGAAAAGGGCTTGAGGGTATTGCATAGAAAACCGCGGCATCTTAACGTCCAAGCGCCTTAGCGCACAACTCTTGTTTTTTATTTGATTGGCTAGGTAAAAACCTTATAATAATAAAGTACTTAGACAGTTGTTCTTTGCCCCAAGGAGGGACTGTGACCAAATCAGAGCTCATTGAAACTATTGCTCGAAAAGCTAATCTAACCAAGAAAAAAGCTGAGGAATTAGTAAATACCATTTTTGACGGGTTTTTTATGTCGATGGTGAAGGGGGACCGTATTGAAATCCGTGGCTTTGGAAGCTGGTTTGTAAAAAGTTACAAATCCTATGTGGGTCGAAACCCCAAAACAGGAGCAGATGTCTTTGTTCCTGAAAAGAAATTGCCCTTTTTTAAAGTAGGAAAAGAACTCAAGAAGCGAATCGATTCCTAAAGGTTTAAGAGCAAATAAAAAGGCCGTCGCTCGAAGCGACGGCCTTTCTTGTTTTTTCAATCTTAAACAGTTTGTCCGACTTTGAATCCCATCCGAATCATTCCCCACATAATAAATACAGAGAATGCGGCAACGACTGCAAATATCGTCCAACTAAAGTAGCCCATATTATTAGGACCAATCATACAGAACAACATGGGCCCGGATAAGTAAGCATTGGTTCTAGAAAAGAGAAGAGCTCGTTTAGCTAAAGCAGGCATTTCTGCAGGGCTTTGGCCTTCTTTAACCCAAGTAATAATCTGTCTTTGAGCAGGCCAAATCACAAACCAAACGTTGAACCACATGATCGTGCCCAGAGTAGACCCCATCATGATCCATTGAGCTCTCCCAGACATGCCGCCTTCGGTATCTCTCCACAGGTTCCCCTCGGAGCCAGGAAGTCCGTATTTGGAAAAGAGAAGAATGAGACCCACTACAAAAGTCACCATAGCTCCCCATCGAAACCACCAAAGAGCTCGAGGAAGAAGTTGTGGATTCACTTTGGGTTTTACTTCTTTATCAAGCACTCCCTGAAGAGGCACATTCACAAAGTTAAAGAAGTACAAGTGACCAATCCAAATAATTCCGGCAAAAATATGAATCCAACGAAGTAAAAATAGCCAAGCGGTGAAGAGGTCTGTCTCTAAATTGATTCCCATATGATGCATTCTCCTATTGTAAAAAAAACCTATTAAATTTGACCATCGATTGGTCGTTAAAGCAACTGGAAAGCCGCTTATCTTACAAGAATAATTCAAGAAAAAATTAAAATCGAATGCGAAAAGTAAGCGAAAGTTTTATTGGGAACTTCTGTCAAAACCGAAACAGGAAAAAACGATCTGAAAATCAAACGCTTAGAAAAAACTCAAGTTTCCTGAGTGGAGGTTCTGCACTTGTATAAATTCAGTGCAGATTGAAAAATCAATCACTTAGAGTGAATACAAGAAGAATTCACCGTTTGGCAAAGAGTATGCACTCTCGGAGTGTAAGGAAAAAGGTTTTCGGGGACTATGACGGGGTTATCTTCCACAATTTATCGCTTTCTCAATCTGAGAATCATTGCGAGCGGAGTAGTTCTTCTGGGCTTGAGTCTTTCGACATCAGTCCGAGCAGAGAATGGGGAAGTGCTCTTTGGGGCAGCTGCTATTACAGCTTCAGTGAGCGCTATGGTGGCCCCCGGGATCATGTCCCAAGCTCAAACCCAAGTGAAACAAATTCAAGCTCAAACAGCGACCCAAATTACGGGAATGAATGCTCAAGCAGCCCTTTATCAAGCAAAAATTCAGTCCGATTTAGCCTTGTCACAAGCATTTTTGGCTCGAGACCAAGCTTTTTATGTACAACAGAGTCAAACGAGAGACTTAGTCAGTCAGCTTCAGTTTTTAGCCTATAACCGAGCTCTGGATAACCAATTGGAAAGAGAAAGCATGGCCCGAGACATGGCAGTTCAACAAGCTTATCTCGGTTTAGAGTCCAAGCGGATGTATCTGAATCAAATTCTTGCAGAAACCAGTATGCTCACTGGAGGTAGCCCAGCTCTTTTACCTGCGCAGGCTACTGCCAATATCAACGCTTCAACTCCCCCAGCTACGACCGCTAACCTGTCAGCTTTGAGTGCGAATTCAACCTCAACCCCAAGTTATGGGTTAAGGGGGATCGTGGGAAGCGGTCTTTCCAGTGGTTCCACTCGAGGTCGCAGGTTTGTCAGTGATTTGAGTTCGTTTAGCGCTTCTATTTTTCCCAATGCGAGCTACCAGGAGCCTGAAGGTATTCCTCACGCCCAGCGCGGACGAGGCATTCGCAGCTTAGCTTCTGAGCCTAGCCACCACCGTCGTTAAGTCTGAAGACAAATCAAAAAACCCAATCCAGTAACATATTGAATTTAAATGACATATCCCGTGTTCCAATGGGGTGTCAAAACCCACTACAAAAAAGATATAATAATTATAATCACTTAGATGATGTGAGGACTTGTATTCTAAAACTTTTCCACCTGTATTCTAAAAATACGGAGGTTTAGGTGAGTTAAATCAAATAGTTAGGCTTGATTTACCAACATAATCTTTGGCAAGGCCTATGCACTCTGTACGAGTAGGCAGGTCATAAAAGAATGCAACTTGAGAAACACAATCTGAAGTTTCATTGGGTGAAAAATCCCAAAGCCTTTCATAAAGGCCTTACTGCAGTGCTTATGTTTTCTCTAATTTCTCCGTCTCCGGTTTGGGCGGACAGTGATTCTCAAACCCGAGCTATTGCTGCCAATTCCTCGGTTTCAGGACTGATGGGGGCAATTGAAAATTTGAACCAAGCGATGCGAACCGCAGCTGTGAATCCCATGGATGACTGGCGTCGTGAAGAAGTCAGAAAGGCGATGAGCGCCATTCCCAGTGCTTATACCACTCTTGCTGGTACTTTTTCCGCAAGTGTTTTAGGTAATTCTTCCCTTCCAGTTGTGCAAGCCATGGCAGCTGCTGCAGTGGATCAAGAAGCTCCTCATTCATTTGAAAAGTTTTTAAAAGAGTCTCCCAAAGCATTAACTCCCAGCCAGGAAGTGGATTTTTCTTTAGCTCATCCAGTGAGCGCCCAAGAAAATAACGTCTCCATGAAAGCAGTATTGAGCAATCCATTAAAAGCAGCTGAAGCAGCTTCCGACAGAGCTGATCTTGCCAATTTGAGCAGGCCTCGGTCAGAAGCTTTGCCAGAGCGTTTATCCAGTTTTTCAAAGGAACCTGTTTCAGAACGTCCCTCAGAAACAGCTGCTTCTGAAAGTGCAGTAGCTCAGTTGGGAAGCGACTTAGCAACCGTAGAAGCCAATTTGAAAACAAGAACCCCTGCCTCTTCTGAAAATGAAGCAGCAGCTGCTACCAGTGCAGAAAGCTTTGCTAAAGACGAAGCCAAAGAAGAAAGTGTTGAGAAAAATTCCAAGAGCCGAAAAGCTGCTTCTAAACGTAAAGTTTCCAGTCGAGTCAGAAAGCCGACTTCCTGGCTTTTAGCACCGATGTTTTACTTAGCAGATTGGACTGTGTCTAATCACGAAGCCTTAGCTGAAACCCCAATTGCTCCTGGAGCTCCTGGGCAAGGTCCGCAAAGTGCCGCTAATCCTTCTGGGGAAGGTGGAGGCGGTGCCGGTGAACTTCTGTTTGGAGTGGCGGCTATTATGGGCGCAGTTGCTCCTATGGTAGTAGCTAGCCAGCAAGCCAATGCGCAAAAGCAGCAAGCTCAGATTGAAGCCAATGCGCAAATTCAGCAAACTCAAATTCAGACGCAAACTTCCAAAGATTTGGCTCAATTAAGTGCTCAAACTGCCATGGCTCAAGCCGATGCTTCTCGCCAAGTGGCACAAATGAACAACGATGCTCAAACTCAACGATTACAACTGAATTTAGCAGCAGCCCAAGCTCAACGAGATGAAGAGAGACAAGCTAAAGTTGAACAACAGAATTATCAAAGGCAGCTAGAGGCTCAAAGACTTGCAATTGCCGATCGTCAAGCCAACGAGAGTATTCGACTTGCTCAAGAGAATTTAGAAGCACAAAAATTAAGAATGGCTTTAGGTCTCTCAGATCAAACCAATCAGACTGGAGGACGCACTCTGCAGTCGATGACTGCAAACTCTCAATCAGTCAGTCCTCTAGTAGCAGCTTTAGGATTGCAAAGCACCGATAATACCCAATCTGATTCCTTAGCTGCAGCTGGAAGTGCTTCAGCAAGAAGGTTATTAGCAGCAGTGGATTCTTCTGTAGATGATTTGGAAAAGAGCGTAGGAGCCAACCAAAATCAATCGAGTTTGTTTTCAGCAAAAAACGTTCAAAACTCAAGAGCACGAGCTTTAACGACCTCAAGAGGGTTATACCGAAGTGGACTTTCTCCAGTTGCTGGTGGTTCTTTTGCAGCAGAAAAAAATCTGACCAGTCTTACTTCAATGAGCGATTTATCTCAGTTTGCATCCGAAGTCCCGGCGCAACCGATTTCAGATAACAGTTTTGCCCAGGACAGAAATTCAAGAATCCAATCATTAGGCACTACTGCCCATGGATTTTCCGGAAGCAGATAAAGATTTTAGTAGGGTCCGAGTTACTGGGGTAATAAGGCGCACATCTCCTCAAGAGAATGCGCCTTTTTAATTGCAATTTGAAGGCATAATTTGCCGATAAAGTTCTCGATAAGTAGCAGCAGTAGCAAGAGGCTCATATAAGCCTTTGTTCTTTAATTGCTCCACCACTCTTTCTGTTTCCTGCTTCAATGAACCCATATCACTTTGATTAATTAAGAATCGAGCGAGGCTTAAGGATGTTTGCGGCAAGAGCTCATTCAAGCTCTGGTTTTCCTCTGGGAAAACAGTCGGAATTCTGTAAAAAAGACTTTCCAGCGCCAAAGTCCCCCACTCAAAAGGCTTCGAACAAAGATAAAAACACAGTTTAGCATTCGACAGAAGGGCTATCCAAGTTTGAGGACTCAGTTCTTCCTGGGGCCGGACAGAAACGATTTTTGGCTGAAGCTTGGGAAAACGGGTTTTAACGACTCCCGCTAATTTTTTTAGATTTAAAGTATTTTCTTTGTCGCCAACTAGAAAAAGAACCGTTTCTTTGTCCGCTGCTTTTAATTCCTGGAAATGCACGAATCTTCTTACGGAAGGTTGAGCGATAAAAATTCGTTCTTTAGCAATTTGATACCGGTTGTGAAGCAATTCCAAATCTTTGTGTGAAGGAACTGCAAAATACTGGTTAGGCCTTCGAGTGATAAAAAAAGGAAGCTTTTTTTCCGGGGGTAACACAGTTGTGAGGGTAGAAACTGAGCAAGCGACGTTAATTTGATCAATGGCACGAAATCGATGAAAAAAACTAATTCCAGCGGTTTTTACGAACTCTTTTTCCCACATCCAATAGAGTGGAGAATTCCCAATTTTTCGCTTGGTTTCGTATCTTCTCAGTTGACCACTAAACACTTGGCCCGGATGACTAAGAAGAACAGTTCGGTGTTTTTGAATCCACTCGCTTGCTTCCTCTTCCCCATTGGCCGCAACCAATTGGTCGATTAATTCTTGGGCAATAACTCCCGTTTGCGGAAGTTCAAGGGCCGTTCGTCCGTCGATACAAAGTCTTGGAGTGTGTTGCATGTCCCTATTAAAGCATTGGAAAACGAGGAATTCAACGCCTCTTGGCAAAACCTGTAACAAGACGTTTTCACCGGCTTTTTTTTGCGTGATGGTCCTTTCATTAGCGCTCTTAGCCGTTGTTGGTCATCGTTGTCATCAGAGGTATTTTTCCCAGCAAGCCAGCATCCTATTTTGGGATGTCGGGCAAGGAGATTCACAGCTCATAAGCTTACCGTTTGGTAAAAACTACCTATTAGATACTGGAGGAGGAAGAGCTAATCGTCGAATCGGAAACGAGCTCTTTTTGGAGTTGAGTCGAAAAGGCATTTTACGGTTGCAAGCTCTCCTGGTGAGTCATCCCGATGAGGATCACGCTTCAGGGGCCCTAGAGCTCTTTCGTCACTTAGTAGTTGATGAATTGTGGCTGCATTCTGGCTTCAAAGAAGAGGATAGAAAAAGTAGGCTGTTAACACAGCTTCGCGCTGATACGAAGAGCCGAGCTATACCTATTCGTGAGTTTTCGTCAACCGAAGTAATTTCTGGAAAAAATTTTCATTTAAAAGTAGTGCCTCTTTTTTCAAAAAAAGGAGTTCACTCAAACAATACCGTACTGGTTACCGAGCTCGAAGTGTATGGGTGTCGCTTTTTGTTTTTGGGGGATCTTGAGAAGGAAGGAGAAATGGATTTGACTCGGTTAATTCGTCCGGACGTTACCGTATTGAAAGTAGGCCACCACGGAAGCCTTACGTCGAGTTCGCTTCCCTTTGTCCGATACTTAAATCCTCGCTATGCGATTATTTCGGTGGGGCAGGGAAATCCTTATGGCCACCCTCGCAAAGAAGTGATTGCGCGCTTTCAGGACCAAGGAGCCCAAGTCCTACGTACGGATTTTCATGGTTATGTTGAATTTAAAATTAGCCCAGAAGGTAAACTTGCTTGTTACAACGCTTTGGGTTCTTGTGGAACCTATTTTTGTCGGCAGCCCGAAACAAACTAAAGTTCAAGCTGCTTCTTTTTAAGCTGAGTGAGACGATCCCGAAGTTCGGCGGCTTTCTCAAACTCAAGTGCTTTTGCTGCTTTTTTCATTAGTTTCTCGATTTTTTCAATTTCTTTCGGAAGATCCTTTTCGCTAATTTTGAAATCACCTTTTTTCTGGTTTGTCTTCACTTCAAAGTAATCAAAATTTTCATTCGCATAAAGCGGGCTTTGGATGTTTTTCTTTACGGACTCCGGGGTGATCCCATGCGTTTGGTTATATTCAGCTTGGATCTTTTTCCTTCGCTCAGTTTCTTTTACTGCAAAATCAATGGAATCAGTGCGATGATCTGCGTAGAGGATCACTGTTCCATCCAGATTTCGAGCCGCTCTTCCAATCGTTTGAATGAGCGAAGTTTGGCTTCGCAAGAATCCTTCTTTATCCGCATCTAAAATCCCTACTAAAGAGCATTCCGGAATATCCAAACCTTCTCTTAAAAGATTAATACCGATAAGGACATCAAAGGTTCCCATGCGAAGTTGTCTGATGATCTCAACCCGCTCAATCGCGTCAATGTCAGAATGAAGGTAAACCGCTTTGAGCCCCATTTTTTGATAGTACTCGGTGAGGTCTTCAGACATTTTTTTGGTTAAAGTGGTAACGAGAACTCGTTGACCTTTCTCAACTCTTTTTCTGATCTCACCGTAAAGGTCATCTACTGCCCCTCTGGCAGGGCGAATCAAAATTTTAGGATCCATGAGTCCTGTTGGTCTAATAATTTGTTCTACAACATGATCTCTACCCTTATCTCGCTCATATTTTCCGGGAGTGGCCGATACGTAAACTACTTGATTGATTAATCCCTCAAATTCCGAAAAATTAAGCGGGCGATTATCTAATGCCGAAGGCAATCTAAAACCATGCTCGACCAGTGTCATTTTTCGAGCTCGATCCCCACGGTACATACCTCCAATTTGAGGCACGGTGACATGGCTTTCATCGATAAATAGCAAAAAGTCAGAAGGAAAATACTCTAAAAGCGTGGGAGGAGGATCACCTGGCTTTCGTCCGGTTAAGTGGCGACTATAATTTTCAATCCCGTTGCAGTAGCCCATTTCCTCGAGCATTTCGATATCGTAGTAGGTCCGCGATTCCAGACGTTGCGCTTCTATTGGTTTGTTGAGTTTTTTAAGCTCTTGGAGTCGGTTCCGGAGTTCTTCTTGGATAGAGAAAACTGCCTGTTTCAACATATCCTTGGGAGTCACATAGTGGCTTCCGGGATAAATATCGAGTCTATCCAGTTCTTCAACCGCAGTACCTGTAATAGGGTCGATTTTCGAGATCTTATCAATCGTATCTCCCCAGAACTGAATTCGATAGGCTTTGCTCTCTTCGAACGCCGGAAAAATTTCAATAATATCTCCCCGCACTCTAAAAGTTCCTCGGTGGAAATCGTAGTCATTGCGTTCATATTGTGTCTCTACTAAGTAGAGAAGAAATTCATCTCTTCGTTGCTCAGCCCCTTTTTCCAAATGAATAGCCATTTGACGATAAAGCTCGGGCGAGCCCAAACCATAGATACAAGATACGCTTGCTACAATAATCACATCTCGACGAGAAAGCAGACTACGGGTCGCAGAGTGACGAAGTTGATCAATCTGATCATTAATGGAAGAGTCTTTTTCGATATAAGTGTCCGAAGAGGGAATATAGGCTTCGGGCTGATAGTAGTCATAATAGCTGACAAAATATTCTACTGCGTTTTCTGGAAACAGTTCCTTGAATTCGGAGTAAAGCTGGGCGGCTAGCGTTTTATTAGGGGCTAGGATTAAAGAGGGGCGCTGCAATTTGGCGATGACATTAGCGATGGTAAAAGTTTTCCCACTGCCTGTTACCCCCAAAAGGACAGTATCTCTGCGTTTTGATTCAATTTCCCGGCAGAGCTTATCTATGGCTTGGGGTTGGTCCCCTCGAGGGGCAAATTCACTGACAATTTTAAACTGGGCCATTGGTAAACAGTATAGGCAGGAGAATCTTTTCTGCCCAGTAGTTTAAATTTGAATTTAAAAAGGGTATAGCCGTTAGCATGAATGCTCTTCAGGGAAAAAAAATCGCTCTTTTGGGCTACGGGAATCAGGGACGAGCTCAGGCCATGAATCTTCGAGATTCCGGAGTGCAAGTAGAAATCGGAGCTCGGCCTGGAAAGGGGTGGGATGCTGCCAGACAAGATGGCTTTTCCGTATCGACTTTTCGTGAAGCAGCGGAACGGGGGCAAGTTCTTATGTTTTTGCTTCCCGATCAAGTCATCCCCCTTGTTTATCAGGATCTTTCAGACCTCTTTCAAAATGGCCAGAGAGAAGTAGGGTTCTCTCATGGCTATGCTTATCACTTTGGGGGAATCACAAAATTTCCACAAGCAGGTTACTTTTTAGTGGGCCCTAAAGGTGCGGGCGCTATTCTTAGGGAACACTATGAGAGCGGTTCAGGATTGCCTGGTGTCTTTGCTGTCGAATCTCCTAGAGAAGAAACCCGTTTAATTGGATTGGCTTATGCAAAGGCTGTTGGGGTAGGTACTCCCACTTTGCTAGAAACTACTTTTCAAGAAGAAACGGAATGTGATCTTTTCGGCGAGCAAGTGGTCTTGTGTGGAGGTATTTTAGAGTTGATGGAAGCCGCTTTTGAAACTTTGGTCAAGAATGGTAACAGTAGGGAAATGGCTTTTTTTGAATGCTGTTTTGAAGCCAAAATGATTTTAGATTTGTGGATGAAAGTTGGGCCTGCGGAACTTTCCAAAAAAATCAGTCCCACTGCTTTTTATGGGGGGACAACAAGAGGCAAGCGATTGATTGACGCCAAGGTTCGAGAAAAAATGGATGAGGTTTTTCAGGAAATACGTCGAGGTGACTTTAGTCGAGAGTGGAAGTCGGAGGCAGACAACAACTTTCCAAAATTGAAACAACGCTCTCAAGAACTCCAAGGAGCTGGGTTAGAACAAACTTTTCAGATTTTGAAAAACCAGCTACAAAAAAGCCACTAGGACTTGAGGGAAGACTCTTGCCGGTCGTTGGACCGACCGCTAAATTGGCTGCTGTGTCCCTGTAGTTAAATGGATATAACGGAGGATTCCTAATCCTCAATTACAGGTTCGATTCCTGTCGGGGGCATTTCTTTCCCATGACTCACATGAAAAAACCCTTGTGAAGTTCAGGAACAGCCTTTTTAATTAAGCCCGAGGTGATCTATGAAAAAAGTAGCCGTTATTCTGTGCGGGAGTGGCTTTCGCGATGGAAGTGAAATCCGCGAAGCTGTTGGCGTTCTTTGGGCCCTCAGTCAAGAAAGAGCTCACGTTCAGTGCTTTGCTCCGGATGCTCTCCAAGCAGACGTGGTGAATTGTCTCACCGGAGAGACAATGTCTCATGAAAAAAGAAATATGTTGGTGGAATCCGCTCGAATTGCTCGCGGTGATGTAAAGCCCCTTCAAGATTTGGACGTTCAATCCTTTGACGCTTTAATGATTCCAGGGGGGTTTGGAGCCGCCAAAAATCTATGCAATTTTGCTTTTAAAGGCTCGCAGGGGAAAGTGGTACCAGATTTAGAAAAAGTTATTCACGGCTTTTACAAATCACAAAAGCCGATAGGAGCGGTTTGTATAGCTCCAGCAATTCTTGCCCTCGCGTTAAAAGGTTACTCAGTTTCTTTGACTGTTGGACAACCAGGAGAGACGTCTCAAGAAATTGAAAAACTAGGGCACAAACATCAAGCAACAAAAGTTACTGAGTGCTATGTGGATAGCCAAAACCGTCTGGTTACTACGGCTGCTTACATGGATAGTGTGGCTGCATTGAGTGATGTCTTTACGGGCATTCAGAAGTGTGTTCAGGAAGTCCTTAGGCTAACGAAATGAATATTGAATTGCTCCAGAAAAAAATCAGGGAATTCGTTCAAGAGCGTGATTGGGAAAAATACCACAATCCCAAAAACCTATCCATGGCGCTTGCCGGTGAAGCAGGAGAACTCCTAGAGATTTTCCAATGGCTGACTCCAGCTGAATCATCTGAAATAAAAAACAATCCCCAAGCGTATCAAAGGACCAAACACGAGATTGCTGATATCCTGGTTTACTTGCTGAGATTGTCAGACAAGTTGGAAATTGACTTAGAACAAGCGGTTCTGGAAAAAATCAAATTAAATCAAGAGAAATACCCAACTCATCTCGCAAAAGGCAGTGCCAAGAAATACACCGATTTGAAATGATCCCCAGTGAAGTTCTTTTGTACATCACAATTTTCACAATCTGAGAAAATCATCTTTCATCAAGGGTTTGGCAGGCTAAAACTTCAAAAAAGTCCCTGTCAGAAATTTCATCAAAGCTAAAGCCTTAGGATAATACTTGAATTCAATGTGCTGGGTGGAACTGTAAAAAACTTCGTCACCTGTGTAGCCCGGAAACAGTCGTCAGATTTGTGGACACTTCTCTGAAAAAGTAACAGCTTTTCAATAGCTTAAAATTTTCTCACAAAACTGGTCTTTTGCTTGCAATTCATTGCTTCAGATTCCATTCGCGAGTGGTAACGAACACGGGGAGCAGAGCCTCGCGAACCAGGGGTATAAGATAAACCGGGGGACGTTATGAAGTACGTATTGTCGTGGGTGCGCTTGGCCGCATTCGCATTGGTGAGTTTGTCACTTATTTCCTGTCAACAATCAACTAGCCGATTAAGAAATATCGCTTTACCCGAATCTTCCGCTTACGGCGTTGATACTACCAGTGACTATCCAGGTGTAGTGCAAGTGCTTTCCCCTTCGGGAGCCCTGTGCACGGGTACTATCGTAAGCACGAGAGCAGTACTCACTGCAGCTCATTGCACGTTATCCTCGGGACGGTACTCTATTCGAGGAAGCGTGAATGCGAGCACAACCGTAAAGTACAATTACGGCCCAGGGATCGCTGATGATCCAAACGATATTGCGATTCTAGTTTTCCCAAGCAATACTTTTCCAGCTGCTTATGTAATCGATATTGCAAGCTCAGTAGCTGCTGGCGAAGTTGCGCGATTGGTAGGTTACGGATGCAATGACCTCGATACTCGAATGGGCGCTGGGGTTAAGCGAACAGGCACCAACGTAGTCGCAGACGTTAATGATTATGTAGAGTTCTATACTCCAGTTTCCAGCAGTGGAGTTCGCGGAATTTTAGGACCCCAAAACCGTGCGGCTTCTTGCTACGGAGATAGTGGTGGACCTGCTTTAAAAGAAGTAGACGGAAAATTGAAACTTGCAGCAGTCACTCATGCTGGAGGGGTTTATGAAGACACGATTGTTTCTCAGTACGTGGATATTTCAAATCGTTCGGACAATAGAAACTTTATTTACCAGGTAAACAGAAACAACAACTTAGGAATCGCAGGGTTCTAATTTTCATAACGTGCCCTAGTTCAGGTCGCAGAGACCGTAAACAACCCCGGAAACCTGAGCGGCTAGCTTCTCCCCAGCTGGCCGCTTTGGCTTTGAGATTGCTATCCCTTCTGGAGTGCTATTTCTTCGTTTTTTAGTTTTCCTGGTTTCTTGCTTTTTGGACGCGGGAGTCGCGGCTACCTTCCAAAATATTGCTCTGGGGAAGAACTTTTCCGAAACCCTTACTATTCCAGGGGTGATAAGGATTGCTGTAGGAAACTCAAAAGTCCTCAGAGTCAAAGTTGTTTCTTCCTCCACATTGCTTTTGACGGGGATTTCCGTAGGAAAAACTTCTCTTCGGGTTTGGACCAGCGAAAATCAAGAGCAAGTATTCTTCGTCACTGTGACCTCCCCGGAATCTATTGTTCGAACGGATCTTAAGTCGCGGGGACAAGTAGCTCATGTTTCTTTGGAGTTTTTGGAGCTAGACGAATCTGTGGGTAGAAACTCTGGCATTCAATGGCCAGAAACGTTGAGTTTCTCTGGTACAGGGCTACTCCAAGTACCCTCTAATTTCTCTGGGTTAAATTACTCAGCTTCCTTTTCAACGGCTCAAGGTTTTCTGCACTTTCTTGTCAAAGAGGGGTGGGCAAAATTGCTGACGAGTCCTGACTTATATGTTCGCTTGGGAGAGCAAGCTGTGTTTCATTCGGGGGGTGAATTCCCAGTAGCTACCGGTGCTGATGCTTTTGGCCGATATCAACGAAAAATAGATTGGAAAAAATTTGGTTTGACGGCAAAGGTCAAGCCCGACAGTCCAGACGAAGAGCATTTTCAAACTGATATTCAGTTGGAAATATCGGAACTCGACCACTCTTATCAAATAGAAGGCATTCCTTCTCTAACCGTTCGAAACTTTTCAACCAAAATGGATTCAGTTGAAGGTGAAACAGTTATTTTGTCTGGATTAATCCGACAGACGTCGCAGTCCGAAGTGCAAAAAATTCCCTTACTGGGGGAAATTCCGATTCTCGGAAGCCTTCTGTTTAGCAAAAAAAGCGAGGGGCGAAAAGCTACTGAATTATTGATGGCAGTGACCATTGAAATGACCTCTCGGACTTTAGAGAAAGAATACTTTGAGGGATTTAAGGAAAGGTTTCAAAAAAAATATGATTGAAAATATTGAACAACAACTGATGGGTCCTGCTCAAAAGCTTTTAACCCTGCTTCGGGACGATGACATAACAGATATTTTAATCAACGGCGTTCATGGATGTTTTATTGAAAAAAAGGGATTTCTCATGGGACATCCCAATCCTTTTGATACCCCTCAAGCCTTATTTCACTTTATTGAACGAGTGGTGATTCCGACTGGAAAACGCATCGATGCCGCTGCTCCCTTTTTGGACGGACGTCTTCTTGATGGAAGCCGATTCAATATCGTGATGCCGCCTTTAGCACTTGAAGGACCTCTAGTGAGTATTCGGAAAAAGCGGCTAGGGAAGTCCGTAGGTCCCGAGGTTTTCGGATCTCCCGAGCAAGTCGAATGGCTTCGTGGCCAGGTTAGACTTAAAAAAAATATTTTAATTAGCGGTGGAACTGGAACCGGAAAAACAACACTTTTAAGTGGCTTGCTCTCAGAGATGCCAATCAGTGAACGCATCGTTGTGATTGAGGAAGTGTCGGAAATCTCAGCGTCACATCCACACTTGATTCATTTAGAAGCAAGACCTGCGAGTCCAGAGGGAAGGGGAGAAGTAACTTTACGTACTTTGGTCCAAACGGCTTTACGAATACGTCCAGATCGGTTGATTGTGGGGGAATGTCGGGCTGGTGAGGCATTCGACATGCTACAAGCAATGAACACTGGCCACCAAGGGGCGCTTGGAACTCTTCACGCCAATTCAGCTTTGGATGCTCTGAGAAGAT
Source organism: Pseudomonadota bacterium (assembly GCA_009927165.1). Taxonomy (GTDB): domain Bacteria; phylum Bdellovibrionota; class FAC87; order UBA2466; family UBA2466; genus RFNO01. The sequence continues at coordinate 67,777 of RFNO01000106.1, forward strand.
TTGAAGCTCTGGCCATGTTGGCCGGGTTACAGATTCCTCTCAAAGTGATTCGAGAATGGATTGGAGCTCATGTGAATGGGGTAGTTCACCTTGAAAAAATCAACGGAAAACGTTGTATTTCCGAGGTTTTAACGGTGTCTGGGTTAGAAGGTGACGTGTATCGGGTTTTACCTCGGTTTGAGAAGGAACAGGCCCTCCGTCATCGACTTGGGTAAGCGTTTGCAAGTTATGGGATTTTATGGCAGATTGCCCGAGAAATTTAAGAGGAGCAGAAAAAATATGAAGTCTGAAGGTCATCCAGAATATTACGAAACAACGATTCGTTGTGCTTGCGGAAACGAAATTTCCACTCGCGCTACCAAGAAAGACATTCGTGTTGAAATCTGTTCCAACTGCCATCCGCTTTTTACTGGTAAACAAAAGCTCGTCGATGCGGAAGGACGAGTTGAGCAGTTCCTAAAGAAGTACGGTAATAAACGTACTTACTAAAATAATCCTACGTTAAATGTTCCATAAACTTGATGAGGTCGAACTCCACTTTTCGGATGTGGAGACTCGGTTAACTTCGCCCGAAGTGGTGGGGAATGCCCAGTTATTTCAAAAGCTCTCAAAAGAGCACGCGGGGTTACAACCTCTCGTCGATGCCTATCGTCAATTTAAACAGGTCAAAAGAAACTTCGAAGAAAATAAACATATCATTGAGCAGGAATCGGGAGAGTTAAAAGAGCTTGCGCTGGCAGAGAACAAGGACCTGGAGAAGGAACTGGAAGAGCTTGAAAGGAAGCTTAAAGTCTTACTTCTTCCCAAGGATCCCAATGACGACAAGAATATCATGTTGGAAATTAGGCCAGCAGCGGGGGGAGACGAAGCAGGTATTTTTGTGGGCGACCTTTTTCGAATGTATTCGAAGTATGCAGAAAAAAGAGGCTGGCAAGTTGAATTGATGGAAGCAACTCCCAATGATGTGGGGGGATTTAAAGAAATCATCCTTATGATTCGAGGAGATAAAGTTTATAGTGTTCTCAAATATGAAAGTGGTGTGCACAGAGTTCAACGGGTTCCCAAGACAGAAACTCAGGGACGAATCCATACCAGTACTGTGACAGTTGCAGTGTTGCCTGAAGCAGAGGATGTTGAAATTGACATCAATCCAAACGACTTGAGAATTGATGTGTTCCGAAGCTCAGGTCCAGGTGGTCAGAGTGTGAACACTACCGATTCAGCAGTGAGAATTACTCATCATCCATCAGGATTGGTTGTAGTTTGTCGAGACGAGAAAAGTCAGCATAAGAACAAAGCCAAAGCGCTCAAGGTTTTGAAAACTCGACTTTTAGATATCGCCCAACGAGAGCAACACAGCAAGATTGCAGCGGACAGACTCAGCCAAGTAGGGACAGGCGATCGAAGCGAAAAAATACGAACCTATAACTTTCCTCAAGGAAGAGTTACCGATCATCGCATTGGTGTGACTCTCCATAAAGTGAATGAGTTTGTTGGGGGCGACATCGAAGAAATGATTTCCGCTTTGATTGCTTTTTATGAAGCCGAGGCCCTTAAACGCCATTCTGAGTCAGCATGACCCTGAAAGAATTTGTTACTTTTTCCCAGAAGGCACTGGAATCAAAATCCCTTCATTACGCAGATTCTCGACAACATGTTGAACAGTTGATTACTCGCGCGCTTGATTGGAGCTCGGCTGATATTTTGTTGAAACAAGACGACTCTCTCAGTGCAGCTCACGAGAAGATTTTGGTTGACGTACTGAACCGGCGTTTGGCTGGAGAGCCGCTTCAATATATTTTAGGTTTTGAGTGGTTTTATCGTTCTCGGTTTGAAGTGGGACCGGGATGTCTTATCCCAAGAAAAGAAACCGAGTTGATTGTCGATGAAGTTCTTAAACATCGTTCTGGGGAAAAAATACGAGTAGCTGAATTGGGAGCAGGAAGCGGAAATATCGGAATCAGTGTTCTCTTAGAGCGGCCTCAGGTGGAGTGGCATGCTTTTGAGTTGAATCCAGCCAGCTTTGATTTTGCTCAAAAAAACCAAAGAAAAATTTTAAATCAGAGCGCTTCCTACCGTCTTTATCAGGGAGATTTTTTTTCTGAGAGCCCTGCTCATGGCCCTTATGATGTTGTCGTTTCAAACCCACCTTACGTTTCTTTCAAAGAAATGGAAGAGCTTCCATTGGAAGTAAAAAAAGAACCGGCTTTGGCTCTGGAAGCAGGCGAGGATGGATTGACTATCATTCGTCGCCTTCTGGATCATTTACCCGTGGTCTTGAAGTCTAAGGGGCTGTTTTTGTGTGAAATCGGCAGCAATCAAAAGCAAGAGTTAGAAAGAGAGTTGAAAACGAGAAAGTTTCCTGACTTTGAAATCCTTTCCGACCTTTCTGGATTGCCCAGAATATTGAAACTTTTAGTTCAATAAGGGTTGTCAAAACTTCAGTCGTTAAGCTGATAAGATTCGATTGAAAGTTAAGCAGCGCTTTTTCAAGAAAATTTAATGAGTTAGATCATGCTTCGAGAGGAGCGTATTCTCTTTGTACACAAAACACAAAGACGATGAATAAAAAGCTCATAATAACAGTTATTTGTGCCCTGTTTGAGCTGGCTTCCCCCCTGCATTACAGAGGCTCTAAGGAGTATCTCTGATGCGACTATCCTACGTTTTTTTAGCTCTTTTGCTGGCCTTTCCCCTTACTGGAATTGCTGCTTCAACTTTCTATGCAGAGGGGACTCGTTCCACCGAAGCGCCCCAACCGCCCCAAACTGCTTCTTCAGTACACCACGGGGGGAGTTCCCACGCGCAAGACGCAGTTTCAGCAGCTCAAGTGGCTGGTCAAATGGCCAAAATGCTCGCAGTGAAAGGATTTCTGGACTACATGCAAAATCGTGAAATGCAAAAAGCTTTAGATAATCTCGGGAGGAAAATCGAAGTTATCAGAAATGATGTCAAAACTGGAACGATGACACCCGCGCAGTATGAAGCCGCTCGGGCCGCTATTAACAATGCTTATGAAAGAAATGCTAAAGTTGACCTCGCTCCCGAAAAAGAATTCGATAAAAGTGGTCTCAATGAACCCAACCATGAATTGGTCAGTTTTCAATCAGCAGAGGGCATGAATAAAGCCCCCGTTCAAGAGTCTTCCGCTTTCAAAAATCAAAGCTTCGGCAGTGATGTAGCTCAGTTAGATCCGAGCAAAAGCGCGGCAAACTCGAAGAGTGTAGAACCTGGTGTGGGTACCGAAAGAGCAACGAGTGCGAGCTCGGCTGGAAAAGAAAATTTAAACAGTGCTCAAATGAACGGCATGCTTCCTTTGGGAGCAGCTTCTGGGGGAGGAGTTGTCCCGAATAATGAAATTCACGTCCATGTGGGAGAGGCCAACAATTTGAGCTCATCCGATAAAGAAGCCTTAAGAAAAAAGGGAGCCGGTGCTTCTGGCTATTCTCAGGAAGAAGTGGACAGCGATGAATGGGAAGGGGGGGGAGCCAACCCTTTAGTAAGTCATGAAGGTTCGGGGGCTGATGGGGATTGGAGTCTCCAGAGTCGATACCAAGGAGCTACGTTACTCACTCAGGGGGGCGAAAAATATGGTTCTGGAACAGCTTGGAAAAAGTTTCTTAAACCCATCAAAATTCAGAAAAATCCTTTTTCTACTAAGCTTCATTCCGAAGAAGGAATACATCCCTTTTTGCTCCTCCTTCTTTTAGCGGGGGCTTATGTAGGGGGTAAAATCCTTCACAATCGAAGAAGGACAGTGCTGATACCGGAAGTGATTCTGAATCCAGAAATGGAAAATCAGAGAAAAGCAAAGTCAAAAAACCTCGTCGCGTTAAAAAGAGTTTAAGTTCTTTTTTGGAAAACTGAATAGTTTGCGGTAGAACTCTGCTTCCATGGATGCTTTTGTTATTAGAGGTCCTTCGAAGCTTCGAGGATCTGTTCAGGTCAGCGGATCCAAAAACGCGGCCCTTCCTTTTATCTTTTCTGCCCTTCTTTTTGATCGGGAAGTTCATTTTGAGAACGTGCCTCGTCTTTGGGATATCGAAACAACTCTCAAGCTCCTGGCAGAGATGGGATGTATTTATCAGTGGAATAAAGATGAAGGGAAGCTTTCTGTCCTTCCCCAAGTAAAAACTAAAACAGCTTCTTACGAGTGGGTCAGCAAAATGCGAGCCGGGATCTTGGCCTTAGGGCCACTGGTGGCCAAATTTGGAGAAGCCAAAGTGAGCTTGCCCGGAGGATGTGCGATAGGAGCTCGGCCGGTTAACTTTCACTTAGACGCCCTAAAGCGGTTGGGGGCAAAGGTAGAGGTCGAAGAGGGGTACATTAAAGCTTCGGTTGGGAGTCGGTTAAAAGGTGCTCACCTCGTTTTTCCAGAAGTTTCGGTAACGGGAACTGAAAATGTTCTTTTTTGGGGGTGTTTCGCCGAGGGAGAAACGGTCATTGAAAATGCGGCTATGGAACCAGAAGTTGTTGCGTTAGGAGAATTCCTAAAAAGTTGTGGTGCGAATATTCGGGGCTTAGGTACTTCTGTCATTCACATGACGGGAAGTCCGATTCGGACTCCGCAAAAACCCATTCAAATTCCATCGGACCGGATAGAGACAGGAACTTGGGTTTCTATCGCTATGGCCACTCAAAGTCCGTTAACTATTTACAATGCTGCTGGTTCGGAGTTGGGGGCTGTCCTCAAAGTGTATCGAAAAATGGGGCTGGGTATTGAGGAAAAAGAAGGCGGCAGAATTTTGCAAATTAATCCACAGGCCCATTATGATGCTGTTTCCGTTGAGACTGAGTGTTTCCCTGGTTTTCCCACCGACATGCAGGCCCAAGTTTTAGTCAATATGTGTCAAGCCCAAGGGGTGAGCCACATGCGGGAAAATATTTTTGAAAACCGTTTCATGCATGTGGCGGAATTGCGGCGTTTGGGAGCAAAAATCCAGATCGAAGGCAATTTGGCCAAAGTAGAAGGTCCTACAGTTTTAAAAGGGGCGCCCATGATGGCGACCGATTTAAGGGCGAGTGCCAGTTTGGTGGTTGCTGGCCTCATGGCGGAAGGGACTTCAACCATCAGTCGGATTTACCATCTGGATCGCGGCTATCAACGCTTGGACCAGAAACTTCAAAGTTTGGGAGCCCAAGTAACTCGTGTTGCGCAATAGCTCACCCAGAGTTAAAGTATTCGCATAACTAGGAGAAACACCATGCTTAGAAACTTCATCTTGGCCCTACTTGTACTTTTTTGTCTTTCCACCCTTGCTTCCGATATTCCAGGCGGAATGAATCGAAGTGCTGAAGTGTTACCATCCAATAGTTACGAAATGCTTTTGAGTCCTGGTTTTACGCTCAGACCAGCAGGAGCCTATCTCTCTTCAGAAGTTCGTTACCAAGCGAATGAAGAAACAGCAGCCGGATTTAATTTTGGTGCTGGCGAAGTGGGATTCAATTTTGGACTAAACGGAACTTATTACCTATTGGCCGATGATGGTAAACAACCCGCTCTTTCTATTACGGGCGGCTTGCATTTTAATCGGCTTCTCGAATCCAACTATTTTGCCGTACGAGTAACTCCCACAGTCAGTAAAAACTTTGGAATGACTTGGGGAAGAGTCAGCCCTTACGCTAGTGTTCATTTAACTCCAAATTTCCGATTGGGAGCTCCAGAAAACAACTTAGCTCTCAAGACTTCTTTGGGAACTGAGGTCCTCGTGAAAAACTGGGGCGATATGCGTTTTGTGGCTGAAGCCGGAGTGGGAATTGCTAACAGTGTGAGCGAATTCATGTTGGCGATTGCCTATCCCTTTGTAGCGCTCTGAGCCGAATTGGTAGGGATTAAAAACGAAGAGGGGTTTAGCCGGTTGGCTAAACCCCTCAATAATTTTTAAGATTCGTTCTTAATAGAATCTTCTTGGGAAGAAGAGTCTACCGACGCCTCTCAGAACTCCACCAACTAATCCTGCTGCTCGAACCGTCAAGCGAGCCGGAACTCTTAAAGTGTTTCGGATAGGTTGTCCCCCGCGAAACTGTAGAGGAGTTCCTGCAAATCTGGAATATCGCCCGATATAAGCGGGTCGGTACCCTCTGCCTACTGAACAACAGGGCCAACTTACATAACAACCCGTACAACTTTTATGAATTGTCCGAGTCTTCTTAATGATAATTTTTTTGTAGTAGCCTTCTTCGCTAGAACTTTCATGGCTACCGGCAGTGGCAGGAGTTGCTATAACTCCAACCATCAGCGATAAAACTAAAACCCAACTAGATACTTTCTTCATGACTCCTCCGCTACAACAACGGTCCACTCAGCTATTAAGTCCTGTGATTGTCATCCCGCTTTGGGATGGTCACTCTCACGGCGGGTAAAAAGCAAGCGATGTGCCATGGGGTTTTGTGCGTCGGGTGAACGCTATGGGTATTCAACAACTGTTCAACTTGCCTTTTTTTGCATCGGGGCTGTCAGGAAGTTAGACATTTTCAAGAAATAAGGCTAAAGCTCAAGGTTCATGAAGACATTAGAAAATATTCTCAACCCCTTAAGAATAAAGGGAAATAAGCTTTCACCCCATTTGGAAGTGCTTGGAATCCAACAAAAAGCAGATGCGGTTAAAGCAGGAGACGTGTTTTTTGCGATACGTGGAACTCAAGTCGATGGTCACCAGTTTATTCCGCAAGCTCTTAGCCAAGGAGCAATTGCTGTTGTGGTGGAAACGGAAAGTGCGTATCAAAAGTATCCGCAGACGGTTTGGGTAGATTGCGTCCGATCTCAATGGGCTGAAGCCGCTTCGGCTTGGTTTGCAAATCCGACAGACTGTTTTTCCTTAGTGGGAGTAACGGGAACCAACGGAAAGACTACTTCAGCTTATCTCTTACGAGAAGTTTGGAAAGGGTTGGGAAAAAACACAGGGCTGGTAGGAACCGTAGAAACTTTGATCGGTGATGAAAGCGTTCCTTCAAACCTGACGACTCCCGGACCTTTTGAGTTACAGGGAATTTTTCGAAAAATGGTTGAAAGGAAAGTTTCTCACGTTGTAATGGAAGTCTCGTCAATCGCATTGGATCAAAAAAGAGTGACTGGTTGTCATTTCAATTCAGCCATTTTCACAAACTTCACCCAAGATCATTTGGATTACCATGGGAGCTTTGAAAATTATTTTTCGGCTAAGCTGAAATTGTTCACTGACTTTGGATTACCACTAGCTGTTCTGAATTTGGACGACCGCTGGGTAAAACGAATTTTATTTGAGGGTCGAGCTAAGCAAAATCTTACTTTCTCAATACAAGACGAATCAGCTGATTTTTTTGCTGAGTCGGTGAAGTGTTCGGTGGAGGGAACCCAAGCTTTGCTTAAGACTCCCGTCGGAGATTTTGCTTATCGTTCCAGTCTCATAGGAGCTCATAATTTAGCTAACGTTCTCGGAGTATTGGCCACAGTTTATGGCTTGGGCGAAGACCTTACCCAAGCAATTTATGCTCTTCAGACTGCGACTGGAGCACCTGGTCGTTTAGAACGAGTTATGCAGGGAACAGACTATCCCATTATTTTTGTGGATTATGCTCATACGGATGATGCTCTCAAACGTGTGCTGGAAGCCTTGCGCGAATTACAAACCCAAAAGGGCAAAGGAAGAATCATTACCGTTTTTGGTTGCGGGGGCGATCGAGATAAGTCCAAAAGGCCCAAAATGGCTAAAGTCGTGTCTCAATTGAGTGATCTTGCAGTCATCACTTCTGATAATCCTCGAACTGAAAACCCTGAAATTATCATTGATGAAATTTGCGAAGGGATTATCCCAAATACTAAGTTCCACCGAGAGACTCAGCGAAAGTTGGCTATTGAATGGGCCTTATCTCATGCGTCTACCGAAGACACCATCTTGATTGCTGGCAAAGGTCACGAGACCTATCAAATCATTGGAAAGACTCAATTCCCCTTTGACGATAGGGAAGTCGTTCGAGATTATTATAAGAGATAATCCCCTATTTTCGGAGAAAATGTTCCATGTTGAGTTGGGTTCGTCTTCACCATTTAGCCGATTGGACAAAAGCAGAAATCACCGGTTCTTTTTTACCGGATGCTGCCATCACTTCGCTTAATAGTGATTCTCGTACTTTGGTTGCTGGCGAAGTGTTTGTTGCCATTCGGGGTGAAAAATTCGACGGACATCATTTTCTTGAGGAAGCTGCGGAAAGAGGGGCACTGGCTGTAATAACGGAGAAACCCTTTGTGCCTCCCGTTTCTTCAAAAACGGCAGTCCTAAAAGTGAAAAACTCACTGCAAGCCTTTGCTGAAATTGGAAAAGCACTCCGAGAGTCTTTCAAGGGCCCAGTTGTAGCGATTACTGGGAGTGCGGGAAAGTCCTCTACTAAAGATATGGTGGCGGTCTTTTTGGGTCCAGACACGCTATGCTCTCCGAAAAGCTACAACAATCTTTTGGGGGTTTCGAAAACGCTTTGCCTCTTAGAGGATCGTACTCGCCATCTTGTCCTGGAAATGGGGATGAACGGCTTGGGAGAAATCCAAGAAATGTGTGAGTATTTTCAACCCCAAGGAGGACTCATTACCAATATTGGTGATGCACATATTGGGAAAATGGGCGGGAGAGACGGAATTTATCAGGCAAAAAAAGAGCTATTTGATTGGATTTCTAGAATGAATCCCGCCTTGGGAATTGCATTTAATTTAGACGACGATTGGGTTGTGAAAGCAGTGAAAGAAACCTTTCCCAAGGGAGTTAGAAAAATTACTTACTCGGCCAAAGATTCCAGCGCTGATATTTTCATTTCTGGAAAAGAGATTGAGCCAAAAAGTGGAGCCTTGAATGTGACATTAAAGTCTGAAGATGGTGAGCTCGAAGTAGCTATTCCGCATTTTGGAATTCATCATGCATACAATTTGGCCGGAGCTATTGCTTTAGCAAAACTGGTGGGTGTGAGCTGGATTGATATTTCCCAACGAGTTGAAAAAGTTCTGCCTTCTCACCATCGAGGAGAAATGAAACAGTTATCACAGGAAAAAACTTTGATTGATGAATCCTATAATTCAAATCCTTCAGCACTGTTGTCTGCATTAGAAAGTGTAATGCTTCTCGATCCAAACCGGAGAAGAGTGCTGGTGTTGGGAGCAATGAGAGAGTTGGAAGGTTTTAGTCGAGAACTTCACGAAGAAGTTGGATTCAAACTGGGTAAAATGCTTATTGAAAAAAATATTTCCGCACTTGTTTGTGGAGTGGGGGACGATACCCAATTTCTTTTGGATTCGCTTCGCAAAGTCGCACCCAATACTCAGGTTTGTTTTATGCAAAATGTAAAAGAAGCAGAACGACCAGTAATCAGCCAATTGAAAAAGGGCGATATTATTTTTGTGAAGGGCTCCCGAGGAATTGAGTTAGACCTTTTAGTGAAAAAACTCACATAGAGGTCACTCAAAAAGTCCCGCTTCGCGTGCTAGCAATTGATGAAAGTGATAGGCCGTTTGCTCTCTGAGCACGCTAAATCGGCCTGAAGTGTAAAATGCACTTTGCAATCCCTCTTGAACCTCTTCACAAATTCCCTGATCTTCCATTTGGATTTGATGAGCGATTTTTAAGCTCTGTTCGATCTGGGGCTGATTAAGATCGGAAATGTCTTTAAAATAAAAATCGAAAACAACTCGGCAGTTATTGGGGCCTTCTGGAATCACCAAATTAAGATCCATAACTCCCTCGTACAGATTGATCATAAGATTTGGATAAAGCCACCAGTACTGAGCAGTTCCTTTGCGTACCTTTGCAGATTCCTTTTGGAGGTTTGATTTTAAGGGAGCAGTTTGCAAACTGCTTTTTTCAAAAATCTCCGAGCGATAATCAGAGTAAGGAATTAGGCCAGCAAGATCTGGGTGAAGCGTGTTGATGTGATAACCCCCATCAAGATAGTTATCGACAAAAATTTTCCAATTACAATTCAAAGGATATTCGACACGTTTCACAAACTTCATTTGGTCAATCTGAAAACTTTCCGACTGCTCTAAAAAAGGTTTCCATTGGGCCAGGAAATTAGGCGCCTCAGAGGCAAGACACACAAAAAGCCAAGGGCCTAATTCCTCTACCTGAAACGAAGGAAGCGAATGTTGCTCACAGTTGAAATGAGACACTCCTTGAAACTCAGGGGCTGTTTTTAAGTGTCCAGCCAGATCGTAAGTCCACCCGTGATACTGGCAGCGTAATCGGGTTGATTGACCTTGAGAAACTCGGCAAACTTTTGCAGCTCGATGCCGACAGACATTTGAGAACGCTCGAAGAATTCCCTCGGAATCGCGACTGACGACAATGGATTCATTTCCAATTTGGGTGGTAATCCACTGGCCGGGTTGATTGATCTGTTCTGTTCGGCAAGCCCAGTGCCACTCTTTTCCAAATACTTGCTTCAATTCTTTGTCGTAATATTCAGACGATAAATAAGTAGAGCTGGGTAGTGCAGAAGCTTCCGCAAGAGGTCGATTTCCATCAAAAATTTGCTTCATTACCCCACGTTACTGGAAGGAGGGGCAATTCGTCAAAAAGTTAAAAGCATCCCCCTAAATTGGGGTAATGAAACCCCAACTTATTGATGGAGTCTACGACTCTGCTGTATTGTTCACAGAGAGAAGGGCAGGGGCCACAGACTGTTTCCTTTTTGAAACAGAGTTGGGAAAACCTGAAACACAATGGAGGGATATTTCCAAAATCAGCGCTCAGCCTATCATCAGAAAGTTGACATTCTTTTTCGCATTCAGGAGCCAGATCACAATGTCCAAAAAGTCGAACAAAGTAACAAAAAGCTTTTTGTCGTGAAACGAAAACTGGGTTTTTTCTGCTTTCCTGTGCGATACGGCTCAATTCTGAAGTCATTTGTTCTACCGACACTCGTGGATGCAAAGCATCGGCTTTTCTAAAAAGAATATTGTCCAAACCAAATTTTTCCATGGTCCAATCGGTACTTTGAAAGAGGATATTCCGTAACACTTCCGTTTCGGGGATCATTCGAAGCAAAACTAAATTAACCTGGTATTTATCTACAAACTGATTGAATAAATGAATGTCGGTATAGGCTTCAGTGTGTTCTAAAAATAAGGTTTTCCCGTAAAAGTCGGTTCGCGAGTCAATCACTGGCAAAACGTCAGGGTAAAGGTAGTAAACAATAAACGCTCCATCATGATAATGGTTCATCATGACACCTTTAATTTGGTTTGCTTTTATGTGCTGAATAATATCGGTTGGGACAACTCCAAACTGAAACCCAGCACCTGGAGGATTGGCGGCCGACAAAGTCATGGGATAACCCACCCAAAAAAAGAGAAGCACTAAAGGAACTAATATCAGTGTTGACATCTTTGCGTTGAGTCCCCGTGGAAACAGGTCATGAGTTCGTTTTAGAATATCTGGAAAACTAATGAGAGCCGACAAAGTCACATAACGGACTCCAAAGAAAGGAAAAGATGTTGCTAAGAGAAGTGAGTAAAAATCCATCTGTGAGATTACTCTTCTTGCTCTGAAGAGAGATATCCATCCCCATCCCATGTAAGAGCACCACACATAAAACCAAATTCCCTTATGGACTCGAGTTATGCTGTACCATTCTCTAATATATTCCTTCATATAACTATCAAGGAAAAAGACCGAGAAAGACTTGTGAAGAAGTTCAAAATGAAAAGGATTTAAGAGTGAAACAAGCAAAAGGAGAAATGAGAAAACAAAAAGCCATATTCGGTTCCCAAGAGAAAAACTCTGTCGGCTATCTCCAGGAAGTAACGGAAAAGCCTGAGATAAAGTAATTCCCAATGCAAAAAGGAAAAGAAGAACCGGCCCCAAGAGATAAGAACCATGCAAATTTGCCCAGAGGATTTGAACAGGAATTAATCCAGTGAGTTTTTTCCAACTGGGGGATTCTCGCCAAGAATTTAGTGTGACCAAAAGAAAAGATGAGCAGATTATTTCAAACAGCTGCGGCCGCACGGGCGCTCGAAACGCAATGAGAAAAGATAAGGCCACCACCAGTGGAACGGTAAATTTGCCGCGAAAAAAAGGACGAATCAATAAAACTCCAAAGCCGGCACAGGAACTCACAATCAAACTGAGTTTGAAATAGCTGAGTAATTTCCCAGTGGGACTTGAAAAAAAATAAAAGAGAACTTCCGAAAGCCATTCATGCGCTAAGAAAGGCTTACTTAACCCCATCTGGCTAAAAATTTCAGTTCGATAAATAGCGTGGTTTTGAACCATCCAACGTCCGAGCGCTAAGTGCCACCAGGTATCGTTTTCATCTATTTTTGTGTGATTCAGGGCAACGACTAAAAGGATCAAGAGTCCTACGCAGAGGGTTTCCCACAGAGAGCGATTGTGATGTTGAAGTGCCGGACGGCGTTGGGCCATGGTAAAGGAAATGATAACACGAAACTGTTCTTGGTATTTTTGGGACATTTAGTCAGTAATTCAGACTTGTCACCCAACACTATTAATCCTGTAAAAACAATAACTTATAAATTTTTTGTTGCTCGGTGAGCCAACATTGACTAAACCAGGCTCGGGAGACAGTTTTGCTTTATCACTTACTTTATTCATTTCGCGAATCTTTTCATGCGCTTCAGGTCTTCCGCTACATCACTTTTCGTTCCTTAGGAGCAGGTCTTACCTCCTTACTGATTTGCTTGGCTCTGGGGCCTCGTTTTATTGCCATGTTAAAAGGTAAACAGTACGGCCAACAGATTCGGGATGATGGTCCACAATCCCATCTAAAAAAATCAGGAACTCCTACCATGGGAGGAATCCTGATTCTTCTAGCGGTTACGGTTTCCACTTTACTTTGGTCTGATCTCGCCAATCCCTATATTTGGGTAGTCTTGGGTTCCATGCTGAGTTTTGGATTTATTGGATGGTTAGACGACTACAAAAAAATCAAAGAAGCCAACTCTAAAGGTCTTTCTGAACGAGCCAAAATGCTTCTCCAAACGCTTTTCGCTACGGTTGTGATTGGTGTTTTGTTTTTGGTTTTGGGGCACGACACTCACTTAAATGTTCCCTTTTTCAGAGAGTTTTCACCGGATCTTCACTTCTTTTACTGGGTATTTGCGTGGTTGGTAATTGTTGGTTCTTCCAATGCCGTTAACTTGACCGATGGGCTCGATGGTTTAGCCATTGGTCCCATCATGAGCACTGCTTTAACCTTTGGAATTTTTGCCTATTTAGCAGGGAATATAAAACTTGCTGAATATCTTTATATTCCACACGTGAAAGACGCTGGTGAACTTTCCATCCTTTGTGCTTCGATTGTTTGTTCGGGCATGGGTTTTCTCTGGTTCAATACGTATCCTGCTATGGTGTTTATGGGAGACGTAGGAGCTCTCGCTTTAGGAGCAGCCTTAGGAACCATGGCGGTGATTACTCAAAACGAAATCGTCCTTGCTTTAGTGGGGGGAATTTTTGTATTAGAAGCCACTTCAGTGATTACTCAACGAATTTCGTACAAGTTGACCAAAAAGAGAGTTTTTAGAATGGCACCGATTCACCACCATTTTGAGCTTTCGGGGTGGGCGGAGCCTCAGGTTACTGTTCGTTTTTGGATCATTTCTTTAGTGCTTGCGATGTTGGGACTTGCAACGCTGAAACTGAGATAAGAGGAGAAAATAGCTATGTTACCCATTAAAAAGAAAATGCGTGCTCTCGTAGTTGGACTGGGAAGAAGCGGGACTTCCGTTACCAAGCTTTTGTCAAAAAAAGGCGTGGAAGTAACCGTTACAGATGAAAGAAACAAAACCGATCTCAAAGAATTTTTAGATCAGTTAGAAGGCTATGATTATCAGTCTGAACTGGGAAAGCATGTTCTAAAAACTTTTACGGAACAGGATTTCATAGTGGTTAGTCCCGGGGTTCCTTTGGATATCAAGCCCCTCCAGCAAGCTGCGAAGTCAAACATTCCCATCGTAAGCGAAATTGAAGTGGCTGCTCAGTTTATCACTGAGCCTATCATTGCTGTTACTGGGACAAACGGAAAAACAACCACTTCACACTTGATTGCAGAAATGATTCGAGCTGGAGGAAAGACTGCTTTTTTGGGAGGAAATGTCGGAACTCCTCTTTCCGACTACGCCCTCCAAAAAGAAAAATGTGATTATGTTGTTTGTGAAGTGAGCAGTTTCCAATTGGAAAGTTGTTACGATTTCAAGCCACAAATTGCAGTATTCTTGAATATTGCACCGGATCATTTAGATCGTCATGGAACATTTGAAAATTATCTCGCTGCTAAACTCCGGCTGAAAAACAACATGACTGAGGAAGATTACATTATTACTAACGTTCGTGACAGCAAACTGATGTCGGCTTTGTCTGGCATCAGTCCTAAAATGCTGTATTTCACAACAGACGGTTTTGCAAAAGTAGCTCCCCATTATCAGGAAAAATTCCAAGGGTGTTATTACGAAAATGCCGGAATTCAGTTGAAGACTGAGCGCTGGAAAGAACACAGTTATCCTTTACAGGGTACTTTACTTCGTGGACTTCACAATCGCGAGAATCAAATGGCAGCTACTTTAGTGGCAAAACTGGCTGGCATTAGCAACGAAGCTATTCAGAAAGTACTGATTCAGTTTAAGCCATTGCCTCATCGAATGGAGTTTGTTGCTAAGAAAAACCAAGTATTTTTCTACAATGATTCAAAAGGAACCAATGTGGCTTCACTCTTGCGATCTTTGGAAAGTTTCAGGGAGCCCGTTATTCTCATAGCCGGGGGAAAAGATAAAGGTGAAGACTATGCACCTCTAGCCGAAGCAGTTCGAAAACATGTAAAGAATCTGATTTTGGTGGGGGAAGCTAAAGAGAAAATAAATCGCTCTATCGGAGACTTCTCTGAAACATTCTTGGTCGGAACTTTTGAAGAAGCAATCTATGTTGCGTACCAAAAGTCTCGCTCGGGAGATGTGGTTCTCCTATCCCCGGGTTGTGCAAGTCATGACATGTTTAAAAACTATGAGGAAAGAGGCAATTACTTTAAAAAGATTGTGATGAGCTTCTAATCGTTTTAGAAACGAGTAAAGGGCCTGCTTTCTAGCAGGCCCTTTTTTATTTAAAAAGCTGGGCAACGTGGTCACGGTATTTTTCCATCACGACTTTTCGTTTGAGCTTGAGTGATGGTGTTAATTCACCTGCTTCAACAGTGAACTCTCCGGGCAAAATTTTAAATTGTTTAATGGTCTCGAAACTTGCTAGCCCTGAGTTAACAAATTTCACTTGCTCGCTGATCATTTGTATCAATTTGTCAGTGAGTAATAGGTCTTCATAATCCTTAAATGAAACCCCAGAAGTTTGAGCCCATTTCACAACATCTTCTTTATTCAAAGTGACTAATGCTCCCAGAAACTTCTGCTTGTCCCCACAAACGACAACCTGATTGATAAACTTTTTGGTTTTTAGAAGGTTTTCAATTTTTTGAGGGGCGATATTTTTTCCAGCTGACGTGACAATCAACTCTTTCTTTCGGTCCGTGATTTTGACAAATCCGCCAGGAGTAATTTCACCAATATCCCCCGACATAAACCATCCGTCAGGAGTAAAGGCGGTTTGAGTAGCTTCGGGATTCTTATAATACTCTCTAAACACCATCGATCCTTTCAAAAGAATTTCTCCGTCAGTCCCGATTCGGAACTCAGCATCTCCCAGAGGCTTACCAACTGTTCCAAATCTATAGTCTGTAGGTAAATTGGCCGCCACAGCTGCACTCGTTTCGGTAAGGCCGTATCCTTCCATAATCCGAACGCCACATGCGTGAAAAAACTCGCAAAGTTCAGCAGCTAATGGCGCTCCCCCAGATACGGTCATTCGAATTTTTCCGCCCATTTTAGCTCGTACTTTAGAAAACACCAGTCGGTCAGCAATTTGATATTTCGCTAGGAGTACTAAAGGAACTGGGTTTTGCTCTGATCGAAGCCGAGCAATTTCCCGGCCAACAGTAACAGCCCACTTGAAAATATTTTGCTTCAGAGCTGGGGCTGAATTCACATCAGCTTGAATCTTACTATAAACTTTCTCATAGATTCGTGGCACGCTAATCAAAATGGTGGGATGAACTTCCATCAAATTTGCAGAAATCGTATTGAGATTTTCAGCGTAAGCCATTTGCCACCCTGCAAAAACCCCCGCCAAACTTTCCACTCGACCCAAAATGTGGGCATTGGGGAGAAAACTCAAGACTCGGTCTTCCGCGCCAATATCAAATGTTTCAATAATAGCTCGTAGTTCGGATGCAAAGTTCCCATGGGTGAGGACTACACCCTTCGGAAGTCCAGTGGTTCCCGAAGTATACACAATCGAAGCGACTGATTGAGGAGTTAAGCTCAATGCGATCTTTTTAAGGTTTTCCTGGGACTTAGAATCCGCAGAATGCCGTGAAAATTGATCGAATGATGTGAGGCTCATTCCTTCTTTCGGCTTCACGGTCGGTTCAAAAAAAACTACGGGGATATTTTTATTTAGACTTTTAAGAGCTGTTTGAATCTTAGAAACTTGGACTTCATCTTCGGCAAAAATCAGCTTAGGCTCACTATGCTGAATCAGGTAAGTGACATCTTCAATAGTATTCGACTGATAAATCGGGACTGTAATAACTCCCGAACAGAGATTGGCGAGGTCGGAGATATTCCATTCCGAACGGGTTTGACTGACAATACAAACACGGTCGCCTTGAGAAATTCCAAGCTTTTGGTAGGTTTCAAAAATTCCTAGAACTTGCTCGTGGATCTGATTCCACGATACACCTTTGTATTGACCATCTTTCTTAATTAAGTGGGCAACTTGGTTACCGCTCATTTCTACTCTTCTTAAATAAGCATCGGCCAAAGTTTTTCCATCAATTGCGCTGTGACTCATGGCTTGTTCCTTTCGGTCTTAATTTTGCAAAAAATTCAGATGATGAAGCCACTATTTTACTATCTTTTGGGAACTTTTGGACTGGTTCTTAAGGGTATTTTGCTGATTTTGCTGCCTTTGTGGTTGAGGGAGCTGGCTCGATTATCCCTGGCTCATGACCGCCTGTTTAGCAGGAAAGTATTGTGGTGTTCTGCGTTGTTTTGTCTGGGATTCTCTTTTTTCTGCACTCACAGTTTTCAATTAGGACTCTACGGATTGCTTTTGGTCCCACTTTTTTTGAGAAGTGTTGTTGCGAGGCAGCAAAACAAGCGAAAGTTAGAAATCCAAAGCGAATTAATTTCGTTTTTATATTCGTTGAGAGGATTAACTGAAGCGGGGTTTTCATTTCCTCACGCACTCTATCACCTTTCATTTGGTGGTTCGGGGCAGTTTAAACAGGTTCTCCGATCGTTTATTCATTCTTTTGAAAACGGTCAGGCTTGGGAAAAAATGTTTACTCAAGTTGAAAAGGGAGAAGATGACGGGATGATGCGTTCTTTGATGCTTATCGATATCGCTTACCAGCGGGGACTGTCGCTTATGCCTATTTTGGAGAGTGTGACATCGGTTGTGGAATTAGAGATCCAGGCCAAGGAAAGGTTATCTTTGCTTAAAAACAATATTTTTGGACAGGCACTCATTTCCGCATTGGTTCCCTGGATCCTGCTAGCCGTTTTGTTTTTTTTTCAACCGGAACTTGTCTCTCCCTTGCTCAGTTCAAACACATCTTGGTGGGTGATGACAGGGCTTTTGGGGATGGAGGGGTGTGGACTATGGGTAATCCAACATATCATTCGATTCTATTAACTTCCCGTTTGAGGGTGCAGAGAAAACTAAGAAAGCAGTTACTTCACTTCTTCGATCTTTTGGGACTTTACTTGCAGGTTGGCTACGAATTGGGATTTGCTTGGAATCAGGTTTTGAGGGCTCTCAAAAGTTCAGAAAAAGAATCTTTGTTGGACGAACTCATTTATGAAGACACCCAGGAATCCCTCAATGATTGTTTAAGCCGATTACGACAAAATTTTAAGGATCCTCAATATCGTATCCATTTCGGAACTCTTGCCCAGCTTTATCAACAGGGAGCCCCCCTCGCTTTAGCTACTCGCTCGATATCCCAGTGTCTGCGTTGTGAGTTCGAGCGCGATTTGGAGAATCATCTTCGAAAAGCCCCAACCCAAGCCCAGATTCTGCTTCTTCTGTTTTTTTTACCCCCCGCACTCATTTTGCTCTTCATGCCTATTTTGCAGCAGCTTCGAAACCTCTTTTAAAACCCCTCAGAAAAAACGGCTAAACCATCCTATTTATTGGCATTCCAATCACTCTGTGTTAGTTTTTTTTCGGGAGTTCTTCATGGCCAAAAATCCTCAAGATCAAAAAATGCAGAACCTAGTTTCTTTGTGTCGTCGCCGAGCATTCATTTTTCAGTCGAGTGAAATTTACGGGGGCTTGAATGGATGTTGGGACTACGGCCCTATGGGTGTTGAACTCAAAAGGAACATCAAAGAACTTTGGTGGCGAGATACCGTTTTAGGTCGCACTGATGTTGAAGGAGTGGATTGTTCGATCCTCATGAATCCTAAAGTATGGGAAGCGTCTGGCCACGTTCAGTCTTTTACTGATCCCATGGTAGATTGTTTGCAGTGTCGTGGACGTTTTCGGGCCGACCACATCGAAAACAATCAGTGCCCCACTTGTGGAACCAAGAATCAATTTACCGAAGTTAGGCATTTTAATTTGATGTTTAAAACGCATGTGGGAGCTCTAGAGGATAGTTCAAGCGTTGCTTATTTGCGTCCCGAAACTTGCCAAGGGATCTTTGCTAATTTTGATAACATTGTTAATACCAGTCGGGTGAAAGTCCCTTTTGGAATTGCTCAAATTGGCAAGGCCTTCCGAAATGAAATCAACCCAAGAAACTTTACTTTTCGGTCACGAGAATTTGAGCAAATGGAAATGGAGTTCTTCTGTCCTCCTGGTGAAGCCGAGAAATGGTTCCAGTACTGGAAAGAAGAGCGGTATCAGTGGTATTTGAAATACGGGATTAAGAAAGAACGCCTCCATTTACGCGAACACGCTAAAGATGAACTGGCCCACTATGCTGCTGGATGTGCTGATATTGAATACGATTTTCCCTTTGGTTGTGCTGAACTCGAAGGAATAGCAAACAGAACGGATTATGACCTTCGTCGGCACTCGGAGTTTAGTAAAAAAGACCTCAGTTATTTTGATCAAAGTCAGAATCAGCGATATTTTCCTTTTGTTATTGAGCCTTCTGCCGGAGCTGATCGAGCCACATTAGCTTTCTTAGTTGATGCTTACGAAGAAGAGGCTGAGCGTACTGTCCTTCGATTTCATCCGCGTATCGCTCCTATCAAAGTTGCGGTGTTTCCTTTGGTCAACAAAGACGGCATGCCAGAAACAGCAGATAAAATTTTCAGAGTTCTTAAAAAGCGCTGGAATACTTTTTATGATGAAAAAGGGGCTGTAGGGCGTCGGTACCGAAGGCAAGATGAAGTTGGGACCCCGTTTTGCATAACCGTTGATGGTGAGACGGGCAAAGATCAGGCAGTTACTATCAGACATCGTGACTCAATGGCTCAAGACCGGGTGGCGATTGATCAGGTTGCGGAATATTTGGCAAAGTATTTAGAGCCTTAGAAACGAGATGGAGAGAATGCAGAAGCAAGTTTATTTCTTTGGGGAGGGAAAAGCCGAGGGAAGTCGTGAGATGAAAAACCTCCTCGGTGGCAAAGGAGCCAACTTAGCAGAAATGACTAATTTGGGGTTGCCCGTTCCTCCCGGATTTACCATCAGTACAGAAGTCTGCACTTATTTTTATCAAAATAATAAAAACTATCCTCCGGAATTTGAAAAAGCTGTCCTCACTGCCATTGGAAAAATGGAAACAGTCCTGGGTGCAAAATTTGCTGATAAGGATGACCCACTCCTTCTCTCGATTCGTTCGGGGGCTCGGGTCAGTATGCCGGGCATGATGGACACTATTCTTAATCTGGGGCTGAATGATGAGACTGTTCTGGGACTTTCCAAGAAAGTCGACGAACGTTTCGCCCAAGATTCTTATCGTCGATTTATACAAATGTATTCGGATGTGGTTTTGGAGGTAGCTCCCCATCACTTTGAAACTTTGTTAGAGCAAACCAGACGCCGAGAAAATGTCGCCGCGGATTCGGAATTGTCTGCTTCTACTTTAAAAAATCTGGTGGGGGAGTTCAAAAAAATTGTCCTTTTGGAAACGGGGAAGCCTTTTCCCTCAGATCCAATGGTGCAGTTGTGGGGAGCTATCTCAGCAGTGTTTGGTTCCTGGAACTCGGCTCGAGCCATCAGTTATCGTCGAATCCACAAGATTCCAGAAGACTGGGGAACGGCAGTCAATGTTCAGGCCATGGTTTTTGGAAACATGGGTGAAGATTGCGCTACTGGAGTAGCATTCACTAGAGACCCTTCTACTGGAGATAAAAAATTTTTTGGCGAATTTTTAACTAACGCTCAAGGGGAAGATGTTGTTGCAGGCATTCGAACTCCATTGCCCATTAATAAAGAGTCCAGCAATGGATCCAATCTGCCAACGCTTCAGGAAAAAATGCCATCTCCCTATGGAGAATTGGTTAAAACTTACCAAATTTTAGAAAAGCACTACCGCGATATGCAGGATATTGAGTTTACTGTGCAAAAAGGAAAGCTCTTTATGTTGCAGACACGCACGGGTAAGCGCACGGCCAGTGCTGCTGTTCGAATTGCAGTGGATATGGTGAAGGAAGGGCTAATCAAACCAGAGGAAGCTGTTCTGAGAGTAACTCCTGCGCAAGTTGAGCAACTTTTGCATCCCCGTTTGGATCCTCGGCACGTGAAACAGGTGATTGCCAAAGGACTTCCCGCTTCTCCAGGAGCTGCATCGGGAGAAGTCATTTTTTCTTCGGAAGAAGCTGAGGAACTTAGAAGAAATAATCGAAAAGTAATTTTAGTTCGTCATGAAACTTCCCCCGAAGATATCGGGGGAATGGATGCTTCCCAAGGAATTCTGACTGCGCTAGGGGGAATGACTTCTCATGCGGCAGTGGTTGCTCGTGGAATGGGCAAACCCTGCGTGGCTGGCTGCGGAGTAATCAGCATCGATTATAAAAACCAGCAATTTAAGGTGGGGGACCAACTGGTAAAGAAAGGGGAGCTCCTTACTTTAGATGGTGGAACTGGCGAGGTGATTTTAGGACATGTTCCTACAATTAATAGCCAGTTAGACGAGCACTTTAGAGAGTTTATGAAATGGGTCGACCAGTTTCGTGTGCTGAAGGTCAGAGCAAACGCTGAAACCCCCAATGATGTAAAAGTGGCAAGAGGGTTTGGTGCTGAGGGAGTTGGGCTCTGCCGGACTGAGCATATGTTTTTTGAAGAAAGTCGTATTACAGCAGTAAGAGAAATGATTCTTTCTGACTCTCGTAAACAGCGCGAGTCGGCTCTCAGTAAAATTTTTCCCATGCAGAAAGAGGACTTCAAAGCAATCTTTCGAGAGATGAAAGATTACCCTGTTACTATTCGGCTGCTTGATCCTCCTCTCCATGAATTTTTACCTAAGACTGAAAGTGAAATGACAAGCTTGGCTCGGCTTCTCAACACTTCCAAAGAAAGTATTCAAGCTAAAGTTCGTTCTCTGCATGAGTTCAATCCCATGTTGGGACATCGAGGGTGTCGCCTTGGTGTATCATTTCCTGAGATTTATGCCATGCAAGTACGAGCTATCATGGAAGCAGCTTGTGAGTTGGTAAAAAAGGAAGAATTTCAGATTGAGCCGGAAATCATGATTCCCTTTGTGGGAGCGATGGAAGAGTATCGATTGTTGAAAAGCGATATTCTCAAGGTGTGTGAGAAAGTTCTCACGGAACAAAATATCAACGTCTCTTTTTCTGTTGGCACTATGATTGAAATTCCGCGCGCAGCACTGATCGCGGGAAAATTGGCGCAAGAAGCGTCGTTCTTTTCTTTTGGAACCAACGATCTTACTCAAATGACGTTGGGTCTTTCTCGAGATGACTCGGGTTCATTTCTTCCGAAATACGTTGAGAAAGGGATATATTCCGTGGACCCCTTTGTCAGTCTTGACCAAGAAGGGGTGGGCGAACTGATTTCTTTAGCGTGCGAGCGAGCTAAGTTATCGAATTCAAATATAAAAATAGGTATTTGCGGGGAACACGGGGGCGACACCTCAACGATTGAATTCTGCAACCGTCTAGGCTTTAATTACGTCAGTTGTTCGCCCTTCCGGGTCCCAGTGGCTCGATTGGCGGCAGCGCAAGCCACTTTAAAATCAAAGTAGTAAATAGGTTTTTGGGGCAACAGGGTTTAACCATTTTTTTTAGCGAGTTGTCATGCGTTTAAAACGTCTAGAGTTGCAAGGGTTCAAATCATTTCTAGATCGCACGGTTCTTACTTTCCAACCGGGTATCACCGGCGTAGTAGGTCCCAATGGTTGCGGAAAAAGTAACATCGTCGATGCTATTCAATGGGTCATGGGCGAACAGAGCGCTAAGCATTTGCGCGGCGATTCCATGACCGACGTGATTTTTAATGGATCTGATAGTAAAGCAGCAACTTCAATGGCGGAAGTCAGTCTTATTTTGGATCGCCAGGGAGTTGCGCTTGCTCCGCAGTTTGCTGCTTTCGACAAATCTGAGGAAATTGCAATCACTCGTCGAGTCTATCGAGATGGTACAAGTGAATACTGCATCAACAAAACCCAATGTCGTTTGAAAGATATTCATGAACTGTTCATGGATACAGGAGTGGGTAAAAGAGCTTATTCAATTATTGAGCAAGGCCAAATTGATCGCATGATCAGTGTAAAGCCCGAAGAGCGCCGTGGACTTTTTGAAGAAGTTGCTGGGATTACAAAATACAAGGCAAAAAGAAAAGAAGCTGAGAAAAAATTAGAAGGAACCCGGCAAAATCTTCTGCGCTTACAAGACATTATTAACGAACTTGAGAAACAAATCCGAAGTCTCAAAGTGCAGGCTACTCGAGCGAGAAAGTACAAAGAGTTAAAAGGTGAACTCGAATCTGTTGATCTTTATTTATTGGGGAGAAATGTATTCAGACATGCCCATAAAGTAGATGAGCTCTCCAAACGTCGTGAAGAGTTGGTCAATGAACGTTCGCAATCGGATGCGGCATATAGCCAACATGAAGCCAGTATCACTGAGTTGGATGTTCAACGAATTGATCAAGAACGAGAAGTTCAAGAGCTCGGCAATCGAGAGCGAGAACTGACATTAGCTATTCAAAAACTGGAAAGTCAGGTCGTTCTGCTTGAGGAGCGTAAAAAACACCTGCAGGAAGCAGTGGATCGCAAAAAGCAGGAAGAACAAGAACTGGGTCAATCTTTAGAAGTAATGAAGTCTGAGCTGTCTCAGGAACAAACAGAGAGGGATGATTTGCTTCAATCTCTGGAGCAACTTGAAACAGAGCTCAATGGGTTTGATGCATCCATTCGTGAGTCCAATCAAATTAAACAGCAGTGCCAGCATGAAAAAATCAAAATGGAAAATCGCAAAACAGAAGTGGTGCGCAAAAGCCTGTCCATTGAAAGCCAAGAGCAAGGGCTAATTGCCAAACAAGATGAAATTCAAATGGCCCTTGGACGTCTGGAACAAAAAGTTGGCGAACTTAATCTTGTTTTGGACTCTCAGCGCGCTTCTCTCTTGAGCGCTGATCAAAAGATTGAACAAGTAAACGAACGTGCAGCTCTTGCAGAAAAAGAGGTGGCCACACTCCATTCTGACTGTCAGGAGATGTCTTCCAAACTTTCATTGCTAGAAGAATCGCTTTATCGATCGCGCGAAGAGTTTCACCGTCAGCGCTCACGCTTGCAGTCTTTGAAAGAGCTTCAAAATAACCTAGAAGGCTATTCCTCTTCTGCTCGTGATTTTTTATTGGCCTTAGGCGAAGATAAAGGTACGGCTATTCCCCTCGCCGAAGTGCTTTCCCCGGATGCCGACATTGAAGAAAGCTTGGAGTCTTTGTTGGGGGCGGACATGAACACAATTCTTGTCCAGACCACTGAGGAGGCCGAGCGGCTTACCCGATTGATTACTGAACGCGGATTGGAGCGAGTAAGAATCGTGGCAATCACTGAGTTGGTGGCCAGCCATTCACCAGAGCTTTTTGCTGAGGGTATTAAATCGTTGATGCAGAAGATTCGGGTCGAAGCACCATACGAAGCGGTAGCTCGATGGTGGTTTGGAAATGTTTATTTGGCTCAAGATCTTACTCAGCTATTTTCTCTTCGAACCCAAAATCCATCCTATACATTTATTGCTGCCGATGGACAAACTGTGGGACATCGTGATCGTTCATTAACTGCGGGTAAAACACCTACCCGAACGGGTGTGTTTGCTCGAAGAAGAGAGATTGAAGAATTAGAGATGGTCTGTCAGAACCTTGAAGCTGAGTTGTCTCGACTTACTTCGGAAAGAGAAACGCTTTTTCAGCATCTTCAAAACCAAGAGAAGTTGCATTCTGAATTGAAAGATAAACTTTCTGTAATTCACATCGAAGCAGTTGGGTTTCGAAAGGAACGAGAAAAGCTCCATTTCGAGCTTACACGGCTTGAAAAAGAGTGTGAGGGGCTAACCTCTGAGCAAGAACGCAATCGTGGCTTGGAATCTGAAGTTAAAAATCAAGTTTCTCAGTTAGCCGCTGAAAAAATTTCACTGCAAGAACAGACAGATCAAATTTCTGCGGAATTACTGACGCTGACTCAAAAGCTTGAAAAAAATGAGAAGGATTTAGAGTCGATAGGACAGCTGACCAATGAGAAGAGAGTAGAAAAGTCTGGTCTGAGCGAGAGACGCAATGCTGTTGAAGATAAGCTCCACAAGTTGGAGCTTGAAATCGAAGATAAAAATCGACAGTGGGATCGCTTAGTGTTTAGTCAAAAAACAGATCAAGCTGAGCTGGAAAGTAAAGCTTCCGAAATCTCGCAAATTCAAAGTGAAGCAGAGCAGTCTCATCGGGAGAGAGACAGTTTGTTAGTTAAACTATCAGACGTCAAAACAGCGTTTCAAGATACTTGCACTCAACTTACTGAAATTCGTCTTCAAAAAGAAGCGCTTCAGAAGAAAAGAGAAGAGATTCTTTCTGAAATTCAGGACCTTGAAATCCGCGTGGCTCAGGAACAATCTCAATGGGAACAACTCAAAAGCATTTCAAATGAGCGATATCACCGTGATCCCACTCCGATTGATGAATCGGTCCAGATTGAGCTGGAGAAGTTGCCTTTGTTTACGGCAAGTCTCAACGTAAATTGGTCTTTACTCCTAGACGAAGAGCGACGAGGGCTTCTCGAGGAACATCTTAAGAGCATGCGTGAAAAAATTGCGCGGTATGGAGAAGTAAATTTAACTGCAATCCAAGAATTTGATGACATTCAAAAACGTTATGACTTCTTAATTGAACAAAATGCAGATTTAGAAAAATCAATTCAAATTCTTGAAGACGCCATTAAGAAGATAGAGGAAACGACCAAAGTTCGATTTACGGAAACCTTCGAAGCAGTTAATAAAAAGTTCACTGAGATTTTCCCCATTCTTTTCAATGGTGGAAAAGCCGAACTGACTTTGGTTTATCAAGAAGGCAGCCAAGAACCTGGAGTAGATATTATGGCTCAGCCCCCTGGAAAAAGACTGCAGAGCATTACACTCCTCTCGGGCGGAGAAAAAGCACTCACAGCGGTCAGTTTGGTACTTGCCATTTTTGCAAGAAAGCCAAGTCCGTTCTGTCTGTTAGACGAAGTGGATGCGCCTTTGGATGATGCGAACGTTTCTCGGTTTAATACCGTGGTGAAGAAAATGGCCGAGAAAACCCAATTTATTGTGATTACGCACAACAAAAAGACCATGGAAATTGCAGAAGCCCTGTACGGGGTCACGATGCAGCGAAATGGTATTTCCAAAATGGCCAGCGTAGCGCTCCAGTGAAGATGCACTGAAGTCCCCTCAA
Source organism: Pseudomonadota bacterium (assembly GCA_009927165.1). GTDB lineage: Bacteria > Bdellovibrionota > FAC87 > UBA2466 > UBA2466 > RFNO01. The sequence continues at coordinate 93,699 of RFNO01000106.1, forward strand.
AACACGGCAGAATAATCAAAGAAATCAATGGGTTAAGTTTTTAGTCGGCCTTTGCTCGGGAAATCTCGCCAATCAGTCGATAAGGTATGCGGTGGAATCTCTTTAACCTATTGATTATTTAAGGCGAGTTAACTTTTGATTTTAGCAACTCACAGGCTAGTGGGACTTCAAACAAAGTCGAGTACCTTTTTTGTTCTTGTAGTCTTTTGGGGGCTCGTCATTTCTTCGCTGGTAAAAGCAGAGAATAAAGGTTCTCCCCTTAAGTCAAGCAATCAAGTTTTCCAGGGCGGTTCCAAAGAGACTCAACCCATTATTTGGTCTCCAAAAAGCGGGGAAACCATTCAGTTTCTCGAAAACGATCGAAGTCAAATCCGATTGTTAGGAGAACTAAGATACCCAGGAGAGTTGTTCATCAACGGGGATAAAATTTCTCTCAAAAACAAAAAGTTTGATTACGCCCTTAAGCTCAATTCCACCGAGCAAAATCATACCATCGTGATTAAGCAGTCCCAGAATCCCGAACGGGTTTTTGAACTCAAAACCCGCTTTTTGAAAGTGCCCTCCGGGTCCGTGCAAGCAAAAATTCGTACCGATGATGGAAAAGTAGTTACGAAAACAAGTTGGTTTACGGGTTCATTTCCTAGCTCTGATTGGATTGAGATTGCCCTAGCAGCTAAGCCTTTGCCATCTGAGAATTTAGCTAAAGAAACCCCCAAAGAGGGAGTAACCGAGTTAGTAAAAAATTGGCTGGGTGGGTTTTTCAAAGAAGAAAAAAAGCCGGAACCGCAGGTTGAGCCAGAACCCCAAAAGGTGCCGCCGGTTACTGTGGCAACCCCGGAGCCCAAACCGGAACCTGAGCCAGTGCAGGAACTGCCAACAACTCCAGAGCCAAAAGCCCCGGTTGAAGAAGCCAAAGAGGAAGTCGCCCAACCTGAAGAGCGAGAAGTTGCTTCGGTTGAAAATGAGTTAGAGGAAAAGCTCCCCCCCAGAAATCCCCTCGGTTTTAAAATTATCCAAGGGATAGGGTCCTTTAATTTAGAACAATCAGAATTCGGAACCTTCAGTTCTCTTAATTTAACCTTAAGAGGTGAGTTTGAAACCAAGCTTAACGATAGTCTGACGGGGAAAGTGTATGGGGAAACTTTCATTGTGCCGCTTTCAGTAACCGGTTTGGCTGAAGGGCCTAAGCAAACGCGACTAGGGACTGACGTGGGAGCTCAATTTCAAATTTCTGAGAGCTATCAGTTCATGCCTGCTATTGGATTTGTTTATCAAACCCTAAGCACTTCAGAAGAGCTGGGTTATCGAGATTTGATGGGATCCCGTCTCTCCTTGGGAAACACGATTTCCTTCTCAGATACTCAAGTCCTTCACGTTACAGCCACTTTGTCGGTGTTTGGAAGTGATTTAGAAATCATTACGATGAGCAGTAGGGAGATAGGCCTTAGGGCCTATCAAGAATGGAAGAACTTTTCCTATTTCTTCCCCTCCTTTTATTTGGGAGGGGAATATTCCACACTCTCCCTGACTTTCTCGAATGCCACCCTAGCTTCCTCTGTCTTTTTAGGCTTCCTAGGGGTTTCTTTCTAGCTGGTAAGCGGATCTCCACTTTGACAATTAGCCCCTAAGCCAGTAGAAAGGTTCAACAATTTAAACAACCCACTCAACAAGGATTTTTGGTTTATGGCTGTTTTGGACAAGTTGAATGCGATGATTTCAAAGTCCACTTCTTCCTCTCTGGGTCTGTCTCGAGGGGAAAGAGGCGGTCATTTAGGAGTTTGGGTAAAACGGGGCGAACTTTATCGAGTTGCGTTTCATTATCAAGGGCAGACTAAAACTGGAAAAGTTTTCTCGGGTCATTTTAGCTACACTTTTGGTCCCGCAGTTAATTCAGGGTGTTTCCAATCTCTAGAAATGCCCCGTTCTTTTAAAGAATTCTTGGTCGGAAAAGAGCCGGCAAAAACAGGTTCGATAACTGTTGATTTTATTTCAGAGGGTGGAAAAAACTCGAAGAGTTACGAACTACGACCCATTCTTTTATGTTATCGACAAAAAGGCGCCTTCATTCCAGGGGAGCTCTGTCATCGTGCTTGGCTAATGCCCGATACAGCGGAATTAGCTTCTATTAAAGAAAATGATCTGAAAGCTCACAGCGAGAAAATTAAGGCTGAGCTTGAAGAAAAGCGTAAAAAAGAAGAAGCCGAAAAACGTGCGCAGGAAGAAGCCGCCAAAAAAGCAGCCGAAGAAGCTGCGAAAGTAGCCGCTGCAAAAGCCGCTGCCGCATCCAAACCTGCTGCCACTGCCGCTGCTTCCGGTCCTGTTGACCGAAGTAAGCCCACATTGCCCAACGGAAAAATGATTGTGGTTTATGGAAGTTCAACGGGGAATACAAAAAATGTGGCAGATGCTGTTAAAGCGGAATTTGGCGAAGCAGTAGATCATGTGAAAAACATCACTGAAATTCACCCTGCGGATTTAGCTCAATTTGAGAAAGTCATTGTTGGAGTACCTACTTGGCATATTGGTGAAATCCAGGAAGATTGGGGAGCTGTTCTGCCTGAAATAGAAGCTCTAAATTTCCAGGGAAAAAAAGTGGCGGTCTTTGGTTTAGGGGATGGGAAAGGCTATCCCGAAACCTATGTTGATGCGATGGCAGAGCTCGTTGAAAAATTCGAAAAGAAGGGTGCGAAGCTAATCGGAATGTGGCCGACGGAAGGTTATGAGTTTAAAAAATCAAAAGCGTTGCGAGACGGCAAGTTTTTGGGTCTTGTGATCGACGTAGAAAACCAAGATCATCTCTCAGACAAAAGAGTGAAAGCTTGGGTTGCCCAACTTCAAAAAGAACTCTAATCCGAGTGTCTGGTATTCAACCCTACATTTTAGGCAGTGGAGCTGCTTCAAAAGCTATTCAAAATAGCCTATCTGTTTTGGATGTTCTTCATCCTGATTGGGGTATTAGAAAACCCATTCTTCTAAAAAGAAACACGAAATTATCGGACCTAAAACCAAACAATGAAGCCGTGCTTTTTCTGGCTAATCCCCACGCTTTGCATGCTCCAGGTTTATTGGAAGCTCAAGAGGCTGGATTTTCGTGGCTGATTTCAGAAAAGCCAAGTGCTGTCAGTTTGGATCAAGTGAGCCTTCTCAAACAAATAAAAATTCCAGTAGCGGTTTGTCACGGCTATCGTCAGACTTGGGCAATTCAAAAGATAAAACAAATGTTATCAAATGGGGAACTCGGTTCGTGGATTACCATTGAGGGAAGGTATTGGCAGTCGAGTGCCGCCCAAAAAAAACTTTCTGGAAACTTTCAAAAAAACTGGAAGGATAATCAAAGTCTCAGTGGAGATTTTGATGTTTTATTGGATTTAGGAACACATTGGGTCGATCTCGTAATGTTTCTTGCGGGGGAAAATCCAACGGGTGGATCCGTTTGGCGCTCTTATGCTAACTCAGATGTCGCACACCGAGATACTTACAATATGATTTTGATGGAGTTTTCTGAAAATCGAAGGTCTTTTGCCTCGGTATCCAAAACGGTCCATGGTTCTGGGAATGATTTAGAAATTCATGTTATCGGTGAAAAAAAATCTATTTCCTGGAAGTTTTTAAATCCTGATGAACTTGTGATCGGAGAGGGAAATCAAAAAAACACTTTGAATCGTCCAGATGATTCCCTGTTGGGGAGCCAACAGTATCCTTTTCATGGGATGGGGTGGCTCGAAGGGTACATTGAAATTATCAAACAGTATTTTATGCAAATGCGGGGAGAAAAATATACTCCCTATCCCAACCTAAACGATCAGATTCGAAATCTTGAATTTCTTTTCAAGCAAGCTAAGTAAAAATTGAGGGATCAATTAGAACGGGTTTTTTTACAATCACTTCATAACAAGGCTGTCCCTGGTCTAGAAAAGTTCGTTCGAATTTGGTTCTTCCTCCAGGAAACAACTCTAAAGCATTTAAAGGATGAGCCGAAATTTCACCTGCTTTGAGAACTTCCAACCCGTATTGTTTTTCCCAAACATAATGAGCCTCTTCGACGTAAAACTTCTGGTCCGAAGCCAAAATAATCAATCCTCCCGGCTCAAGCGCATTCAGCAAATGGGGCATTACGGGATGAAAGTGCCAGCGGTGTTTGCGATGGGAGTTTTTGGGCCACGGGCATGGGTACAGAATATAAACTCGCTCTAAGCTGTTTTGAGGAACTCCTTTGATTAAAGCCGAAATGGCATTCCCGCGGATTCCCAAAAAGTTTTTTAGTCCAGCCTCTTCAGTTCGTCTCGCAAGTCTTTTTCCGCGCATGCGATCGCGTTCCAGAGCTACAAGATTTTTGTCCGGATGAAGACGAGCCATGGACTCAAAAAACTGACCGGTACCTGCTCCAATTTCAAGCCACAGAGATTGGGGCTTGAGAAAATCGTTGGGAATGGTTGGCGCCTTTCGAAATTCCTCTTTAAAAAAATCTTCATACTGTTGGTGGGACGGACTGTGCTTCAAATCCCATTCAATTCGACTGGGGTTAAACGTCGGCGGTAAACTTTGGGGTCTCATAGAACGCAAGAACTTGCCCCGATTTTGAGAAATAATCTAGCTTTTTAAGCGGATGGCTCGTAACAACGTCGGCATCGTGCCTCGTAGAACTCTCCGGCACCGACTAAAATCTGGCCGCCCCCTTGGGTTTCCTCAGATTCCCGCCGCTGAGTTCGGGAGGCAGTGTTGCCACAAATAGTGCAAATTGCTGACATTTTCGTCACAAATTCTGCGGTAGCCATTAGCTGGGGCATGGGCCCAAATGGAACCCCTCGGTAGTCCATGTCTAAACCAGCCACAATAACTCTGAGCCCACGATTCGCTAGACGGTGGCAAATTTCAACAATACTGGGGGCTAAAAACTGAGCTTCATCAATACCCACCACTCGGGTGTTGTCTTCGACCAATTGTAGAATTTCTTCTGGATTCTCAATATTGACGGCATTAAAGGCCAAGGAGGAATGGCTCACCACGTGGTCATTAGAAAAACGATTATCCAATTTGGGTTTGAAAACTTGTACTTTTTGCCGAGCGATTTTAGCGCGGTTAATGCGGTGTATTAACTCCTCGGTTTTACCACTAAACATGCTGCCACAAACCACTTCTACCCAACCCATTGACCCAAGCGTAGGCAATTGAACATTCACTCGTTGCACCCTCGAAAACTGAAATTGATGTGAAACCTGTTACTGACTGATCTGAAATATAATGAACCGATTTCGGACCGACAAGAGAAACGAAAAAAATCTTCATTGCGCAGAGAGCCTTGGTTGTGGGACAGTGTGGTTATGTCAGCAGAAATTCTTATGCAAGTAGATTACTCAATAGTGGCTCGAATTGGGCGGGCCTGGTTTAAAGTCAGAAGCTATTCTCCGATTCCCCTCTTTTTACTTTTGGTAATTCTTCCGCCTCATTTCACTCCCACACCATTACAAATGGCGGCAGCCGTTCTAGGAATTATCGGCGCAGAAGCTCTTCGAATTTGGTCAGTGGGTTATGCAGGAAGTGCAACTCGCACTCGAGGAGATTCAGTCCCTCAATTAGTTCACGCAGGTCCTTACCGCTTCGTACGCAATCCTCTCTATTTAGCTAACATTGCAATGTACACGTGCGCCGGACTGATCTTTGGTTTCTCGGGTTTAAGTGCACTTATTTTTCTCTTCAGCGCCATTGAATATATTTTTATCGTGGCTTTTGAAGAGGAAACTCTCCATCAACTTTTTGGTAAATCTTACGAAAACTACTGCGAAAAAGTTCCTCGATGGTCGCCTAGCTTTCATCCATTAATCGAATCAACCGGACAGACTTTTTCTCTCTTGAAAGCTCTTCGGAGTGAAAGAAGTACTTTTTTCTCGTTGGCAATGATGGGGTTTTTGTTTGTAGTGAAAAAAGCCTTCCTCTAAAGAGCAAAAGTAAAGTTACCCCCAAATCCCAAGACCGGTTTTTCCAAGAAATAAGCGCGCATTTCAGTCCCCATCCGGAAGTCTTTCGCTAAAGGAAAAATGAGGCCGAATCCCATATTAGGGCCAACATCCTGATGGTCTACATTTCGAGAAAGATAGCGACTGTATTGCCCCCCAACAGAAATAAACCCAGTAAAAAACCGAGTTTTATAATCTAAGCGATAGTCAATTTCAGCCAGAAAAATATGTTCAATTTGGGGGTACACACCCGTGTCACTTCCGTAAGAAACTCCAATTTGAATATGGTCCTGTCCAATGGGAATAAAAACACGCGGGCTATAAACAATCTGAGTGCTTTCAAAATCAGGCAGTTGATCTGGCACAAGAAATTGTATTCCCAGCCCCAGAAGATATCGGTGCTCTTCTGTGGTCTCCAATCGGTCGAGACGGTCTGCCCCAAAAGCCGATAAATAAAAAGCTACCGAAAATACAAGTACTATCTGTCTCATGAACTCTTTTAAGATACCCTAGCGTCGAGCGAGTGGCTAGCAGTATACTTTTGAGAATGAACAGTAATTTGAGTTCTAATGCTCTCCAGGTTCTTGAAGCGAGATACTTATTAAGAGATTCAAAAAATCAGTTAATAGAGACCCCCGATGACCTTTTTATTCGTGTGGCAACCAGTGTTGCAAAGGCTGAAAAGAAATGGGGAGGACCAAGTCAAGTAAAGCACTGGCGGTCGCGCTTTCTTTCAGCTCTCACCGAGCTTGAGTTTCTCCCGAATTCCCCAACACTTATGAACGCCGGAACTCCTCTGGGTCAATTGAGTGCTTGTTTCGTTCTCCCTGTTGAAGACGACCTTATCAAAATATTTGATGCTTTGAAATTGATGGCCATTGTTCAGCAATCAGGAGGGGGGACAGGTTTTTCTTTTTCCAAGCTCCGAATGAAGGGTGATCCGGTTTCGGTTACCAGTGGTGTGGCGAGCGGCCCAGTGTCTTTCATGAAAATCTTTGATGTGGCGACAGAAAACATTCGTCAAGGTGGCAAGAGGCGAGGAGCTAATATGGCCGTGCTTAGAATTGATCACCCGGATATTGAGGAGTTTATCGAAGCCAAAAGGAATTTAGAGACACTCACAAATTTTAATCTTTCGATCGGCATGACGGATGCGTTCATGAGAGCCGCTGCCAAAGGTCAAAATCATGCACTTATCGATCCTTTTGATGGAAAAAAGAAAAGGGTAGTGTCAGCACGAGCTTTATTAAAAGAAATAGCAACAGCTGCTTGGAAAACCGGAGACCCAGGCCTAATTTTTTTGGACGCAATGAACAGGGAAAATCCCACTCCTCATTTGGGGCCTATCGAAGCCACCAATCCGTGTGGAGAAGTACCCCTCCTTCCTTACGAAGCTTGTAACTTGGGTTCTATCAACTTAACTAAGATGGTCCAAAAGTCTGGTCATGGCTGGGAAATTGATTGGAAGAAACTGGAAGAGACTGTCGCCGTAGCGGTGAGATTTTTGGATAATGTGATTGAAGTAGGAAAATGGCCATGTTCCCAAATTGAGAACCAAGTAAAAGGTAACCGAAAAATCGGTTTGGGAGTGATGGGATTTGCAGAGTTACTTGTTTTAATGAAAATTCCTTACGATTCAATGCAAGCAGTAGAAACTGCTTCCAGTCTGATGAGAACAATATCTGATTTGGCCTGGAAATCTTCTCAAGAGCTAGCTCTTGAGAGAGGGGTTTTTCCGAATTGGAAGAAAAGTACTTTAAATAAAAAACAAATAAAAGCCCGAAACGCAACAGTCACTTCAATTGCTCCGACAGGTACTATTAGTTTGATTGCTGGAACTTCCTCCGGTATTGAGCCGCTCTTTGGGATTTCCTATACGCAAAAGAACGTGTTAGACGGAAAAACCCTACGTGTTTTGAATCCTGTTTTCAAACGTATTTGTAGAGAGCAAGAATTGATTTCGGAAAAGGAATTAAAGGCGGTCGAGAAGTCTGGCAGCCTTTCACAGGCCTCCGCACTGACTCTGCAGTGGAGAGCTATTTTTAAAACAGCTACGGAAATTCCCGCAAAAGCTCAATTGGAAATACAAGCTGCGTTTCAAGAACATACGGATAATGCCGTTTCAAAAACTATTAATCTTCCGGAAGATTCCACAGTGGAAGATGTACTTTGGATTTACCAGTCTGCTTGGGAAAAGAGACTGAAAGGAATAACTGTGTTTCGTTACGGATGTCGAGGAGAGCAGGTTCTTGAGTTGGGGCAGAGTTGTAGTCCAGCCGATTGTCGACTTTAACTGTTTAACCTTCAAATCCCTTTAAATGGATACTGACATAGGATTTACCATCTAGGGTAGCCCCCGGTTCTGGCTTTTGATCGGATACATATCCGCTGCCTGATACTTGAACTGAATCTACATATCGATTTAAAAGTCTCATGGCTTCGGAAAGCGATAGCCCCTTTAAGTCTGGCATTAACCAACGTCCTGGTCCAGCTGTGATGAGTTCATGTGGTGCTGTAGTTTCTTTTAGGGAAGGTGCTGATGTTGAACCTGCAACCACTTCCGTGGAATGGCGATTGAGAATTCGTAAAGATTGCTCTGCAATTTTTTTAAAGAGAGGAGCAGCAATCACTGAAGCATAGTATTGCGAATGAGGTTCATCTACCATCACCCCGATTAAAAGCTGAGGCTGTTCGGGGGGAAGAAATCCAATGAAAGAGGAGTAATACTTATTATTTTTATACCCTAATTTCGGGTCATATTTCTGTGCAGTCCCCGTTTTTCCTGCCACTCTAACTCCAGGTATTTTTGCAAAACTTCCAGTTCCTTTAGGATCTTCTGTCACTGCTACAAGAAGTTCTCTGATTGCTTTCGCCGTTTTTGGACTAATTACCGGTTGTGGCTTGAAATTATTTTTAACTTCTTTGGAAATGATTGTGGGACTGACTAAATAACCCCCATTCGCAAACGGAGAAAAGGCAGTGACTAACTGCAGGGGAGTAGTGGATAGCCCTTGTCCGAAACCCAGTGTTGCAAGAAGCAGAGGAGAAATAGAGTCTGCTGATTTTGGCTGGCTGGTCGCTTCTCCACCTGTCTCAATTCCCGTTTTTTGATCAAGCCCAAATTTTGAAATTATATCCTTAGCTCCATCACTTCCAATCATTTGAGCAATTCGGACAGCGCCAATGTTACTGGAATAGGCTAGAACTTTCTCTAAAGTAAGTTTAGCGTGACGGTGGCTACTCTCCGCTTCTGAAATAGTCGTTTTTCCCACTTTGATTTTTCCATTTCCGCAATCAATTAAACTATCGCGAGTTAGTAGACCCCTCTCTAGCGCTTCAGCTGCAAAGAGTACCTTCATGGTAGAGCCCGGTTCATACAGGGCCTGAGTGACACGGTTCTGTAGATTGTCACTCGGAGTTTGGTTTGTGAAATTGGGATCAAAAGAGGGTCTTTGTGCTATCGCGAGAATTTCCCCGTTGTTCGGATCCATCACTACGGCCATAACTGAGCGAGCTTTGGTTTCGGTTTTTGCTTTTTCAAGCTCTTGTTCAACCAGAGACTGAATCCTGCGATCAAGAGTGAGTTCAAGTGAAGCCTCGGTCTTTGTGGGGCTCGTGTTTTCGATATAGCTGGTATTTCCCTTTCCATCTTTGGGAATTCTCGATTTTTGAGCTTCCTGAAGAAGGATTTCGTTCAGGGTGAGCTCAATACCGGCCAGCCCATTCCCATCAATATCGGTAAAACCAAGAGAATGGGCAGCTAAAGAGCCGTTGGGATAAATTCTTTTGTTTTCAGATTCTATCCCCAGGCCAGGAATTTTTAGTTCTTTAATCCGTGTTGCTTTTTCTTCATTGATTTGTCTTTGCAGCCAAACAAAGTTCTTCTGGGGATCAAGTTTTTGTAACCACTTGGAGGAATTACCCCCTAAGTGCTTTGCTAGAACCTGGGCAACTCTTTTTCGAGAGGGTACTTTTTTCGGATGAGCGTAAAGCGAGCTCACTGGAATGCTGACAGCGAGTTCCTCATGATTCCTATCAAATATGGGAAGTCGAAATGGAGCGCGTTTATCTGTTTTGGTGAATTGCTTTTTAGACAGGTTGTCCAGAGCATCGTCTGGTAAAAGCTGCAACTGAACGAGTCGAAATGAGACTAGAGAAAAAAAAGCTGCGAAAGACAAGAAAACAAGGCCCAAACGGATCTTTAGCCATGGGTTCATTGAGTCTTCCTAGTGCTTTGGATGCCCGGAGAAGTTGTGGCAGAAGAGTATTTGAGTGTTTTTCCAAGCGAAGGAGCTGTCATACCAAGTTGAGTTCCGAGAGTTGCTAATCTTTGAGGTGAAGTTAAGCGAGTCCATTTCACTCGCAGCTCTTGGCCTTCATTTTTTAACTGTTGGAGCGCTGTTTCTTTTTGAACATAATCATAGGTAGCTTTCACGTTGGTAGTGCGCACCCAAATAACTGCTGAGCTACTAAAGAATAAAATCGCCATTAAAATGACGAGTTCTGTTTTGTTGGGATTCATAAATTTATGGAGAGATGAACTACTGAGTCTATTGTAAATTCTTTACTGTTTTTTTTCAACGCAACGAAGTTTTGCACTTCTTGATCGTGGGTTGTGATGGAGTTCCTCAGGGGTTGGTTCAACTGGCTTTTTCGTCAAGATTTTGACTCTTTCGTTTTTAGAGCACAGACAAATTCTTTCCTTACAGATACACCTACCTGCTAATTGTTGAAAAAGACGTTTTACCAGTCTGTCTTCCGTTGAATGAAAAGTAATTACAACGAGTTTTCCCCCAGGCTTTAATCGTTCAACCGCTGCTGGCAAAGTGGAGGAAATTTCCTCGAGTTCTTGATTAACAGCCATTCGAAGCGCCATAAAAGGGACCGTAGCAGGATGTGCTTTTCCCCAACGCGGTCCCATCAAATTGGCTAAATCGAGCGTGGTTTTAATTTTACCTTCACGAAAATGATGAAGTATTTTTCTGGAAAGAGCCCGGGAGCCTTTGAAGTCAGTATTGTTCCAAATGAGGTCGGCAAGCTCCTCCTCAGATGATTCTGAAAGTAACTCTTGGAGCGTAGGACCTTCGGTCTGGTCCATTCGCATATCCAAGGGTCCTTCTTTTTGAAAAGTAAATCCGCGTTCCTGCGAAATGAGCTGCCGAGTGCTTACCCCCAAATCAATGAGGATCCCATCAAACTTCTCCTCTCCTACCCGCTCAGGAAATTGTGAGAATCGACAGTGCTGAAGCTTCAGTCGTGGGTCTCCCCTTAGGTTTCCCCCTTCTTGGTACTGCTGAATAGCGGATAAATCACGGTCGAAAGCCCAAACGGCAGCCGCTCCTCGCGCCAAAAAGGCCTCAGAGTGCCCCCCCTCTCCAAAAGTGAGATCCGCATAAACCCCACCAGTAAAAACTACAATAAAATCAATTACTTCTTTGAGTAATACGGATTTGTGAAGCCATTCCATAGGGACTGTTATAACGCGTCGCAAAATAAATCTAAAGTACTTTAACGCGCCGCCGATAAACACTACGGGCTTAGTAATGCTACGCGTTAAAAAGCCCTGATTATTGGTTTTAACACTCTTTGGAGGATACGACTATGCCTATTAGCTTATTGTCGAATCAAGCGGCGATTAATACTCGTCGACATATGGAAGAAACAGGTAAGGTTTATGCTGATGCTACTGAAAAGTTAGCTTCAGGTAAGCGAATTAACAAATCAAGCGATGATGCCGCAGGACTCGCGATCTCCTCTGTGATGGAAGGAAAAATACGCAGTATTGCGCAAGCTCGTCGAAACGCTCAGGAAGCCATTTCCCTGGTGCAAGTAGCAGAAGGGGGAATGAATGAAGTGACCAATCTAGTGGTTCGCATGAGAGAGCTAGCCATTCAGGCAGCCAGCGATACGATTGGTGATCGTGAGAGAGAGATGCTGGAGTTGGAAAACAAACAGATTCAATCTGAAATTGACCGGTTGGCTAACGCAACTGAGTATTTTGGTACGAATTTGTTGAATGGATCAGGGAAAGAATTCACATTCCAAATTGGTCCCGATACCAGCGAAGCAAACCGAATTACTTACTCCACAGCCAATCTGGATCTAAGAAGTTCAGCTTTGGGGGTAGATGGAGTGAGTTTAAAAGATTCGGGCGCCGCGTCCAGTGCTATTGAGGCTACGGACGAAGCGATTTCGCGATTGAATGTTCCGAGAGCCGAAGTGGGCGCAATGCAAGGTCGTTTCAACTCAGTCATCAACAACTTGTATATTTACGAAGAGAATATGAGCGCATCAAAAGGCCGTATCTTAGATGCGGACATTGCTCAAGAGACGGCGAAAGCGGTGCAGGGAGCAGTGCTTCAGAAAGCTGGAGCCGCTGTTCTTGCTCAAGCTAATACATCCCCTACTCTTGCTCTGAAACTCTTAGAGTAAATTGTAAACCTTTGGGCAGGGAATACCGAAGAATAGGGTGAGGTGCCCCAATGTCACCGGTCAACCCCATATTCGGTCTCCCTGCTTCCATGGTTGATAGACTCTCTGAGTCTGATGAAAAAAGTCGGCAGAAAGAAAACCGAAGAAATCAAAAAGAAAACTTTAAGAAACTGGTTGTTACCCAATCACCAGAAGCGGTTTCACAAGAACAGGAGCGTGATGTACTTACACCTGAATCTAGTCAATTGCTTGACTCAGAAAAAGTTGTTGAACTTTTGGGACAGCAAGTAAAGCCAATGATTCCAATGCCGAAGGCATTCAGTTCCATTCCTAGCCCATCTGAGAGCGTCAAAGAATCAGCTCTGCTCAAGAAACTAAACCGAGCCATCTAAGACTTTGTCCATTGAAAGTAAGCTAAGAATCCCGCTATAATTAAAGAAAGATTTCTCTCCCTTTTATCAAGTAATCAATTCCCATACGTTAAATTGTTTCGGAGGCTGTGTGCCCGAGATTAATGCAGATAAAAATCCTGTTGCCGGATTAGCACCGGAGTTTGCTCGTGCTTATCAAGCGGCCGTTCAAGCGGACAGAAAGCCCGTTGAAAATCTGGAGCAAAGAAGAGAAAAGCTGCAAGAAAAAGTAAACCTACTTTCCGACTTGGTCTCAAAAGCAGATGGGCTAAGACAAATTCTACCCGGATTAGGGACTCCCTTTGCCATGCGAGAAATCATGTTCAATTCGGATGACCCGAAAGTAGTTACGGGTTCGGCCGATAAAAGTTTGGCAGAGATCGGGAAACACGATTTAGAAGTGCTTAGGCTTGCGAGCGGGCCCTCTGCAATGACTAATCGTTTTCCTGATCCTAACGAAACAAGCATTGGTACTGGCTATCTCACTTTCATCACTCGAGAAGGTGATACAAAAGAAGTATTTATTGATTACGACAACTCAACTCTTGAAGGAGTTGCAAGGTCAATTAATGAAGCCAAAATGGGTGTTACTGCCTCCGTAATAAACGATGTGAGTGACCCAGATAACAGCTACCGGCTCTTACTAACTTCCAATCAAGTCGGGGCCCAAAACGATATTCAGTACCCCGAGTTCTACTTTTCCGGTGGAGAGGAAGAGTTCTATATTGATGAAAAAAAAGATGCCACGAATGCGCTGATAAAGTATCGCGGAGTCCAAATAGAAAGCCCTTCTAATGAACTAAAAGATTTGATTTCTGGCGCAACTGTCAACCTGAAAGGCCTAACTGACCCGGGAAAACCAGCTACCATTTCTCTAGAACAAGACATTCCTCAAACTGCCGTAAAAATAAAAGATTTAGTTGAGAAAACGAACGCGATACTGAGTTTTATCCAACAACAGAACACGATGGACGAGAAAACTGATACGAGCAGAACCTTGGGCGGAGATTATGCGCTTAGGTTGGCCGAAGACCGTATCAAAAGTGCACTGAGAGAAAATTTTCTTGGGCAAAGCAATAAAAGCGTACAAACGCTCGCCGATGTAGGAATACAAATCACTCGAAAGGGTGTCCTGTCACTCGATGAAAAAAAGTTCACAGCGGCTCTGGAAAAAAACTACAACGATGTAGTGGATCTATTAAGTGGAGACGGAACCAGTTACGGTGTGATTCCCAAGCTCAACCGGGCTATTGCTTCTATTTCAACCGGGGGTACTGGCGTTTTAAGCAGTCAAAAGAGAAATTATGATAGTCAAATCAGCGCCCTTGATAAAAACATCGAGCGCGCTGAAAAAACAGCAGCATCTCGAGCCGAAGCTTTGAAAAACACGCTGTCCAAAGCGCAAGCTGCTATTCAATCACTTCAAGCACAAGGTGGGGCCATTGCTGGGGGAATTCCAGCTCCTGCTGCTGGCTAAAGGGGAATAAATTATGCAAAACAAAAATAACAAAAAGCCGAACCCGTTTCAAAGCTACAAAAAGACCGACGTTTTAACTGCAAATCGAGAGACCATCTTGATAATGATGTACGATGGAGCCATTCGCTTTCTGAAGAAAGCAATAGATTCCAGCAAAGCAAACAAAGTCGAAGAAAAAAATATCTTTGTTGGCCGTACCATGGATATTGTAAATGAGCTCAGAGCCACCCTGAATCATAAAGCCGGTGGAGAAATCGCCGAAAAGCTTGATGGTCTATACGACTTCATTTGTGATCGTCTTCTCAAAGGGAGCATGGAAAACAATCCCAAACAATTGGAAGAAGCATTAGGGATTCTTACCACACTTCGAACCGCTTGGGATGAAGCCATCGAAGCACTCAAAACTGATTCCGCACAACCACAAGAACCATAAAAGTTATAGGAGAATAAACTTATGGAAGAGGTACTTCAATATCTGGAAATGAAAAACCATTACTATGAAAAATTTTATTCGATCACCAGAAAATTCTTAGATCAAATTGCGCAAAATGATTGGAAGGACTTAGATTTTTTTGTGGATAGCAGAGAACGAATACTCAACATCATTCGCTCTTTTGATGCAAAAATATCAAAAGTAATTGAGCAGAGCAATGCCAGCAAGCCAGTAAACGATGGCGACAAAATGATGATGAACCGAGTGATTGAGAAAAAAAGAAGAATCGCAGATAAAATTGTTGATCTGGACTTGCAGTTAATATCAGCTATCGATGAATACAAAAATGAAACTATTAGAGAGTTAAAAAAGACGGTGGAAACGCAGCAGCAGATTGATTCTTTCGAGAAAAATGCTGCGCCGATCAAACCCCTTTTAAAAACGCACAAAGCATAAACAGCGTCAAATTCCTGTCTGAGCGGTGGAAGAGCTGACGCCCTCGTCGCATTTCTTATCGCAAAAATCCAATAATTACTGGCTTCAATCGGACTGCCTTGTGGCATAGGGCTTGCTCTTCATTATGAGTATCTCTATGCAGCAAGAACTCAATCATTCTCAATCAGACTCTCCCTTCTTTTCGCTGATGGCGGAAGCTGAGCAGATCCAAGTTCACGAAGTGGAGAGCAAGCAAACGCATATCCTTGCCCCTTTTTTAAAGACTCCCCCTCAGGAATCTGAGAGGACTTTTCTTGTGAAAATCAGAGTGAGTCGCGCGCCTATCTCCACTCTACCTGCCAAACAGGAAGTTGCAAAAAAGCAAGAGGCCCCCACGGAACGAGACAAGCTGTTAGAAAATGCAGAGATCCTTTTGCGTAATGGGGATTTAATTCTCGCCAGAAATATTTACAGCTTCCTTCTTAAGAGCAATCTTAAAGACCAACAAGCTATGGAAGGCTTGGGAATATGTTTCCTGAAATTAAATGAAGTGTTGGCTGCCAAGAAATGTTTCAAGGCACTCTGGGAACTCTATCAAAAAGATGATTATGCCATACGGCTAGGATTGTGCTTTTTGGCTGACCAAGATGATGATACGGCTTTGTCTTGTTTTGAAAAAGTACGAAACCCAGATGGCGTGCCTTCGCCGTTGCGATTTGATTTTTATAAGTCACGGGGAAATATTCTTAACAGAAAAGATCGTCACGCCGAAGCGGAAACATCTTATTTTAAGGCTCTGCAAATAAAGCCTGAATCAGACGTTGTCTTTGTAAATCTCGGCACGCTTGAACTTCAGAGGAAAAACCCTATAAAAGCTCAAAAGTA
The DNA here is from genome assembly GCA_009927165.1 of Pseudomonadota bacterium. Classification (GTDB taxonomy): domain Bacteria; phylum Bdellovibrionota; class FAC87; order UBA2466; family UBA2466; genus RFNO01. The sequence goes on from RFNO01000106.1 coordinate 109,725, forward strand.
TTTCACTCGAGCGATCGAAATTCATCCAAAGAGTTCCAAAGGTCACTGTGGTTTAGGAATGGTTGATTTGGAGCAAGGAGACTACTTCAGTGCTGGTCGTGAATTTAAATGTGCGCTCGATAATGACTCTCAAAACTTAGTTGCACTCTTGCAACTTATTTATCTATCTGACTTCTCAAAGAACTACGATGAAGCCATTCACCGAAGCCATCAGTTCCTGGATCGGGATCCGAATAATGCTGAAGTGCGATTTCAACTAGCTGGATTACTCTTCAGAAAAGGTCAATTTCTGGAAGCTGAAAGCGAGATTAATAAGGCCGTAAAATTTGCTCCGCAAGAACCTAGATTCAAAAAGCTAAAGGAACATTTAACAAATAACCGTCATCGGGGATAGAAAATGAAAGAAATCCAAATTGAACAAGATATCTGTCAGAACCCAACACTGAATTCTCAAACCGCTGATTCGTCGCAGGGGTTTGGGGTATCAGAGGCAACTGTTTCTCCTATTCAGACTCTAGACACTTCTGTGTGGGCAGCAACTGGCCTTGATATCGCTTTGGGGTGTTTGGAGCGTGTGAAAAGTAGTCTCATCCGTTCTGCAGAACTTTTTCGAGAAGAGGATTCGGCAGAAGCCAATCGGTTTTTTGTTCAGTGTATTGAGGGTCTGCAACGATTCATGGAAGCCCTAAAATTAACAAAAGCAGCTTTGAAGCTTGATTTCGCAACAGTAAATAATGAAATGGGAACATTAGCTGATACTGAAAAGTCCTTGCTAGTGATTTTAAGAGGGATGTTTAAACATCAGGAAAGTAAAGAATACGAAGAGATTGCAGATAAAATTGAGTACGAGCTGATTACGAATTTGTGCGTTTGGACGAGTTCCTTAACTGCCCTCAGGCATTCCCAACTCATCGATAATTAAATCGAAGAATCTAATTAGGTGCGATGAGAATCTGGATAGAGCTTCCTTCCGGAGGAGCTGTCTGAAAAACAACTTCGCTGGTCGCGCTATCAAAAGTCCAAGGTATATTTAAAGTATTTTGGTTTTTATCTACGACCGTTACGCGTAATTTCGATGCATCGGATACAGAAACATCTACTTTAAACCGATTGGGCAGCGTTTTCAGTCTGAGTCCTGATAGATTGATTCTGTCCGAGAAATCTGAGCACAAATCCGCTGTATCCCCTTTTAACTTCCTTGCCACTCTGAAATACCTGTCCTGAAACCAGGGTGTCCCATTCCATCTCAGGGCACCGGTATTGGCTTTATCGATATCTGCATTGTTTCTGGTAGCGCAGCGTTGATTTGCAAGGCTAACTCCCGAAACCAAAGGTAGATAATTAATGGAGTAAGCTTTAACAAGGTCCTCTTTGTTTTCTTTTAAACTTAATACTTGCGCTGCAAAAGCATCTACTGCGTCAGTTGTGGTAGTTGAGGTGATTTCAGAGAAATCATCCCCATCAGAAATAAAGACTAAAACAAGAGGCACTCCAGGACGCGGAGTAAAATAGGTTCGCAACGAAGCTAAAGTAGCTGTAAGCCCCGTGTTTTCAGCACCAGTCTGCAAATTGATGACTTGTGATAAAAGACTACCAAACAACGCAACTCTCTGGTCCAAAGTTCCTGTTTGTTTGGTAAGTACCGTATTAGCTGGTTTGAGTGCCCCACGGTTTCTCAACATGTCCATCGTGGTGATCCCCATTTGATAATCATTGGGAATGCTATCCAAGCGAACGAAAAATTTCTGAGCTTCAGATACTAGGTGTTCCCTGACTTGGTTCATAGGAGAACGATCATCGAGCACCCACAAGATATCTAAGTAAGGTGGATTCAGGTCTTGAACAAAATATCTAGAACTCGAAGCTGCAGTGAGAGATTCTTTCTGTGAGCAACCGGAAAGAACAATGATGGTCACTAACACAATAAGTGACAATATAGCTAAACTAGCTTCTCTAAAATTCTTGAGCGCAACTAAGTACTTCAAGGTTTTCTCTCCTCGATAAAGGGGATCGTAAAGATCCCAGTGCCCCAATTTGCAAGGTAAAGTCCAAGGAGGGTGCGTGCTTAAGTTTATGAAATTAAATAACAAAATCTTTTTTAGGAGAGGGTGTTTACTTCTAGTGCCCGTTATTTTTTTTACACTGAGACGATTCTAGGCTCAATAAGGGTCAATGTTTTAGCGATTCCGGCTGGGTTTGAATTCGGTAGGGATCCCATCCATCTACCCAATAGGCTTTCGAGGCGATGTCTGGATGAAACAGTTTTTTAGGTTCGGGCATTAAATCTAATCGAGCTGCCATCCAGCGAGTGACAGGATGAGCAAACCATTCAGATTTACGACTCTGAAGAAGGTCTTCGACGAGTTCTTTTGCTTTTTCTTGATCTCCAGCCTCCAAATGACAGTAAGCCATTGCCATTTTTTCTCTCGGTGAAAAACTAGATTCTTTTTCGAGAAGAATTTTCACTTCTGGACAATGTTTATGAAAAATATGGGACTCAGCCAGTTTTTCTCGAAGGCGTTGTGAGTAAGGATCAATTGCAAAAGCTTCTTTCAAAGTTTGATAAGAAGCTTCATTCAAACCCAGCTCCTTTTCAATCTCTGCTTTCAAGCTTAAAATTTTCAAATTTCCGGGTTCCAATAATGCTGCTTGAGTCAGAGCGGGTAAACTGGCTGAAAATTCTCTCAGCTTTGCTTTGGATAGCCCTTGTAAATAATTGGCTTGAGCTTCTTCAGAAAAAAATGCTTCGCTCCATTCAATCATTTTGGTCTGCAATTCCTTCCTCTGAGCTAGAGAAAGCACTTTTTCCATGCGTTTCATGTAATCTTTGAGAAAGGAAATTGCAGGGCTTCTTCCTTCAATGAGTAACTTCAGTTCAGAAACTTTTAAAGCATAATGCAGATTTTTAGGAGATTTTCTGAGAAGCTCAGTCCAAGTCGCCAAAGAAGCTTTGAATTGATGCTGATGATATTGGGATTCTGCTGTCTGCACACTGATTTCAGTTAATGCAGCAGCGCGGGCGATGATACTTGGAACTAAAAATGCAATCCCGATAAAAATACTAAGAGCTACGGAGCGCATTAAAATCTAAGTGCTGCTGTAGTTCTCAAGGCGAAAATCATTTTCTTTTCGCCACCAGTCGGCAACGGAATACCGTCTCCGGGGAAAGCAAAACCTGCATTAACCCCAAGATCAAAGTTCTTATAGACATTGTAGTCAGTTCCGAGATCAATTTCCCAACCCAGATTCGCTTGCTCGCCATCCTGAGTAACTGCTTTTCGAGCAATGATAACTTCTACACCAGAAGCCCAAGAGGGTGACCAATCGAGGCGAATTCCCGGACGTACTAAGAAAAGCCCCGAGAAAGCTCCATCAGTACCATAGATCAGAAGATTTCCCTGATTCACTTGGTTTCCGTGGTATTTGCCCAGAAGTTCCTTGCCTAGAATGAGACCGGGACGGGCTCGATTAAAGTGCAGAAGCGAGTAAGACGTAGCGGTATCATCATTAAGATTTTTATCGCCCGTTGCGTAGATGACTTCGGTGAATGCTTTAATTTTATGATAGTCGAAAGTGATGTTAGCCATAGCCGCAAAAGCACTCAGGTCATCATCAGTTCCGCTTCCTGCGTAATCATAGGCAGAACCAGAAATCCAAGTAACTTCGCCACCAAAAGTAAACCGACCCAAAGATTTCTTTAAGTAAGCATCAATCGCATTATTGTTCTTTGGATAGGGAGCATGCTGAGAGAGGGGAATGGAGGAACCTACTACGTTATAAGGATTGGCCGGATCGTTGCCTGTAAAATCTGCAGACTGACTGCTCGAGCGAGCTTGTTTCTCAAAATAAATACCGCCTTCAACATCCATTTCAGGATTATCGTACTGAAGAAATACAGTATAAAACTCCTGGTCGTTCGTATTTTCCAGAACTGAGAGTTTGCGATTTTTAGTGTAAGCCAGAGCACCTACGACATTGCCCAAATGAAGCCGGTACTCAATTCTGTCTCCGGTGGTTTGATATTGATCCCAAGGACGATTCCCAGCATCCCAAGTAAGGCCGTATCCCCAAGAAATAGGAACGCGACCCACTCGAACTACTCCGAAATCGGAAGTCCATTCCAACCACACTCGATTCAACAAAAGAGAAGCCGTTCTCACATCTCCGAGTACCCATCCCCCTTGTCCATGTCCCAAAGCTTCGCTCGCATCGGGAGTTAGCTGAGGAGAAGCAAGCAAGTTCCACTGAGAACGAATACTAAAATGATCATCAATAAGGATGTTGGGATCCAGTAAAGCTCTTGTTTCAATGTACTGTTTAGAGTCCTTAGTAGCAGACTGTCCGAGGTTGGTAATACTATCTGCTTCCGTACGGACGCTTCCTGAAAAATTCATGGAAACTGGGTAAGCCAGTTTACTTGTGATTGCCAGAGCCCCAATGAAAGAAAAAATGAATGTTTTCATGGAGCTAAAGGTACGCTACTCACGGAGGCTAGCAAAGGATTTTCTTTGAGAAAAAAAGAGGTTACCCCCCCTTTTTTTGTACTTCTTCGAGAAGATACTTTTGGTAGAGCGTATCCCATTGGGGAGTTCCTTCTCGAGGAGGATTTTTTTGAGAGAGAATTTTTTTTTGGACAATTTCGCCCACCGCGTTAATCTGATTGATATAACCCAAACTTAGTTTTTTTGCTTCGCGTAAAGCTTCTTCTTCATTGGGATAGTCCACCAAGTCTTGCTTCCAGATGCCATCTAGCATGAGATGAACGATATGAATCATTTTCTCTTCTGAAATCATGACAACTCCTAGAGGATGACCCCTTTGTCTTTAACCAGTTGTTTTTTAATCATTTGAAACATTTTTTGCCGGTCAATTTTGTCACCCATTTGGGCTTCATATTGGGCCAGAATCTTCTCTGCTTCACGATTGATGTCGTCTTCTACTTTCAAGTCTTTGATAAAAATTTCCTGCATTTTAGCTAAGACTTCTTGTGCCGGCTTTTTCAATTGGATGAGCTGTTTGGCTTTTAGCCCCAGCAGGATCTTTTGGCAGACTTGCTTAACTTGAAATTCACTTAACCTCATAGGAAAGACAGTACGCTTGGGATAAGATGTTTTCAATGCTGAACATAAGGAACTCTAAATTTTACACATTACTGCTGACCGCTTTGGGCATCTTTTGTTCCTTGGGCCTCTTTTTTATTCTCTACTTAGCCTGGATCCTTCACACAGTTTCTCCTCGCATCGAACAGCTACGAAGTAATCGACCTTCAGTTTTTTATGGGGTTTTCCCTTCGTTAAAAAAAGGCCGACATTTTCCTGTTTCGGAATTTGAAAATCTTTTAGCCGACATGGGATTTCGAAAAAGTAAAAGTCTTGATGGTTTGCCTGTGGGTGAATTTGCTTGGGAAAATCAAAGCGCATCTCAAAAAACTTTGTTAATCCATCGACCCGCTTTTGAAGGAGCTGGTCGCGGGTTAGATAGACTCAAAGTTCGTATTGCTTTCGTTCCTTTGGAGAAGGGGAGTTGGGAAATTGAGTCGATTACTCGATTGGATAACAGCGAAACCATCGAAGCGCTGGATTTTCCTCCGCGTAGTATCAGCTCGTTTTATGCAGGAAGGGTGAGAACGCAAAACCCCATTGCACTTTCTGACATTCCTACTTCGATGCGATACGCAGCGATGGCAATCGAAGATGTTCACTTTTTGGAACATCGAGGAGTCAGCGTTCGCTCCATTGTTCGGGCTTTGATTCAAGACATTCGAGCCGGCAAATTTGTTCAAGGGGGAAGCACGATCACTCAGCAGCTCATGAAGAATCTCTTTTTTTCGAGAGAAAAGTCTATTTATCGAAAAGTTCAAGAGGCTCTTTATGCTTTGGTTACGGAAGTAAAATTTCCTAAAGAGGATATTTTGGAGGCTTACTTAAATGAAGTGTATTTAGGGCAATGGAGCACTCATGAGATTCATGGAGTCGCGGAAGGGGCTCGGTTCTATTTCAATCAGGCTGCTTCAGACCTTACTTTGTCTCAAAGTGCAACTCTCGCGGCGATTATCCAGCTACCCAATGCTCATGATCCCCATCGAGCTGCCGATCGAGTGTTAAAACGAAGAAATCTGGTTTTAAAAAAAATGCTCGAAGCTGGATTTATTTTGGAAGACGAGTTTCAGGAAGCCGTGAAAGAGCCTCTCGGTGTGGTGCCTGCTGAAAGAAATTTAGAGGATATTGGCTATTTTATGGATCTCGTCCTTCGTGAACTTCCTGCAGAAATGAGAAGTCGGCTGAGTTCTGAGCCCCTGACGATCTACACTACTCTTAATCCTTTTCTTCAATCGTCTGCTTCTAAAAATCTGAAAACTAATCTCGAACGACTAACTAAAGGATATCAATCTATTAAAAAGAGAGATGAAAAGGGGATTCGACTTCAAAGTGCTCTGATTGCAGTAGATGTCCCCAATTGTGCAGTCATTGCACTCCAAGGGGGAAGTAGCTATCGCCAAACCCAATTCAACCGAGTTCTAGCTGGAAAACGTCAACCGGGTTCGTTATTTAAACCCTTTGTTTTTTTGACCGCTTTTGACAAAGCTACTTTAGAGAACCCCTTTTCCGGTGAAACGTTACTGGATGGAACTCCTTTTGAGTGGGTTTATGATAAACAAAATTGGAAGCCTAGGAATTACGAAGATGAAGCTCTCGAAAAAGTGACTGCAGCTGAGGCCCTCCAAAAATCAATCAATATACCGACAGCGCGGTTGGCTCAATTAGTGGGTATTGCAAATGTACAAGAAACAATCAAAAAAGCCGGCGTAGTCTCTAGCATTCCCCCTCTCCCATCGATTAGCTTGGGAAGTGCCGAAGTAAGCCCCTTCGAATTAGCAGAGAGTTATGTCACCCTTGCAAACTTGGGACAAGGGTGCCGACTGCGGCCGGTCACGGCAGTTTATGATGAAAATGGAAATAACTTATGGGATTCCCCGTTATCAAAAGAAGCTCGCTTCTCACCGTATCCCACTTATCAGACAGTGGAGTTGATGAAGGGGGTATTTACCAATGGAACGGCACGCGCTGCTCAGGGGAGTGGAATCAACTTAGACGTATTTGCGGGCAAAACAGGGACTACTAATGACTTTAAAGATGCTTGGTTTGTGGGTTTTTCTCCCGAAATCCTCACCTTAGTTTGGGTGGGTTATGACGAAGAAGAAAAAGTGGGTCTAACCGGCGCTGCGGCCGCTCTGCCCCTTTGGATAGAGTTTATCAAGACATCCGAGCCGTTTCGTCAAGACACCGATTTCGTTAAACCTTAAAGGCTTTACTCAAACGAATGGGCTTGCTACTTTGAGGCCCATGAAAACAACTCTTTTAATACTAGGTTTACTTATGGTTACAAACACTGGATTTTCAAAAACGGTTCATGAATTCGAAGTTGAAACCTTACAGGGGAAGAAAACTTCCTTGAAATCGTATTCGGGAAAAGTACTTCTCATTGTGAACACGGCTTCAAAGTGTGGCTATACTCCCCAATACCAAGACCTGCAGTCGCTTTATAATACCTACAAAGGAAAAGGTTTGGTTGTTTTAGGATTTCCCAGTAATGATTTTGGCAGCCAGGAACCAGGAACTAATGCTGAGATTGCCAGCTTTTGTCAGAAAAACTATGGGGTCACTTTCCCCATGTTCTCCAAGGGCCCAGTAACAGGCGAGAGCAAACAAGCCCTATTCAAGTTTCTGACCGAGGACTCTCAGTCAGGATTGAAAGGCGAAGTCCAGTGGAATTTCGAAAAATTTCTGGTCGATAAAAAAGGAAATCTAGTAGCTCGATTTCGATCCAGTGTTGAACCTAAATCTGCCCCATTGATTGAGGCTATTGAAACAGCACTCAAATAATGGCTTATTTTTTAGAAATGTTAGGAGCAGCTTTAGTACTCGTTAGTTCTTCAGTTTTTATTGCCCAAAAAGCAGAAGCACAACCACTTCCTGAAAACACAATCTATTTGGTGAAAAACGGAGAAAAAAAACCGCTCCTATTTCCTGGAAAAGCCTTTTGGGAATTAAAAAATGACAAGACTGAAAGGCCCGGAGTGGGAAAGACTGAAAGTCGACTAGAAAAACAAGGAAACCAAGTATGGATGAGGGGTGACTTGGCTTCCTTGATGGGGAATTGGGGAAGAGTGGGGTTTTCCTTGATTGAAACAGCAATTATGAAACCTCTCCAGAAAACTGAAGGTTTGTTTTTTAAGGCCAAAGGAACGGAAGCTGCTTTTTTTTCTATTTTAGTGAAAGATCGTCAGTCCCATCAGCCAGAGGGAACGCTCACTTTCCAATGGGACTTTGAAGCACAGTCCGATGGAGCAGAGTATTTTGCAAAGTGGGAAGATTTTGTTCCCAAAATTAGAGGGAAAAAAGTGGAAGGCTTTGAACTCGATCTTTTTTCCGTCCAATCACTTAGTTTTCAGATTTCTCGAAGCCAACAGCAAAAATGGTACGAGACGGTTCCGCTTGAGTTCGAATTGGGGATTTAATGTTTAAAAATATCAAGCCCGTGATCGGAATGCTTCATGCGCCTAGTCTTCCCGGGAGCTGTGGTTTTTATGGGGACTTGAAAGCGCTTCGGTCGTTTGTGCTTAAAGATGCCGAGAACTTGGTTTCTGGTGGAGTAGATGCTCTGATGATTGAGAACTATTGGGACCTTCCCTTTGTGCCAGGGGCAGTAGCTGAATCGACTGTCGCTAATTTAGCGGTTCTGGCGCGAGAAGTGAAAGACCGGTTTAAACTCCCTTTGGGGATCAACGTACTTCGAAATGACGGAGTGAGTGCTATAGCTATTGCCCACTGTTCTCAAGCCCAATTCATTCGCGTGAATATTTTATCGGGAGCGAGATTGACGGATCAAGGAATCATCAATGGCAAAGCTCATGAAGTTTTAAGATTCAGAAAAAAGATAAGCGCAGAAAATATTCGTGTGTTTGCAGACATCTCTGTGAAATGTTCCGTAGCTTTGGCGCAAAGGCCCCTTAAAAATGAAGTGGAAGAAACGTTGGAACGAGCAGGTGCCGATGGGTTGATAGTATCGGGAGAAAGTACGGGTAAGCCGGTCGATTTAGACCAACTTCGAGAAGTAAAACGCTTGTCGCCTAAAAATCCGGTGTGGATTGGAAGCGGGGCAACTCTGGAAAATATTTTGGAGCTTGCTCAGTACGCCGATGGTTTTATTGTCGGAACTGCTTTTAAAGAAGCTATCGATGAGCCCGTGGATGCGAGGCGGGTTAAAAGCTTAGTAGAGAAATTAAGAAAAGGAGCTCTGGTATGAAGCTCTTAACGGCAAAAAAGGCCTTGCTGGGAATGGTGCATGTGAGAGCACTGCCGGGAACTCCTCGCGATGAGAAAATGTTTGAGAAAGTAGTGGAGCAAGCACTGGCGGAAGCAAAGGCTTTTGAAAAAGCTGGGTTCCAAGGGGTGATACTTGAGAACATGCACGATGTTCCCTACTTGAGAACTCAAGTTGGGCCGGAAATCGTAGCGGCGATGGCAGTGGTTGCACATGAAGTAAAAAAGAACACCCATCTTTCTTTGGGGATTCAAATTTTGGCTGGAGCCAATGCTGCAGCTCTCAGTGTTGCCCAAGCCGTGGAAGCAGACTTTGTGAGGGTTGAAGGATTTGTGTTTGCTCATGTGGCCGATGAGGGATTGATAGAAGCTTGTGCAGGCCCTCTTCTTCGGCTCCGCCGAGAATTAGGGGCGGAATCAATAAAAATTTTCGCCGATATTAAGAAAAAACATTCCAGTCATGCATTAACTGCAGACGTGAGTATTGCTGAAACCGCGCATGCTGCTGAATTTTTTGGAGCTGATGGAGTCATCCTCACAGGTTCGCATACTGGGGCAACTGCTTCGTTGAGCGAACTAGAGCAAGTAAAGAGCGCTGTTCACATTCCCGTATGGATAGGCTCGGGAATCACTGCAGAAAACGTAGCGGAGTTTAAAGAAGCAGACGGTTGGATTGTGGGGTCGTCTTTAAAAGCAAAACAGAACTGGGCCAACCCCCTCGAATCATCGGCCCTTACCAAGATGGTTGAGGCCGCCCAAAAAGCGTGCTAATCATGGGTCGTTCAAACAAGTGCGGGCGTAGCTCAGTTGGTAGAGCATCAGCTTCCCAAGCTGAGGGTCGCGAGTTCGAACCTCGTCGCCCGCTCCAAAAGGTACTCCAAAAGGTACTGCCTTACTTTTGGTAGTTATCCTAGCATTGGGGGTGGTTGTTGCCCCCGTTTCACTTAGCAAAAGCCCACAAAGAGAAGTAGCAGCTTTTTATTCACAAGCGGAATGGCTCAAGCGATGCTCTATCGAAGTCAATGGCTGTATTGCCGGTAAGAAAGCTTCCGACGTCTTAGTTTGGAGAAATGGAAATCAATACGTCAGCTCAAGTTGGGCTTATGGATTAAATTTAACGGCAGTGGCAGTCGCCAAGGGCTCCCCCCGCGGAGTAGCGGTTACTCCGAGACACCTCCTCTATACTAAGCATTTTGGGTGGCATGCATTGTCTGGCCAAACGGTTCAATTTCTCACGATGGATAACCAATTGATTTCCCGAGTGGTCGACCAAGTAAAGTACTTGGGATCAGGAAATAACAGTAACTTCGAAATTGACGTAGCAGTAGTGAGATTAAATGAGGATCTTCCTACGAGCATTACACCAATGAAGTTAATTGCTCCCCTGGGATTAAAAGATGTAGTCCAATACACTTATCCTGTTTTGAGAATTGATCAAGAAAACAAAGCCCTCCTACTAGTGGGTTAGAACATGCATACCGGGTACTTTTCAAATACTCGGTTTGTTTTTTTTCAGCCACGAGACGATTTTTATTTTACCCCTACTGTTCGAGCCTATGCTGCGTTTTATGAACCAATGGTCATTGGTGATTCCACTTCCTCATCTATTCTTTTGTACAAAGATCAGTATGGTGTTACTCCGTTTCTGGTGAGTCAGGTAACTTTTGGAGGTCCTGGCAGTGGCGCCAATCTTTCAGCACTTGCCGGAGACATACAAGCTGTTATTGATAGCTTTGGAGATACCAGTACTCGGTATCGATTAAGTTTTGGTCCCTATGAGTTTACGGGAACCAATCCAGTGCCTCCATCACCTACTTGCAGTTTGGATGTTGTTTACAGAGAGACAGGCGCTAGCACAGGGACTTGTAGTTTTAATTTGAGAATTAGCAACAATAATACTTTGGTTTCTACGCCCAAAACTACTCCCCAAGATCCCAGATGGACGATCGCTAGAGACAATAAATCAGCCACTGGAGCTCTTGCTTGCAATGGAACCCCTTTACTCCAGAAGTTTTACCGTCACAGTCAAAGGTGCTAGTGGGCACGGGACCTGTTCAGCGAATGTAAGATAGTCTAAGGGCGAGTACTGATTACTATCTTTTCTCAACTAAATTCAATTTCCAGTCATTGCCCCAACGAGTACAAAAACCGGCCAGGATTTTGTCTCCCAGCTGGTTTTTATAAAAACCCACGAGAGAGTCTTTTTGTGAAGCACATTCACTGTAGCTTGGGAAAGTTTCCACTGCTTGTTTGAGAGCATGCCACTGAGTTACATCAACAACGGCCACCAAATTAGCTCCTCTTGCATATGGATTTGCTACACAAAGCCCAACAGTTTTAATTTCAGGGACTGAAGCATTTATTTGCTGAAGGTCCTCCAGAGCGACAGCACAATCGCTGACTGAGTTTACTTCAGCCAGGGACAGCGCTTGCAGTTGTTCTCCGTATCGGCCCCAGTAGTGCACAGTTAATCTTAAAGCTCCGTGCTCATCCTCTTGGAGAAAAACAAAACGAACTTGAGCTTGAGAACTGGTGAGCACATTTTTCACTTGCTGAACTAATACTGCCGTTTGTTCTTGGGTGGGTCGTCCGGGAAATCGAGTGCTAGCCCATTGGGGAAGAAGGGTGGGAGTACCAAAACCTTCCAATACCAAAGCCCATTTTTGGAGGCCGTAGTAAGTTTCATCCCAGCGACAAAATGCTACGAGTGGTTCTTTTCCGACAGTTTCTTTAAAAAATGCAGATTCTCCTGGAAGCTCTGCTTCGCACTTGCGTCTCGAGGAGAATTCGTGGCCCCGTCCTGGGAAACCGATTTCTGCTGATGTTCTCACTGGTGAAAGTGCTTCGGTGGCTTCGTAGCGAATCGCAATATCCGCGCCTTTGGTGGAAAGTTTTTCGCATCGGCCAGTGGCGGTCAATCCAGTGAGATCCGTGAAACGAGAAGCAAGTCGAGCAGCTTCTTCATGGCAGTTTCGTTCAAGAACTGGAATCTCTCTCACTAAATAAACGTAAGGCTTGGCCCACGCCAAAGAGCTTCCCAATAAGAGTGCAAGTGATAATCGCATGTACGACACCTCAGTTAATGCAGCGCAATAATAGCTGTTTTTCAAAGGAAAGGCAATGCTAAAAAAAACAATAATAACAAGTAATTAACCTGATACAAAAGGGGCTAATGGCCCTGTCCTTTTAATGAAGGGTTTGATTTGCGACCAGGAATAGAAAAACTTCTCTTGGGGCGCAGCTGCTCTGCTCGCATGAGGAAAGGCATAACGAAACTCAAAAAATATCCCCTGCTCGTTGATATAAAAGTAATCAAGGTCTTTACGCTGAAACCTAGCTGTGTATTCAGGGAAATCTTTTCCTTCCCCATCATGCTCCGCTATTTTCTCATTGATGGTCCTTATTTGATCTTTGTGAAGAAATGACAATAGCCCCTGTAAGTTATCAAAAGCATCTGCGCCTCCTAACTTCTTACCCGTCTCCAGCGAAATAACAGCCCGATAAAAGTGGTCGTCTGGATAGGCATAGTTGGTAGATTCGTGCCACTGAACACACAGAACTTTTTGTGAATTTAGCAGGACCGAGTAGGCAGCATAGAATCGATTGAATGCTTCATCTTCCATTTTTGTTTTCAAAGTGATCTTCTGTTTCGAGCTTGAATCCGAAGCAGCATTGGAAGACATTTGTTCCCAAGCAATTAAGTCAGATACTCGTTTCACTAAGTCAGGGTTTGAGCCGGTTACTTGGGGGATAAAAATTCGGTACGGCCGGTCCGATAAATTGCGCTCTTGAGTAGCCTGATATTTGAGCTCCTGAGGGACGATCTGAATTTCATCACCTTGGCTGGAGTCGCGTCCTTCCAATTGATTATTCCAGTATTGAACGGAATCAGAAACATCGAAGATGTTAGGGGGAATCGTGATATTTTGAGGAGATATCAGTAACCCTTGTTCAGTGGCACATACCAATGATTTTTCGAGCCAATCAAGGAGGCCGCGGTCAATCTCATCATTTTTTTGTACGAGGGGAGCATTTTTTCCTAAAAAGTTTCTCATTTTCTTACTCAGCTCAGTGCCCCATTGAAACTTAAATAGTTTATTTATCTCAAAAACGTCACCAGAGAGTAAATTTACTCCTATGCATTTCTCCGTCACTATTTGGCTCTTTCCCGAAATTTTTACCGTCACTCTGAGTCCTAAGGGTCTCACTATCGGTCGGTAAGGTTCCTGGGACTTGTAATACCAATCTCTTGTTTTAACTATTTCATTCGAAAATTCATATTTCAGCTGAGAGCCTCTGGGAGGGCAGTGCTTACGGTCCAGCCGTTTCCCTACCGTGATTTCCTCTCGAAGGATATCGTTGGCCACAGTAGCAGCGGCTTGGTTCGGACGACCTTCGATTTCAATCCATTTTCGTCGAGCAATGCAATTATTTCCAACACTTTGAGTCTCGGAGAATTCGTAAAGATCTCCTCCGCCGTCAATTCGGGAAAGGAGTGTTTTTTCAGTTCCCCAGCCTAAAAGTGAACTTCCTAGAACCATCAAGACAAAAAATAAATTCATCGAAAAATTATACCAAAAAGTACGGCTTTACTTTGGGTAAAATCTAGTCGAACTATTACCCCTATGATGTTTCGTAACCTCGGCATTCTTTTCTTGATTTACAACCTTACAGCGATAGCCACTGAATCGCTTCTAGTTCACAGCGAGCGGCCGTTACAGGCGGAGTCTTTGCCTGAAGCGCTGGAGCCTTTCGAGACGCCTATTTCTGGTTTATTTATTCGAAACCATCACGATGTTCCGGTTGTTGATTTTGATCAACATAAAATTGTGGTTCGCGGTCTTGTCGAAAACCCTATTGAAATTTCTGTTCATGAGCTAAGAAAGCTTCCACAAAAACAACTCTATGCAGTTGTTGAATGTTCTGGAAACAGGAGAGGATTTCAAAACCCAACAGCTGGGGGGATCCAATGGTCCGAAGGGGCTGTTGGAAATGTGTTGTGGGAAGGAGTGAGTCTTGCGGCGATTCTAGAAAAGGCTAAGCCCAAAAAGGAAGCTCGGTTCATCACTGTACGCGGAGCAGATAGGGCCGCTCTCCCCAGTACACCAGATTACATTCGTAGTATCCCACTGAATAAAGCGATGGAATCTGATTCTCTGATTGCTCTCAAAATGAATCGAGAATATGCAACCGCTGGTTCATCCTTGGAATCCCGCTGGTTATTTGAGAAATGCTGTGAGCGGCATTAACTTCTGGGTCTTGGATTCCCAAGAATACTCAGGTTACGAAGTTTACAAAAATCAGTGTCTGATTTGTCACTCCGAAGGCATTATTTCAAGTCAGAAATTTGATAAAAAAGGTTGGCTTAAACTGATCAGTAAAATGAAAAAGTTTGGGGCGGATATTGCCCCGGATGAGGAAGAAGGCCTGACCCGGTTTCTGATGGGGCTGAGAAAAAGGAAACCAATTGAGGAGAAAAAAAGTTCCTACTCGGTTCAACGAGACAAATTTGAATTAGTGAAAACTGGTGCGGCAGTATCTCCAGAACCTCAGCAGCTCTATGAAAGTACGTGTGCTCAATGCCATGGAAACGATGGTGAAGGAAAAATTGGCCCGCGTCTAAAAGGGCGGCTTGTTCCTAAAGCTGACTTTGTGGCGGCAGTGACTCGAGGAAAAAATCGGATGCCTGCCTTTGGTGACAGCCTCACTCAAACGCAAGTCTTAGGGCTGTGGCAGCACCTCCAAAAAACACAATAAAAACAATTGTTTGAGATTCTAGAAATACCATCGCAAAGCTGCGTAAGAAATATCAGGCTGTCCCAGGGACATTACTGGAGTAAGCCTAAACTGACCTCCAAACTCTGAGGTTCCCGAGCCAACATTTAAAAACTGTCCAGCTAAGAGATCCCAACTGTTTGAAATACTGTAATTTAAAAAAAAGTGAAAGAGAGCAGAGGGATCTTTCAAATTCACAATCGAAACCAGATTAGCTTTGAGGAGGGGATGGATCTCCCAAGTCGTTACATTGCCAGCGTACCAAGTACCTTGAAAAGGAGCCGAGCGATGAAACAAACCTGTGAGGGGATTTTGTGTAACTTCGCCAAAGCTATTGTAGAACACTTCCCATTTACTGCTCCAGGCAGGAGAAAAAACATAATCAAAACCCAGTAAACCTTGTCCATAGTGTTTTTGATTGGAAAAATACGAAACCAGTTCCACGCGTAAAAGTCCTTGTCCCACGTTGAAAGCACTCTCGCCCCCAAAAAAAGTTTTGTTGTCTGAACGTCCACCGGTTAGTGCTATATCAATCCCGGAAATGGTTTTCTTCATACGAAAGTGAAAGTTGTCTGTTTGTTGTCCCGGACTTTTAGGCAAGTAACGAGCTTCCACTTGGAAGGGACCTGACCAAATAAACGTCGCTGCATCTTCTGTTTTCGGAAATTCAGGATCGATAAAAATCAAAGGGTAACGCTGAATTTGAGAAACAGCATTGAAGATTTGCCCAACCCCCATAGGGACAACTTGTTTCCCAAATGTCGTTTTAAAATCGCCAAACTCTAGCTGCATAAAAGCTCGGTCGAAGCGATTGAGTGCATCAGCGTTAGTTGAGTCAAAGAGAGTCCATTGAGGTCTCCAAGCGGACTGCGGAGAAAAATCTGGAACAGGAATTAATGAGGGATTATTGCGCCGGTAATGAAAAAAGGTTTCATTGGCAATTTCTAAGCGCGCCCATCGGTAGGTCAAAGACCCCTGTAATCTGAGCCTTTCTTCATTAAAGGGTTCTTCATTATTTGCGTAAATTCGGGTTTGCCTGAGTTTCTGAAAAACAATAAATGACTTAAGAGAGCCCCCAGTTTCCCAACTCCATTCGTTAGCTGTGGTAATAGGAGAGAGTGGAGCGCAAAGACTGAGGAGGAGTCCTAAAGCCCAGCCCTTTAATAAAGGGTTGTTGTTTGTTGCTTGGGTCTTCATGAACCTTTCCATCAGCCACCTGAATAATCCTTTCCGCTGTCTCCAGCACCAACGGGTCGTGGGAAGAAAATAGAAAAGTAATATTTTTATTGGTGTTGAGGTCTTTAAAAACTTCCAAGAGCATTTTTGCCGTCTTGGAATCTAAATTCGCTGTGGGTTCGTCAGCAAAAACAATTTTGGGTGTCGTAACAATGGCCCGAGCAATAGCAACTCGTTGTTGTTGGCCACCTGAAAGCTCCGAAGGCAGACGCTTTCCTAAGGTTCCGCAGCCGGCTTCCTCTAGCGCTTTCTCAGCTAGTTTTCGTCTTTCTTTGGGGGGAACTCCTTTAAGTGCTAAGGGATATTCCACATTTTCTAAAGCCGTTAGGACGGGAAAAAGATTATAACTTTGAAAAACAAACCCCACTTGATTGCAGCGTAAATGGCTGAGTCCGATCTTATCTAAAGCACGCAAGTCCTGTCCCAAAAGGGTTACAGTTCCCGATGTGGGAAAATCAAGGCCAGCAGCCAAGTTTAAAATAGTGCTTTTCCCGGAACCGGAAGGACCTGCCAATGCAGTAAATTCACCCTCCTCAATCTCAAAGGAAACCTGCCGAATGGCAGTTTCGAGTTCAGAGTACTGCTTGGAAACTTGATCGAAAGATAGAATCATAGAGCCCTCAATGCGTTTACTGGGTTAAGCCGAGAGACGTGCTTGATCGGAATAAATGAAACCACGAGCGACAGAACAAGAACGATAAGAGAAACCAGTAAGCTATTGTTCCATCGAATTTCAGGGTAACTAATGGTTTGAATGATGGTTCCCTGAACTACGAGTTTTTGAGAAGATAGCCAAGCTAAATCAAATCCGTAATGGTGGAAAAACTCAGTCACCAAAAACCCTAATACATTGCCTAATGCAACCCCAACGAGGCTCAGGAGCACGGTCTCCATTACCACCATTTTGACGACTTCTTTTTTTGTAGTCCCAATAGCAAGCATGACTCCAAACTCTCGAGTACGTTCCAGGATGCTCATCAGAATTGAGTTTGCAATTCCCAAAGCGGCGACAAAAATAATGATAAACATCAAAAGCCGATTGGCACTTTGGTTCAGTTCAATCATGGCCATGAGCGGTTTCTGAACTTCCTTCCAATTTAAAATTTGAAAAGGCAAGTTGGGACCCGAACCGAACTTAGAAACAAAGCTCTGCTGAACGCTCTCAAGGCCCTCCTCGTTTTTGAGGACAACAGCCAATTGATGAGAGGCCTGGCTTCCCAAGCTCAGAAGCTGCCGAGCATCGTTGATATGAACAAAAGCCATGTTCTTATCAAAGTCAGAATGAGTTTCGAAAATTCCAGAGACATAAAAGAGTTCGTTTCCAATAGAGCCGTCCACTCCCTGAGTGAGAGCTACCACTTTGCTACCAAGACTTGCTTGAAGGAGATTGGCTAGCTCAGAGCCTAAGACAATGGGTTTTTCGGTGTCATCATTGAAATAGGTTCCCTGGATGAGGTTTCCTGAAAAACGCGTTACGTCTTTTTCTCGCTCTGGCTCAATACCAGCAAAAACAATATTGGCGGAACCCTGAGCAGTGGATACGAGTCCTTGAACCATCACACGGTGACTGAAAGCTTTTACTTCCTCACGAGAACTCAGCCAGGTATCAACTTCAGAGGGGTCTTTCATGAAGAGCTGAGTCGCCATGCGTTTATGGTAGTCGGGCGCTGTTACCAAGAGATGTCCACTTTGATAGCGGATCACGTTCTGAATGACTTGATCATGAAAGCCATCGTAATAATTATAAAGGGCCACGAGAGCCATTACTCCAAAGCCAATCGCGTTGATGGTTAAAAGTGTGCGTCGGCGATTGCGCCAAATATTTTTCCAGGACAACTTAAGGAAGTAGCGATCCATAAGACCCCCCTCTCAATTAATTGATTTTATCGGAGTACCAGCCGTTGCTGACTACTTTACCTTTTTGAGAAATGTCTTTGATGCGATCTTTGGCAAAAGTGCTGTCAGGGATGTCTCTGTCGAAGATGATCTTGTCATAAGTAACTGTAGTGGACTCTTGTGAATTGTCCGCTTTTTCAATGCGTAAGTTTGTTGGAATCACTCGATCATCCATCTGCTTAAACTGAGAAAAACTGATTGTTCGCACTAATTTGCCTTTATCATCGTAAAACTCCTGGCGCACCGGCAAATGATCCTCCGTTCGTGCCCAGTGCAGGACTTTTCCCCAAACTACGGGAGCTTGAGGCAAAGGAAGGCACTCAATCAGTACGGACTTTTCCCCTCGGACTGATTCCGTTTTCAACATTTTATGAGAGTAATCTCGAGAGAGAGAGCTGGCTTTCATCAAATCATCATTGGTGAAATCGCTTCCCATCCAGGACTGAAGCATTAAAGATGAGGGAACCCTTACTACTTGATCAGTTTTAGGAAGGTAATTCCACATGTTCTGATCGACCCGCAACGACACTACGCCTTCTTCTTTAGCAGGTTTGAGAATCTCAACGACCGCTTTTTCTGGGCCTAAAGCCCAAGAGCGCAAAACAAGTTCTCTTTCATAAGAAGGACGCTTAATTACCATTCGCATCGTGGATTGAGAGCTCGAGCCACGCATTTGCTTTTCTCCCAGGCTTACCACTTCTTTAGCAGAAAGTGCTGCTTGGCTTGGAAACGCAAAGCAACTCAAGATAAAAGAAGTCCCAACAACTAAAAACGAAAGTAACTTGTTCATGGATTTTCCTTTCACGTAGGTATAGTCCCGATCGAAAAAAGTGAGAACCCTTAATTTCCTAGGGAAGAGATGACGCTGGAAGAAATTTTGTCACAAATATTAGGAAGGTCTAAAAAAGTGAATATAATTGGGAGTTATTGCGCTATGCCAGAAAGGAAAATTCTCTTAACAAATGATCAAGTTTTATCTCAGGGCTGAGGACCGTAATCGTTGGTTCCGGGGGTTCCCTCTTTCAACATCAGGAACAAAAGAAAAAGTGGTCCGAAGATGGGAATAATGCCCAAGGCTTGCCACCATCCACTTTTATTGATGTCGTGAAGTCTCCTGGCTCCAAGAGCCAAAGTGGGAACTAATGCCCCCAAAGAAAATGCCTGAATGCCAACGCTGGGACCCTGAAAAAAGAGAAATAATCCATAGAGTAATGAATAGATTCCTAAGTTGACCAACGTAAACACTAGAAACTCTTGACGATTTGAACGGCCTTTAAAGTCAAAAGCCTTCTCCCAAGAGCGAAGGTAGCTATTCATTTTAGAATCCTCCAGCTGTAATTTTATTTTCGGTTTCTTGGAGTGAAGAAAATCTTCTTTGATACAGAACGGAGAGAAAACCAGCATAAAGAATCCAGCCCAAGTGAGAGTGAAATGCAAATCGCATAAAAGCAGACCCCGCTGCCCACCAAGGTTGAGTCACTGACCAACTGCCGACTGCGAATAAAATCAACACTTGTAAAACATTCAAAAAGAAAATTCCAATCAATAAGCAAGGAAGACCGGTCCAACGACCCGAACGGTGCAAATAGAATCGAGCAGCAAAAAAAATATGAAGGCCGGAAAAAATAATTCCTCCCAGAGTAGCAAACCAAGCAGCTTTACAGACAGAATTCGAGAATAGTCCAAGAGAGTGAAGAGCGAGAGTGAGAGCAATGAGTAGCACTTGGAAACTCAAGTGAATACTCAGCATTTTTTTTTCAAAGTGAATTTTAAAGGTTGGTGTGTGAGTGAGAGCGTGAAAAAAAGCAAAGAACGCAACTGTGAAAGGCATGGCTAGATCGAAGTCAGTGGTTCCGGGCCAACCAATCTGAATGTTTAAAAAGTGGTGAAATAACACCCTAAGCGACACGAGCTCAAAAGCAATGAGACTATATAGAGGAAATAGTTTTCGAAGGGTTGAGCCCAATGATGGATGCGACATCGATTTCATTATGAGATTTACTTATTTTCCTATGGTTCGACGCTCGGGTCAAAAAACTTGCAAAGGCGTGGCGCGTCAGCGTGCTTTTGTGAGAAACAGGATAGTGTTGGCTTTGGGCTCGACAGGAATCGCGCTTCCGCAGAAACTCGTTTTGATTTTAGGCACATGTGTTCAGTTGTTGCTGGGGTCAACTCATTATTTCTCGCTCTGCCTCTTTGGGCCCTAACCTCATCATGGATGATGGGAGCTGTTGGCTCGGTACTGTATCTTAATCTTAACAGTGTTCGATCGTTTGGTTTTCAGATCCGCCCAGATATCTACGTGGGATGGTTTTCTTTGTTGGGTTTATTTTTTCTTCTTCAGAATCATTGAGTTTAGGCTGGGATGGTGTGGGGCATTGCGCTGGCATTTCAGCCCAAATTTCTACCTCTTTATATTCTCTTAGTGCTTTTTGATCTTCTCCTGAGCAAGCAGCAGGGAAAAAAGAAGTGGGAGGTAATTTAAGGGGAGTTGGGAGTTATGTTTATCATCTTTGGAAGGATTCAGCAGCGTGCTCAACAAAAGTCTCCAACATTATGCAATCAGAGTAGATCGGGATTATCTACGAGCAAATTTCAATCAGCAAGGTTGTTTTTGGTCGAGAAAAAGACTTCCTAACAGTCCGAAGCTCCAGAGAAGCGAATCGGACCGGAACTAGCAGGAGCTGGTGCTTGAGCTGAAGCAGGAGGATTCGGAGACGAGGGGTTAGGTGTGCTGATAGCCGAACCTGTATCTCCACTTATCGGGATACTGATATTTGCAGTGCAAGCACTCACAAAAAGCCCTAGGATAAAGAGATAGAAGGTAGATTTCATACGTCCTACACATTTTCCAAGTTTGATCCTTACTCTCTTCCGGTAACACTTTCAAACAAGGCTGATCGCTAAGTATCAGAAAAGGGATAAGAAAATTTATTCGACTGGCGTAGCGGTGTAGTCGTGGACCAGCTGAAACGTATCGCCTAAATTATTCGATGTAGAAAACCCACCCGTTTGATGAATCAGTCTAAAGAAACTTTCGGCACTGCCTTCTTTAAGTTCACTGGTAATCTTGGTGCGGTAATTTTGACAGCCTTCTGCAGTATTTTCCATGAGGTGTCGCTGTTCAACCCGTGCGTATTGGGGGGCTTCTTTTGAGCGCAGAGTAACACGTTCAAAAATCCAGTGTTCGATAGTGCAGCCGGTTCCAGCTTCTTCTTCTTTAGCTCGGAACAAAGTGCAGGCATAAACTTCCTCAGGCGAACCTGCAGTGGAAATATTTTTACATTCCCTCATTTTGTTTACACCACCGCCAGAAACTTTGAGTTCTTGTTTGTTGTGGTCATGGAAAAGAAGAACGGTATCTAATTTCTCAACTTTTGTTTTTCCATCTGCATTGAAAGCTTCGCTTATTTGCAAGTCTCTTTTCTCCTCTCCTGTCCAAGATGCAGTTTGAGAGGATTGCGCATATTCTAGATCATACGCCCCCGTTTGATTTCCTTCTGGATAGTCGAAAACTTTTTTATCTGAAGGGGAAGTCTCATAAATATGTGCTAGAGCGAACAGGTCGGGTATTTGCTCGTTATCTGAAATAATTCCGGCCGCTTTCATGGCTTTATAGAAATCGGGACCAGCTTCTTTTTCTAGCTCTTCTGTGAGTTGCCTTTTATATTGGGTACATTCTTTCGGTGTTTCATCACTGAGTACGACAATTTCAGTCCTAGAATAACGAAGGCCAGTGGTTAGTTTGAAAAGAACATGTTCTACAAATACTTTGCTAATTTTACATTTCGATTGTTCATCCACCCAAGTTTCCTCTGCCATGGGAGCACACTCGAGATCTTGCGATAGCAGTGCAGCTTCTCCTTCACAAACACGAGGACTGTCAGACCCTCCTCCGATAATAGTTGCGGAGGGGCCTTGGGGATTATGGAGTAAAAAAATAGGAGCCGGAATTTGGGGAGGGGCTATTTTTTTGTAATTAAAAGAATCTGCTTCCGGAGTTTTGGTTTCATCGTTTCGGTAGCGTCCGTACAGCTGCGATTCGACGTAGCCCAATTTGTAATTACCGGTCAGTCCAGTTTTCAGTGTGAGGGGCCCGGCTAAACACCATTGAGTAAGAAACAGAGCAACTAGAACAGCAACTTTCATAGTAACCTCGATTGTGGTGCGAAACCATAGGATAAATAACGCAAGGAGTCAATTGCTTCTGTGCTCGGTTGGCGGACTTTTAAAGAGGGCCTTTCAATTAGGCACCAACTATAATAAAAACAATAAGTTATGAGCCTAAAAAAAGCAGTACAAAAAATCGAAAAGTGCGGAGCACTGCTGGTGTTTCCCATCGATAATCGAAAGGAGCCTTATTCTCTTTGGTCCGAACTCTATCCCAAAAGCGAAATGCGATGGGAATGGGACGAAAGTGGTGATAATCGCGTTGCTGAGCTTTGGCATCTGCGAACCGAGCTTTCGTTGTGTAAAAAAGTAGTCTACTCAAAGTGGTACAAAGGCCGAGCTACTTTTTTTTCAAGACTTGTTTTTTCAGCGCTGCTTAGGGAGCTTGCTTTTCATTCATCCAGCACACGTTCTTTGAGTGAAACCGCCCAGCAAGTGCTTCAAGTATTAGAACAAGAATCCCCACTTTCTACTAAAGTCCTTAAACGCGAGACTGGGTTAAAAGGGAAAGATCAAGAAGGTGCTTACACCAAAGCGCTAAAGGTCCTCTGGGACCGAATGCTCATTGTGGGTTTCGGAGAAGTTGAGGATGGAGCTTTTCCTTCTTTGGCAATGGGAGCAACTGCGCTTCTTTTTGATGATTTATGGGAAGAGGCAAAAACCATGCGGGCTGAAGAATCACAAAGCCGACTTCATTTGCTTTTTTCAGAACAGCCCCTCTACCGAAAAGAATTTCAAAAAATTAAGCAAGGATTAGAAAAAAGCTGCTTGGAAAGCACTCGGAAGGGAATTCTCCGAGGGAGTGATATCTTTCTTCGGCGATAGCCTTGTGATATAGGATTTTCCTATGACTTCTTACGGTATTATTCCGGCTAGGTTAGGTTCATCCCGATTTCCTGCCAAAGTCATTGCCTCCGTTTGTGGAAAACCGTTGGTTCAGTATATTTGGGAAGCGGCAAAAAAATCCAAAAAGCTGAAGAAAGTTTTAATAGCAGTCGACAGTTCTGAAGTGATGAAACGGGTTCAGAGCTTTGGGGCTGAAGCAGTGATGACTCCAAGTGATTTGCCGAGCGGTTCGGATCGAGTGGCTTTCGTGGCCAAAGATTTATCGGCAGACATTATTGTGAATTTACAAGCTGATGAACCGCTACTTCCCGCAGACGCTATTGATGAGCTAGTGCAAGCAATCGAAGAGGACCCTGAGCTAAGCTTGGGAACCTTGGCTATTTTGAAAAAAGATCCAACATCGTTTCAAGACCCCAATATTGTTAAATGTGTCATGGATAGTCGCCGCCGAGCGCTCTACTTTTCTCGAAAGCCCTTGGGTTCAAGTCCCGAAGGGGATTTTTATAAGCACGTGGGCATTTATGCGTATCGGAAAGAGGCTCTTTTGAAACTCTCTCATTTACCGCCGAGTCCTCTTGAGAGAACTGAAAAGCTTGAACAATTAAGAGCACTTGAAAATGGGTTCTCGATTGGAGTTCGGCTTTTAACCCAAGACACCTATGCGGTGGATCTTCCTACTGACATTCCCACAGTGGAAAGCATTTTGAGAGCCCTTCAGGGAATGGTAAATTAGTGAGAACTGGGAAATCATTCATGAAAACCAAATACATTTTTGTTACTGGGGGTGTCCTAAGTTCTTTAGGAAAAGGTCTCAGTGCAGCGTCACTGGCAGCTCTTCTTGAAAATCGTGGTCTCAAAATATCATTGATGAAAATGGATCCTTACCTCAACGTGGATCCGGGAACGATGAATCCGTTTCAGCACGGTGAAGTATTTGTTACAGAAGATGGCGCTGAGACTGATCTTGATTTGGGTCACTATGAACGCTTCACAAATGTAAATTTAAAAAGGGAAAATAGTATTACAGCTGGGCAAGTTTACGAAACTGTGATTGCAAAAGAACGAAGAGGGGAATTTTTGGGGGGAACTGTCCAAGTCATTCCCCATATCACCGACGAAATTAAAGAGCGCATACGAAAAATTGGAAAAGAAAAAGATGTTGCCATTGTGGAAATTGGAGGAACAGTAGGAGACATTGAATCGCTTCCGTTTTTAGAAGCGATTCGTCAGTTTCGTTTTGATGTTGGTGAAGAGAATGTATGTTTCATCCATTTGACTTTGGTTCCCTATCTCGGAACTTCTGGAGAGTTAAAAACCAAGCCCACCCAACATAGTGTGCAAAAACTGCGGGAAATTGGGATTCAGCCAGACTTCTTGCTTTGCCGAACCGATCGAATTCTTCCTCCCGATATTCGTGGGAAAATCGCTCTGTTCTGTAACTTACAAGCTGAAAGAGTCATAACTGCAAAAGACGTATCCAATATTTATGAAGTTCCACTGGTTTATTTTGAGCAAGGATTAGATGAAAAAGTCTGCAAGCGATTGGGGCTCAAAGCTAAATCAAAAGGATTAGAGAAGTGGGCGAAGATTGTTCAGACTCTCACTTCTCCATCCAAAGGCCCGACCGAAATCGGAATTGTGGGAAAGTATGTTGATTTAACTGAGTCTTACAAAAGTGTATCTGAAGCTTTAGTGCACGGAGCGATAGCGAATAACTGCAAGTTGTCCTTGCGGTACATTGATTCCGAAAAGCTGGAGAAAGAAACAGACCTGTCTGTTCTAAAAGGACTTTCCGGAATTTTAGTTCCGGGTGGATTTGGTAATCGCGGAGTTGAGGGGAAAATCAGAGCGATTCAATACGCTAGAGAGAATAAGATTCCTTATTTTGGCATTTGTATTGGGTTGCAATTAGCGATTATTGAATACTCTCGGCACGTTTGTGGATTAAACAAGGCAACCAGTCGCGAGTTTTCTACGACGGGTGAATTTGTGATTGATCTCATGGAAGATCAAAGACGTGTAGAGCGAGTCGGAGGGAGCATGCGACTTGGCTCTTATGCTTGTGAGCTCAAAATGGGTTCCCAAGCTGAGAAAGCCTACGGAAAATCTAAAATTTCGGAGCGACACCGCCATCGCTACGAATTTAATAATCATTACAAGACTATCTTAGAAGACTCCGGAATGGTGTTTTCAGGAATGAATCCTGAGACTGGTTTGGTTGAGATGATGGAAATTCCCAATCACCCCTGGTTTGTGACTTGTCAGTTTCACCCCGAGTTTAAATCTAAACCCTTTCTCCCTCATCCCCTTTTTGTTGGGTTTGTAAAAGCGGCTGTAGGTTTGTCATTACAAAAGAGAAAAGAACCAAAAACCAAAATCCCCATTCTTAAGAAAAAAAGTCGTTCTGACTTTCGTATTTCGGCAAGAAACTAAGAATAGCCCAAAAAAAAGCCCCACAGAGCTTTCGCTCTGCAGGGCTTAATAGCTTTTTACCATTAACCTTTTTTCAAGGCTCTTTCGATTTTCTCTTTGAAGCGCTCAAAAGGTTGGGCTCCTTGAAGAAGCACACCGTTGATCACAAAAGAGGGAGTTGCGGAAATTCCCACCCGTTCTCCTTCTTTCTTGCTAGCTTCAATTTTGTCCATGTGTACCTTTTTATCGTAACACTCAGCAAATTTAGTACCGTCCAAGCCCAGCGTCTTTGCGTACGCTTTGAGATCAGAATCTTCTAGTTTTGCCTGGTTTTCAAAAAGTAGATTGTGCATTTCCCAGAACTTACCTTGTTCGTTAGCACAAGCTGCCGCTAAAGAAGCAGGAAGCGCTCGATTGTGATTGGGAAGTGGTAAGTGATGAAAAACCAATCGTACTTTGTCAGGACCGTATTCTTTTTTGATTTGATCCAGAGTGGGGACCGCTCTTGCACAGAAAGGGCACTGAAAATCCGAGAACTCCACGATAGTGACAGGAGCTTTGGCATTACCCCAAGTCGGCTGACCTTCAGTTGCAACTGAAAGTTTGGGAGACTCAGGTTCAGTAACAAGAATTTTTACTTTAGCTGTTTCACGAAGTTTGGCCACATACTGTTGTTGCTTTTCAAACTTCTGACGAAATTTCAAATATTCTTTTACATCGTCTTTTTTGATTCTCTTATCAGATAGAGAAAGGCCTTTAGAGGCAAGGAAAGCTTCGATCTCTTTGTCCGAAATTTCAGCAGCAGCTCCCGCACCAGCTTCCTTTTCTAGCAGTTGTTCTTTAGAAAGCTTTTGTTTTTGGGCTTCCATGTCCAAGATCTTCTGATCGACGTACTCGTTAATGGCTTGCTCTTTGGTTCGATAGACTTCTTCCTCTAAGTCAATGAGGCGGCTCTTTACTTGACCAAACGCTTCGGAAGCTTTTACCGATTTTCCATTAAATTCGGCGACGACTGGGTCACTGCCTCCGCCGGTGCAACCGGAAATGGCTAAGAGGAGTAAAGGGATGATGATTAAGCTTTGGCGTAACATGATTTCAGATCTCCTGTTTAAGACAAACTTTGCTAAAGGTTAACGGTCTTTAGAGTGATTTGAAACCTTTTTCGATGGAATTTGCTAAGAGGACTGCCGCGTCGTACCATTTGACTTGAGGATGGAAGTCGTGGATGCAAGTGAAAGTTTGTTGGGCAACACCACAGGGATGGATTCCTGTAAAAAAATCCTCTTGGGGTGTCAAGTAGAGGGCCATACCGTGAGACGAAATTCCCGCTGAAAAAGACAAACCAAAAGATGCTAACTTCTTGTTTCCGACAAAAATGCCAAAGGGTTCATCTTGAGCTTGGGCTGGAATCTTCAAGTCCAAGCAAGCCGAAAGAGCCGCTGAACGGAACGTATCCGAAAACAACCGAACTTGTTTTTTTTGAAGGCCCAGTCCTTGAAGGGATACGATGGGATAACACAGGATTTGGCCGGGGCCGTGATAGGTCCAGCGGCCGCCTCGAGTGACTCGCTCCACGCCCACTTGGTTCTCTAAACAAACAGATTCCGACCAAACCAAATCGGCAGCCGGGGCATTTCTTCCCGAAGTAAAAGTAGAATGGGGCTCTGACAACAGGAGAAAACCAGTTGAAGGGACGGTTTGTGCTTGAACAACGAAATCTTGCTGGAGTTTTTCCAGCTCGTTCCAAGCAATGTTGCGTTTGAAAATAACTGTCCAATTCATTTTAACTTCTTTCCGACAAACTAAATCCTGAGGGACGTCGCAAATGAATCATTCTGAGGACATATTGAAAAAAAACCCAGATTTGAAGAAGCCCCAGTCCCAAGAAACCAGAAAAATGAAGTATCTCGATTACGTTGTTTTGTAACGGGTTTTTCAGGAAAACATTTTCCAGCAAAATCCAACCAATCCACAAATACTGTAAAGCAGTACTCCATTTACCGATTCTGAGACTGGGCTGCGGTCCTGAGGAAAAATGAAAAACATGTAAAAAGAAATAACCCAACGTTAAGAGCAGGGTAATGCTAGAGATAAGACCGACAAACCAAACAGGACAAAGACCGAGAAACATAAGCCCCATAAAAAAACCTAGGCCTACCAGCTTGTCGCATACTTGGTCTAAAATAACCCCGAGACTAGAAGTAACTTTCCAGCGGCGAGCAAAAAAACCATCCCAATAGTCGGTAAGCGCAATAAAAATGTAAGTAATAAAAGCGAGCTCTTTTGCCCCTTCAGCAAACCAGTAAAGGCTCATGGGCATGAGACAGACTCTTGAGAGAGTCAGTAAATTGGGTACAACTGCCTTCACTTCTACTCCTGGCGGGATACTAAGGCTGAGGAGGAATATAGGCTTCTACGCGGTCTTTCTCTAAAAAGCCGGCACCAGAATGAACAACGGCAATGGCTCCATCATCCCCAAAAAAATCGACTACTTTGAGGATCCCTTTGAATCGTCCGGGAGCCATTCCAATCACAAGCCCAGATTCCTGATCCACCACTGGCTGGGCATCTCCAAACACTCTCAATAGCTGATTTTTGGTGATGCCGCTCATCTCTCCCGCGTTGATATAGTAGCGATGGATGTCAATTTTAGCAATTCTGCCGGTCCAGCCAATGCGCCGGCTTTCTGAAATAAAATTAGGCATTGCTTTTTCAATGGCCTCGGAGATTGCGCCTTCGGAACGATTCGATTCCATGGAAGCGGGGGCACGATGTCCAAAAAATTTGGTATGTTCTTCAGTAACTTCTGCTTCGGAGTCTTTGTCCAACATGACTTTTTGAGTAGCTACATCGTAGAGTTTGAAGTTGAGGGAGGTTTGGACTGTATTGTATCGAGTTTGGAACAGACCGACTTGGTTTCCTCGTTCTTGTACTTTAACGGTCTTCACCGAACCAACCACAAAAGCCACAATACCCAAAGCTCGAGTTTTCTCAAAAATGAGAGGGTAGTTGGGGGTTCCTACTGCTGGAATGAGGGTTTCATAACCTTGAAGTTCAGCTTCCGGAACAACAATAAACTCGTCCAACTGAGACAGTTTATCTTTCAATTCTTCAGCGGCATATTTACCGGTTTCCTCACCCCCCATACCGCTCATATTTTGAAAGGGAAAAACTAAAATACGCTTTCGCAAAGCTTGAGAAGCAGAATCCCCTGGTTGAAATCGAATCTTTTCTTTGAGGTTGGCTTCCTGACGGCGGGTAATCGGATCTCCTGGGTTCTCCTCGATAGAGGCCAATTCTCTGTCTTCCGACGACGAGTTGGATTTTTGCAAATCCAATAGTGCACAGGACGTAAGCAGCAAGAGAGACAAAAGCATCGCATATTTCATAAAAATAGCCTCGAATGAGTCGTTAACGAGAGTATCTCATGACAATGTTACGAGAATCAACGCGGATGGGGCTGAGCTTAAATTCTGCTGCTAGAGACTCTTGGACGCGACGAGCCACTTCTTCGGTGCTGAGCACACTGAGCATTTCAAATTGAGCAGTATTTTGAACAAAAGCTCGAGGAATAATTTGGGATAAAAAGCTTTGTTTTCCAAGTGAATATTCCAGTTTTCGATAGCCCGAGTAGCTGTCAATGCCTTCGATAGTTAAGGTGAGAGGCGCTGAACTTAGTTTGGCTTCTGCTATCGCTCGTTCAAATTCCTGATGAAACTCCTTAAAAATGGGAGCCAGGCCTGTTTTCAGTTTATCGCTGTTGCCCAATTCTTTGATGGATAAGTTCAGATCGTCGCTTTGCACAGAAACTAACCGAGGGTTTAAAAAAGAGTAGAGATAAATATCGATTCTGGGAAACTCACACGTTTTGCACTGGTTGAGATAAACCCAAATAGCAGCATTGCTACCGCCTTGACCACAGGAGTCGCGGAAACTGATGATGTCACGTTCCGAACGTGGGGGTGTTGTTGGAACAACTCCGGAAGCCGGGCTCAGTCCTAAATTGAATTTTTGAAGTTCCTGATTGAGGAGTTGATTCACTTGTTGAGTGAATGGAGAGTTCCCGGTTTGTGTGAAGTAATCTGAAGATGGCAAACTAATGCCAGATAAATTAGCTGAAATGACGTAAACAGGTTTAATCTGATTGGAGCCTTTTCCTTTGGTTTCCGAAATTCGAAGCCAGCCTTTGAGAGATTCATCATCCAAGTGTCCAGAGAGCTGAATGATTTCTTTGTTAGCGCCTGATCGAGAGAGTTTGTAATCCAAAATGTAATTCTCTGCGAACGCTGGGGTTACCCACTTTTCAAAAGCTGCAGATCGATTTCCTAAGTAATTCCTGAGCCATTGAATGATGGCGTCTTGTTTTAAACGAGAAAGCAAAGGAGTGGATTCATCCTCTGCAGAGGGAGTAGCTGAAGTAACCGGAGCAGGAGCTGCTACAGAAAAAGCTACTTCTGCACGAAGAGAAGTGCTCATGAAACAAATCAAAAAAGCAAAAATAAGAGTTTTAACGGAATTCAACTCGGACCCTTTCATCTAAAAGACTTCGAATAAAGTGTACCGTTTCTCGACGTAATGGAACAGTCCCCTTCCAACGCAATGTAGTAGTAGTGTTGGGATGAGTTTGAATGTGGAAAAACAGTGGGCCAAAACCTTGTCCGTCTGCAGGCGCCTGACGCGCTAAAAATTGCTGGAGTTGCTCAACGCTTTTGGAGTCTTGCAGAAAATCTTTTTCCGGATCTTCAAAAAACAAGTGCATTTCTCGAGCAAGTACTTCAAATGCATAACGAAGTGGCAGAGCCTGTGATTGGCTCTTTCTCTTTGAAAGAAGAAGCTTAGCGCCATTCTCATCTCGTTCAAGTCGAGCTTTAACCCAAATAGGTTCGTCACTTTTAAAAGTCCCTTCGCTCTCTAAATAAATATCGGAGAAAACAACGGCTTCGATCTCACCCGTTTTGTCCCCGAGTGTCAGAAAAGCCATGCGATCACCTCGTTTGGTGATGATTTCCCTTCGAGCAACGATAGAGGCTGCCAAAAACACTTCTTTGTTACTGGGAAACGAAAGGCAGTCCTGAATGGTTGCAGTCGTGTAGCGCTGGACTTCCCATGAGAAGTCATCCAGAGGATGACCTGTCACGTAAAACCCAATGGTCTCTTTTTCGTATTTAAGCTTCTCAAGCAACGTCCACGGTTTGGTTTCGGGGTATGAAAAATGATGATGAGTGAATGAATTTTCCTCTTCGCCGAAAAGATCAGAAAAGCTGTGTTGTTGTTCATCTCTCAATTTTTGGGAGCTCGCTCCTAACTCGAGGGCATCATCGATTCCCTTAAATAAAGAAGCGCGATGAACTCCAAAACTATCAAAAGCCCCTGCTTTGACTAAAGCTTCGACCACTCTTTTATTCACCACTCGATTGCTAGTTCTTGAGCAAAATTCAAACAGGTCTTTAAAAGGGCCATCTTTTTTTCGTGTCTCCAAAATATTATCAATGGCAATTTGTCCAACCCCTTTGATGGCGCCGAGCCCAAAACGAATTTGATTTTCATTTAAAGCCGTGAAATCAGTTTCTGATTCGTTAATATCGGGAGCTAATACAGAAATGCCATGTTTGTTTGCGTCGGCAACATATTTGGTGATGTTGTCTGTGTTCTCACGCTCAATGGACAACAAGCTTGCATAAAAAATGATGGGGTAATGGGCTTTGAGGTATGCCGTTTGACAAGTAATAACCGAATAAGCAGCTGCATGAGATTTATTAAAGCCATATCCGGCAAAATTCGCCATCAGATCAAAAAGCTTTTCTGCTTTTGCTTGGTCGTGACCATTTTTAATGGCACCCTCAAGAAAGACTGCTTTTTGTTTGGCCATTTCTTCAGGAATCTTTTTTCCCATTGCTCGACGAAGAAGATCGGCACCCCCAGCAGTATAGCTAGCTAGTCGCATAGCAATTTGCTGTACTTGTTCCTGGTACACCATGATTCCGTAAGTTTCAGCAAGGATGGGACGCAATTCTTCAAAATCATATTCAATGGGTATTTGACCGTGCTTGCGACCGACGTAATCATCAAGCATTTCCATTGGACCCGGTCGATAGAGCGATGTGATGGCCACAATGTCCGCAAAGAGATTGGGTTTAACTCTTCGCAAAAGATCTTGCATGCCAGAACTTTCAAGCTGAAAAATTCCGTTAGTGTCGCCGCGAGAGAGTAGCTCAAAAACCTTGGCATCTCTTAAATCAATCTTATCCAACTGGAGCTGGACTGTAGGATGACTTTGATTTACCAGCTCTTCCGCTTTTTTAAGGAAAGTAAGTGTTTTTAATCCCAAGAAATCGAATTTGATGAGGCCGATTTCTTCGGCCTTTTTCATGTCGAATTGAATGACAAGTTCGTCGTTTTTTCCCCGATAAAGCGGGCAGTGCTCAACCATGGGGCGATTAGAAATAACCAGACCAGCAGCGTGAATGCCTGCATGTCGATAAAGACCTTCAATTCGTTTGCAGATTTCAAAAAGCGTATGAACTTGAGGATCTGATTCAGTCAGAGATTTCAGTCGAGGCTCTTTTTCAAAAGCTTCTTTCAAAGTGATGTTAATTTCTTCTGGGATAAGCTTTGCAATAGGGTCTACTTCTTGGGCTTGCATTCCCATGACCCGGCCCACATCTCGGGTAACTCCCCGAGCCTTTAAGTTCCCAAAAGTGATAATTTGCGCAACACAATCTTTCCCGTACTTGTTTGAAACGTAATCAATGACTTCCGGACGACGATCCATGCAAAAGTCGATGTCAAAATCCGGAAGAGAGACGCGTTCGGGATTCAAAAATCTTTCGAAAAGAAGTCCGTGCTCAATGGGATCCAGATCGGTAATGCGCAAACAGTAGGCAACTAAACTTCCCGCTCCAGACCCACGGCCTGGCCCTACTGGTATTCCTTTGCTTTTTGCAAAACCGATAAAGTCTTGAACAATCAGAAAGTAACCGGTGAACCCCATGGAATTAATGATTCCCAGCTCTTTGTTCAATCGTTCCTGGTAACGGTGAAGTTCAGTATCGGTAAATTTGCGGTTGCGGTACTGTCGAGTCTCTTCTAAGCGTTGTTCAAGGCCTTGCTTGGCTAGTTCAATCAAATGCTCTTGTTGGGTAAATCCTTTGGGTGCTTCGTACTTTGGAAAATGATAAATTTTCTTTCCAGATTCATCTTTGAAGCGGAATTCAAAATGGCAAGAGTCAACGATCTTCATCGTGTTCTCAATCGCTTCTGGACAAAAAGAAAAATCCTCTTTCATCGTCTGCTGCGACTTAAAATAGAATTCTTGGCTCACTATCGAAGCTCCGGACATGTCTTCCATTTTATGTCCGGTTTGAATGGACATCAGAACCTCTTGTGAAATGGCATCTTCTTTTCGGAGGTAATGACAATCGGCAGTGGCTAAAAGAGGGAGTTCTAGATCTCGAGCTAATTCTTGAAAACGACCGTTAACCATCATTTGTTGATGCAAGCCGTTTTGTTGCATTTCTAAATAAAATCGACCCGGAAAAACTTTTTTGAACCAAAGGGCTGCTTCTCGAGCCCGATCCATATCTCCGTTGAGAGCTGCGCTTGTAACTTCGCCTTTTAAACAAGCAGTAGTGGCAATGAGACCTTCAGCGTGTTGTGCTAAAAGTTCTTTGTCGATTCTTGGCCGATAGTAGAACCCTTCGAGATAACCCGAGCTTACTAATTTACAAAGGTTCTGATATCCAATTTCATTCTGAACCAGAAGTACTAAGTGTTGCAGACCCGAGCGCCCCGTCGCATAAGGGGCGATTTCATTGTCACCACTTCCGGTGTTTCCACGCAGCAGTCGCCCTCCAGGGGCTACATATACTTCACAGCCAAGAATGGGCTTCAGGCCATGTTTTTTTGCCTTCAAGTAGAAATCGACTGCACCAAACATATTGCCATGGTCGGTAAGCCCCACTGCTGACATTTTGTCTTCCACAGCCACTTTGAAGAGCTCATCTAAACGAATAGAGCTCTCCAATAAGCTGTACTGAGAATGCAAATGTAAGTGTGCAAAATCAGACATAATTATTGAATCAAAGTTCCGATTTTTTCATAGCGGACCCAAGCTTTTCCTTGAGCCCAGTCTCCAATAAATCTGAAAAAATCCACTACGAAGTAAAAAAGCTGCATGGGTAGTGAGTGTTCTTTCACCATGTTTTCTTTCAAGAGAGGGTCCCATCCCGAAAACCAAATAAAAAGAGCTTTTCCTTTTAGATTTGGCATAGGAACAAAACCCCAAGCCCGACTGTCGTAACTATTATCTCGATTGTCTCCTACTGCGAAGAGGTGTCCTGGTGGAACCGTGGTGGGCTCCAGATATCGGCTTGGGTTTCCATCCAGCATCGAATCTAAAATAACAAAATGTTTTCGACCAGTGAGGTCTTCAACATACAAGCGCTTGTCAGAATTTCTTTCGATGTCATAGAGAACGGATCGATCGGGATATTCGGATTTAGAAATTTCCTGGCCGTTGACATAAAGTACTCCGTTTTGAATTTCCAGTTTATCTCCTGGCAGGCCAACCGCTCTTTTTACATAAGTCATTTCAGGTCGATGGGGAGCTTGGAAAAGAATGACATCTCCTCGCTTCACATCGCCGAATTTCAACAACGTATAATTTGTAAAAGGGAACTTGAGCTCATAGGCGCATTTCAAAGCATAGAGTCTATCCCCTGTTTTTAAAGTGGGTTCCATTGAGCCGGTAGGAACAACATAGGGTTCTACTAACGAGGAACGCAGCGCAAAAAGTCCGATGATTAAGTAGAGAAGCGGTAACGAATTTTTTAAGGATTGATAAAAAGATTTCTTGTCTTCTGGACTCACTCGAGAACCCCCCACCATAGGAATATTACTGGTCTGAATGATAGGGAAAGCAGGTCTCGAAGACAAGAAAACTGAGGTGTTTACGCGGCGGGCCACGCCTGTTTTTTCTTCGTAAGGGTTAAGCCGAGGGGTTCCGATAAGGAAACAGGGAGAAAAACTATGAAAATGCATGATTTTTTTTGGGAAACCCCGGAACTCAATTGCTTTCGCAAAGAAGCCAAAGGAGGAGATTTTCTCTTCCAACAGGGATTCCCTGCCAATAGTTTTATTATCATTGTCAAAGGCATAGTAGCTCTCGTCGCTAAAAAGAATAATCAAACGTGTACGGTAAACTACTTGGGCTCAGGAAATGTTCTGGGAGAGCAAGCTTTAGTAGATGAAAAAATCTATGCTCGCGTCTTTGGTGCGAAGGCCTTGGGAGATGTTTCCTATATTGAAATTACAAAAGAGTCTGTGGAAGAACTGAAACAAAACCATCCGAAATTGATGATTGATATTTTAGAAGCTACTCTCAAAATTTCAGCGGATCGCCTCAATCGTATGAACCGTTTATTGGCCCAACTCAGGTCGGCGAACCCAACCGAGCGATTTTTATACTTGTTACTCCATTTTTCGGCTCACCATGGTCAAGTGGTCCCTGAAGGAAAAGAAGTGGTTCTCGATTTCGAAACAGTAAATTTTTATTTAGATTTGAGTGACTACCAGTTCGAGGAAATGTTGAAAGATTTGTGTGAGCGAAAAACACTTCTTAAAAAAGCCGAAAATGTTTTTGTGATTCGAAATGAGAAAGCCCTGCAGGACGACATTCCAAAACTCAAAGAGGAAATTAATCCGATTGGATTTATTTGATCGATTATGGGGTTTCGAAAAGAAAAAGATTCCATGGGAGAAATGACCATTCCCCAGAATAAGCTTTATGGAGCGAGCACTCAGCGAGCGATTGAAAATTTCCCGATCAGTTCTTTGCGATTTTCGCGATATTTTCTTCAGGTCTTTTCTTGGGTTAAAGAAGCTTGCGCTCAAGCTAACTTGGAATTGGGAACTCTGGACCCAAAATTAGCTAATGCAATTCTAGAAGCTTGCGCAGAAATTGAAAGTGGCAAAAGAGACGACCACTTTGTGGTGGACGTCTTCCAGACGGGCTCTGGTACGAGCACCAATATGAACTTTAATGAGGTGGCAGCGAACTTGGCCAATATCAAGTTGGGCAGCAAAGTAGGATCCCATCATCCTATTCATCCCAACGACCATGTTAATTTGGAGCAATCGAGCAATGATATATTCCCCACTGTCACCCATGTTGCGGCTGCTTGTTTAGTGAAGGTACAACTCATTCCTAATCTCAAGAAACTTGAGAGAACATTACATAAAAAAACAAAAGAATTTGAATCAATCGTAAAAGTAGGAAGAACTCATTTACAGGATGCAACTCCCATTTCCTTGGGGCAAGAGTTCTCAGGATACGAAGAGCAAATTCGAAAGTGTATTGAAAGAATCGAGAAGGCTCTGCCAGCGCTTTTTGAGCTAGCAATCGGAGGAACAGCGGTTGGCACTGGCATTAATACCCATCGCGATTTTGGCAAAAGAGTCACTGCCCATTTAGCAGCAAAATTGAAACTTCCTTTTATAGAAGCGTCCAATCACTTTGAGGCACAAGCAACCAAAGATGGTTGCTTGGAAATGAGTGGAGCACTTCGTTCGTTGTCTGTGTCGTTCACTAAAATTGCGAACGACATTCGTTGGATGGCTTGCGGTCCGCGTGCAGGCTTTTCCGAACTGTTTCTGCCAGAAGTTCAACCAGGCAGTAGTATTATGCCCGGCAAAGTGAATCCTGTGATTCCTGAGTCTCTACTTCAAGTGTGTGCGAAAGTGGTTGGGAACGATTCGACGATTGTGTGGGGCTGTGCTTCGGGAAGTTTTGAATTAAATACCATGATGCCAGTGATTGCTTTTTGTCTTTTGGAATCGGCTGAAATCCTTTCGAATGCGACTGAGACATTTGATCGTCTCTGCATCCAGGGATTGCGAGCAAATTCGCTCAGAATAGCAGAGCTTCTGGAGCGGAATCTGATGCTGGCAACTCCTCTGGCCAGAGTGGTGGGATACGACCAAGCTGCGGAAATTGCAAAAAAAGCCTATCAAGAGAATAAAACGATTCGGGAAGTAGCGTTGAAAGTACTGACGATTTCTGCAGAAAAATTAGATGAGATTTTAGATCCTCATCAAATGGTGAGGCCCGCCAAGAAAAAATAACGTTTTTTTCGATTTACTCAAGAATAAAAAACTCAACTCGTCGGTTCTGACTACGCCCTTTTTCAGTGGCGTTGCTGGCTTTTGGTTTTCTTTTGCCAAAGCCCTGAGTGACCAAACTATCTTCTGGTATCCCCTTAGTAACCAAATACGCTTTTACTGAATTAGCTCGAGCAAGGGAAAGTTGCAGATTGTAAGATTCAGTATGCGTGGAATCGGTGTGTCCTGAAATAAGAAGTTTTCTGACCTTGTTTTCCTTGATCACTTCGGCAATTTGATCGAGCAGACCCGTGCTTTGTCGGAGAATATCGGCTTTGCCGACTTTGAAGAGAATGTTCTTGCGAATCACAAACTTTCTGTCGACTACATTCACGTCGGCAGTAGTGAAGTAATGTTTGCGTTCAGTCTGAGTGAGTCCAAAAGTATAACTTACCTGACCCAGCACTTGGTAATCGGGCATAAAGGGGACTCCCGCTACGGGAAGACCTGCGACTAAAGCACGGTTGATTGCGACATCGGCTCCCAAGAGAAGAGCAAGGCTTTTATTGTCCAAGGGAGTGAAGCGAGTTCCTACACTCAAACGGACTGGAGAGTTGCCCCAGCTTAAAGGACTATCGATATAACTGGTGTGTTGAAACTCTAAAAACGGAATGAAGTCTCCTATTTTATATTCAGCTGCCAGAGAAAAATTGACAGTGGAAAAACGACTGAATTCATAAAAAGTTTCAGAAGCTAAAAGGCCGGAGCTGTTCGAACGAATTTGTGGCATGTGATACAGCAGGTTTCCGTGAATAAAGAACGGCAAGCCAGTAGCAGGGAAGAGGGACAGTGTGGCGGCAACTCCCAACCCAGCACTGAGAGTGCTGACCGAAGGAGAAAGACTATTGAAATTGGAAGCAATGAGAAAGTTACCCAGAGGCGCTAAAACGAGAGAACTGTTGATGGGAAATGAATAAAGCCCAGAAAAATTGAAATCCCCCAGTGAAGAAATAAGTTGTCGAGGCACTCCAAAAGTAGTTGAGGAGTTTCTTCGAACGACAGAAAAAGTGAGGCGATCTGTAGGGGCATAGCCCACAAACAAATTCTCAGCAATAGAATTGGCTTGAGAACCGGTTCCGAAATCCGGGGCATTGCTAATCGAGTAGAACTCTCCTCCAATTCCAAATGATAAAGCTCCTTGAGGGTAGCTTTCCGCAGAGCGAACTCTGAAAATACCGGCTGTTCCCCAATTTGAAGGATAAATATATTCCTTCCGATCAACCGAAGATACTTCGTAGGTTTCGGATGCTCCTTCCTCTTCTTCCGAAATCTCAATTCCTTTTTCCTCGGTAGAAGCATTAGAGTTGGCTTCACTGGCTAAAGGAATAGCCCAGGCCGGTCGAAGCAACCCTGCAATCATGATCAAAATGACAAAATAAGATTTCAAAGTATTGGTGGAGTTAGGATTTTGAATTCACTATTTAATCTTATCACGAGTAGCCTTTCGTCCCTGGCTCAATCTTGAAGTTTTCTTCACAAATAAACGCAGCGCGTTGTTTTGGGGTATACTGAGAGTGTTTGGGGGGAATCATGTTGAAAAAACTCTTTATCGCTTTGGGCCTATTGGGCGCGTTGGCCAGTGGTTTTCTGGTTTATCAGAGCGCTTCTACTTTTAAGCAATTATCTTCCGCCGTACCTGTTTCTGAGCATTCTTCTGAGGAAGTCAAAGGGGAACATGCGAGTAATTCACATGAAGCGAGTGGGGGACACGAGTCTGGTAGTCACGAAGCTGCTTCTTCCCATGAATCCGGAGGCCACGAATCCAGCGCAGGCCACGAAGCTTCGACTGCTCACGAAGGAGGACACCAGGGCCGTTCTCCTGCGAGTATGAAAGGCATTGTTCCTTTTGTAAGCATGGACGAAGTTTTTGCGAATATTAGCGACGATAAAACCAACCACACCATTGCCATTAAATTGGACATTGAGTTTTTTGATGACAAAGCTAAGCAGGTTTTCAAAACAAGCCAGCCGGGTGTGAAGCACATGATCATTCAAACTTCGAGGGAACAAAACTACGATCAATTAGCGACTTTATCGGGAAAGCTTTATTTTAAGGAGTTACTGATTAGAAAAATGAATGAGTACTTTCAAAAACCATTAGTGAGAGACATTCATTTTGCTTCTTTCTTTCTACAGTAACTTTACACATGTTGAGACAAAGATTATCGTGCAACCGTGAATAGAAAAGTCAAAATCATATGTACTGTCGGACCTGCCTCAAACACTCCTGAAATGTTGGACCAGCTCGCTCGAGCGGGAATGGATATTGCTCGTCTCAATTTTTCCCATGGAAACCACGCCGAATTTGCTCGAATGATTGGGTATATCAGAGAAATGGAGCCTCGAATTGGAAAGCCAATCGGGATCATGGCCGACATACAAGGACCCAAAATAAGAGTAGGTAAGTTTAAAGATGGCTCAGTTAACTTGGTGAATGGAAAAGAAGCGCTTGTCACTACGGAGCCTGTTTTTGGTGGAATGGAAGGCGAAGTAGCTATCATTCCGACAGGCTACAAGGACTTTATTAAAGACGTGAGTCCTGGGCATACCATTTTACTAGATGATGGCCTCATCGAACTGAAAGCTGTTGAAAAAAACAACCGCGGTCTTCGGTGTGTGATTGTAAATGGGGGAATTCTTACAGCGAATAAAGGGATCAATTCACCGGAAAGTTCGTTCTCTGCTAGAAGTATCACTGAAAAAGATTACGATGATATTTTGTTTTGTATCGAACAGAGTGTGGATTTTATAGCGATGTCTTTTGTTCGTACTGCCCAAGAAGTCCGGCATTTGAAGAGTTTTATAGAGTCCCGTGGCAAAAATATTTTGGTGTTAGCAAAAATTGAAAAGCATGAATCGCTGGCCAACTTAGATGACATTATTGATGCTTCTGATGGGATTTTGGTAGCTCGAGGTGACCTTGCTGTCGAAGTGGGTAACGAACGAGTCCCAGTAATTCAAAAGAAAATTGTTAAACGCTGCAATTTGCGAGGAAAATCCGTCATCATTGCAACCCAGATGCTTTCCTCAATGATCGACAATCCTCGACCCACTCGAGCCGAAGCTTCTGATGTGGCAAATGCGATTGTCGATGGGACTGATGCTGTGATGCTTTCCAACGAAACAGCGGTGGGCAAATTCCCCGTTGAGACAGTCAAAATGATGGTAAAAATAATTGAGGAAATGGAAGCTGAGCCTCCCATTTGGGGAATTACTGCTTTCAATGAATGGCTTTTACCGCCTCAAGGACAACTCGCCATTGCGCTTCTTCAAAGCGCTGTTCGATTAGCTTCAGTGGTGAAAGCCAAACTTTTTGTGGTGATTACCCAATCTGGTCAATCAGCTCTTCTGACTTCCAAGTGTCGACCCGCTAATCGGTTGATTGCCATGACTGCCAGTAAAGAAACTTATCGCCAATTGAGTTTGAAGTGGGGCGTCGAAGCCGTGCTCATACAGGATCCTAGGGATTTGGGCTCGGAGTCAGCCACTTTTGACGCTATTGGGCGTGAGCTTCTTAAATTGAACCTCTGTCAAAGAGGAGATAGAATAGTAATAACTGCAGGACTTCCGATTTTGGCCCCCGGGTCCACCAACACGATTAAAGTCCATCAAATTCAGTAAGACAAGCAAGCCGGTTTCTTGAGATCGTGCTGCTCGTTTTGGGCCGTTACACTCCCATGATTCCAAAAAAACCCCAATCTGTTCAGAAAACTGCGCGTTTTTTGCGCCATACACTGGTGATGGTCCTTTTCGTTCTCGTAGTGATGGGTCTCTTCGGAAAACGAGGACTCTACGATTTGCGGCGCATGCGAAACGAGAATCAGCGCTTGTCTCAAGAAATCCATGAAACTCGTCAGCAGAATGAGGCTTTGAAAAATCAGATCATTGCTTTACAGAAAGATCCTCAAGAGCAGGAGCATATCATTCGTCGATTTTTAGGGTATATTAAGCCCCATGAAACAGTCATTGAGTTTTAGGAGTCCTATTTGAAACTGGTTGATCAATTTCAAGTAATTGCTCCCACGCGTGCCGATTTAGCTGGCGGTACTCTTGATCTTTGGCCACTGTATTGCCTGATCCCCTCCTCCTGTACTCTGAACATTGCATTGGATCTTTTTGCCAGTGTCGATTTTGAAGTGTTTGAAAGCGATGAATGCGAAGTTGAAGTTCAAACTGGGCAATTTTCGTATTCAATGAAGAACATCAAACAAGAGATCAATTGGGAACGAGTCCCTGCTGCTCTGAAATTCCCAGTTTTTGTTGTCCGACAGTTTTTGCTTTTACAAGAATCTCTGCCTAAAAATTTAATTCGTATCAAGTTTCGTTCTTCTGTTCCCCAGGGCAGTGGCTTAGGAGGATCCTCAACTCTTTTGGTGGCTATCGGTAGAGGGCTATGCCGAGTGTGTACCGATTATGTTGAGCAAGGCTGGCAGTGGAGATTTCTGAATTGGGCTAAAGATACAGAAGGTGCTTTTT
This sequence comes from Pseudomonadota bacterium, assembly GCA_009927165.1. Taxonomy (GTDB): domain Bacteria; phylum Bdellovibrionota; class FAC87; order UBA2466; family UBA2466; genus RFNO01. The sequence goes on from RFNO01000106.1 coordinate 151,016, forward strand.
TAAAAGTACCTACTGGTACACAAGATTATTTGGCGGCTATTTTTGGTGGGCTTCATGGCTATCGCTTTGAATTGGGAAGAATCCAAAAGACTTCTTTTCATCCTTCCGTGTTTGAACAAATCAATGATCGCATGCTGGTTGTTTTTTCTGGGGAACAGCATCACAGCGGAATCAGCAATTGGGAAGTTTATAAAAAGGCAGTAGAGGGAAATAAGGATGTCTTGGCTGGACTTAAAACGATTAGTGAAATCGCAATCAGTCTTGATAAAGAATTTCGGCAAGATTCAGTTGCATGGTCCCAAGTTGGAAAACTCCTCGATGAAGAGTGGAAAGTAAGAAAAACTACTTTTCAAGTTAATACGCCCACTCTTGATAAAGTTCTCGAACAAATCAGAAAACACGGTGCTATGGGATTAAAAGTGTGCGGAGCGGCTCAAGGTGGCAGTGTTTTGGTTTTAGTGGAACCATCTCGAAAACAAAAAATGATAGAAGGGCTAAATCAACAGGGGTTACAGATTTTGAAAACAACCGGAACAAGAGTGGGAGTAACAATCCGAGAAGAATCGTTCGATATGGATTAATTGTTAAGTCATGGGTAAAGAGAGATTTGATTGTATCGTATTGGGCTTGGGTGCAATGGGAAGCAGCACCGTTTATCAACTAGCCAAAAAAAACAAAAAGGTCCTGGGCTTAGAGCAGTTTACTTGTGCTCATTCCATGGGAAGTTCCCATGGAGAAAACCGCCTCATCCGGAAAGCTTACTTCGAACATTCGGATTATGTGCCTCTTTTGGAGCGGAGTTATGAGCTCTGGAAAGAAATTGAAAAAAACAGTGGGAGAAAGCTTCTACACGAAACAGGATTAGTTATTTTGGGGGATCCCTCAAACAGTTATGTTTTAAAGGGAGTTAAAACCAGTTCAGAGACTTATGGAATTCCAGTGGAGCTGTGGGATTCAGCAGAAATCAAAAGTCGTTTTCCGCAAGCCAACGTCCCCAGTTTTTTTAGAGGAATTTTCGAGAAAACGGGGGGATTTCTCGAAGTTGAAAACTGTGTTCGCACACAATGCGAACTGGCAAGTTCACTCGGGGCAGAACTGAGGTTTGAGGAACCGGTTGTTCGATGGAAACAACTTGAATCTGGATTCGAAGTGGTGAGCGCTAAGGAAACTTATTACTGCGAATCATTGGTGATTACAGCAGGTCCCTGGATGTCTCAGTGGTTGAGGAGCTTAACGGACAAATTTAAAGTACATCGAGCTCCCCTTTTTTGGTTTAAGTCATCTGGAGCTTTTCGAAGCGAATTAGGGACACCATGCTATGCGTTTGATACTCCTACTGGGTTTTTCTACGGATTTACAGAGAAAGAGGGTCTGATAAAAATTGCTCTCCATTTACCGCTGGAGGAAGTTTCGGAAATGGATACAGTGAATCGAGAAATAAAGCCAACAGACTTAAAACCGGTAGCTGATTTCGTGAAGAATTACTTAAAAGGAATTTCTCCCGAACCCCAAAAAAGTGGACTTTGTTTTTATACAATGTCGCCAGACACTCATTTTATTGTTGATAAAGTTCCGGATTCTCAGAATGCCTTTTTTGCTGGAGGTTTTTCTGGACATGGATTTAAATTTTCAAGTTTGATCGGAGAAGTGTTGTCTGACTGGGTCGTTGGAGGAAAAACACGAAATCCAGTAGATTTTTTATCTGTTAAACGGTTTTAGAAGGGAAGAATACCCATGACAGTTGCTTTAGAAAACTCTAGCTCCTCCTATCGGTTCTTTCCTAACAATCGATTCTCTTGGAAAGCGATTCAGCATACTTATCGGGAATGCCTCAAGTTCAATGTGTCCTTTTGGACTGAACAAAACTACGACATAGCTTATCGAACTACGCTCCCAGTGTTGTTAAGTTTGATTTTTTTAGAAAGTCTGATTGGCGGTTGTTTGAATGCTCGGTTTAATTTTATGGGGCAGTTTGTTGGACGAATTGCCATTTTGTCCCTTCAGTGTGGTTTTTTGGGATTCATTGTTTTGATGAAAGAATGGTTGGAAGCCAGAGGAGATTTTAAGCAATATTTGGCTTTTTCAACTTATGCCCATTTTGTTTTACTACCATTTGTTTTGATAGCTGGTGTGCCTCAAATAGGGGCCCTCATTAAGTTATGCGCAACTTTATGGATACTCTATGGTTTTTATCGAGCTTTTAGTTTGTTTTGGTCTCGTTTTCTCGTTCTCATGGGAATTCTTTTCGGAATAGGTCTTCTCGGATTTCTTGCCGCACTGTTCGCAGGTCTCAAGTTCTTCGTTTGATACAATTAAGTTATTCCAATCAATAAGGAGGCTTCGGCATGAAGCACTTACTTTTCTTGACTGGGTTTTTCTCTGTTTTCGGATTTTCCCAATCCATCCGGATTCCTTACGATTTATCTAAAGTGAGATCCTTCAGAGATTGGCAGGGAGAATTTTTAGTAGTTCCTGGACAACCAAAAGTCCCCAAAATAACAGCTAGGATTTTGGTGCCCTACGGCCAAACCGTTAAAAAAGTCGAATTCGTTTTTGATTCAACTCAAGTCCTATTTGAGAAAAGAAGACTCGAGCGTGTTTCCTTTCCATTAGCTACTTGTTTGGATAAAAGTTCTCAGAGCAGATTGCCATCCCCTATTGAAAATTCCGCCTGGTATCCTCAAAAACCCTGGAGTGAACCTTCCATTATTCAAAAATACGGCTATCAGGTTCTTTATGTGGATCTCTACCCCGCGCAATACCAATCTGAGTTGGAAGTCATTTCCTGGTTGCCATCAGGCGATCTTCAAATTGAATTCACTGACAGTAGAGCGTTTTTTTTGGAAAATCTTCGAAGCGATGAGCAAGACGAGAGAGAAGCTCTCTTACTAGCCGATGATATTTCCGCCCAAAGCACTTATCCTCCAGTTTCAGCAAAAGGGGGACTTGCCGAATACCTTATTATTGGTCCCAAAGAATTTTTAGCTGACCAGAGTGAGTATTCCATTAATGGATTAATGAGAGAAAAAGCATCGCGTGGAATCACCAGTAAATATCTCACTCTTGAAGATATTGGAACGCAGTTCGCTGGATCCAGCACGCAGGAAAAAATACGGGCAGCAGTAAAAAAGAGCTACAAAGAAGAAGGAACTCGATATCTCTTATTAATTGGGAATGGGTATTCCAAAACTCCAACGAAAATCCTGACAGTAGAGTTAAGCGAGGGGTCTTTGCCTTCGGATCTCTATTTTGGTTGCTTGGATGGTGACTTTAAAACAAGACCTTATGATTTAGCTTGCGAAGTGGCAGTGGGGCGGGCTCCCGCTAGTACTGTGGCCGAGCTGAGAGCCTTTGTGAAAAAATCGCTCGTGTTACAGAGCTTAAAAGTGGGAGATCCTTTAGTCTGGAGAACGATAAACTTCGGAGAAAAAATGGATTCATCGACCTATGCCTCTTCAAGTTTAAAGATGCTAGCTGAAGGGGGAATTGCTGGTGAAGGCAATCCCACAGTGGGTTATCCCTCCCAAGCTCTTATATTCAATTTTTATGAGACACCACAAAAAACGTATAGCTCCTCACAGTTTCTTCAAGGAATGAATTTGGGTCCCTTTTACACTCTCAATCACTTGGGGCACTGTCAAAATACTTACTGTTTGAAATTGAACTTGGATGCTATCCCCAAAATAAAAACGTCTTTGCCTTTTGTGGGGTTCACTCAAGGATGTTTCCCTGGAAATATGCGACAAACGAACTGGGCGAGTAAAATGGTGCTGCAGTCAGAAGGAGGAGCCGGAGCCTTTATTGCTAATTCTAATTATGGCTGGTACGAGCCAGGGGGGGGGGATGGTCATTCGAATCGGCTTCATACGATGTTTTACGATACGGTATTTCGAGAAGGTTCTCGAGTTTTAGGTAAAACGCTTTATCGAGCAAAAGAACGGCTCATTAGCCAAGCGCTGAATGATTCCTATATGCTTTGGGTTCTCTTTGAGACCAACCTATTCGGTGATCCAGAAATCAATCTAAAATTTCCCTAGCCCGAAGCGAGGATAAGAATCATGAAGCCACCGATCGTCCAGTAAAATAAGTTTTGGCTCAGTCTCAGCATGATGCACCTTCAAAAATTAATAAGAATAAAATAGAGGAATCTGCTCAATATTCACTAGGAAGTAACCCGAATTGTCCGAAGCACAATTTGAATCATTCACAATCAAGTAAAGTCTTCCTGCAGAAGTAGAGGAGGCTCTATAATCACTGCCCACTATAAATGGGGTTCCATTGGCGCCAATTTTCCCAATGAGCGCGATATTATTAAAGCTAGTGGCTCCTGCTGTTTTACAGGCGGTAACTCCCAGTGCTCTTCCATTGGGTCCAGAAAATGCAGAAGAACCGCTTCCATATCTAACTTCACCAGTTGCGGTAATTGATAAATGTGAAGGTTGGAATACGTCTACTCCCGTATCGACCCATGAAGTGGATCTGGAATCGATTGCGGCAGTGACTCTTAAGGGAAAAGTTGCTGGGCTAGTGCCTCCGCATCGGCCAGAAGAAACAGCCGTTTGGCATTCGCTCAAACTTTGAAAGGGTCCTCGAGGTTCACACCCATTCATGCCTAGGTTCTGTCGGCACTGGGAACCGTCAAAATAATAGGAATAAACCAATGCTTGAGTGCAATAACCAGCACCCGTGTAACCTCTCAGCCCGCAAGAACCACTGGGAGTTGGAGCGGGATTAGGAAGATTAACTTGGAATTGCAGTTGAGCTTCACAAGTAGCTCTCGTGTTAAGTGAAATCGCTCTCGCGTAAATAGTTCGAGTGCCAGCAGAAAGAAACTGCACTGTAAAATTATCCCACTGAGTGTAGTAATTCGCTTGTTCTCTTGAATCTGAAGTCCAAGCGTTCGTAATTTGAAGTTGATCGCCTCGATTGCTTTGAATCGTAAAAAACCCAGCCGGACCTGTGCTCTGGGAAAAATAATTAATGCTTGAATAGTAGAGTGAACAAGCCATGGCACTTGGGGTAGGAGTAACAGCAGCCCCAGTAAACGTGAGAGTGATGGTTGCAGTAAGAGAAGGGTTACTGGTTGGACTTGCAACTACAGTTACATTGGCTGCTTGTGAACTTGTGACTCCTACTTGTTGAACTCCCGATGAAGCTCCCGAGAAGCTCACTCCCGTAACTTGTGACTGAAACTGAAAGTTAAAACTGGTTTGACCATTGTAATTAGCGACTAAATAAATCGTATTCCCCGCTGCAGCCGTAAGTGAAGGCACAGCAGTAATCGTGGGAACTCCCGTGGTATTAATTGGCGTGACGGGTACAGCTCCAAAATCTGGATTCAAGCCGGGAATGACAGTTTGATTGTTAACGGGAGGAAGAGTGCTGTAAAGATTAGAATCCTTTTTCGCATTCCCACAACCTGACGTAAGCGTTAACCCAATAACCGTAGGAATTACCCAAAAGCAGAATGTTCTCAGTAGCCGGATCATGATGCACCTCTCACGTTGTGTTTCAAAGTCTAGGGCGTCTTTAGGAGATTAGGAGTGCAAGCAAAGCGCCAAGGTCTTTTAGGCATAAGCGATTGTCTAGGTTTTGAAAGCGCTTTTACCGACGGCCGTAAGTATTTAAGTATATTGATAAAAAACTGTATACCCGATGAATAGACAGTTTAGTCATCACCCGGTAAAAGCTAACTGGTTGAAACCGTGAACGAATTATTCTTCGCCGCCGCGGCCTCCGAAGAAATCATGGCCTTTGTCATCCACAATAATAAAGGCTGGAAAATCCTTTACTTCGATTTTCCAGATAGCTTCCATTCCCAGCTCGGGATACTCCAGCACTTCGACTTGAGTAATACAATCTTTGCCGAGGCGAGCTGCGGGACCTCCAATGGATCCTAAATAAAATCCCCCATGTTTTTTACAGCTCTCCGTGACTTCTTTCGTTCGATTTCCTTTACCCAACATGATCAGCGAGCCTCCCTCTTTTTGAAAGAGCGGAACATAAGGATCCATTCTTTGAGCAGTTGTAGGCCCAAAACTTCCCGAAGCATGACCTTGGGGGGTTTTGGCAGGGCCAGCATAGTAAACGGGGAATTGCTTAAAGTACTCCGGCATTCCTTTTCCCGCTTTCATTCGCTCAAGGACTTTTGCATGAGCAATATCGCGCGCAACAATTAGAGGACCATTGAGCATCACTCGGGTTGAAACTGGAAGTTTGGAAAGTTCGGCTAAAATCTCATTGATTGGCCGATTCAAATTAAGGGAAAGTCCTTTGTCGGCTTCTGTAAGAGAGCTGGGTAAAAATTGAGCTGGGTGTTCCTCAAGTTGCTCTAAAAACACACCGTCTGCCGTAATTTTTGCTTTGATTTGGCGGTCGGCTGAGCAAGAAACTCCAATGCCAATGGGACAGCTAGCTCCGTGTCGAGGAAGGCGAAAAACCCGGACATCGTGGACAAAATATTTACCACCGAATTGAGCTCCAATTTTAGTTTCTCTAGCCCATTTTTCGATCAGTCTTTCCATTTCCAGATCTCGATAAGCCCGTCCAAGATTGTTACCGGAAGTAGGCAGATCATCGTAGTAACCACAACTCGCTAATTTAACCGTTTTCAGATTCATTTCTGCAGAAGTACCCCCCACTACAAACGCAAGGTGATAGGGGGGACAAGCAGCTGTTCCCAATTGCAAAATAATTTCTTTTACAAAAGTTTCCATCGACTCGGGGTTAAGAACAGATTTGGTTTTCTGAAAAATATAGCTCTTGTTGGCACTTCCTCCGCCCTTAGCAATAAATAAAAACTCGTAAGTTTCTCCAGGAACAGAAAAAACATCAATTTGAGCGGGTAGATTTGTGCCTGTGTTTTTTTCTTCGTACATGCTGAGAGGAGCAAGTTGAGAGAAGCGCAAATTTTTTTTTTGATATGTCTGAAAAACACCTCTGCTTAAAAGTTCTGCATCGTCCGATTCAGTCAGCACTTGTTCCCCTTTTTTGGCGAGGACTAACGCCGTTCCCGTGTCTTGACAGGATGGGAATACCCTTTCGGCTGCAATGACCGCATTTTTTAAAAGCTCAATTGCGACAAATCGATCATTACTGCTGGCTTCGGGATCTTTCAGAATAGCTGCCAGCTTTTCCAAATGGCTTGTTCTAAGCAAATGAGATACGTCATCAAAAGCTTCTTCACAGAGAAAAACTAAACTTTGGGGATCCACTTTCAAGAAACGTTTCCCTTTCCACTCCTCAACCTGAGGTGCGGGAAGATTTAACTTACGATACTGAGTGTGATCGGCGTGAGATTCAAAGAGTGGTTGGTATTTAAAGTCGGCCATCGAATTCTCCGTTGATGCTGCGAGTTTACACACTTCTAGTGGCAAGTAAACTGTGCTACTCTATAGCCCGGTCAAAATCCACAGAAAGGAAACTAATGAAGTCTACTCGCAATCGGTCTTCTGTGTTGAGAACAGGACGCTTTATCCTTTCCGCTGCCAAAAGAAGTGTTACAGAACGGTTTAGATCGGGAGAGCTCAAGTGGGATCTGGGATTGCGTAAGCTCTGGCCTGAGTGGAAGGATTTTTTTTCTGTTGACGGTATTCGCGAAGATTTATTGTCCGGCCTGATTTTAAGCAGTGTAGCCATTCCCCTCTCACTCGCTATTGCTTTGGAATCAAAAGTGGATCCTGGGGCGGGACTGGTGAGTGCTATTGTAGCTGGAATTGTCTGTGCACTTTTTGGCGGAAGCAAATTTTCCGTAAGTGGACCCGCCAACGCCATGCCCATTTTAATTGCTTACACGGTCGAACAGTTTGGTGTCCAAGGACTTCTCTTTGTGGGGATTGTCTGTGGGGTTCTTCAGATCCTGGGTGGTTTAATAGGCTTAGGAAAGCTATTCAGATACATCCCTTTTCCTTTGGTAGCAGGTTTTACTGCGGGAATCGGAGCGATTATTTTTGTGGGGCAATTACCCCGAGCTTTGGGGCTTGAAGCACCCCCTGCGGGAGATATATGGACGGTTCTTTCTCACTTGGGCCAAGAGCTCCATGATAGTAAGCCACTTACGGTAGTTATTGCTCTGATAACGATTGCCATTTCTCAATTGTTGCCTAAGATGTATCCGAAACTCCCTGCTTCGCTGTTAGCGATTGTTGTTCCCACAGTTTTAGTTTCTTTTGCTGAATGGAATGTTCCGACGATCGGAGTTACCCCCCATAATCTTCCTTGGCCCCATTTCCCTGGTGTTCCCAGTCAAGGAATAGGTGGGATTCTCGAAGCAAGTATCCTGATATTTGGTTTGGCTTCTTTAGAGACACTGCTAACTTCCTCAGCCATTGATCGTCTGGTTCCTGGAGAGAAGCACGATCCGGACCAGGAACTCATCGGACAAGGTTTAGGTAATGTCGCCGTAGCGCTTTTCGGAGGGATTCCTGTCACTGGAGTAATCGCTCGATCCACTCTCAATGTGAAGTCTGGGGCAAAAAGCAGAAGAGCTTCTATCTTTCATGCCCTTTTTATTTGGATAGTGATTGTTGGGATGGCGTCATGGATTGATGCAATTCCCATAGCGGCTTTATCGGGCATCTTATTATCGATTGCTCTCAATATGATGAATCCAAAAAGCCTGTTTAAAATGTGGAAAAATACGCCTGCGGAAAGCATTGTTTATTGGGTAACATTTGCCACAGTAGTGCTTGTTGATTTAGTGGCGGGTGCTCAAATGGGGATCTTCGCAGCTTTGTTGCTGGCACTGTGGAATTTAGGAAAGGCTCAAGTACTTTTTTCATGCCACGGGCAGTGAAAGCATGCATCGGGTTTCTTTGGCTGGAAATCTAACATTTCTCTCAACGAGAAATTTTGATTTTTTGAGGAAAAAAGTTGCGAGAATGGGGCAGTTAGCTTCTTTGGTCATTGATATGGGTGAAGTTCGTCTGATTGATAGTACGGGGGCAGCTTTCTTAATCGACTTTATCAAAGAGCTCAATTCTAAAGGAATAAAAGTAGTATTGAAGTCATTAAACAGAGATTGTCGTGACGTACTGTCCTCAGCAGATTCCGAAGGAGTCACCCGTGGCAGCTTTGTCACATCTGAATCTGATATCGCAAACGTTTTAGATTCTACGGATTCTTACAGTCCAAGAAGTCGTCTTCTTTTTGGAGTGGAGCAGTATCGTAAGGAGCGTAGAAAAGCTTACGAAGAGCTCTTTAACCAGTTAGGACAACAACAGAAACCCCACACTCTCTTTATCACCTGTAGCGATAGTCGAATTAATCCCACTTTGATTACTTCGAGTGAACCGGGAGAGCTTTTTATTGTTAGGAATGTAGGAAATATTATTCCGCCACTGGGTGCCGATCAAATGCCTGCCGAAGGGGCTGCAGTTGAGTTTGCTTTGGGAGCTCTGGGAGTTCGCCAGATTATTCTTTGTGGCCACACTCGATGCGGGGCTCTTAAAGGAGCTTTTGACGGAATCGACTCCAAGAAGTTTCCAAGTGTTGCCAAATGGGTTGAACCAGTGGTGCGCGAGAGAAAACTTTATCCAGACATCAATGATCCGGAAATGTTCACTCGAGTTCATGTGATTGAGCAAGCAAAAAATTTACTCACTTATCCTGTCGTAGATCAAATGGTGCGTGAAGAAAAGCTCAGCATTCACTGTTGGATTTATGATGTTCAAAGTGGAGAGTTTTTTGAATGGACAGGACAGGGAAGAGAGTTTCTAACAGTGGGGCCCAATTCGCTCCATGGAAATCTAGGCGATATTTTTAAAGTCTAACAATCAGGCAGTTGCATCCTCACTAATGCTGTATTCTGAAAGTTACTATGGCTAGTTGGGCGTAGCTTATTCGGAATAGAGATTGCTTTCATAAGATCCCCATGAAGACACCAGTCGCTTTGATTATCTCGATTTATGCTTTTCTTCTGAGTGCCCCTTTGTGGGGAGAGATCTCTAGTCACACTTCCTCAAAAGATAAGTCTCGTCCAGTGGCTCCAAGTGGGGTGAGATCACCTACCGAATATGTTGAAGGGAGATGGGTCGAGGGTAGTTTTCAGTATAAAAGTGCTCGAGGAAGTTGGGAGCCCACTTCCAGTGCTTATCGCGCCGATAAAGATGGAATGTTTCTCAACGCCCAAGGAGCAGCTATTGATTATAAGAAAGGTGATATTCTCTTCAAAGTAAGAGATTCTGGCTGGTTTAAAGCCAAGAAAGATAGTCCAGTAAGTGATGTGAGTGAAGATCCAGCCATTCCCAATCCCCAAGGAGTGGAACTCAGTGAAACGGAACGATTGATTGTTCGCTTTACTAATCTGGAGAGAATGAAGCGGGGTCTTGCACCACTTAAAGTGTCTCCGCAATTGCAGACCCTTACCGAAAGAAAAGCTGAAAACATGGCAAAGAGCCGAAATCTCAGTCACTCGGTTGCTCCACTACCCCCAGGAGGAGAGAACATTGCTTGGAATCAAGCATCAGCTCGGGAAGTGGTAAATTCTTGGATGAACTCAGATGGCCATCGCGCTAATATTTTAAATCGCAATTACACTACCATTGGTGTAGGAGTGGCTCAAGGTAACGGTCCTTATTGGGCTCAAATGTTTAAGTGAAAAAGTTCCGAGTCATTTTGGGAGTTGATCAAACGGGAGCAGCCATTTCAAAAGGGCAAAAAGCCAAGCCCCTTCCTTTGACCGTTGCGGTTTCTGAAGCTCACAATCATTGGTACTTCCGAACTTGCTTAAAGCAGAAGCCCCTTTTTCTGAGTGAATTTAAACCTCAAGCCGTAGCAGAAATTTTAGACGCTCTTGAAATCAGAATTGATTTAGCAGACCTGGCTATTGTAGCGGATTGCGTATTGGGTCTTCCCCAATCAGTTTGGGGGACTCGGCGAGGAGGAAGTTCATCTTTGTGGAATTTGTTTAGTGAAGCCGCTTCCTTTCAGCGATCAGGTAAAGAGTTTGGTAGAGAAGTGGCGGAAGCATTCTTTCAACAGTTGTTAAAGCCAAGAAATAGAAACGTGCCCAAACGAAAATGTGAAATGCTTTCTGGGTCTAATTCTCTTTTCCAAATTCGACCTTATCAAAAAAATATTCAGACTGGAACTTTTCGGTTTTGGAAAGAACTGGGACAAGCCAGTGAACAGTGGGTCCATATTTGGCCTTTTGATGGCGCTCCCCGGGGGGACCAATTGAAGCCTTGGTTGTTTGAAGGGTATCCCAGTTTGTTCTGGAGGGAGGAATTGAATCTGACCCATCGAAACCCCGAACTATTGCGTCGGGCAGTGAAATCAAAAGAGTGGAAATTTGAGATGGATACGTGGAACATTGTCGAAAGCAGTCCTGATCATGCGGATGCCTTCGTGCTCACCTATGGAGCAGTTAGTCTACAGCATCGAGTTCGGCTCTGCCCATCGCTCAATTCCTGGATTCCACGGACAGCGCTTCAACGGGAGGGCTGGATTTTGGGATTAAAAAGCTAATAGAAGTTTGACGCTGCGGGCATCTCCTCGATAGAATTTGCCCACCTTATGAAAAAAATCTTAGTAAATTGGTCTTTGGCACTGACTTGCGTGTTGGGAACTCTGTCCGTGGTGGGCTACTACTTGGGTTCCAGCATCCAGCTGAAACTATCATTAACCGATTTGCTCCCGCAAAATCATCCAGCAGTCGTCAAGTTTGAGAAGCTAACCGATGTCGTAGGAGGAGTGGGATATTTTGCGATGGTTCTTCACGCAGAGGACCACAAGTCTCATTTAGAAATTGCACCTTCCTTAACCGAGGAACTTAAAAAATCGGATTTAGTAAGAAGTGCTTTCTTTCATCGAGAGCAACACTATTTCACCGATCGGCTTCTTTATTACGTCGACCTGCCTAAGCTTAAGGAATTGGAAGAAAACATTTCCAAAGAAATAACACGCCTGAAGCGCTCCACTTTCGATTTGGGATTGTGGGATGAGCAAGAAAGTGAAAAATCCGAAGAAAAATCTGAGAAATCCATTTTCGACGGGGAACTAAAAAAAATGGCCAAGAAATCGGCCGACGAGTCTCCCTACTTGATTTCGAAGGATAAAAAAGATCTTCTCATCATGGTCAAACCTAGTTTTGATTCCATGGATTTGGCCAAAACGAAAGAGTTGATTGCTTTTTCTGAAGGAGTACTCACAAAGATGTTGCCTTCACAGGTGACTTACGATTTTGCAGAGCGTTACTACACCAAAATTGTTGAAAGTGAGATGATCCAATCCGATATTTTCATGTTGGGTACGCTCTCCATTCTTATTATTGCTGGGATTATTTATTTGTACTTAAGAAGTGTCAGAGCTTTGCTGATTATTTTTCTTCCTGTGATGATGGGAATGGGAATAACGGTCGGAATAACTCGTTTAGTAATTGGGCATATCAATATCATTACCGGATTCTTAATGGGAATCGTTTCGGGGTTAGGAGTGGATTATGGGATCCACTTATTGCTGCGATTAAGACTTGAAAAAGATGAACCTTCAAGTTCTGAGCCAGATCCTGTTTGGAGAGTTCTTGCTAGCAGCGGACACTCTGTTTTTGTGGGAGCAGTAGCAGCTTCGGTTTCGTTTTTGCTTTTATGTTTTAGTTCCTTTCGCGCTTTTTCTGAATTTGGATTTATCTGCGGAATAGGTATTACAGCAGTTTTAATGTGTCTTCTCGCTTCATTTTCGACATTTGCAAAGCTGTTTAAAATGGATATTGCACCTCATCGAAAAAGTTTAATTCCTTGGACCCCCAAATTACCTGTTCTTTCATTGCCGAAAGGATTCATGGTAGGGACTTTAGTGTCAGTGATTCTGTTGGGACTCGCTAGTAAAGTCCAATTTGAGTACGACTTCGACAAAATGCTTCAGCATTCAAAGAAGATGAAAGCACTCGGTGATCTCGTTGATGCAATTTATGATCGTTCCAATACGCCCTCGGCTATTTCTGTTCCAAGTAAAGAGGAAGCGCTTGCCGTCGAGAAACTTATTAACGAACACTATAAGCCACATTTAGTGAGCGAAATGATCAGCGCTGCCAGCATTATTCCGGAGCAACAAGCTGAGAAGCGCCAAGTCCTGCTGAGAATTAAAGAAAAAATAAAGCCGTTCAAGGACAAATGGATTGAAAAAAGTTTAGATGTACCGGCTTCAGTGGTGAGAGATTGGGTCGATGCTGAACCTTTTACTTTTAATGATCTTCCGCTCTATATCCAAGATCCGCTGCGCGGGACTCAGAAGGGTGGTTTCTTAATTTACTTGTATCCGGCCATTAAATTGAGCGAACTGGTTGGAGTGAGAAAGTATGCGGCAATGATACGAGATGTGGAAAACCGTTTTCCAAATGCGCTTACCGGTTCAGATGCTGTCATTTTTTCCGATATTCTCGATCTGATTGGGAAAGACGGCGTTATTATTTTAATAGTGATCTTTGTCTCTGTAGGGTTGTTCATCTGGGCCAATGTGAGGAAGACAAGCGATACCCTTTTGAGCTATTTGCCGCTCCTGTTCGCTTTGCCAGTTGGAATGGGTCTAATGACTTTATTTGGAGTCAAATTTAACATCTTCAATATTTGTATCATTCCTACATTTGTTGCTATGGGGATCGATGTCCCTATTCATATTGTGCATCGTACGAGAGAGTGTGGGTCGGGTTTCAAAGCTGCTCGCGATCTAGCTACCAGTATCAATTTGGCTCTGATGACTGCAGCAGTGGGTTTTGGAGTATTAATTTTCGCAAGAGCTGGAGTTCTAAAAAGTTTAGGTTGGATTGCACTTCTTGGAACAGCGGCTATTTGGTGGGTGGGGCTTTTTATGTTGCCTGCGTTCTTGGAGAAGTACGCTTCTGGAAAGTCAGAAAACTCCGAATCTGATCCCAACGCGGTGGAAGTTTAAGTCGGAGAAAACTCCACTTCCAGCCCACGAGGATTCCCGAAGAGTTTGCTAGAAAATCTGGCCAGCTGGACCATCTGCCCGGAATGAACCCTTGGAGGTATTCGCAGATTCCTCCGTGAAAAAGGGCGAGAAGGAAGAGAAACCAGTATCCGCGTTTCCGTTTGGGGCTCACTTGCTCAATCAAAGCCAGTAACAACCAGTAGGCCAAAAAATGGGTGACCCAAGAAAAGGGCTCAAAAGATAAGTCAACGGGTGGATGTTCCGCCAAGTGTCGTGAAAAAAGTAACCAGGGGCTGGCCAAGAGCAACGACCGAGTGAGAGCCAGCCAATACCCAATTAGGAAAAATGGTTTAATGGATTTGAGCATTAAAAGTTGGAGATTTCTACACTTTTCGGTTTCTAAACCGAGGGCTTAAGGAGTTTTAATAGGGTTCTAAACTACTGAAAAATATGAACATATCACTGGCTGGCGCCACGCGTTGACTTGGGATCCGGTGGATGGTACTCCCACCTCTATTTTAACCATCAAGGGAAGAGCGTGTTATGCGAAATGTTTTAGTTCACATGGGTAGCTTATTGGCGAGTCTCTCTTTGTCTAGCCTTCTGGGATTGTCTCAGTCAGCATGGGGCGATTCCAAAGACCATCTTTCACTGATCCACATAGGTAAAGGAACAAAACTGGTTTTTAAAAAGGATCTCGTGATTCCTGCTAATAGCGCAGCAATGGTTTTTAAAATGTTGCCACCCAACAAATACAACGATGTTTGTTATTTAAACGTTGAGCCTTCCACTGAGGATCGTAAATTAAGCGCGGGAAGAGAAGTTGTGTTTTCTGGAAATGTGTTGGAAGGGCTTCCGCCTCAAGAGACCATTTCTGTTACGTTAGCAGTGAGCTCCCCCTCGGGCGTTCGCTCCATCCGATGTTCAAAAGCGTGGGATGGCAAACCATTAATCGGAGAGATGCGAGCAGCTTTTTCTGAAATAGCAGATTTAGTCTTTCCAGAACCCAGCGAACTAGAATCTTTCGAATAAAAAATATGAACCATTTGCAGAACGTTGATGTCTTAGTCATCCTTCTTTACTTCGCTGCGGTTATCCTCGTTGCTTGGTGGGCTTTTCGTCGAAATGACAATGAAAGTGAAAGCTATTTTCTTGCGGGAAGAGACTTGGGCTGGTTTGCAGTGGGGGCAAGCCTGTTTGCTTCCAATATTGGGAGCGAACATCTTGTAGGCCTCTCAGGAACAGGAGCTGCTTCGGGACTTGCGGTGGGCCATTTTGAGTGGCTGGCCGCTTTGATTCTTCTTCTTTTAGGGTGGCTTTTTGTGCCTTTTTATTTGCGCAGTGGAGTTTTCACGATGCCAGAGTTTTTGGGGCGTCGATACAACCCAGCTTGCCGTTGGTACTTTACTGCTATTTCAGTCATTGGTTACGTGCTGACCAAAATCAGTGTTTCCCTGTACGCTGGGGGAATCATTATTAAGGAAGTAGCTGGATTGGACATGTGGATTAGCGCTGGAGTGATTGTGGTTTTCACGGGAATTTACACTGTTTTGGGAGGACTGCGAGCCGTAGTTTACACAGACATGCTCCAAACCGTAGTTTTGCTTTTGGGGTCCGCTCTACTGGTATTTACCGGATTGGGAGCAGTTGGCGGTTGGTCTGAATTAGTTCATCGAGCTCCCGATGGGTTTTTCTCCATGTGGAAAGCAGCTAGCCATCCTCAGTTTCCATGGACAGGCATCGTCTTTGGCGCTCCAATTTTGGGAATTTGGTATTGGTGTACTGATCAGTGCATTGTTCAACGTACTCTCTCTGCCAAGAACCTTGGCCACGCTCGGGGAGGAACGATTCTCGCTGGATACTTGAAAATTCTCCCGGTATTTCTCTTTGTTCTTCCTGGGATAATTGCTCGTGTTTTGTTTGCGGATATGAACGCTAGCAATTCGGACCAGGCGCTTCCTCGGATAGTTCTTCATTTGTTGAGTCCAGGCATGCGAGGACTGTTTTTGGCTGCTTTACTGGCAGCTTTGATGGGTTCTTTGAGTGCAGTATTTAATTCCTGTTCTACATTGATCACGTGGGATGTATTTAGGAAGTTGAAACCTGATGCCAGTGAAGCAACTTTGGTTTCGGTGGGACGTTGGACCACCGTTCTTTTGGCTGTGCTTGGGCTTCTTTGGATCCCCTTCATGAAATATATTTCTTCGCAGCTCTACGTTTATTTGCAGAGTGTTCAGGGCTATATTGCTCCTCCCATAGCTGCTTGTTTTCTTTTGGGTCTTTTTATTTCCCGTCTCAATGGTACCGGCGCGATTTCAGCGCTGGGGATTGGTTTTATTTTAGGTTTTGCTCGATTGGGATTAGAGCTTCTGAATGGTCCCAATAAGACTGGGCTTCCTGCTGGCACATTTTGGGAATGGATAGCGGAAATCAACTTCCTTCATTTTGCTGTAATTTTATTTGTGATTTGTTCCATGATTTTAGTCGGAGTGAGTTTCTTAACTCCAGCTCCTACTGCTGAGAGCCTTGCAGGACTAACGTGGGAACATCGAAGCAAAGGAGTTTCCACTCAAGGGGATTTGACCATGGCACAGGAATCTCGGTTGAGTCATCGTTTGAATCAAGTGCTCAGTCTGCTCTTAGTGGGAGTAATGTTTGCTCTTTGGTTCTGGTTAGGTTGAGCAATACTGAATCGCGTCAGGCGTGCCGCTCCATTCCATAAAATTGTTTTAAGATCATCAAAATTTATTCCGATCTCACTAATGAGCTAAAGGAAGAGGAGAATTTCTATGTTTGGCAGAAAAGCACCCGAAAGACAAACCGTCCCCGTTGATTCGAGAGAAACAAATTTGCGAGGTCTCTCCCAGGAAGATTTAACGAGTGGGGTGCCAGAGCCCAAAGCTCCCGTGAGTAAATCCAATACTCTTTTGAGAGGGAGCAAGCTGATTGGGAACATCCATGTTATTTGCGATTTAGAACTGAGTGGGGATGTAGTTGGAAATATTTTTTCCAAAGAGAAAGCAAACATCACCATTAAGGGGAGTTGCAAAGGAAATATCGAAACAGTAGCAGGAAACGTAACGATTGAAGGCGAGCTGCTGACTGGAAATATTGTTACGGGTAATGACGTTCGAGTAACCGGTAAGTTTTTTGGCGGAGAAATCCGCGCTAAAGGGAAAATTTATATCAATGGAGAATTTAGCGGCAAGTTAGAAGCAAATGAAATTGAGTTGGGGCCCAATGCAAACGGCGAAGGAGAGCTCTCATACCGAGAAGCTATAGCCATTGCTCGTGGCGCCCAAGTAGAGGTGAAAATCAATCGAAGCGCACACGAAGTAAAAATGGTATCGGGACCTGCGGAAGATAATGTGGTCGAAATGATCCCCGCTTCAAACGTGCTGCAGTTAGGGCGTTAATACCCTCCTTTAGTCATTTACAGCTTTTCCGGGCAGCGATTCCGCTTTTCTGTCTAGCCGCAAGCTAAAAGTAAATCCACTAAAGCCATTTGTGCGAGGCATGTAGAGATAGCCTGGGAGAAAACTCAAGCGGTATCCGTTTACTAAAACAAATCCCAAGCCCACTTGAGGCTGAATCGTAAAGCCATCTCCTGAGACGCCTAAATTATCACTCTTGCCGTATCCATAACCCACTAGAACATCAAATTCATAAGTCAAAATTTTGAGAAACGACTGGTCCCAACCGAGAGTCAGTCCAGTATAAAAAACATTATTGTCGACGATAGAGCCATCTTGAGGGGCTCCAGCCACTGCTTCAATTCCTAAACTGAAACCTTTATAGAGGTAGCGACTGCTTCGGTATCCCACCATCAAACCTTGGGTGCCGCTATCAGTATTGCCCCCTTTGAACCGCTGAACTTGGAATCCGGAGCGAATAATGGTTCGATTATCGGTGGTGCTGTACGACTCAGCAAAAGCTAATACAGACACCAGCGACAAAATAATACTAAGCAGACAGACCGAAAGTTTCTGGGCATAATTCATAAACACCTCGTTCACTCTTGAATTATCGGCGGCGCGTCGTAAAAGTTGAGCGGAGTTTAGGCAGGGAATTGTGAAATTTTTTTCAAAAATTAAGCTGCTTTCTGTTCGGAAATGTTGGGAAGGTCTTCCACTCGCCAAAGGGGAACGGGAGTCGATTTTCCTTTTAAAAGAAAGTTACCCATGGACCGGGCTTTCACCAGTCTTTTGACGAGTTCATAGGTTTCTTCCGTAATGAGAATGGTGTTCGCAGAAGCTTTTCCTTCTACCCGTTGGGCAGTGTTTACGACATCCCCAATAACTGTGTATTCCATTCGGTCATTGCTTCCTAAACTTCCCGCTACGACACTGCCAAAATTAATACCTACACCCATCGCAAGCGGAGCAAGCCCTGTTTGTTGAAATTCCTGGTTCAGCAAATGAAGTTCCTGCTGCATTTTCCAGGCACATCGGACAGCTAATTCAGGCCCATTGGGAATGGATTGGGGAACTCCCCAAACACAAAGCATGGCATCTCCGATGAATTTATCGATCACTCCACCATGATTTTTTACGATGGCAACCATCTTACTAAAGTAAGTGTTCAGAATTTTGATCACTTCTTCGGGGGGAATCTGCTCCGAAAAAGTAGTGAATCCGCGGATGTCTGAAAAAAGAACAGTGGCAGTCATTCGTTGTCCTGCAATGTTCACTTCATCTTCGTTGCCGCTTAAAATACGCCTTGCGACTTTTGAGTCAATATAGCGGGAAAACGTTTTTTCAATATATTCTCTTCGTTGGAGCCCTTCAGCCATGTGATTTACAGCAATGGCCAGAGTTCCTAACTCATCTCGAGAAGAGGGGGTAGTTCGGACAGAGAAGTTTCCACTTTCAATAGCTTGAACTTTACTGAGAATCTCGTTCATGGGCTGTACAATCGCATCTGCAAGAATTTTACTTAAATGCAGTGCCAGCACGACTGAGAAAGACCAGAAAATAAGATAGTTAGCTAAGGCCTGAACAGCGTGTCCTGAGGGGAGCCTAGTATGCATGAATGGCTGACCCAAGTCATTCCAGTGGGAGAGAATATAAGAGAAAACGAAAGGCAAAGTAGCTGCAATTCCAATCCATCTCATGGAGTTTTTTAGGCTCTTACTGGAACGAATAAAAACAATGATTAAAGAACCCACGGTTCCATAAAAAAGGAACAAAGAAATAGCAGAAACAGCGTATCGCAAATCTGCATTTGGGATGAGTGGAACTACGGTCCCCAATACGAAAAGAGTGCTCAATGAAATCAAAACTTTTGTTCCTGTCGAAACGGACCCAATGAGTCGTACGAATTTTACTCCACTGAGAATCGAAGAAAGAATTCGAAATCCTTGTCCCACACCATGAGATAGCCAACGTTTCCAAAGCGGAATGGCCATCCAGAGAAAACATGATCCAGTGGCCAAAACAAAAAGTAGACCCAGTGGGATAACAGATCCCGTTGAGTAAAACTCGTAAGCGAGTAATCCGGGCAAAAAGCCACAGGCTAAGATGATCAGAGACTTAGAAACTTTGTTCAAAACGATTTGAGTTTTTTCTAATGTGGTTCGAAATTGATCTCTCAGCAAGAAGCCAAAGCTCCAAGTGAATAGCAAAAGAGCTATTAAGACGGGAATCGGATAAGCCATTGCTGTTACATAGGCAATAAAATAGAGTCGGTCCGAGTGTTGTTCACTTAAATGCAAGTATTCCCGAAAAGACTTTTGAGCACCTTTCCGATTTCCTGAGGCAAACTGGCTTCGAGCAATAATGAGTTTTAATCTAGGGTCATTTTTGTTGAGGCTCAGCGCTTCTTCGAGCATTTGAAGCTCTTTATCGGGTTCTCCCAGTTCCTGATACAGCTCGCTCAAAGCGAGATAATCTTCCACTTCCAGTTTTTTTTGCGCTCCTCGAAATGAAAAAAGATTGGGAATCAAAGAGAGGATTTTGGAGTTCTTAAAAATCTCACTTGCTTTATGGGTGTACCGGTTCGCACTTTCTTCACGAGTACATTGTTCAATAGCCTTGAGAGCCTCTAAGTTAGAGGGCTCTTGTTTCAGGATTTCTCGAGCCAATGCGGGAACTGTATTGCAATTATGGTTGGCAGTTAATCCCTGCAGTTGTTTCTTCAGGGGAGGGAGTTGTGAGTCGGCGAGAGAGGGGGAACTCCACAACAACAGTGAAATAAACAAAATTATCACGGTGCGTTACCCATCTTTTGTTTTAAGGGTTAATAACTTCTACTTATCGGCAACTATTGAGAAATGTTTCATTCTGGAATCGTTTGGGAAGTGGGCAAAGTAACGCCAGACGCCAATTGAACTCAAGCGGGTGAATCCGACGTTTACAACCTCTGCTCAGACACGATACAAAGCGGTCGATTTTTTCTAGAAATCTGCAAGGAGTTTTTCATGGCGGTAGGCTTAGTCACCCTGACCCTCTTTTCCGTGGTTTTTTTGTATTTTCAGTACAATCCCTTGAAGCATGGTCGCAAGTTCATGTTTCGCCGGTTTGTTAACTGGTTCCCCATGGGGATGAGTTATGCATTTTTGTATATGGCTCGCTACAACTTGAATGTAACCAAAAATGCTTTAGGTCCCTTGATGAACAAAGAAAGTTTCGGACTCATTTTTGGAGCCGGAACCATTATCTACGGGCTTTCATTTTTAGTGAACGGTCCTTTAGTTGATAAAATTGGTGGCAAAAGAGGAATTATCATAGCGACAGTGGGGTCATCCATTGCGAACATTCTCATGGGAGTGATTACTTTTCTCTTGTTGCACAAGAGATGGCCTTTTGATTTAACGCTCACTTTTGCGCTGCTTTATTCACTCAATATGTTCTTTCAAAGTTATGGGGCCGTTTCCATTATAAAAGTAAAAGCTTACTGGTTTCATGTTCGGGAGCGAGGTATTTTTGGGGCTATATTTGGCACTCTCATTTCTTTTGGGGTGTATTTCGCTTTTGATTGGGGACAAGCCATTGCGGATGCTGCTGCTTCTCAAGTGAAAGATCCTACTCCTTTTCAACTCGCTTTTCGTCAGATTTTTGCTTTAGAAGGAAAAACGACCGATGCAACTTGGTTGGTGTTTTTTATCCCAGCTACCATCTTATTGACTTGGACTTTATTAGACGCGTGGCTGATTAAGGACACTCCTCGTGAAGCTAAGTTTGAAGATTTTGATACTCATGATGCTTCATCGGGTGAAATGCACGTGGAATACACCATGGTGGAAACCCTGAAGTTAGTATTTAAAAATCCAGTGTTGATGATGATTGCAGTGGTTGAGTTTACCACTGGAGTTATCCGAAATGGGGTGATGCAGTGGTATTTTATTTTTGCTAAGGAAGTGCCCCAACCGGGAGCGGAAGTGTTTCTTCGGCATTGGGGTCTTTTACTTTGCATATCGGGAATCGTAGGAGGATTTGCGATTGGTTATGCGTCCGATCACATTTTTCATTCGCGCAGAAGTCCCCCGGTAGCCATTGCGGGAGTCGGAATTTTTGTCTTGTCTGTTATTTTGTTCACCACGTTGTACTCCAACCCATTTCTCGTTGGAGTTTGTGCCGTGCTGATTTGTTTGCTTTCGATTTCAATTCACTCTTTGATGTCGGGCACTGCAGCTGCTGATTTCGGAGGAAGAAAACTCACAGCAACGGCTTCTGGAATTACGGACGGGTTTGTTTACTTGGGAACGGGCCTTCAATCCGTATCTTTAGGGTACCTCACCAACCATAGCTGGCGTTATTGGCCTGCTTTTTTGATCCCTTTTGCTCTGCTGAGTATTTATATTGCCGTTCGAATGTGGGGACATTTACCAGAGGCAACAAAAAAATACTTAGTCAGTGTAGAGAAAGTAAGTCTCGAAAAAATTACTGTCGTCAAAGTAAAAGATATCAACAGCTAATCGTTGCAGGTCTTGTCTGAATTGAGCGGTTGAGAGCTGGGCACTTCTTGGGTTGGGTCGTTAGACATTCCAAAAAGTTCAAGATGAATGCTGAGTCTCGCGATGGCTCGGCTATCGCAAGAAACATCGAAAGGATCTACAGGCCGATTCGATTTCCCATCGGGTTCAGGGTGTTTCAATTTTTGCTCGATTCTCAAGTATTCGTAACTGGATCCCATCATGGGGCACAGTAAGCGTCCTTTGGCATCAAAAATAGGTCCGCCCGAATCTCCTCCCACAATAGCAGAACCTTGGGGTGTGGGTGCATGAAAGTGATAAATCTTTCCTGAGCTTTCTTGGATATCTGCTTGAATTCTCTTTCCACCCCCTGGGTTTTCGGGGGCTGGGCTGGATCGCTTTTGTAAAAAGAATGGAGGATGGTCGAGAGCTGCTTTTCTTTCTTCATTCAGAGGAGCTAAGCGTGCCGGGCGGAGAACCGAATTATTATCGCAAGGAATTTCAAAAATAAGAGTTGCTGAGTCGCCTGGAACCGAAGGGTTATCTTTCCAAAATCGCGCTTTGTTGCGTGCGTACTCTCTTGGGCGGCACAACTTGAGTTGACTCTTTTTAATCTCTCCAAAACCAGAAAATTCAATCGCATCAAATGAGGAATCTACACAGTGAGCAGCAGTGAGAAAGGCAACTCTACAAATAGATTTGTGTTCTTTTAGCGGGTTTCTGGCAACCAGCGTGCTTTGACAGAGGTGGGTGGAACCATCGTCCGATTTCATAGTGATATCGGTTGCTCCTGAGAAAGTGACTTGGTCTTGTGGCGGTCGAATCAGTGTTTCAGATGAGTGATTGTGTTCCGCTCTCAGTTGCAAAAAACAGTGTCCTACTAAAATTAAAGTCAGAATGTTTAGTTTCACTGACTGGGCCTCGGTAATTGTCTTATTATTTCAGTTGTTTAGATGGTTCTCAACTCTTAAAATCCCTCAGCTCAATCTCGTTAAATGAGTTAAATCCAGTCGTTGGCGTTGCTTCCTATTAGGCTTATGATTCTCCCCATGCTTGACTCGTTGCGCGATTGGCTCGGCTACTTTTTGCGTTGGGGCCATCTGATTGCTGGGATCTCCTGGATTGGGAGTTCTTTTTATTTTATTTGGTTGGATAAAGCTCTCACTCCTCCAGAAAAAACCACTGAAGACGTAGAAGGCGAAGTTTGGATGGTCCACAGCGGGGGTTTTTACCAAGTAGAACGAAGAAAAATCGGTCCCGGTTCAATGCCGCGAACCCTTCATTGGTTTAAGTGGGAAGCTGCTTTTACTTGGATCACAGGCGTTCTGCTCATGGCTGTGGTTTATTATGCTGGAGGGGGCGCTCTTCTTTTTGATGCGCCTCAAACGTCTGCCAGTGTTCCTCAAGCAATTGGTTTTTCGCTTTTACTGTTGCCGCTCTCTTGGTTCATCTATGACGGGTTGTGGAATTCTTCGATTGGAAAAAACACCAAAGTCGCTACGGTTATTTCATTTTTACTCATGGTCGCTTTGGTTTGGGGGCTTTCTCAGTTTTTTGGTGGTCGGGCTGCTTACATGCATGTCGGAGCCGTTTTTGGCACTCTCATGGTTGCCAATGTTTGGGTAAGAATTTTGCCTGCCCAACAAAAAATGATTGATGCAACAAAAGCTGGAAAAAAGCCTGACTTTACTTTGAGCGGAAAAGCAAAACTGCGTTCTGTCCACAATAGTTATTTAACTCTTCCGGTCCTGTTTCTCATGTTGAGCAATCACTATCCTATGACTTATGGCAGTGAAAAAAGCGTTTTGATCCTTCTTCTCTTATTTGTACTAGGGGCGTGTGCTCGGCACTATAAAATCACTAAGGAAAAAGTGGGAATAGTCCCTCCAGCGCTTATCGCTTTATCTGTGCTGGGACTTTTTTATTTAACGGTAGAAAAAAACACGGATGAAACTCTTTCCGTTCAAAGTTCAGTTGGTAAAGCGGCGCCTGTTGATCTGTCTCAATCAGGTTCGCTCTCTCTACAAGTGCTTTTTACTGGGACTATTTCAGCTCCTAAGAAAATTAAGGTTACTCCTGAGTGCCAATCAGGAAATCAGGGGGGCTTAATTTCTGAAGAGCTCATCTCTCAAGAAGGTCGCCTGAAAAATGTTTTTCTTTGGATTAGTCAAGGTCTTGAAGGGAAACAGTTTCCGATTCCCAATGAAGAAGTAGTGGTGGATCAACGTCAATGTGCGTATCGACCGCATGTGATTGGAGTGAGAGCTGGACAACCGATCACTTTTCTCAATAGTGATGCTTTTTTACACAATATCCATACACTCTCAAAACATAACGATAAGTTTAATCTCAGTCTCACTCAGAAAGATCAGAAAGTGACCAGAAAACTCATGAAACCTGAAATCATGTTTCGTTCAAAATGTGATCTCCATCCTTGGATGTCAGGATATATCGGAGTAATGGAGCATCCCTATTTCGGAGTAAGTAATGAAAAGGGTGAAGTGAAGTGGGATCAAATCCCGCCTGGGGTTTACACCCTTTCTGCTTGGCACGAGACTCTAGGAGAAAAACATCAAAAAATAGAAATAAAACCTCAGACCCAACATAAAGTGGAGTTTAGTTTTCCTTAGTATGAATTTTGCTCTCAAAAGTCAGCGAGTATTATTGCCCAAAAAAGGCCAAAGTCTGGGAGAGTTGAGCCCAGCTATTGTCTTTATCGAAAGTGGAATCATTCGATCGATTGAGGGACAACTCCCCGCTGAGTATTCGGGCAAGCTGATTGATTTGGGAGAGAAAGTTCTGATGCCAGGGCTTTGTGATTCTCATGTTCATATGAACGAACCGGGCAGAACTGAGTGGGAAGGTATCGCAACAGCAACCCAAGCAGCTGCTGCTGGGGGTATTACGACTTTAATTGATATGCCCTTAAACTCCATTCCCCCAACAGTAACCGTAGATGCGCTTCAGCTTAAGCGAAAATCTGCAGAGAAGACTGCTTATGTGGATTATGGTTTTTGGGGGGGAGTGATTCCCGGAAACGAGAAAGATTTAGAGCCCCTCATTGATGCGGGGATCATGGGTTTTAAAGCATTCATGATTGATTCTGGCGTTTCAGAGTTCCCAATGGCCTCAGAAAAAGTTTTGCGGGAAAGCATGCCGGTTTTAGCTAAAAAGGGCGTGCCTTTTCTTGTGCACGCAGAATTAGAAAGTCCTGTTTCAATAAAGATTGACTCTCATCGAGAATATCATCGCTACTTACAATCTCGGCCCGATCAATGGGAAGTTGAAGCAATTCGTTTGATGATCCGGTTAGCCCGAGAAACCGGTTGCCGTGTGCATATCGTTCACTTGTCTTCGGCGAAAGCGCTCCAAGATATTCAACAGGCTAAAAAAGAGGGATTGAAGTTTACTGTGGAAACTTGTCCCCATTATTTGAGCCTTCTTGCGGAAGAGGTGCCTGAAGGGGCCACTCACTTTAAATGTGCTCCCCCCATTCGAGAACGGAGCAATCAAGAAGCATTATGGCAAGGTCTATCTCAGGGAGTTATCGATTTTATTGTTTCAGATCACTCTCCCTGTACTCCTCAACTTAAAAACTTGGAGACCGGGGATTTTGATTCTGCTTGGGGAGGAATTGCTGGCCTCCAATTCAGTTTGTCGGTTATTTGGACTGAAATGACGAAACGACATTTGGCTTTGCCACTCTTAAGTCATTGGATGGCCGAATCCACTTCTAAATTTCTAAATATTCAAAATAAAACTGGAAGAATTGAAAGTGGCACAGACGCGGATTTAGTTGTTTTTGATCCCGAAGCTGAGTTTAAACTTAATGTTCGGGATATTTTACATCGTCACCCCGTAACGCCCTATCTCGGAAAAACACTGAAAGGCAAAGTGGAAAAGACATTTGTTCGTGGCCAGTGTGTATTTGACTCAGGAACATTAAATGGACCTTTAGGAAAAGAAGTGAGGAGAAACTAATGGAAACAAAAATAAATGCCCAAAATCCCTTCAATGGATTGATAGATTTGGTTTCAGAGCGAATTGGAGGCAGAGCGCTTCTGACCAATGATGACTTTTTTGCGTCCAAGAATAATTTAGTGAAATCTACAGAGCCAGTTTTTATTCCTGGGAAATATACTTCAAAAGGAAAGTGGATGGATGGTTGGGAATCCAGACGGAGACGAACTCCGGGGTTTGATTGGTGCATCTTAAAGTTGGGCATTCCCGGAAAAATCCAGGGGGTCAACGTGAGTACGATGCACTTCACCGGGAACTATCCTGAGCATTTTTCTTTAGAAGCAGCTTATTGCCCCAAAGCAGATGCCCCTTCCAATCTGTTGAAGAGCTCTGTCAAGTGGGTCGAGCTGATCGGAAAAACTGCATTAAAAAGTTCATGCGATAATTTTTTTTCAGTCTCCAATGAACAATCTTGGACACACGTGCGTTTAAATATCTTCCCAGATGGGGGCGTGGCAAGATTACGACTTTACGGAGAAGTTACTCCGGATTGGGAAAAACTCAGAAAAACAAAGACTCCTTTCGATCTTTCTGCAATTGCCAATGGAGCAAAAGTCATAACTTGTAATGATAATTTCTACGGACCCATGAACAACCTGATTTTGCCCGGAAGAGCAGTGAACATGGGAGATGGCTGGGAAACACAAAGAAAGCGAGTTCCAGGACATGATTGGATTGTCGTAAAACTGGGAACCACTGGGCTGATACGAAAGATTGAAGTAGATACAAATCATTTCAAAGGAAATTACCCTGACACTTGTTCTATTGAAGGATGTGCTTACCCGGAACGAAATTTAACCCCAGAGCAACTAGCGAAAAAGACTGACCTCAAATGGGTTGAGATACTTCCTCAAACCAAATTGAAGGCCCATTTCCGCCATTATTTTGATAAAGCGCTTACAGAAGCGGCAAAAAAGAATGGTTTTGATTATGTGCGATTAAACATTTTCCCAGATGGGGGAATAAGTCGCTTGCGAGTTCATGGGTTGCCATTCAAATGAAAACGTTTTCTTTATCTGAGTTCAACCTGCTTGATAGGCAAGAAGTCCGAAAATCGCTTGTCCATTGTTGCGGTTCCTCAAGCTGGGTTTCTCAGATGGAAGAGCAACGCCCTTTTGCGAGCATCATGGAAATGCATAAACAGGCATTGCAGATTTGGAGAAAGCTAAACGTTACCGATTGGAAAGAAGCTTTTGAACACCATCCTAAAATAGGGGATCTGAAAAGTTTGCAGGAGAAGTTTTCTAGCACAAAAGCGTGGGCGGAACAGGAGCAAAAAGGGAGTGAAGGAGCTTCTTCCACTGTTTTACAGGCACTTGCTTTGGGAAATAAAAACTACGAGAATCGGTTTGGGTATATTTTCATTGTTTGTGCTACCGGAAAAAGTGCAGAAGAAATGTTGAGCTTATTGAAACAACGATTAAGCCACGATCCTGAAGTTGAAATCCAAATTGCAGCTCAAGAGCAGGAAAAAATCATGATCCTTCGATTGGAGAAACTCATTCATGAATAAACGAAGTCCAATAACAACCCACGTCTTGGATGTCAGCAGTGGAAGACCAGCAAGCGGCCTACGATGTATATTGGAGCGGCAAAACTCTCAAGGAACTTGGGATAAATTGGGGGAATCAAGTACTAATGAAGATGGCAGAATTGAAGATTGGTGGAGCGGCCCAATTCAGGGGGGAGTCTATCGGATTGAGTTTTTTACCCAAGCTTATTTTGAAGCTAAAAAGATCTCCACTTTTTACCCTTCAGTGCTAGTTCAGTTTGAAATTACGGAACTCAATCAACACTATCATGTCCCTTTGCTTTTGAGCCCGTTTGGATATTCAACTTACCGAGGAAGCTGAAACTATGAAAACTTCGTTTACTCAAGAACTGATCCAATCAACTTTAAAAAACTTAACTGAGGCCAATCTTAAACATGCCCACTGTTATCCGGGAGGGTCTCACGATCGCCAGCCCGTCCATACGGTTTATGGGGGCGCCCAAATCTTCTCCAGTGATACTGCCAAAAAGATGAGCGGAGTCGCTTTGAGGACGTTAAAAGAATACGCCCCTGATGCCCTTATGTTGAGACAAGCTTTGGGAGAGGAACAGGGAAATCCAGAGCTGTGGAACACAATTTACCAACGGATTGTGAAAAAATTGGAAGACGAAGCAGTCGAGGATTTTAGAATCGACTATGAAGATGGGTATGGTACACGACCTGATTCCGAAGAAGACGGCCATGCTGAAAGCGGCGCTAAAGAAGTAGCCAAGGGTATGAACCAGAGCTCGTTGCCTCCTTTTATTGGGATCCGTATCAAACCGTTCTCTGAGGAATGTCACCGGCGAAGTATTCGAACGTTAGACATTTTCGTTTCCACGCTATTAAGTGAAACATCTGGAGAATTGCCTTCCCACTTTGTCGTCACTTTGCCCAAAGTAACCCATCCGGAGCAGTGTGCTGCTCTAGTTGAGCTATTTGAAGCATTGGAAAAAAAGCATCGATTAGAGCCCGGGAGTTTGAAGTACGAATTCATGGTGGAAACAACGCAAGCTATTTTGAATGTTGAAGGTCAGTCACCCTTAAGAAGTTTTGTGGAAGCTGGGAAGGGCCGGTGTGTTGGCGCTCACTTTGGAACTTATGATTACACTGCTGGGTGTGGGATTACCGCTCATTATCAGACCATGGTGAATCCGGTTTGTGACTTTGCAAAACATGTCATGCAAGTGTCTCTCATGGGATTACCCATTCTTCTGTCCGATGGGGCTACGAATGTGATGCCTGTCGGACCTCATCGCGCCCAAGAGGGAGGGGTCCTTACTGCCAGTCAATTAAAAGAGAACCGAGCTGTGGTGCATCGGGCCTGGAAATTAAGTTATGATCATATCCGCCATTCTCTTGCCACAGGCTTTTACCAGGGATGGGATCTTCATCCAGCTCAGCTTCCTATTCGTTATGCTGCTACTTATGCCTTCTTCTTAGAGTCCTTGGGATCAGCGTCCGATCGTTTGAAAGGCTTTGTAGAAAAAGCAGCTAAAGCAACTCTGTTAGGAGATGTCTTTGATGACGCTGCGACTGGTCAGGGATTGCTGAATTTCTTTTTGAGAGGGCTCAGTTGTGGAGCTATTACTTCGGAGGAAGCTCTCAACACAGGATTAACTTTGAAAGAAATTCAAAGTCGATCGTTTATGAAAATTGTAAAAGGTAGAAGTTAAGAGCGTTCTTTACTCAGTTCATCTCGCTTTTGGAGAAGCTGAGCAGCAATGCTGACTGCAATTTCACTCGGAGCATTGGTTCCTATCGGAAGTCCTACCGGACAATGGATTAATTGGACTTGAGAATCCAAAAATCCTTCTTCTTTTAAAGTGTTTCGTAATGTTTTGGCTTTTTGAACACTTCCAATTACACCTAAAAAGAGGGGATTTCCTCTCTTTAGAATTTCTCTCACAATCGGCAAGTCAGTAAAGTGTCCTTGAGTAATGCACAAATAAAACATGTTTTCTGGAAGCTGACTCACATAAGCAGGCAAATCCGGAGTGCACACTTTTTTCAGGTTTGATTTATTCGGTAGTTTGCTAAGCCATTCTTCACGAGTATCAATGCACCAAAGATTGCATTCGAATGATGCAACTAAAGGAATAACTGCTTGCACTACGTGACCCGCTCCAAACACGGCAATGTTCCAACTTCGTCGGGAGGCAGTTTCATAAAAAAGAGTGGCAAAGCCCCCACAAACCATATTTAAGTCTTGTTTCAAATCGTAGCGAATCAGTTGCGGAGCAACCGGAGTTTTCAAATCGGTGTTTGAAGCTTGTTCAAGAAGGGTTTTAGAATGCTGGATGGCTTGGGCTTCTAAGCGGCCGCCCCCCACGGTGCCCCAAGCAATCCCCTCATGAGTAATGATGGCTTTGGCTCCCATATCTTGCGGAACATGCCCTTCCGGTTGAACCAGTGTCACTGTTACGAAGGGGGTGCCTTGAATAGAAAGTTCGTGTGCTTTCAACAAGTATTCCTGAATGAAACGGCTCATAGAGACGAAAAATCCTCCGGGCTTAGGGCTCGTAAAACTCTTTCGGCAGTGGCGGGTATAGCGAGAGGAATAACTTGGTTTCCTCTAAAACTCATGATGGCGTCTCGAATTGCTGTCCAAACTGAAAGACATAACAGAAGAGGAGGTTCACCTACCGCTTTAGTGCCTTTGACATTAACTGTGTTCCCATCGTTGTGAACTAAATTTGCATTAAAAATTCGGGGTGTGTCTTGAATACTGGGAATTTTATAAGTGCTGGGAGAGTGGCTAAGAAGGAACCCGTCATCGTTGTAAACCAAGTTTTCGGTGGTTACCCAGCCCATTCCTTGAATGAATCCGCCCGTTACTTGCCCTAAATCCAGGCCATAGTTAATGGGACGTCCTAGATCCATCAGGATATCTACTCGGCGAACTTTTACTTCTCCAGTCCAACGGTCGATCTCTACTTCGCTGGCTGCGACTCCTTGGGTAAAGTAAAGAAAAGCGCGTCCTTGTCCCTTAATCTTGTCAAAGCCCAAGTGGGGAATTCTAAAATGCCCATATTCGCTTAAGGAAATACGATTCAAATAGGCTTCCCTCACTAACTCAACAAAAGGAATACTGAAAGAAGTCTTCCGAATCTGTACATGAGAGTTATGAAAGCTCACTTCAGAGAGCGCAGTTTCAATGTCATTTCCCAATACGACCTCGGGCATCGTCCCTAGTCCAGCAGTTTTGTAAGCCCAGGACTCCTTTGGAATGGTTTCCAGTCGAAGAGCTAGAGCGGCTAAGCGTTTTTTGATTTCAAGACAAGCTTTCTGAGCAGCAGCACCATTGATGTCTGTGCCGCTGGAGGCAGCAGTTGGAGAAGTGTTGGCATTTTTCTCTGTTGTAGTGGGCATCATGCGCACTGAGCTGATGGGGAGTCCTAATTCCTCCGCTACAATGGTGGCGATCCGTGTGTTCACTCCTTGCCCCATTTCCACAGCTCCGGTAGAAACTTGGACACTTCCGTCCGTGTGAACAATCACTAACGCATTTCCTTGGTTTAAGAATTTTGTCGTGAAAGAAATGCCAAACTTAACGGCAGTTAAGGATAGGCCTCTGGGATTTCCACTTTCTAAAAGTGCTTTTTGATTCCACTTTTGAATCTCTGTTCTTCTGGCTCGGTAATCGCAATCATTTTCCAGTTTTTCAAAAAGACCCGGTAGAAGATTGTTTTCCAAAGCTTGCCCGTAATGAGTGGTGTCTTCCCCGGGTTTGTAACAGTTCAGTTTTCGGATATCGAGAGCATCTTTTTGAGTTGCTCTAGCAATATCCTCCATGATTGATTCGATCAGAGCCACTCCTTTGGGCCCACCAAATCCTCTGAAAGCAGTATGGGGATGATAATTTAGTTTACAAACTTGTCCTTTCACCCGCATGTGAGCAACGTAATAGGCATTGTCACTATGAAGCATTGCTCTTTCCATGATAGCAGTGGAAAGATCCGCATAAGCTCCGCCATCAGAAAATAATTGGGCATCTAATGCCATTAGCTTTCCTTCCGATGTAAAACCTACTTCATAGTGAATCTGGAAAGGATTTCTTTTCCCAGTGATGATCATGTCGTCATCTTTGGTAAGAACCAATCTAGCGGGACGACCGGTTTTTTGAGAAATAAGAGCCGCATACGCTGCAATAGGGGCTGCTTGGGATTCCTTTCCTCCAAAGCCACCACCTAAGCGTTTTGCAATACAGACAACATCTTTAAAGGCGAGACCGCAAGCTTTGGCCACCACATGCTGGGTTTCTGTCGGATGTTGAGTGGAGGAGTGAACTTCCAATTGACCGTCTTCTTTCGGATAAACAACGGCCGCCTGACTTTCCAAATAAAAGTGATCAGCTCCTTGGATCTGAACCACACCTTTCAATTTATGAGGCGAATTTTTTAAGGCCTCTTCAACATTTCCTCTTGCTATCGTCCGCTGTTCGCCAATGAAGCTTTTTTGAGTAATGGCTTCATCAATAGTTTTAATGGCAGGAAGCTTTTCCCACTTCACTTCAACGGCTCTTAATCCCTCTGCTAGCGCTGATTTGGTCTCAGCTGCTAGTACTGCAACTACTTCTCCTGCATACTGAACTTCCTCTGTAGCAAGAATAGGCTGATCTTGAAAAATTGTTCCCCAATGATTGTGAACAACATCTTGAGCTGTAACTGCAGCAACAACTCCTGGAACTTTTAGCGCAAAGTTCAAATTCAGCGTCTTCATTTTAGCATGAGCATAAGGGCTAAAAACAAGTCCGCACCAGAGTTCGTGTTTTAAAAGAGGACGGTCATCCACGTATTCTGAACGTCCCGTCACATGGGTCCAAGAAGAATCATGAGATGCGCTACCGGAATCTTTAAGAGTGTGAAGCGAGTCAGCCACGAAGAACCTCATCACCAAATTTCTTGAACAGATTTTTTACCAATACTTTTCGGTATTGTTGACTTCCCCGTAAATCACTTTGGGGCTTTACTGAATTTGCAAGAAGTTGGGCCACATCCTGAAAAAGTTGAGGCGTCATGATTTGCTGTTTTAACGCCAGTTCAGCAGCAGGTACTCGAATAGGTGTGGCAGCTACTCCGCCCAAAGCAATTCGAGCTTCTTGTACTTTTATAATTCCTTTATCTTGGGTCGTGACAAGTGAAAATGCCCCGCTGACTGTGCTAATATCCAGGTCCTTTCTTTGGCTTGATTTGTAAAGTCTCACAATCTCATTTTTCAAGTGGGGTCGGAAGGAAACGTGGGTGATAATTTCGTTCGGTTTAAGGGAAAGGCTTTTATAACCCAAGTAGAGTTCGGTTAGGGGAATCAGTCGTTTTTCAATAGTACCGTTTTTAGGGCCTTGACTAGCTACGTGCACTTGGCCGTCTGAAATCAATAGGAAAGGGAGGGTGTCGCCAATGGGAGAAGCATTCGCAATATTTCCGACTAAAGTTGCTACGTTTTTAATTTGAGGCGATGCGAACAGATCGAGAAACTTCGAAAATTCAGGATTGGTGCTGGAAACCGCTCGGCGCAGCTCAGCAAGGGGAACTCGAGCTCCCACAGTAATACAACCGGGCGTTTCCTGAATTTCATAAAGGTCCGGTATCAAGTGCAGACTCAACAAAGCTTTTGGAATGGGTTTTCCTTTGTTGGTTTGGACACCAAAATCCGTAGCGGCCCCTAACACTCGAAAACCGGGGTTTTCGTTGGTGAAAGCCACAGCCTCACTGAGTGAGGCCGGAGCAAAGAAAGTATGAGTTTGAGTTGTGATGAGAAGGCTTTTTGTCTGAGCCGAGATCAAGTCGGCAGTGAAATCAGGTTTTAAGTAACGCTGGGAAAGAGAATGAGAACTAGAAGTCTGAGTAGCAAGAGCTGCATCAATAATGGGTTGATATCCCGTGCATCGACAGAGATTTCCCGTGAGATAGTTCTGTGCAGTTTTGGCACTGAGTTGTTTGTGTTTTTCAAAAGCGCCACTCAAAGCCATGATGAAACCAGGGGTGCAGAAACCACATTGGGAACCATGGCATTCTCTCATGGCCTTTTGGACCGGTGAAAGTTCATTTCCCCTTTGAATTCCCTCAACTGTAACTAAGTGCGATCCATCCATTTGGGCGACAGTGGCGATACAAGAATTCATGGCTTCAAAAACTAGAGGAGATTCTTTAAACTTAGGAAAAGCTCTGAGAACAGTACAAGCGCCGCAATCCCCTTCCGCGCAGACGATTTTGGTACCGGTTAATCCCGCTTCTTTTCTCAGCCAATCCCCCAACATCAGAAGAGTTTCCGGACCCCGAACTTCTTTACGAAGACCATTGAGGTAAATTAAACAATAATCGCGCATGTGGACCCCTTTTATACCATGGGAATCCGAGAAATCCATGGTGGGGAGCTGCTAATTCTGATAAACGAAGTGAAATTTGGGCCTATAACATGGATTCAAGAACTACAGGGGTTTACGCTGGCATTTTGAGCTTGATTGAAGTGGGTTTGGGGGGGCTTTTACATGGTTTAAAAGTACCCCTAGCAGGAACCCTCTTATCTCTCAATCAATCCTTGTTTTTGACTCGGGTCGTGAAACTCAATCAAGGGAGTCGCGGGGTTCGTACCTTAGGGTTTCGAGTTTCAAATATTACTTCTATTTTGAAATCGCTTTCTCCGAGTGGAAAAAAACTTTTGCCGATGTTGGCGATATCTGCCCAAGGACTTTTGTTTTCGTTGGGGACCTTACTTTTCGGGCCTTCGATATTGGGGTGTGTGTTGGGGGCAGGGCTTTCGTCGTTTTGGGGCGTGGTTCAACCTTTGGCCATACTTTTCGTGGTTTATGGTGCGGCTTTAGGAGAGAAAGAAACTCAGAGAATAATTCTCTACTTCAACCAGTTGTTGGGGGGATTAATCGGGTTGGACTCTCATGACTTATGGCGGGTTGTGGTGGGATTTGCTGTTCTGAAGTGCCTCATTGCGATGACTCTCGCAGCAGTGGGTTGGAGAGCTTCAGTCAATGAGCAGGACTTGCTTAATCACCGACTTCTGAAATGGGGGCTCCAATGTCTTCCCAGCGCTTCCACAAAAAACAAAATGGCAAACCCATTTTCTGCAGCTCTTCGAGAGCTGTTTCGTCCCTTGTTTCTCATTCCTTTTGTGATGACGGGTGTTTTTTTGTGGTTTGCTGAAGATTCGATTGGAGTATTTATTCGCAAGCTTTTGCAACCGATTGCTTTTGCTTATCTCATTCTCATTGTTGCTAGAATGTTACCTGTCGACCGGTGGATTAAAGAAAAAGGTTGGGGAGGAACGGCTTTAGCTACGGCACTTAAATTCCTAAGTGATAAATCACAAGAAAAGTCATCGTCAGTTGAGAAAGAGAGCTAAAGGATTATGGTTCTAGTGAAGCCAGTTTTTTGGGCAGGTCTTTTGAGTGTGTGTTCACGTCACTGAAAACCCTAATTTCCACTTCTTGTTTGGTGATTTTATCTTCTCTGATGTGCTGCTGATTCAACTGAAAGTTTACGTCGGTTCGGCAAAAGTAAGTTCGATTGAACTGTGAAAGTTCTTTGACTTCAAAATGGCAAGGCTGAATAGTTTTACCCTTTTTGACCATCGTGACGTCGAACTGAAAACCATCATTTTGAATAACTGCGTAGGGTATCTCAAACGTCTGTTCTACTTTCTGAGACTCGCTTTTTCGAAGTGTCCAAAACTTATTCTTTTCGGGCAGAAAGACTGGTTTTCTTCCGGGGAGTTGAAGCTCAAGTCGAATTTGGGCGCTCTCCTCCGCCTTCTTGAGAGGTTGTTCCTGATTAACTGCTTTTATAGTGATAAAAGTCCGATATGGTTTACTCGTGACAAGTTTTGTGTTTTCTGGAGTTTCAGAAATGGCGGTGCTCGACAGAAAGAAAAGTCTGAGCAGAATGAGTGAAATCGGTTTAACGTGTTTCATGTTGTCCTCCTGACCATGAATTTTTCTCTTTTCTGAGAGTACTCTCCCACTTTGCTAAAAAGATGCCTTGAAAGTGATTTTAAGAGCACAATTTAAGTATTTGATTTTACTTTGTTTATTGTGACAATTCACGCTCTGAGCCAACGAAAAAGACGTGTTATCATAGATAAATATCCCCCCAAACAAGGACCGCTACTCCATGATGACTCTAGAGACCCAGTCGTTTAAGAGTTTCTCCGGCAGCCCAAAGTCTTCGAACCTGCCATGGGATTTGTTGCCGAATACCCACGAGCTAATCACTCTAGCCGATGAGCGGAGTGATGATTATCAAGCGAATCAGCCTTTTGCACATATTGTTTTAGACAATTTTTTGAACACCACTGCAGCACGCACTTTGGCGAATTGTTTTCCAAAACCGGAAGAAGACTTTTGGGTTCGCACTCACATTAGCGATGAAATTAAATCTGCTTCTGCAGTGGAATCGGTATTTCCGAGTCCGATTCGCAGTGTGCTTTACGGGCTCAATTCAGGACCGATGCTTCAATTTCTGGAACGATTGACGGGAATTTCTGGACTTATACCGGACCCGTATTTCAATGGGGGAGGAGTTCATCAAACTCTCCCAGGTGGAAAGCTTGGGGTACATGTGGATTTCAATCAGTTGCCACAACTGAATCTTTATCGTCGACTGAACCTTCTTTTGTATCTCAACGAAAACTGGGAAGA
Source organism: Pseudomonadota bacterium (assembly GCA_009927165.1). Lineage (GTDB taxonomy): Bacteria > Bdellovibrionota > FAC87 > UBA2466 > UBA2466 > RFNO01. The sequence continues at coordinate 187,013 of RFNO01000106.1, forward strand.
AAAATTTGGTGGGCATTTAGAGCTTTGGGATTATCAGGGAAAACAGTGCCACAAAAAAGTAGCACCCGTTTTTAATCGGTGTGTGATTTTTACGACAACGAGCAATTCGTATCATGGGCATCCGCAACCTTTAACCTGTCCCGTAGGACGAAGCCGAAATAGCTTAGCACTTTATTACTATACGGCTCTTCCCCCTGAAGGGAAAAAGTCTTTTGTACACGGCACTGTTTTCATGGATACTTCAGAGAAGAGACATGGTTTTGTTAGTATTGCCCGCCGATGGTTTTCATTGATTTGTCCTCCCATTTTTCTCAAAGGGATAAAAGGCTGTCTAGCTCAATGGGGCTTGGATAGGTAAGAAAAGAGAGAAGCGCTCATGACTTCCAATGATATCAATTTCTTTAAGTATTGTTTCACTCGTGGATGGGTGCACGAATCTCTCCTCGATGTGGGCTCATCCACTTTTGGTGGGGCTCAATTGTCTATCAGTATGGTTGCCAAAGACTTAGGGCTCAAACAAGTGACAGGAGTAGATTTAGCCAAAAATACGGGTGTTGATGTAGTGTTTGATTTTTCCGTCAAAGATGAAACATTTGAAGGGGGCTGGGAAGCAGGAAGTTTTAATACAGTCGTGGTTTTTAATGTTTTAGAACATACGTTTGATCCGTACCAGGTATTAAAGAACGCTGCGAAGTGTTTAAAGCCAGGCGGAACACTTTTGGTAGTAGTTCCTGTTGTTTGGCCAATCCATTCGTTTCCAAAAGATCACTGCCGACTGCTTCCGGATTGGTTTGAAGAGTTTGCCCGGCGAGAGGGACTGAGCTTAGTGAAAGAGGGTTTTGTGTGGCTGTCCGAATTTGAAATGAGTCCAGTAGATGGAGTCATCAAAGAAGGCGAGAGACAGTATCCCAATTTTCTCAATCAAGGCAAGCTTAAGAGTCCCCTGCGTTATTGGTCTTCTCGGATTACCCACCGGATTCTAAATACTTTTGGTAGAAGTCATTCTTTTAACCCATACGGCTTTGGGTGTCGTTTTTAAAAAACAATAATTCCTTCAATTAAATTGTCTGATTTTTTCGGAAATATCTTCGAAGGAAAACGGTTTTCCGATCCAACTGCTAGCTTGAACTTCTTTCGCTCGTTGCTCAGCATCGGCTGCTGCTGTCATGATGATCACAGGAGCTTGATGATTATAGATGTTATGGAAAGTGCGAAGAAATTCCCATCCGTTCATTACAGGCATTTTCATGTCGAGCAAAATCAAGTGTGGCAACTTAAACTTATTCAGAACCTCTAAAGCTTCGTTCCCATTAGTTGCAGTGAACACTTTGTACCCTTCTGATTCCAAAAATGTTTTCACGGAAAATAAAATGTCTGGTTCATCTTCCACAACAAGTATGGTCTTTTTGTTAATCAGATGGGTCATGTTCCGGTGAGTTTCAGCACTTGTTTCTTGGGGATTTCAAAATAAAAAGTACATCCGTTGCCAAGACTGCTTTTCACTCCAATGATCCCTTGGTGAAGCGTAACAATCCCACGGCAAATGAATAGCCCTAAGCCTAAACCAGTTGATTTGTCGTGGGCATTCGCTCTTTCAAAAGCTGAAAACAGTTTTTTCTGCGATTCTTCGCTTAGACCCGGACCATAATCATGAATAGAAAATCTGACGTAATCGGGTTCGTCTTCGAGTCTTAATTCAACAGGAGAATATTCAGGACTATACTTGACGGCATTATCGATTAAATTAGCGATGACTTCATAAATACGAGTGGGGTCCAGGAAAAGTTTGACCGGGGTTTTTGGCGGAATAAACCTGATTTCACGTTCAGGGAATTGAATCCGGAAAGTGGCTCCACATTCAGAAATGAGTTCACCGAGATCGGTCAATTCATAACGAAGTGCGAGTACGCCCCGGTCGAGTTTGGAAACTTCGAGAAGATCCACAACGAGTCGGGATAATCTGTCGAGCTGTACAGTCATGCGATTGAGAGTGTTGATGTCGATGGATTGCCCAGCTTTCAGTTGTCTTTGAGTGAGTTGGGCTAGAAGCGAAGCCGCTGTTACAGGGGTTCTAAGCTCATGAGCTGCAATATCTAGAAATTTTGCCTTAGCTTTCATTGCGACTTCCGCAGCTTCTCTAGCCTTATCTAGTTCTTCCATTAGTTTGTGTTGCTCTGTAACATCCACAATAACTGTGATTCCAGACATTATGCTCCCGTCTTCCCTTCTAATAGGGGCTGTCTGACAGTAGCTGACTCTTTTTTCTCCATTGGGACGGACAAAGATCAAGCGTTTGGAACTGGTTTCGCCCCATTTAATAGCTCTAGCCAGAGGGAGGTCTTCATTAGGAATGGGGCGTCCGTCTATATCATTAATGGTCCAACGTGCATAGCGACTGATATCTACATCTTTCACTAGCTCGCTCTCTGTTCGATTTACAATCTGTAAAGCTGCGGGGTTGACGAATCTGAGTAGACCGTTGGGCGCGTCAGCGATAACAATCCCTGCCTGGCTCTGGATCAGGGCAGCTTCAAAATAAGCTTTTAGTTCCTCAAGCCTTTTGATCGTTTGTCTTTCTTCTGAGATATCACGATTAAGTCCAAACATTTTTGTGGGGTTACCCTGTTCATCTCTAAAGACTAAGCCATGTGCTTTGATAGTTCTAACTTCTCCAGTGGGATGAAGAACTCTGAATTCGAGGTCGAAGTCTCCTTTTCCTGAAAGAGCTTCTTTAAGAACATGATTGGCATGCTCTGTATCTTCTGGGTGAATGCCTTTTTGCCAAGCTTCAACTCGGCCGGAAAAGGATTCGCGGGTGATTCCGTAAAACCGTAGCATTTGATCATCCCAAGTGAGTTGATCATGTTGAATGTCCCATTCCCAAATGCCCAGTTGTGCAGACGCAGCTGCAAACGTAAGTCGTTGCGCATCGCTAGCTCTGGCTTCGGCGCCGGCCAAGGATCGAATCCGCTTTTGGACCTGATCAATAACGACGGTAGCTAGAACGCCGGTAAGCAAAAATAGAGTTTGTGGAATCCATTTATGAAGTTGAGGGAAACTAAAGCTGTACAGAGCCAGAGTCAAAGAGGCAGTAAAGCCTGCTACAAGCCCGCCTCCCATTAAGGTGGCAAAGATTATTGCCATGGGTAAGATGACAAAGGGAGTAGACGCCAACCAATGCCAGAGAAGCAGTTCAATGCCCATAATTAGGGCAGAAAAGCCCAATCCGAGAAAAAATTGAACTACAGGAGTTCTCGAGCGGGCCAGAGACTGTATGAAGTTCATGTTGTCCATAAATTAAAATCGCTCGGCCGTTTTGCATGCCACGTGCCAAGTCAGATTGAGAGGGATCTCAGCGGGAGAAAAACAAAGGGGGTTCAGGGAGATCGTGCAAAAGGCACAGGATGTCTTGCAGTTTGCCTTAAGGGCTCATGGAATATCGTTGGCTGTCCAAATTTCGTAATGGGCTGTTTTAATCAAGGTGCCTGTTCTTCCATTAAGCTTTTCAGTAAGTGCTGGACAAGTTTGCGGCCATAAACCTAATTTCGAGTAGGTCGAATCATAAATACGAACCACCGTAGTTACTTCAGGAGCAATCTGAGTGAGGGGGGGGGCAGCCCAAAGAAAATCAACCCCTGCTGAAAGGGGGGAGATAAGGTACCCAGCCGGAAAAAAACATGAAAACACAATCCGGCCTTTTCCTTTTGAAAGAGAACGGAGTTGTTGCTCAAGCTCCTCAATAAAAAATTTCTTGAATTCGGTGGTTTGGAGCCCTTGGTAAACTCCACTTTGGACGGGAAAGTGTAGTTCGGAAATATCTTTTTCCCTCATGGCGGACTGACCAGTCGAGCGGACAAGAACTAGGATAAAAAATAATGCCGGAACAACGCTGAGAAAAGTAAATGCTTTTGTTTTACGCAAATACAAAGCTCTTTCAATGCCTGTGCTCAAAGCTCCAATTGAAAAAGGAAATAGAGGAAGTAATCCCGTTGCAGAGGAACTCATTCCACCAGTGCTGATGAGGACAAGAAAAAAAGTTGCCAAAAAACAGGGGATCCAATATCCGAAAAAGAAAGTGCGAGTAGCTGTTGTGGGAAAAAACTTCAGAAAAAGTAACGGTCCAAGCCAGGCTAAAACAATTAAATAGCTAGCATTGCCTTGTCCACCTTGGCTAGTTCTAGCATTAAGGAAAATCATCGGCAGCAAAAGCAGAAGCAACGTGATTACCCAGAGGCAGTTTCTTTGAGAAGTTAACCGAAACTTCAAAATACCAAGAACGACTGCGATAATCCCTAAGAAGTAAGGCCCCTGAATAGCAAGGGCACCTAAAGTTCTCAAGAGGGATGCCCCATTAATTGATACCCCGAGTTCATCGGTTCTTGCCTTGCTGAGACGAAGGGTTTCGAAAACATCCTGGAAAGAAAAACCATACCCCCATTTAAATGCGCAAAGAATGCTGCAAAAAATGAAAAAAGATATCAATACGTGCCGAGTGATGCGAAATGACTGTTTGAAAAGTTCATAAAAGAAGAGATAGGCCGCTGGTATCAAAAGGACAGGGTGAGCCACACAGCTCAGCGCTAATAAAAGACTAGCCGCAACATTCTGATTTGTGGTTCTTGAAGTGGCGTCAAATGGAGAAAAAAAAGTGAGAGCTAAGCCCAACAGTCCCATGCCCAAGTTAACGTAAAAGAGGCTGTACATGTTGAGAGGGATAAAAGAAAAATAAGCTAGAGTCGCTGTGAGAGCGATAGCAGGCGAAAATAGGGCTCTTAGAGTTCTCCAAATCCAAATACTACAAAGCGCATGAAAAAGCAGAAACAGCCAACGCATTTTCAAAACAATGCCATCAGGGGAGTGAACCCATCCTATGATTAACTTCAGGAAGGGAGAGGTCATGAGAGCAAAACTTTGTGTGAGATTATGTTCATCTCGAAAAGGGATAGCTCCTTGTGAAAATTTTTTGGCTAGAGCCAAGTGATAGCTCTCATCCGCAAAATCTACTCCGGTCTGTGTCCGCAAAGCAAAGAAGCTCATAAGGAAAAGAAGTGCCACCGACAGGAAGAGCTTTTGCTGAGATAAGGACATGGTTTTTTTTGAGATAAATAGAATAACTCGCCTTGCTCTCAATTACTATTCCAGGAAAAAGGCGCAGTGTGTAACCGTTTCTTCTTCGCGAGACGCTTCGATGATAAAATGAAAAGAATGTCAGCTCTTTTGCGAAATCGTGAACTAGATAGCCTAAGAGGAGCTTCAATTCTTTTAGTGCTTCTGGGACACTCAGTTCTCAAAACTTATAAACTTCATCCGCTTTTAATTCCATTCTTTGATGCTGCGTTGGGTGTCCGGATGTTTTTTGTTTTGAGCGGGTTCATAATCACGTCGCTTCTTCTTCGAGAAAAAGAAACAAAAGGTACGATTGATTGGAAAAATTTTTTACTCAAAAGATTCTCAAAACTAATCCCCAGTTTGATTCTCTTGATTGTCATTGTCCAAGTGCTCAACCGGACAAAAGCGTTTGGATGTTCAGTCAGAGACTATTTAACTTCCTTATTCTTTGTTTCTGAACTTTTTGGCATCCAGTGTTGGCCACTGGCGCACACTTGGTCGTTGTCGGTTGAGGAGCTTTTTTACCTGACTTGGCTTCCCTGCATGATCTTTCTTACGAGAAAATCCGTTTTAAGGGTTCTCGGGGGGGTCGTTGTAATAGCCCCTTTCGTGCGTTCTTATAATCATCTTCTTAATTCTCATGCCGAATGGTTTCAGCAAGGACTCTATTTTTCCATTCCCTGGATTTCCCACTTAGACTTGATTGCTTGGGGTTCTTTGGGGGCTTTTTATAAGCAGTCGTCGAGATTGAAAAGTTATTGGGGGATTTCCGTGTTACTCATTTTTGGTCTGTTTGCGACAGCCATTCCTTTTGGAGAAATTTCCTTTTTGAAATGGTTAGACTATTTGGCTATTCCTTTTCGTTCTACTGTTCAGGGGATGACCATTGCCTTTTTGATTTGCTTCCTCGTTTCAAAGAAACAGAGTAGGAGATCACTTCGGCTTATCAATAGTTTGGGTTATTTAGGCACCATTTCCTACAGTCTCTATTTGGTTCAGCAAGTGGTGATTCCCAATCCTTATTTGACGACAACACAGAATGAATGGACGGCAGCACGATCAGTCTTTTACTTCCTATTAGCCTTAGGAGTCGGGGTTCTCAGTTTTCATTTGATAGAAAAACCGTGTATGGCGTTTTTACGTCGCAAGTGCAAGATCCCCTCAAGCGAACTTATTTTTTCTTCAGGGACCAATCACCGGTAAAGATTGTACAACGGGAACTGGTCTAGCCAAGAGTTCTCTATCAAGAGCCAGAAGTCCTTCAGGGGAGGCACCAATGATTTTTAATTTTTGCTGAAGATCGGTAAAGCTTGCCTCTTCTTGCACTTGTTCTTTTACAAAAAATGCCATCGTTGTTTCCAGATCATAGGCTTTAGCGGTTCGAGCCATTTCATACAGACTGTGGATTCGACTGGGACTAAGAAAGAATTTCGTATTACCAGCGGAGGGTTTCGCAAGGCCGGCACCGCAAGTCAGCGCACTTTCTGAGCTGTCGGTGTAGCACTTGGTGTTGCTGGCCTCCGTCCATTTGGATTCATCGTGGTAATCGGTTGGGGTGCATTTGAGATGCCTCGACGTTCAATAGTTCAACTAGGGGAGACGATTGAAGAATGTTTCCCAAAAAGGTCTCAAAGATCACAAAACGCAGTGGCTGTACCCGTGCAATCCCAGACTTCGGGATAATACTCGTGGCATTGAATTTTGCCATACTCAGATCGAAATTTACCCTGGCCCACTTCGCAAAGTCCCTTCCAATCTTCGAGTTCTTTCTTTAAGTAATAATGTACTTTGCTAGCGGCTTCTTTATCGGTGTACCCAGACGACGTATTTGAAATTTCCTGCTGCCAGGGAATTTCTACCGGGTCGGCTATGCCGTTGGAAACAGAAAATAAAAAGAATAACGAGAAAGTTAATGGTTTCATCAAGAAAAGTATAGAACCGTTCTTAAAATGGGCCAACCCTTTTTTTTGGGGGGGGCGGCAGGGAACCAACATTGCTATCAAAAACAGGCTTTTTTCATTTCAAAGAAAACTCGAGGCGAACTCTTGAACTCTAAATGATGCACTCGGGGAATCGAAACATTGATGCCGTCTTCGAAAGCGCCAGAGTCATAGGGATTTAAAATGCCATCGTCTGGTGAAAATAACGAGCATTTTTCGATTTGGGATATTTCATTTTCATGAGTTTCCAGAAGTTCTAAAATGAAAGGTGGCTGGGTGGTTCCAATGAGAAGATCAAAAATATCTCCACAATAATAGGGGGCTAAAATTTCAAACTCACACAAACCAGGTTTGGATCCTAGCTGACCAAAAATCACACCAGCTAATCCAATTAGCTTTCGAATGCGAGGAAGCAATCCCAGCTTTGCAACACTGACCAGTGAAACCACATGTCCCAATGAATGCCCCATAAGATCAAACTGAGTGCTCGGGGGATAACGATTAAAAACAGTTTCAAACTGAGGCTTCAGCGCTTGGTTGATATCGGCAATGTCTTTGGAATCAGGGTAATGAAGTTGGTAAATATGTTCTGGGGGAAACCCCAACCCCTCTAATTGCTGACTGGCGGTTGACATGTCTTTAAAAACGGGAGGAGTACCACCGCCTCCGCCGTGAAAAAGTAAAATGGGAACGAGTTCAGTTATTTCACTTTTTGTTGCCCATCCCTTGCTTACGAAATTAAAGAAAAGGATAAATGAAATCAGGAACAGAGTACGCAAAGGACACCACCTATTAATTCTTTTCGGTATTTGGATTTTCCAAATCAAGAAAAAAAACGACTGAAACCATCAAAGACTTCGTTTGACGCTTGCCTAGCTTCTGTCCGAGTTGTAGATCAGAAAATATGGGCGATCCGGTTATCTACTTTTTTATGGAAGCCCACCGTTAACACGTTTTGGAATATCGGAGACGACATGCAAAATTTCTTAAAAGGTTTGTGCTTGGTAATGACTTTGATCGCAGGGCAGAGTGTGGCCGCGAGCATGAGTGACGTCTATTCGTTGATGGGTTCGATCCAGTCTGCGCTGTCCCAAAACAATCCCCTTTATAACCAGAGTGACATTAACCAAATCTATCGGTCATTGGAACAGGCCTACAGAGCGGCTAACTTAACGGGTAGCGGAGGCAATGGTGAAGTTGTCAGCGCCTGTGCAAGCGTCTTTGGCAGCGGCAGCTTTGGCAGCCAGTGTGCTAGTCATGCTCGCAACGCGGATGTTGTTAGGGCCTGCGGTTGGGGCTTTGGAAGCGGTCAGGTTGGGTTATCCTGCGCAACTTCAGCCAGCCATAGTGATGTGGTCGAAGCTTGTGTGTTGGGCTTTGGCAGTGGGGCTTCCGGACAAAAGTGTGCCTCGCAAGCACGAGACGCTGGACGTGTGCGGGCATGTGTCCGCCAGTTTGGCAGCGGTGCCAGTGGGTTAAACTGCGCGATCGGTCACTGATTTCCAGAAGTCTATCCACGGATTCAGATTCTCTCGCATCTTTTTATGACGCACCCAAGCAACCTTTGCACACTAATTGTCTTAATATTTGAGAGGTTTTTGCCGTATACCCTAATAAGAACTCTCTTTTCTTTTTTATTGTGGCATCTCTCTTTTCTGTCTCTCTTTTTGCCAAGACGATTCACATAGAAAAACTTTCCCAAGTTCCAGAGGGGGTTGATTCGAACAGCCTGTATCTGCTTTTACAGGAAACCGCTCGAGAGCACGGTCTTAAATTGGTTGAAGCCGCGGATCAAGCAGAAGAAATCTTTCGTGTAAAAGTGATGAAGCTAGGCGAGACCTATATTGTCTCCGCTCAGAAAATGAAAAACGATACCATACTCCATTCTACTAAGCTCAAAGCTCGACAAGCGGAGGAACTTGATGAAGTACTCAGTAGAGTATTTCGCGCCCTCAATAGAAATGTAGCTGCAAAAGATGATGCTCTCATAAGTGATCTCACAGAAGATGAAGTGACAATAGGCAGCCGAAGAAAACTGAGTCGAGACGGTGCTACTTTTGGAGCTGGATTATCTGTTATGAACAATTTGGGAGTTGAGGATATCGGTTGGTATTTTTATTTTGGAAAAGCTTGGGCAGCCGGTCCTATCTATTTAGGTTATCGGTTCAATTTTGGTTTCGATAATATTAAGTCAAATATGAATCCGACCGATCGCAATTGGGCATGGTTTAGTGACTTGAGTTTGAGTGTCAGCAGTTACCTTTCACAAAGCGATACGTCCCCTTTTATTATGGGTGAATTTGGCTACTCTCTGGCCCGACATGCACTACTTCAATCCACTTCCGGGGGAATGTTAACAGCTATTGGAGCAGGGGTGGGGCTTTTTAGAACCTACGATATCCATGTTCAAGTAGGACTCCGTTTTTCTGCTATTTTTCAAACTGTATTTTCCCAAACTCCCTACCCTTTAGAGAGTCATCCAAAAAAGCAATTTAATTTCAGTTAGAAGAAGCGAAGGAACTTTTCAAATCCGCAATGGCGGAGCCAGAACGGTTGTTTGAAATGATGGAATTTGACACGAGAGTAATAGCAGAAAGGACGTTATTCCAAATGCTAAAAGTCGAATTAACACGGCACCTGGGGCGCGAGAAGTACATGCGTGCGATGGAAAGACAGATCAACCGTCGCAACGGCTCATATTCCAAAAGATACACGGTCAAGAACCTAGCTTTTCTCTGGCAGTAAGACAAACAGACAATCGATACCGTCAAACTGCTTTGACGAATCTCATCATGAACCCAACACAAACTTAATTTGACGGATTTCTCCTTTCACTTTACGACTCTCCTATGCAAAAGCCCAAAAGGCCAGGCTGGGAACCTGATAACCATCAGTGGATACTCGATCGAACCGACACCCAGGTTCAAGGTGAATCCGTAGATATTTATTTTTTGCTCGATTTTCCTTCTGGATATTGTTTAGGGTCTTTAAATGTAGTTACCACTGAGCCTCTGGCTTCAGAGGTTGAAGAGTTTCTCCTCAAAGCTTTTCAAGAAAACAGAGGCTGGCCTCCGAAAGTCACTCTTCCCAAAGGAGATCCTGCGGAAAGTATTTTTAGATCGGTACTAGATAAGTACCAAGTAAGAGTGGAAGTTCAGCCGAAGGCAGCTTTATTATCGTACACCCAAGAATTCAAGTCTGGTTTGGGGGAGTTTGCTTTTTCGCCTGCTGCGCTTACTTGCCTGACCCCAAGCGATGAAATCACGATGGAAGAAATAGAGGCAGCAAAGGCAGGTATCCCAGATAGCTATGACCCTTGTCCCTGTGCTTCTGGGAATAAATACAAGTTCTGTTGTAAAAGAATACTGAGAGAAGTTATGATGGCAATGGTTTTACTAGAAGAAAGAAAGTTTTTAGAAGCGCTTGAGCACCTTAAAAAGGCTGAACAGCGAGTCGGGCGAACTGCCGAGGTTCTTTGCCGTCTGGCGATTGTTTACCACCCCTTTGACCCTGAAAAATATGAACAGACCCTTCAAGAATGTATTTCAAAGTTTCCTAGTTACCCTCGGGCACACTACATCAGGGCGATTGAATTTTCTGAACAGGGCAAAAAGAACGAGGCGCTCGAATCCTATGAAAGGGCTATCCAGAACTACGTTCCGACCGATAGGTATCACTTAAATGAAGCGTTAAATAATGTCGGAAAAATTTATTTTGAACGGGGAGAGTTTACCAAAGCCAAGAGTGCTTGGGAGCGAGCCTTTCTTCTTTTGCCTTCGGATACAGTAGTAAAGGAAAATTTGGTGTTTTGTATCTACACGAACGAGACTGTCCCAGAGGCGATTCGAAAACCTAGCCTTTTTGTACTTAACTTTATGAAGG
>RFNO01000096.1 GCA_009927165.1 Pseudomonadota bacterium
CCCTAGTTTTCAGGAATCATTTTTATCCTTATAATGAAGTTTTTTTGGGGGGGGTTATGAAGCAAATTATTTTAAGCTTGGTTTTTTTACTGGGAGTTTCCTGCTTTGCTGAAGAAACGCCAGACAGTGCTCCGGAGGAATCCGTTCAGGAAGTTCCGCAGGAAGCGCCGGCAGCTACTTCCATCGCCACTCCCACTCCTGAGGTAGCAAGCCCCGTGGCCCAACCGACTGCATCAGCTGTCCCAGAAAAAAGTTCAGTATCTCCTTGGGCGTTTGGGATCCACTTTGGACAGTTAAGAACAAAAAACTCGGAGAGCGACCCGGTACTCGACGGGAACAGAACTTCTTATACGGGAGGAGTTTCGCTGGAATACCGACTCACCGATCAGTGGTTTCTCCAATCAGAGCTCAACTATATGAGTAAAGGCTGGAGCAGTCAGGGGACTATTAGTGAGGTCAACCTTAAGTATTTTGAAGTGCCCCTCTTGTTCAAAATGAAATTTCCTTGGAATAACTTGGCTCCCAGTTTAATGGCCGGACCTTGGATTGCTTATCTTCATTCCGCCGAACAGACCAGCTCAGCCGTTCTGCACAGCTCAACTCCTTCAATCACAACGGATACTACCTCAACTACCCAACGAATCGAATACGGGCTTTACGTTGGAGCCGGTTTGGACTTGGCTCTTTCCAGTCAACTCGATCTCGGGGTGAGTGTTCGCTATGGTTGGGGGCTATCTGATTTGAACGATTATGAGCCTTTTCCAGGAGTTATCCAGGAGCCCGTTTATAATCGTGTGCTTCAGTTGGCGGCAAGCCTTCGGTTCCGACTATAATTTGTCAGCAATGCGATGGAGGTTTTGTGGGAATAAGTCCCATCGCACTTTTCCATCTACTCCGGCCCTTTTTGATCTGGTTTTGAGGTTATGCAGACAGAGGGCTCTTAATGGAGTGAGTAATTCTTCTGATAGCGCACACTCTTTATAAAACTTAAGACCCTCAGATAATAGGGAGGGCGTTTTGTCGAGCATGTCTTCAATAATTCCCAATTCTTGACTGGCTTCTACCAATTCCTTGGGAGGGGTATGTAAATCTCTTCCCTTCTCTTTGAGAATATCTTTTCTTGGGAAACCCCGTAACGCTTCGACCGTCCGTTCTCGAAAAGCCACTTCCTCTTTTGAAATATCAGGAAGGTGCCTTGTCTCCTCAGGACTTGGTTCTTTTTGTTCAGAAAGAGAAACCAGTGCATTTTCTCCCGTGATAGTGGGCGGAGCTGGGGGAGATGGCTTCTGACCACGATTAGAAAGATGCAATCCCAATCCGGCAGTAAAGCCAATGAAAGTAACTAACCAAAAGCCAAGATAAAGTTTCCTGTTCTTCTTCTTCAAGGGATTTGCTCAGCGCGAATGTCACCGTAAACGGAATTAGGCAGCAACCGACTTTCAGCATCAGCTTGAAATGCTTTAAAGGTCTGAATATCTGTATTTGAACAATCCGTGCAGGCCGAACGCAAGTTTCTCAACATAATCGAATCCACAACATAGGGCCCATTTAAATGGCTATCACACGAGTAATTTCCACCATAATCATGCCAATCAGGACACATAGCGTGTGGAAATGTAACATTGTCTCCGTTCCCATCGCTGTGTCGTGCTTCATGAAAAAATACGGAAAGACGAATGAGACTATTGGCTCTTGAGTCTTTTGGTGCGTTCCTCACTGACCAAGCACTGAAAAGACCCTCTCCAATTTGGATAACTCCCACCCGAGGGCTTTTGACGTAAATCGTTTGTCCTCCAACATCGAGGGTCAGTATTTCTGAGTTTTGCTTCCCGTACCGATAAAGAGCGGCACCTAAGTTAACCATGATGGTTGTGAGACTATTGCTCGCCAGGATCTCCTCAGTTGGGGTAACCCGGGAGAAAACCTGGGGGCGATAATAAAGATTGCCTACAATTGAGGCCGCGTTTTCATAGTCAAAAGACTCGCCAACGATGTAGCGCACTCGGGTCTTAAACCAGTTCACCAGTTCCGGACCTTGGAAACTGCCCACTCCCACGATTTGAAGGTCTTGGGCGGGAATATTGCCCAAATTTAATTCCGAAAGATTCTTTAAATCAGCATCGATGAGGTCTCGCTGGTCTTGCGGAACAGAGCCGTCCTGAACCACTCCAATCAGAGTGCTAAAACCTCTTGAGTTGTTCTTCTGACATCCCATGAGTCCGAGTGTCGCAACGATAATGATGAGCAGCGTATTCTTCATAAAAACTTTGACCCCACTTGTTCAGGGGCTTCAACTTTGGGCTAGTGAGAGTGCAAGAAGGTGCCAGTTGGCATCCTCAGGGGACGTGCGAAAAGAAACCGTATTCTTAAAGAATGTGCCAAAAAAGGGTAACCAACTGCCCAGGCTTTCCAGAAAATTGACAGTCCTAAAAAGATTCGTCGAATACAATAGCCTGTTTTGTGGCTGAGAATCCTTTTTGATATTCCGTTACTCGTTTTTCAAAAAAATTGGTCAATGATTGAACGTCCTGGAGCACCATGAATGGAAACGGATTTTTTGTGAGATATTTTTTGGGGTATCCCAACTGTACCAAACGATTGTCAGCACAGTACATGAGGTAATCCTTCATCATTTGGGGGGACATGCCGCTGACACCTAGACTGAGGGCATCCCCACAAAATTGCATTTCCACATCAATGGCTTCTTCGATCATTTCTTCAGTAAGTTTCTTCAAATTCTCGTCGAATAAATGGGGGTACTCTTCGCGAATGACTTGAATAGCTGCCATTGCCGCTTCGATGTGAGTTGTTTCATCTCGAAATACCCAGTTAGTGGCGGCAGCCAGACCGGGCAGCAGACCTTTGCTCCTCAGAAAGTAAACGTAGGCAAACGAACCGAAGAAAAATAACCCTTCTACACAAGCTGCAAAACAAATGAGGTTTTGAAGAAACTGTCTCCTTTTTTCGTCCGTATCTAATTTGTCCAGCTGGTGGATGGAGTCCATGTACTTGAAGCAGAAGTCAGCTTTCAGTTTTACCGAGGGGATGCTTCGATAAGCATCAAAAGCTTCCGCGCGCTCTACGGGATCGGGGAGATAGTTGTCCACTAACAGGAGGTAAGTCTCGACGTGGAGCATTTCATCGAAAAGCTGCTTACCCAAGAACATGCGATATTCAGGACTGTTGAGATGCTTGTAAAAATTAAGGACTAGATTGTGAGCCACCAGGTTGTCGGCAGTTGCGAAAAAAGCGACCAGTCTCTTGATGAGATGAGACTCTTTCGGGTTGAGTTTATCTCTTAAGTGTTCGTAATCGATCGAAAAATCTAATTCGTCAGTCGTCCAAATGTTTTTAATGGAGTCTTTGTAGAGTTTGAAAAACTGCGGATACTGCATCGGCCGCAAAGTAAGGTTAAGGTCGGTGTTGAGAATCATAGTAGAGTTTCCTTATTGACAAGCTTCACAAGTTTCTGGGTTCTCCAAAGAACAGGCGACTGCTTCTTCGGCAGTGGGGGCCTGCTTGGTTTCTTCAATCGTTGTCTTCTTAATTTTAGTCTTTGCCCGCGATCTTAGGTAGTAGGTCGTTTTGATTCCCTGCTTCCAAGCATACATGTACATGGAGGAAAGTTTCCCGATCGTAGGTTCTTCTAGGAAAAGATTAAGAGACTGAGATTGATCCACGAAGGTCGAGCGAGAGGCGGCCATATCAATCAAGGTTTTCTGAGAGACTTCCCAAACCGTCTTGTATTTAGCCCGAATTTCCGCGGGGATGCTCTCAATGTCTTGAATGGACCCCTCGTTTTCAATAATTTTTGCTTTAAGGCCAGGGTTCCAGATACCCAATTGCTTTAAATCTCCAATGAGATACCGATTTACGTTCAAGAATTCCCCACTCAAGGTTTCTCGCTTAAAGAAGTTAGAAATCTGCGGCTCGATGCTTTCGTAGGACCCCACAATGGATGCAATCGTGGCTGTAGGTGCGATTGCGATGAGCAAGCTATTGCGTATGCCAGCCGTTTGGATTTCTTTTGCTAAGCCCGTCCAATCAAAATGGAGTTCGGGCATGGCCGGTTGATGATCCTGAGCCAGTTGCACTTGAAGATCTCCCTGAGCATAGCGAGATTGCTTGAACGCCGGAAAAGCCCCCTTCTTTTGTGCAATAGCGGCACTGGTCTTAAGCGCGTGATAGTAAACCGTCTCAGAAATGCTATCCGACAGCCTTTTTGCCTCGGGAGAATCAAACGGGAAACCCATTTTGAAGAAAGTGTCCTGGAGTCCCATGATCCCCAAACCCACCGGCCGCCATTTTTGGTTAGAGCTTTTTGCCTCTCTGGTTGGATAGAAATTGATATCTACCACTCGATCGAGGAACGTCACGGCTTTCGTTACGACTTCACTCAATTTGTCGAAGTCAAACTTCCCTTCGTTAACAAAAGCAGCAAGATTTACGCTACCCAAATTGCAAACCGCGGTTTCTTCAGAGCTGGTAACTTCTAAAATCTCAGTGCAAAGATTGGAGCTTCTCACAATCGAACCAGGTTCCGCTGTTTGGGAAGAGCGAAGATTCGCTTTGTCTTTAAAGCAGATCCATCCATTTCCCGTTTCAGCCAACGTCTGCATCATTCGCGAGTACAGCTGACGAGCTGGAACTTTCTTTAGAGCTTTCCCCTCTTTTTCATACTGCTCATAAGCTCGATCAAATTCAGCTCCAAAAGTTTTTAGAAGAATCGGGGTGCTGTCGGGTGAAAAAAGCGACCACTCGCCGTCTGCTTCCACTCGTCGCATGAAGAGATCGGGAATCCAAAGCGCTAAGTTCAGGTTGTGGGTTCTTCGCTCTTCAGCTCCCGTGTTGTTACGGAGCTCCAGGAAGCTTTCAATATCAGCATGCCAGGGCTCAATATAAATGGCAGCTGCCCCTTTACGTTTTCCGCCTTGGTTGACTGCGTGAACCGAGGAATCAAAGACTTTTAAGAACGGAATAATTCCATTGCTGAGGCCATTCGTTCCCTTAATCAGGGCACCGGAAGAACGCACTGGGGTCCAGTCTACGCCGAGTCCCCCTGACCACTTAGATAAGTGCGCACAGTCGGTAATGGTTTTGTAGATTCCCTGCAAACTGTCATCAGCTACGGTTAGCAAGTAGCAAGAACTCATTTGAGGGTGTCGAGTGCCCGAGTTAAACAAAGTGGGTGTCGACGGCATGTAATAAAACTGGCTGATAATGTCGTAAAACTCGATTGCCTCATGAATGTTTTGTGACAATCCTAAAGCTACCCGCATGAACATCCATTGGGGGCGTTCAATGAGTTTTCGGGTCTGGGGGTGCCGCAAAAGGTAGCGGTCAACTAAGGTTTTAAGACCAAAATATTCAAAAAGATCATCTCTTTCGTGTCGGATGGCATATTCGATGGCAAGAACGTCTTCCTGAGCCAGGCTCAACACGGAATCGCTCAGAGAGCCAATTTCAGCAGCTCGTTTTAAATAATCCCGAAAAGCCAAATCCCGATCGACTTCTTTGCGAACGCTTTCCGAAAGCATGCGAGCGGCTACTTTGGAGTAATTGGGCTCTTCCGCCATCAACATGACCGCGGTTGCGATAGAAAGATTATCGAGTTCTTCGGTGGTACTTCCCTCGTGGAGCCCACTGATTGTTCTTTTCGCAATATCAAGAGCTTCCACGTTTGGTATGCCGCGGCAAGCGCGGTTGACGGCGTGCAGAATTTTCTCGATTTTTACTTCTTCTCGGG
>RFNO01000052.1 GCA_009927165.1 Pseudomonadota bacterium
TCCCGTCTCGCTTAATAACATGCATTTGTGATCTCACCCTCTTGGGAGAATTTTAGAGGAAAAGAACCCCTTCTCGCTAGAGATTTCCAGCGTTCCTTTACTCTTTCTTCTCGAATGAAAATTTTGTTGTGGGGCCCCCGGCCCCCAAAAAGTTACGGCTTAAAATTACCTAATCTTTTTATCTGCCCCTGAAATTAGAGAAGCAGAAAAACACTGTCAATTTAGTTTCGATGACGCAGTGGAGTTACTACCGAAATAGTTTTGTTTACTTTGAGACTAAAATCTGCGGGCCATTATCCCACCATGGAGCCACCCATTTGTGCCCCGCCTAACAAGTGCAGGTGAAGGTGATGAATGGTCTGGCATGCGTGCTCGCCGCTGTTAAAAACGAGCCGAAAACCACTTCCAGCTACTTCCAATTGGGCTGCGATTTGTTGAGCGGCCAAAAACAGCTGTTGAAAGAGGGAGCCGTTTTCCGGGCGAACATCCAGTACATCGCCCACATGGTGTTTGGGGACTATCAATACATGAACAGGGGCTTGGGGACTGATGTCCCGAAAGGCAAACACATGTTCATTTTCATAAACTTTTTTCGACGGGAGAGTTCCCTGAATTATTTTACAAAAAATGCACTCTTTTGATTTGTTTGGAACAACACCCATGGAAAACTCTCCTTTAAAAAAGATTATTATTCGCATAACTCAGACTCTTTTCAAGTGTGTTGACTTGCCACGCACCATTTAAATCGGTGAAATAAGGCTATGTGGGAAAAACTTTTGAGAAAAAATATTGTGTCTGTGCCGCCGGAATGGCCCCAGGCCATCGACCCTCAAGAAGCCTCGGTATTGGTCTTAATGGCTCATCATCCGGGCCAAGAGGATTTTCAGATTGTACTGACCAAAAGAACGCAGAAAGTGCTTCATCACAAAGGCCAGATCAGTTTTCCCGGGGGAGTACCTGAAAAGGAAGATCCTCATTTGTTAGCTACTGCACTAAGGGAAACTCATGAAGAAATAGGTGTGCCATCGGAAGCAATTGAAATCTTGGGAATGCTTGACCCTGTGGTAACTGGGTTTCAAGTAAAAATAATTCCTTTTCTGGGGCTTTTATCGGGGCCTCCCATGTTCAAAGCAAGTCCAGATGAAGTTGAAAAAATTTTATTTTTACCTGGAAAGGTGCTTTTGAGTCGGGGCATTCAGCCAGTTATAGCTCGAGAACAAGCATTTGAAGTAAAGAGCGTGGGCATTCACTGGGAAAACGAACTGATCTGGGGCGCAACAGCTAAGATCCTCGAGCAAATTTACAAGATCCTTAAGGGGATTCCTTAAATCCTTTTGCAACAAAGAAGATTTCACGACTGTGTTTCCGAGTGCTTTCAGGACGGAGTACGCGAATATCTTTAAAGCTTTGTCTGAGGAGGTTTCGATACTCCTCAAAACTTTCTCCCATAAAAAGTTTGACGATGAATGTTCCCCCCGGCTTCAGAAAACGTTTGGCCGCTTCGAGAGCAACCGACGCCAAATCAAAGGACCGAGCCACATCGGTATCGTGAACCCCAGTAGTTTTGGGGGCCATGTCACTTAATACCAAATCAATTTTTTCGGTGCCAACTAAAGCGCTCAAGTCAATATCCTCAATCGGCTTTTGAATGAATATCACTTTAGGATGGGAAAATCCCAGCGGCGCAATGTCGACAGCAAAAATTTGGGCCTGAGGTTGTGATAGCTTTTTAAGGCAGTATTGGGTCCAAGATCCGGGTGCCGCTCCGAGATCAAGTACACGATTCACTCCTTCGAAGACCCGCTCCCTTTGGTCTATCTCTTCGAGCTTATAGACAGAACGCGCTTCATATTTTTCTTTACGTGCCTTTTTAGTGAATGGGTCATCATGCCACTTACGCATATCGATTTTCCTTTTGAAAACGCGTTAAACGATGTCCCGACATCGATAAATGGCAGAGCGCAAAGTCATAACGAATGGGGTCTTCAGGGCAATAGCGTTTCAGCTTCTCAGTAGCGGCTTCTGCAACTTTCCAATTGGCTTGTTGGGAACGTGTCCAGGATAGCGCCTGAAGTGTTTGAAGCAAATGCGTATCGACGGGCAAAATGAGTTTTTCAGGCCCTAATTTGGACCAAAGACCCAAATCAATCCCATCATTTTTTCTTACTACCCAACGCAAAAAAAGATTGAGTCTTTTACAGGCGCTTCCGCGCAGGGGATCAGAAAGCAAGTACTTCAAATTTCTTTGCCGGGATTTTGCTTTTATTCGAAGTGATGCTGGCAGAGGTTGTTGAGATAAGCGTTGCACAAAAGAACTGAGCAAGCTTTTCATTGGTAGTTCGGTGTTTTCTTCAACAAAAAAACTCTCAATACTTCCCGAGCGTTGCAGGACACTCTTCAGCCACAAAAAAACAATCTCGATGTCATCGCCAGTGGTAAACCGGTGGTAAAAACCCGACCAAACTCCTGAGAGTTCTGCTTCTTTGATAAATCGGTAGGGTGACTCTCCCATGGGTTTGAGTACTTTGCGAATGCTCGAAAGAATGCTGGTAACGTTGCCGTAGGCTAAGAGGGCAGCGATAAAAGCAACAATTTCCTGATCCTCAGGTCGAACAAATGCATGGACAATAGCGAGAGGATCCTGATCGCGGTGAGGACGAGAGTGAAATTCACGGTAGGCCGTTTCAAGCGCCGTCTTAATTTTTGAATTCTTATCAGCCATGAGAGGCTGGAAGATACCAGCTTATTTAGAACTGACCAAGCGGAGACGTTTCTTTTCGGATTTCTGGAATCGGGGGCAGTCTAAGAGCTCAAAAACAAACTTGTTTTTTGCCTCAAGCTCCCGAGCGATTTTTAAAATTTGGATTCTTGCTCCTAGCACCATGGAATCATGAGGGTTCTTCCCCATCTTTTCCTGCTCATCTTGAGCTTGTCGCATTTGCCGATAACCCAGGTAACCTAAAAGTTTTTGGGCAAATTCCGGTTCCATACCATGGATTGAAAACGCAAGGATTTTCGGGGAGACATGGCTGAGGATTTCGGCAACACAGGCATCTTCTAAATAAATAAGCTCTTCAAAATAGACAACTTTACGAAGAGCCATCCTCAAAAAAGTGGGATCGAGCTGACTTACTTGTTCTATGATTTTTTCCCGAGCTTTAGGCGCAGCTTGTTCCACTAAACAGGCAAACTCAATAAGCCCCGCTCGGGTTTTTTTAAATCGCTCCAGATCTCTCAACTTAACGACTGACATTCTTTTATTGTAACATGTTCCGAACGACTTCATGAGGGTGAGTATGGGTTCATATATTCTTGCAATTGACCAGGGAACTACGGGTACCACGGCGCTTCTTATCGATAACGTCTTAAATATTCATGGAAAAGTGAACCATGAGTTTCCCCAACATTTCCCCAAGCCAGGCTGGGTGGAACATGATTTAGATGAAATTTGGCGATCCGTGTTGAAAGCGGTTGACGATGTTTTTGAAACTTCCAAAATATCGCCCAAAGAAGTCATCGCAATCGGCATTACCAACCAGAGAGAAACTACGTGTCTTTGGAAGAGAGACGATACCGGTACTGCTCTCGGGAAAGCGATTGTTTGGCAGGATAGGCGAACAGCGGATTTTTGCGGCAAACTAAAATCCCTAGGTCTTGAGCGAAAAATCCAAAAGAAAACGGGATTACTTTTAGACCCTTATTTTAGTGCCAGCAAAATCCAGTGGAGACTGAAACAGGATGCAAGTCTTCTCAGCTTAGCCAAACAGGGCAAAGTATGCTTTGGCACTATCGAGTCTTTTCTCCTTTACCGGATGTCCGGAGAACACAAAACAGATGTGACCAATGCGAGCCGTACGCTCTTGATGGACCTGAAGAATTGCGAATGGGATGACGATCTCCTGCGGCTCTTCAAAGTGCCTAAGTCAATGCTCCCGCCGATTTGTGATTCTTCCGTTTTGTACGGAAAAACAAAAAATTTTGGGAAGCTTCCCGATGGAATTCCTATTACGGGAATGATAGGAGATCAACAAGCAGCTCTTTTTGGACAAGCATGCTTTGAAAAAGGGGCGGCTAAATGTACTTATGGCACGGGCGCTTTTGCACTTTTAAATACGGGCAAAACCCCCGTTTTTTCAAAACACGGAATGCTCACTACGGTTTCCTGGAAATTTAAAAATCAAGTTGTCTATGGTCTTGAAGGCAGTGCTTTTATTGCTGGAGCTGCCGTCCAATGGCTTCGCGACGGCTTAGGACTCTTTGAACGTTCTGCAGATATTGAAAATCTGGCAACTTCTGTGGAAGATTGCGGAGGAGTCGTTTTTGTTCCGGCGTTGTCTGGGATTGGGGCACCCCATTGGATTCCGGGGGCTACTGGTCTTCTTACTGGTCTTACTCGGGGAACTTCAGAAGCCCACATTGCTCGCGCTACGCTGGAAGGAATTGCGTTTCAAGTAAATGAGTTGCTGAGAGCTATGGCAAAAGATGCAAATGCAAAACTAAATCCGGTAAAAGTAGATGGGGGAGCGTCTGAGAGCAATTTCCTCATGCAGTTTCAATCCGATATTTCTCAAATACCTGTGATTCGTTCTCGCATCATTGAAACCACTGCGCTAGGTGCAGGCCTACAAGCAGGATTGGGTATCGGCTTTTGGAGTGGCTTGGAAGAAATTACTCAGAAGTGGAAAGCCGAACGAAGTTTTTCATCCCAGATGAGCGCTCAAAAACGAAAAGAAAAAACAGCTTCGTGGGATCGCGCGATCAAAGCAGTTCGTCTTTTGTCGGCTGGTAAATAACTAGAGCTTATCGGAAAGTTGCTTTACGTGATCAATAGCAATGATTTCCATTTGGGGAAAATCCTTGGATACTTCTTTAGCTACTTTGGCTGGAACATAAGTTTGTTTCAGCCCAATCCGTTGGGCTTCTTTTAGTCGAATGGCAGCTTTGGGAACAGTTCGAACTTCCCCGCCCAAACCTACTTCACCAAAAAATACTGCTTGGGGCGAAATGGACTTACCTGTTTCACTCGAGATAAGAGCAGCCATAACTCCCAAGTCTACTGCCGTTTCTAGAATGCGAAGCCCACCTGCGATATTCAAATAGACATCTTGATCGTAGAGACGGAAGCCACTTCGCTTTTCAAGAATAGCTACTAATAAACAGAGACGGTTTTGATCAATTCCGATAGCGGTTCTTCGAGGCATAGCCAAAGCGCTATGAGATACAAGAGCCTGGACTTCTACTAAAATAGGTCGGGTTCCTTCAACGCTAGCGACAATGACTGATCCTGGGATGGTTTTTGGACGTTCAGATAGAAAAAGCTCAGAAGGATTTGCGACTTGACGCATTCCGGTTGAAGCCATTTCAAATACGCCAATCTCATGAGTTGATCCAAATCGGTTCTTGTTTGAGCGAAGGATCCGAAAGTTTTGAGAGGAAGTCCCCTCAAAATGAAGAACCACATCCACCATGTGTTCCAACACTTTAGGACCGGCAATGGCACCTTCTTTGGTAACGTGACCTACTAAAAATGCAGCGAGATTCTTTTCTTTGCAAGTAGCAATAATTGCATTGGAGCATTCGCGAAGTTGCCCCACACTCCCCGGTTGAGATTCCATTTCACTGCTATGAACCGTTTGGACAGAATCTAAAATCAAAATTTGGGGTTGGGTCTTATCGATGTGGGCCAAAATATTTTCGAGATGGGTTTCGGAGACAAAAAGGACTTTTTCGGTTTTTACTCCAAGACGGCTGGCTCGGAGTGCTACTTGGGAGCCAGACTCCTCGCCGCTCACATAAAGTACGGTTTTTCCGGATCTCCCGAATTGGTCCGCTGCTTGTAAAAGAAGCGTGCTTTTGCCCACTCCAGGCTCTCCCCCTAGCAGTACGACACTGCCGGGGACCAGCCCGCCCCCAAGAACATTATCGAGTTCGGGAAGGTCTGACACATATCGTGGATAATCGCTCGCTAAAATTTCTGAGATGGGAAGGGGACTTCCCGACGGCTGTGAAGGTCTACTGTTCGAAGACGGTGCAGAACTGGACTCTCGTTCTTCAACTACGCTGTTCCACTCTCCACACTCGGTGCAGCGCCCCACCCATTTTGAGTACTGTTGACCGCACTGCTGACAGGAAAAAATGAATTTGGTCTTGTTTTTCACATTCCGAGTTGTCCCAACGAATATAATCCACGTCAACCCTTAAGAAGAAGCAGAGTGTTGTGGATTGTATGCACTGCGATTGAGACCCTGAAAAGCGTCAGGGAACCGACATTGATTTTTTTTTGCGGGTCGATACACTAAAAATATAGCTTCTGTTTTTCTTCGATTATCACCCTAACAATTAAACCCCCAACCGAAAGCCACTATGCACACTGCTAAGGCCGAGCTGTTAGACTGTCTTGAAAAAAACAATCTTCTGGAGAGTTCTCTGCTTGTCGGACAGGTTCAAGATTCCGCTTTTACGATTAAGCGGTACTTAGAAACAATCCAAAGCGCCATTGAGCAAGTCCGCTATCGGTGCAAAAACCACTCTCACGATCTCATCAATGTCATCGATGCGATCAATCACGTGGTGTTCAGAACTTTAGGTGTCGAGGGAAAAAGCGACCGGTACAAACAGGTAATTGATGATCCGAATCGCTATTATCTCCACTTGGTTTTGGAGAAAAAAGTCGCAAGTCCATTAGCGGTAGCTATTCTCTACTGTATTTTTGCCGATGCAATGGGGCTGACCTACGAGTGCCTCGCTTTACCTTCTTATTATTTAATTCGACTCCAATCAGGAGCTGCCGATTTTTACGTGGATGTTTTTGATGGTGGAAAAATCCTTTCACAAGAAGACTTTCAGAAGCGCTTTAAGTCAGCGCTTCACAAAAGTCGTATGCTCTCCGCAAATCTCTTTGAAAAAGTAACAACCACTCAATTGGTGGCGCGACTGATTCAGCAATTGAAACACATTTACATATTAAAAAGCCAAGCAGTAGAAGCGCTAAGAGCTGTGGAGCTGTTAACTGCTCTTTTCCCGGAAAACCCAGAGCTTACTCGTGATCGGGGTATTCTCTATTGTGAAATGGAGTGTTTTTCCAAAGCAGTGGATGATTTAAAAAAATATTTGGAGAAGCGGCCACAAGCCGAAGATGTTCAAGAAATCAAAAAACTCACCCAAATGCTAAAGGGATATCGAGAAATTGTGAATTAAGTTATCTTCTTTGGTGACTCATCAACGAGCGCATGGTTTTGCTCTCGTCTAATCGTCGGACTGTTCTTTCATTGTCGGCACTTGCCGAACTAATCACGCTTTGAGCAGGCGAAAAAGCTCTTTGCTTGATCAGAGCTCGCTCCGACCCCGGAGAATATCCAGAAGCCAACCCACGTTGAGGAACCCGTAAGGGTTTAAATCGGGTCGACTTCTTGGGGCTCGGTGCATTTTGTAAAAGAACGGATTGTGGAGAGTTCTGATTAATTGCTCGTATGGCCGCCAGAGTATCGGCGATTAGAGAACTGAAATCAGGAACAGTTGGACTAACCACTTTGGGCTGCTCCTCCGGAGACGGCTGCGCTTCAAGTTTTTTCTTAATTTCGGCCATCATTTTCTCGATAGCAGGATCTGTTTTCGAAGATTCTGCGACTAGCTTTTCAAGATCCTTGTTGCCTTTAGAAAAATCAGGAGGAGGACCAAAATTATTAGAGGAATTATTTGCTGAGAAACTAGATCCGGATGAGCTTCCACCCATCCCTCCGCCGCCGCCCATCCC
>RFNO01000056.1 GCA_009927165.1 Pseudomonadota bacterium
AGCACTCTCAGTTGTGGGAGCAGGTATTTTAGGAGCTTTTTTTGCAGGAACTGTTTCCGATTGGATTTTCAAAGGTCGCAGGACTCCCGTTGCTTGTTTGGGGTACTTGGTTCAGGTTCTGTGTCTCGTCGTTGTGTGGAAGGCCCCAAGCATGAATGCAGTTTTGGTAGCGTTTGTTGTGAATTCTTTTGCGATCAGCATCGTGCACTCGATGCTCTCTGGCACCGCTTCGATGGATTTTGGAGGAAAAAAAGCTGCTGCTACGGCTGCGGGAATTTTCGACGGCATGCAATACCTCGGAGGAAGTGTGGTCGGCATTGGAATGGGTTGGCTGCTAGAACTTTTTGGGTGGTCTGTTTGGGGACCCAGTATGATTGGTTTTTCGATTTTGGGAGCGGTTTTGATGGGCGCCCTTTGGAATGCTCGTCCCCAAACTCAATCAGCCCATTAGGTTCTTAATTCATCCAAGCGACTGGCTCCGACGCATATTCAAAGGATTTTTTTGAGATTGGATGAGTAAACCTCAAACGACTCGCATGCAGACACAGAGGCTTATCTGAAGGGTGCCGAGTTTGAGTTTGGCCGAGCTTGTTTTCTGACAAATAGAGTTGCTCTCCACAAATAGGGAATCCTAATGTCCACAAGTGGATTCGAATTTGATTGGTTCTACCCGTCAGAGGACGCACTTCTAAGAGAGTCGTATTATCCTCAAATCGTTTTATGACTTTAAAATCAGTTTTCGCTGGCAATCCATTTTTTTCATCAATCGTTCTAGAGCCCACTTCCCCAGCATCTTGGGAAATGGGAATATCACAGCTGAACTCATCTTTCTTTGGATTACCCTGGACTCTTGCCCAGTAGATTTTTTCTACTTTTCGCTGTTCGAACTGTCTCTGAAGATCCCGGGCCGCCGACTTGCTGATCGCATAAACTACTAATCCCGTCGTATTGGCATCTAGTCGATGAATAGGCTTCGGGATCCGGGGATAATAGACTCGGTTCAAAATATACTGCAAAGTATTACGCTGAAATCTGCCACTCGGGTGCACAGGGAGAGGAGCGGGCTTATTAACAATGATAATGGATTCATCTTCATACAAAATACCGACATTCGGATTCACCGGTGGCTCACTAGCTTTAGGAAGCACGTGTAAGTATCTCTCCCCCGCTTTTACTTTTCTTTCTGCACCAACTACCCGATGACTCTCATCTAAGAACAGACTTTGTTCGAACTCTTTCTCCCACTCACCCACAGGAACATGACTGAGCACTCCAGACACAAATTCCAGGGCTGTCTTGCCGTCGTACTTCTGGGGAACTCGTAGTGGTCTTAATTGCTCGTAAGGCTCAGCTCCCGGCAGTACTTGAGTAGCTTCTTCAATTAACTTTTGACGGCGAGCTAATTTTTCAGCGAGTGAACTTTCTGGATCCTTGAAACAATAGGGACACGATTTTCCGAGAATATATTCTTTTCTTTGTTGTTCTTCTGCAGTCAAAGGAGCCAAACAAGCAAAACAAAGTTTGTGGGGAGTTTCTGAAAGATAGGGATCAACCCCCACTCGCCCATCAAACACAAAGCAATCCCCTTCGTAATGAGCCCCTCCCACTTTTTCGAAGTATTTGAGAATGCCGCCATCTAATTGAAAAACATTTTTAAACCCCATTTTTTCCATGAAGGGCCCGGCCTTTTCACAACGGATCCCTCCTGTACAGAACATCACAATGGGCTCTTCTTTCATTTCGGGTTTTAATTTTTCCACAAACTGCGGGAACTGGCGAAACGTATCAATGTGCGGATTAACGGCATCTTTAAAAGTCCCCAACTTTACTTCGTACTCATTGCGAGTGTCTAAAAGCGTCAGAGGTCGCTTTTCATCGAGCCATTTTTTGAGTTCCTCAGCTGTGATTTTCGGAGCGGGCTTACCTACAGGATCAATTCCATCGACGCCAAAGGAAATAATTTCTTTCTTAATTCGAACGAGCATTCGATTAAAAGGCTGATAGTCACTTTGGCTGTACTTAGCAGCAAGCCCTTCCAATCCGGGAATCGACTTTACAAACGTTAAAAATTGCTCAATCGCGTCTTTGGGACCTGCTACAAATAGATTGATCCCCTCTTGGCTAATGAGAACCGTTCCTTTCAACTTCAATGTTTTTGCCAAAGAGAGAATCTCTTCCCGTAAGGGTTTGAGATTTTCCAGCCGGGCAAATCGATAAGCCGAGATATTAAAAATGGGCTGAGCCATGGGGCGCCACTCTTTTCCGAAGGGGAATAAGAGTCAACTGTCCCAACTAAATAACTGGAATAACACTACTTTTCGTGACTCACTTTGCTCAAATATCTCCCAAACATGAACATTGTGAATCGATGTAAGAGCGCTTGAGTGTAGATGTAAAAAAGCCAAGGAAGTTTTGGAACAAATTCATGAATGGAAGCCAGAGTATATTTTTTATGATCGATCTGGCGAAACTCCAACCAACCCGTATTGGTGGTTTTACTAAGGACCCCCCCCACAATGTGAAATTTTTCTCTGGGAAGTTCAAACCCTTCTTTCACGTGCTCCAACACCAATAGAGGCTTGGGAAAAACGGTCAGATAAAATTCAATTCGGTTTTTTTCTGGACAAGTCTTTACTTTAATAATGGCAAAAAAGAAAGAAGGAAGCCACTTCACATACTGAGTGGCTATCCAAGCACAATCCTGAGACACTGAGGGCAAACGCTGAATCGATCTCACGCTGTCCTCGTGAACAATGCGCCGCTTGGGACGCCCCTGAGGAGCATTGGGATCTTGCTTTAACGTTTCTACAATCATGGATTCGAATTGAGGAAATCGAATGAGGGGCGCAATCAGAGGAGACGGTTTTAATTGGGGCAAATCGCAAAGCAGGCTATCAATTAAAGGGGATACTAACTCGTAAGTCGAGTTTCCAAAAATCATCACCCACAGTTTAGAAAAACCCGTCGACGCAATGGGAACGGGTAACATTCTTCTCTTCAGCCCCAGTACTTTAGCAGCTCCTCTCAAAATCCCCTCATAAGTGAGGCTCTCTCCATTCACGACATCAATCGTCTTTTGCATAAAGTCGGGGTTGTCGATAGCTTTTTCAATGACTCTCACCACGTCGTCAATAAATACTGCTTGGGTAGCACTTTGCGTCCAGCGTGGTAACACCATGACCGGAAGTTTTTTCACTAATGAACGCAGGATCTCAAATGACGATCCCCCTGGGCCCACAATCATTCCTGCTCGAAGAACGGTGACTGGAATTCCTGATGCCTGCAGGACCCCTTCCACTTCCTGTCGGCTTTGCAAGTGGGGACTGATATATCCCTCAGGAACAAGACCCCCTAAATAAATAATTTGTTTGACCCCATTCTGTTGACAGGCATGTGCAAAATTATCCGCTAATAATAAATCAGTGTCGTGAAAGTTTCCTTGAAACAGCCGGGAAGACGGCATCATCGAATGGACCATGTATATCGCAACATCAACATCTTTCAGAGCTTCCACGGTACTTTTTACAGAAAAAAGCTCAGTCGATTTCCACTCAACATTTTGAATAGTCCCAGCCTGCTTGCTTCTGCCCAACGCTCGTACTTGGTGATGGGGGGCAAGAACTTTAATGAGATTTCTTCCTACAAATCCACTGGCTCCGGCAATTGCGATACGTGACATCTTTTAAGCCTACTGAGACTGGATCATTTTGTCACTTTGAGATACAACTGGGATTCATTTTGGGGGGCAACCATGAAAAAATTTTTCTTCGCTTTAATTCTGAGTTTCTTTGCAGGTGCGCATCAGATTGAAATGCTCAAAATAGCTGAGCTCAATCCCAGCGAAGGGTATGCTCCTATGCTATTTCACCAGGGGTACTTGTGGCTGGGACAACTCGATTACAGTTCGGGTAAAAACAAGTATTCTTTGGAAGTTCGCACCCCAGACGGAGAGCGAGTTTTGAAGAGCCATTCGGTTCCGCACTCAGTTCAATCGCTTTACGTTTTTGACGACCACCGCGTTTTAATGACGGGGAAATCCTTCACTGGAGAAGGCTGGAGAACTTATTATTCACTGGCCAGTTTTTCAAAAAACCAAATTCACTTAGAAACCCATCCGATTCCACTCCAATATCAAATCGAGGAATTTGCGGGAAGCCCAGAGCGATTATTTTTCAATGAAGTGGGAGACCGTTCTATTGTTGAGATTAACACGAAAGGCGCACAGCTTCTTCCACTCCTGATTTCAGCTCCAGGAAAAATGACTTTGATTGGAGATTCATTATTTGTTCTTGAAAGAAGAAGTTTTAAGTTGGGCGATGAAGATATTGTAAAGGTAAATTTAAACACGCATGAAACGACTCGAGTCTTTAATGATGGCAGAGCTGGGATTGTTTCCATCCTTCCCCTAAACCAAGGAGAACTTTTAGCCACGACTGAACTCTTGGGCCAAAGAGTTCTTTTTATTGATACTCGACTCAATCGGTTGGAAGAAGTCATCCCAGTTAAAGGAACTTACCCTCGTTCTTTAGTCCAATGGGGACACTGCTTAGTGGTCGGCTCTGAAGAACCGCTTAAACTGACAGTCATTGATATTGATCACCCCAAGTCGCGTCCTGTCGCACAGTTTGACTTGTCGGTTTATGCGTCTGAACTCCCCAACATGATGTCGCTCACCGTAAACCCGGAAACTGCGAGTATTTTCATGCGCTCGGCAGGATTGGTTGGGAACGGAACAGAAGGGAAACATAGCGTTTATCGTTTTAATAACTCGAGCTGGATTCCCGCTTGCGAAAATCGATAGCC
Source organism: Pseudomonadota bacterium (assembly GCA_009927165.1). Lineage (GTDB taxonomy): Bacteria > Bdellovibrionota > FAC87 > UBA2466 > UBA2466 > RFNO01. The sequence continues at coordinate 4,804 of RFNO01000056.1, forward strand.
TTTTTGTTTAATGATATCAACGACTTATAATACCCCCCTCAAGCTCTTTCGCTGCCTAAGTTTCCTGTGACAGGAATTGTCCTTAAGTGAATGGGAAACCCATTTTAAAAATCTAATCTCTTTTTAAACACTTAGAATGAGCTGTCGACAAATTTGACTGAATCTTGGCTGCACACTGTTTGTTTTAATTTCCTCTGTTTCAGCCGGATTTTTCAGTGGCCCGCTTCATGCAAATTGCTACCGCAAACCGGCAGAGTGGGTGAGTACCTACTTTGTTACATTTTGTATACGCAGTGAGAACGTAACTGGAAGTGGAAATATGAAAAAATCATTCTTAGGCTCAAAGAAATCTCTAATCGCTCTTGGCATCCTGTTGCCGTTAATCGCGGGAGCTAATGAAACTCACAAAACAACTGGAGAAGCTCCGCTACCTGGCGCTAATCCCAGTTTGAATCAGCCACGCTTGAAAGAATCTCACTCTCAGTATGATACTTTTGCAGAGAAACTCGATAAATGGTTGAAAGAATCCAAAGATGGTAATCCCTCTGCTTTCTTAGTGGAGGATGAGCTTACGGTAAAGCTAAGCCATAACCAACTGAAGTCCTCTATCGATTCCCTTAAAAAACTTAAGTCTTATCGAGATGCAGTGGATTCACAATGTATCGTTGATGACGGAAGTGCCAAACTTTTGGTTCAAACTTTGGATTCCTGCTTAGTGTCTGATGTTCTTTTCCCAGGAGTTAATAAAGCTAAGCTTGATCAAGATCGCTATGCGGTAAGACTCTCTCTGAAAGCGTTAAATACTTGTCAAAGCGAGCTCAGCGCTTACTTTCAAGAGAAAGAAAAGCGGAGTGATTTGACTGAAAAAGAAGCTTTTAAAGAAGATGCAGTCGCTTTAAAAGCGCTCAGTACCCTGTTTGAAAACTTTGGTGGAAAAAAAGGAAAAGGAGATGCCCAGATTGTAGAATCGTCTGAGCTCATTAAAGCGTTAAAGAAAGTAGAGAACAGCAATCTTTGCCAAGTTAAACTGGATAAAGAAGCTACTGCCAACAAAGAAAACTCTTTGCCAGAGCTGACAGGAAGCCCCAAAGACAAAGCAGATGTCGCGCACAAACCTGGAAGCTCCATTCATGAATTGCCAAAATCAGAGTATGACGAAAAAGTAGAAGAAACGATCGAAGAGGAAGAACAATACATTCCTATCAAAGCACAAAAGAAAGAAGTGGCTCCTGAGCCAGTTCCACAACCGGTTCAAAAGCCCGCTCCACAGCCGGTGCAGTATCAACAGCCTGTTTACCAACAACCCAAGCCTTATCAACCTGTGCCTTATCAGCCAAAGAACAACTTTGTGCCAGCTGATAAGCCCAGCAACAGCAATAACCCAGCTTTTATTCCGTCAGCTCCTCCTCCTCGCCGCGGAGTCGTAGGTGGACCTGCTCCAGTGGCAGCGGTCCCTGTCAGACCGTTTCTCGGAGGCGGAGGCTTAGGACTCTCTTTAGGATTTGGAACTTATAATTCAACAGTCACAGCGCCGCTGTTACCGCCTCCAATGCCTTACATGCCGCCAATGCCCGGACCTATGCCGGTCTACGGTGGAATGGGCGGTGGATTAACTGGGGTTTCCTCAAGTCCCCGAGCCTGTTTAGTTTGCAGCTCAACGCCCGTTACTCCCATGCCGACTCTTGGGTTGGGCACAATGTTAGCAAGACCTTGTGCGCAATACCGAACAGGCGTGCGACAACCGATTGGTGCTTGCACTCCAAACATGGTGGGTGTGGCAGGAATCAATCCAGGAATTTATCAAGTGCCTCGCTATCCAGGCGCTCCCGTTAACCCAGGACCTGGAAGCCCCGCCCCCGTCGTGTATCAACCCACCGTGGGCGGCACGGGTGTAGTTCCTAATCGAACCACAGTACCTCGAACGGTTCCTGCTTCGAGAACTTCCCTTCGAAGAAGCGGAAGGCGGTAAATTACTGACTCCGTCTTTCGATAGGCATACAGCCCGGTCGATAAGATTGTAATTGGGGGATGGTCCGACTCAAAACCGGATCATCCCCGTTTTTTACATAAACGGGCGCATGAAACACTTCACGAGACATCAAAGACAATTCAAATAGTTTAAATTTACCCCAGTTTGTGCACCAAATAGCATCTGCTTCTTTGAGAGATTGATTGAAGGAGCTCTTCGGGTCTTGGATATCAAACAGAGACTTTCTGCGTTCATCAGAAATTTTAAAGAGTTTTGCTAGGCCCTCAGCAAACTCATTGTCTTCTGGCCATTCTCGAGTGAGATAAATCGTTTTTTCGCAGCCCATGGCTTTCAAGACTTGCGTAGGATGAAGATCCACCCACCCTCCTGCCATATATCCCTCGATGCCTGCCGATTTGAGATCAGGCGTGCTTTTCAAGGGGGAGATTTTGGCAAGTCCCGGCTCCACAGGGGATCCCAATAAAGCGTCTCTCCATGTTACGGTTCCCAGAGGAGTAAATTTCTGAGACTTAACCTCATCGCTGGGTACCCAAGAAGTAAGTACTTTCTTCAAATCCGAATAGCGCCCCCAATAGCCGTAGAGGAGTTCCTGATCAAAATCTAAGTCAAATTTGATCTTTGCCGTGCGATCCGTCCACTGCTTGAAAGCTGCTTCGAACTGACCTCGAGCAGGATCAGGACGGTTGGTTTCATACAATAAACGATACTCTCGCTCAGCCCGTTGAACTTTCGCAATGCCCCCATGAGAAATCACAGACACAGGGATAAGGGCTTTGAGGGCGCCCCCCACGGGATCAAATACGCGACTATCCGACAAAATACCCTTATCCGAACGGTAATGTTGGAAGTAGGGTCTCATATACGAAAGAAGTGTTTTCTCGCAAGCATGGCCAGCGGGCGTTTGAACGAATTCCGGCCAACTTTTACCAAACGACTCGGTGACACATCGGCTACTCAACATTTGAGCCATTTTATCTTTTGGGTACATGCCACGACCTGCGAAGAAATCAGCTACGAAAGCAATTCTTCGTATCAAATTTGAAAAATCGATAATGCCTTCCCGAAAGAGCGTAGAAACATCACTATTATTAAAGTCCAGTGCTTGAATAGACCGCATGATTTCCCATCGCTTTTGGGCAGGCAAATCAATGAGGTAATCTTCTACTTCGCCCATCAATTCTTTATTGATGAAATCGGCAAAGGCCAAAGAGGTGAAATTGAAAAATTTATCTGAGACGATTTTCCAAGCTACTCGATGGATAATTCTGCGCTTAAGCCTCTTAAAAAGTCCACGCACAGGCGGGTGAAATCCATATTTCAAGAACTCTTCCCCTTGGTTCAGCTCTCCAGCTGAATCGGGTTTACTCATTTCAATTGCCTTTTTTACTTTAGGGTCTTCAAAGAAAAGTTTGAGGACAGCTTCTGTGGATTTGAGTGAAAAAGAAAGTCGCTGTCTGACTGTTTCCTCATCACACGGATTCTGACCGCAAGACCAAATCAGGGGATTGATAAGAGCACTCTCGTAAAAGAAAAGAGATACTGAAGAAGAGCTTCCGCCAGCAACGCCATCAATCACTCCAAAGCGCTCTACTATTCCCGCTAGAGAAGAAAAATGAGCGAGCACTTTGTCTCCATTTCCTCTCAGGGCTGCACACAGTTTTGGTTTTTCAGGAGAGAAGAATGCAGTTTTTTGGGGGGACGTGAGACGATCGGCTTGATCCAGAAAACTCCAGTTAAAATCCCGAAGTCCCTGTCCTGAGAGGTCCCGGCTCCCTTTCATACTCTGGCAAGCTGCTCCCCAGACTAACACTCCCAAAGAGGAGACAAAAAAGATGTTACGAAACCAGAAACTTTTCACCTGTATCTCCAACCCTTAGTTTTTTGATTGTTCTTGTTCGATTTCAAAAATTTCAAAGAGGTCAATGGGAGCTGACTTCCCTTTCAAGGTAGTCTTGGCTACCGCTTTATACTGAGGCACCGACTTATCCGCTTTTCGAATCGCATCCAGAGTGGCTTGGGTAGTAAGAATTGTGGCTCCGAATTCCTTGGTGCAAGACTCAACACGTGAAGCCACATTTACGGAATCCCCAAGCACCGTGTAATTAAAGCGTTGTTCACTCCCCATATTGCCCACATTCACTACTCCTGTATTGATCCCGATTCCTAATCGAAGATCGAAACCAAATCTCTTTTTGAAATCTACTTTCTTTTTGTTAAATTCCTTCACCATTTCTTGGGCGGCCATGCAAGCTCGATAAGCGTGGTCGGGCTGTTCTAAAGGCGCCCCAAAGAAAGCCATGAGTGCATCGCCAATATATTTATCCACAGTCCCTTGATGCTTAAAAATAACACTGGTCAATACAGTAAATGTTTCATTGAGTACTTGAGTCAGTTCCTGGGGCTCGAGTTTTTCGCTCAATGCAGTGAAATCCCTGAGATCGCAAAAGAGAGTGGTGATTTCTTTTTTCTCCCCTCCTAGCTTGAGCGAATCGGGGTGGGTCAGTAGAATTTTTACCACATCGGGAGCCAAGTATTTAGAGAAAGCATCTTTCAAAAACTGCCTCTGACGAAACTCGTCGTAAAATCTTCCCGAGAGTGTTGATAATGCAACGAGTGTGATATTTGCATAGAGAAGCGCTGTCGGGCAGAAAATTCCTCGGGGAAACAGAAGATGAAAATCAATCGCATAGGACAATCCGAGAGTAATCCAGAAACTCCCCACAATGCCACTTGTGCGCAAGAAGAGAGTTGAGCCAAGAAGTAGGACTGAAAACAGGACGGTGAATACCCACACCGCAACTTTGGGCTGGATGGGACAATCCTGCCGTAAGATTTGATCGGCAATCGAGGCCTGAATTTCTACTCCGTGAATGGCTCTATCAAATGGCGATACTTGCTCGTCCACTAGCCCAAATGTGGTAACACCAATAATGGCTGTTTTTCCTTCCAGGGGTAGTTCCACTTCTGCTACTTCTCTATTTCTTTTATTAGGATTTTCCAAGTCACTCGCCAACTGCATCAGCTCAAGCGCCGAATGCCTAGGAATGGTTCCCGCAGGGCCCAAGTAATCGATTGGTGAGTGTACAACCGTTACAAGGTTTTCAGCGGGCTGTCCCAGCCTCTGAGAAATCAGTGCGAGCGGCAGAGATGGATAGATGCCATTCGAATCTCTTAAGTAATAATAGGCACTCCGGGCTTGCCCATCAGGATCTTTGGTGGAATTTCCAAATCCCTGGTTGGGAACATGAATGGAAAACATTTTATGGTTCAGTTCTGGATTCTCAAATTGCCAAATATCTTCTTTGGGAAAAGCAGGAGAAACCTTATGGGGGGGTAATTTTTCAGTTTTCTCACCAGAACATGTTTTTCCGCACAGGTCAAGAGTCCACCAAGATAACGTAATAGAATCCCTATGTGCTTTAAGGGTACTGGCAAATTCTCGATCGAGATTATTATCAGCGACATTGATTTCTATAAATCCGATGTCATACCCCACATTTTTAATGCCCAGTTTAAAGAGCGACTCTGTGAGAAGCGAAATAGCGTTTCGTTTCCAGGGCCAATGCCCCAATGCCTCAATGGACGGTCTATCAATGGCCACCACAATCACTTCGCCAGAAGCTTTCTTGGGCCCCCTCACTCGAAATTTCAGATCGCTTAACAACGCATCAAATCGGTCGACGGCAGTGAAGTCAGTGGAATCTTTTTTGGGAAAAGCGTAGAGGCACAAAAGCACCAGGCCCACGAGCTGAAATAAGAGAAATTTGCGTTGTTTCGTTTTCAAAAGAGTTCCCAAATTTAAAAAGACTAAGTCACAACACGTTTCGGAATTTTTTGAGAGGATCTAGAGGCTGAGAAAAGCTTTTTTTGGGTTGCTGCGTTAATGAGTGGGAGGGGGGGCTGGATTTTCTTCTTCGGATGGGGGATTCGAACGAGCTATCGTGATTGGACTGCTTTCACGCCCCGAACTCGTCAGTCCTTGAGCATTCACCGCTGCTACTTCAAATCGGTAGGTCCCGGGGGCTAAATTAGGATAGGTGTACGAAGTACCCGAGTAGGAGATCGGCGAACTCTTGGGCTCGGAGTCCTTCTGATATCTAATCCGGTAGGTATTAGCCTCTGGCACTTCGTCCCAGTTCAAAGTTACATTGACTAGGTCACCTAGAGAAGCATTTAGGGCATTGGGAGCGGTCACCGATGAGACTGTTTCTGCGCCCTCTCTAAAATCCTCCGGCACTGTTATCACAACAGCTCCCTCTGCTTTTTGGGGAAGGCGCACGGTTGTCCGTCCCAGCTGAGCCCATCCTTCTTTTAAGGGCAGTTCTCTGGGGCACGGAGATTTCAGAACCCCCTCACCTGTTAAAGTGCTTTGAATGCCAATCACAGTAAACGTGTAAGGATAGCCCCCCAAAAGATTAGCCGTTCTAAACGTTAGCGACAGGGAAGAAGAATCAACCCCCCTTAAAGGCTGCCAAGAAGAAACTTGAATGCCATCTCCCCCGGAGTAACTTAAACAGGCGTAACCGTAATGGTGCATTTTGTTGAATTTTTCTTCACTGATGGATTCGACTGAAGACTCAAACAGCACAGTGCTTTGCGAACTTTCATTGTGAAACGAACAGCTTTGTAAAAACACTGCAAACCAAACCAATAGTAAAGCTCTTACGGTCATAGCGTCCTCACTGATTTCAATCCGACTTCTTCACTCCCCAATGAACTATCACGGGAACAGAAACGGGAATGGGGTTATTAAAAAAACTACTCCCTGGCAGCACACTTCCTGGAAGCACTCCGGAACTGGTTGGGGCAGTTGCAACGACTGCTTGGTCTGGGGCTCGAGCGGGTTCGGATGGGGGAATCGATACTGAAGAAGGGGTCGGTTCGGTTTTTCCAACGGGTCTTTCTGAAGTTGGCTGTACCGTATTAGATTCAATCGATTCAGAAGCCACTTCCCGGGAAGGTTCCGTTTTTTGGGCAGGCGTCTCGATATCATCCGCATTAGACAGTTCTCTTGCCGAACGGCTCGTACCCGATTCCGCGGAAGGAAGAGCTACGTTAAAAGCACTGGCCCTTTTTTCGAGTGAAGGGGCCTGCAAAGTAGCGGAAATAAACTGGGCCACTTTTTCGCTTTTGGCAGGTTGAGAAGTTTCCTCTCGTTTTGCGGTGGTGGGTTGCTCTTGAGCTGGAGCTGCAGTCTCAGACTGCTTGGCTTCTTTTCCAGTACCGGAATCCGTTGATAAGTCCACTGACTTTTCAAAGACTTTTTCTTCGGTTTTTGTCTTTTGTTCGAATTGCCGTTGCTCGTCTGCAGTAAATTGATCGAGCTTGGGCGGTGCAGAAGCTTCTACTTTCAGTTCACCCGTTTCAGTTCGCTCTACTCGCCCCTCGGCACGAAACTCGGTACCGGAGCTAATGGCAACCGGTTTGAAACTATCGTCAAATAAAGATTTCACTTCCACTCGGCCTTCAGTCACCCCAACTTGTTCGGAAACTTGACCGTCGGCATTTTGCTGCCAGCTCATAAAAAACTCAGTCCCTCGGACAGCAAGAATCGAAGTGAGCGTCTTTACTTTAAACTCTTGGCGTTTAGCTCGAGCCGCTTTGTTGACTACGGCTCTGAGTTCACCATTTTCCAATTCCAAATTGATTCGAGTGGCCCAGTTTTTGCCTTCACAGGAGGCAATCCGAAGTCGTGACGAGGATCCCATATCGATAATGGAATCATCTCTCAGCACCAGTTTTAACAAACTGGTGGGTCCCGTTTGTACTTGAGTACCCTGATTGAGAGTTTGGCCTATCTTAAGAGAAACTCCCTCTTGAGTGGTTGCGATTCCGAGTACTACTGCCACTTTTGCGCAAGGCTCAACGGCATGGGCACTCCAAGAAATAAAAAGGAAAACCAATAAAACAAAGGAAGAAGTAGGATGAGATTGGATCATGCCGTAAGTTTACTATTATCCACCTGATTCGCAAACTCGCAATGCGACAAGTTAAAAACCCGACAAAAGCTCTGATTTAACTCTCCGGGAGGACACAGCGGACTTGATACTCATTTAAGGTGATCGCCCCATACTGAAGCAAAAAAGGTTCATGGATCCAGTAAGCAACTCCAATTGTTCCAGCATTGTAACTGGTAGCGGTCCATATCGTGCCAGTGTTGGTTGGAACTCCAGACCCGTTTTGCCCTGGAAAAGTAGGACCTGGACTTAAGTGAGTTGGCAGTGCCAGGCTTGGTTTAGCCAAATTCAGCTCGTATAAAACGGGAAGTCTCATCCCTAAAACGTTGCAGGTTTTGATATTTCCAGCAAACCAGACTGCCTGACCGAAACTCTGGTACCAGTTGCCCAGCCAATCCACCCACTTCACCCCAGAAGAGCTACCCGCATCGATTTTTTGAGCGGTAAACCGGGGGGTATAATAAATCCATTTACCGGAACTAAAAGGAGAGGTTCCATCCAAATAAACGTTGGGCGGATTGGCCCTGTCTTTTATGCGTTGCCAATCCGTGAAATAACTCGAGGAAAAGCCTGTTTTGCCATCAGGATTAAGTTTTTTCTGCCATCCATCTGTTGTTCCACTGAGCCAAAGTCCAGATGCGGGCAGAATTTTGTCTTCATTCTTTTTTTTCCAAATCCTAAAGGTATAATGGGGGATCGTTGCATATTCGATGACATCCCCACTGGCAACGCAAGCAAATCCAGCTGTTTTGGCGGTTTGATCATCATAACAACTATTGGAAACAGTATCGCCACAGAGTTTGTAGGAACACTGCGGAATAGTCTTGGAAAAACAACCGGTTTCATTGCCTACACCATCTTTAAATTTGTAGTATACCGTCGCTAGAGCATTGGTTTGTGCGGACGACAGTGTCCATGACTTCGTCGAGGCTAAGTTCTCCCAATTTCCTCCGCTCAAACACCCCGAAGTATTCGTAATGTACATTTGAACTGGCCCATTGGGATCCGTAGCCGAAATACCGGTTAGCTGAACGCTCGTTGAATTTACAAAAGTGGAACCATTATTGACTGTTAGATTGGGATCGCTTGGCGGGAGATTATCAAACAAAATGGTATCGGAAACACAGTCACTAGCGACAGCCCCATTGAAGAATTGAGCATAAACCGTTCGGGTGCCGTTAGTTGAATTAATCGGCCAAGAAGAAGAAGCTGTGGGAGCAGTAATGTTAGAAGAACAACTACAGTTTTGATCGGAAAAACAGACCGAAGAGTTACCGCTATAATTAATGGTGATATTCAACGGTGAGTTGTTGGTTGAATTGGCATCATTATTAATTTTAATAGAAGGCGGTACCGTCGGGACCACCAAAGGTGGATTGGTGGTCACACAGGATGATTCGTTACCCACATCATCTCGAAATTTTGCATAAACAACGGCAGAGGTTCCTAAAAAAACCGGATTCCATTGCTTAGTTCCCCTAAATGACTCCCATTCGGTCCCAGTACTGCAATCCATTTCAGTATTAGCAATGAACATGTCTGCCGTATCCGTGGACGATGAAGACAAGTGAAGAGTAGCGATTCCTGCACTATAAGATCCAAAAGAGACAGTATTTCCAGAGGGAGGGTCTCCATCAATGAGCACTGAAATCGCATTTCCGCTGGAAGAAGGATTTCCCAGGGCCACTAATTTATTTCCAGCCTGATCGCGGGCGATTGAATCGGGATGTAAACCGAGAGTTACTGTCCCAGTACCCGTAGGCGTAATCGTTACCAAAAAATCTTTTTCATTACCCTCCACTTGGGAAACAGTGGCACGTGTTGCCTGAAGGCTAGAGACTGTAAAATCAAAGATGGGTTCACTAAACGTAAGAGCAATCGTAAGTGGACTGTTCTTAACTTTGACAGGAGCTCCCACAGCACTAACCGTCGGGGCAGTGCTATCCAACTCAATAGCGTCCGTCACACAAGTGAAATCAGAGCTGCCGCTCTTTCCAAATTTTGCCGAAAGACTTTTCATTCCATCGCCTGATGCTAAAGGGACAGAAGGTAAGAAGGACTGAAATGAACTGCCTAAATCCGAAAGAGGTGTCCCCGAGCAATCAGAAGTAGGATAGAGGATCATTTGATCTGCATCCTTGGCCGCCAGCTTGAGACTAACCGTCGAACTTTTCGTGTAAGTATCCCCGTTATTAATTAAAATGCTCGCAATCGACTCGTAAAAAACCACCGGAATTCTCGGAGTACCTGGTTTGGGTCCCGCCCAGTAATCAACTCGCCCCAGCTGGGCCCATAAGATCCCAGCAGGATCTGAAGCTGGGCAAGAAAAGCTGTCCTCGGGTTCATCTGTAAAACCGAGAATACGCACCGTATATTTTTGATTCACCGCCAACGGAGGAGTTCTAAACTCCACGAACAATTGATCGGAAGCTCTGTTGACTTCTTCAATAGATGACCCGTAAACCAATCGCCCATCTTGCTGAATAATGGAAATACAGGCCCATGGGTATTGGCTTAATCGAGAAAACTCACTGGCTGTTACCGAGGAAAAATCGGTTGCTCCCGCCACTGCCGAAGCACCAAAGCGCACGGTACTTTGCAACGTTGAGCTTCTCATCGAACAACCCAGCAGAGTCGCAAAAAAAACTAATAAACAAATGCGAACCTTTAGCATCTATTCTCCTCTATTCTCCTCGACTTGCCTCCTCACTCCCCTACCTGAGCGTATTCGAACACATAGGCTGCGCCGGAGTTCTTGCTGGTGGGGGCGGTGACATTAAAACCTGGTTCTTTCCAAAAAATACGATTGCTGGATACTCCTTCTACATTGGTATCATCCTGAGGAACTCCAACTACGATGGTATTTTGGTAAATGGCGACGCGCTTTCCAAAACTCGGATTAGTAGAACTACTATTAGGGGCCTTGAGGTAGGCCGCTCTTTTCCAAGAACCCGAATCCTCTTTTCCAAACACGTAAACCCCGCCGATACCTGTAACTGCAGGATCAGGAGGATTTGTCGGCATCGTTCCATTAACAATCACAGTAGAATTCGATCTCTCTAGTGGCGCTCCTATAACGACTTTCCCTTCATGAATCGCTACGGAGGTACCAAACACACCATATTCGTCTAAATTAGGAGCTTTGAGATAAGCGTCTACGACCCAACCGCTACGGGATGAATCGTATTTAAAGATATAGGCAGCGCCTCTTCCTTCAGGGGCACCGGGACTGGGACTGGGACCCCCGGCTAAGCTAGTTTGGACGTTGGGAGCATTAAACTCCACCGGTGCGGAGTTATTGTTTTCGCCCCTCGCCCCCACTACCAAAACATCGTTACCAGATCGGTCAAACGCCACTGAGTAGCCAAATGTTTGTTTCTGATTGAAATGGGGTACATTTAAATAAGCTGTATTTGTCCAAGTCCCAACTAATTCCTCAAATACGTAAACGCCTCCGACTTCAGAGTGTGTCGTGGGGGGAGCTGTATATGTGCTTAGATCATTGATAATCCCCTGTTCCTCGTAGCTTTGCGAGGGGGCCCCCACCGCTATTCGACCCCCAACAATACTTACGGAAAACCCAAACTGGTCTCCAAGCTGAAGAGGCAACTGAGGTGAAGGTACTATCGGGGCAGGGGTCCAAACCGTGCCACTTTTCTTAAAAACATAAGCGCTGCCTTTGCCACCTTCTTCGCCGGGAGCTCCGACCACGATGGTGTCTCCATCAATACTCACCGATGTTCCAAACTCGCCGTTGATTGTAGGATCGGGAGAAATCAATGGGGTTACCGTGGGTCCCGCCCACGAACTCCCGTTTTTTTCAAACACCCAAACCGCTCCCGCCCTTGACTTCCCATTCACTTTGCTAGCCAAAGCCCCAACGACGATGGTATCGCCGGAAATTCCCAGTGAATCCCCGAACAGATTAAAATCCGGGCCAGGTGAAGTTGTTGTGTCCAGAGGAGGCGTAAGCGTCGATGGGTATTCCCACTGGTCCGTACGAGAGTTTTTTTCATAAACGAGAACCACTCCTCTTTTACTCGTAGAAACATCGGGATTACATCCAGGCACTCCCACGATCATGGTTGTTCCATCAATCGCAACTGACCTACCCATATCTTTATCAGTAGTTACGGCGGCGTAACATGGGACTGCACTGTCCTTCTTCACATACGTGGTCCAGTGCCAGCCCGTAAACTCCGAAATAAGGGGCACTTCCCCGGGCCGCTGGGGAATTTCGTAGGTTCCGTGGGCAATTTCCTGCTTGATGATTCCTTTACTCTCGTTCGTCGCACACCCTATTTCTTTGCTCGGCAAACCATAGAGGTGCAGCGTATAGGTATTCCCCACTTTTAATCTCGGCAAGGAAAACTGAGCCGAGATTTCAGACATACTTTTTTGGAGAGGCAACCCCTCGGTGGCTCCTATTTTTTGTTTGTCGTCTTCATCAAAAATTTCCACACAAGCGTAATCGTACTGGTAAACATGTGCCAAATACGGAGCTGAAACTTGATCGAAGTCTCGTTGAGGAACAGAATGGGTAATCGCAAATCTTACCTGGCTTGAACGAAGAGACGAATCCAGCGAACACCCCGAACCCCCAAGCCAAATCAAAACTCCCCAGAAAACCCACCGAACTAAACCTAGTTTCACGGTGCTTTTACTCCCCACACAAAAGTGGCTGAAACGATATTAGGAAAACCCGGCTGGTTGATTTGTCCGCTCCCGGGAGCATCGAGTCCTGATAACACACCAGCTCCTCCAGGCGCTTGGGCATTGACCCGACCAATAGCTTTTTTGAACCTGGGTCCACGACCTTCTTCTGAAGAATCACTCTCGCTGGAAAGCCCTCTTCCCGATTCTTTCGTGGCAGCAGCTAAGAAATTATCGGTCTTTTTATTTTCGTTTTTTGCTTCTGAGTCCGAACTTTTTCCCGTAGGAATCTCCACTGCCTTTTCAAACGCTTGATTATCCGCTTTGGTGTTTTGCTCAAACTGCCGTTGCTCATCTGCAGTAAACTGATCCACTTTTGGAGCTCCGGCTGCTTCGACTTTGATTTGCCCAGCGACTTCCGAAACTTTTCCCATAGCCTGAAACTCAGTTCCTGTTCCCACCATCGTCCCCGGACTCATCGAATCGAACAATGACTTCACTTCCACTAATCCCTCAGACACGCCAATGTTTTCTCTCACTTGCCCACCACTTCCTTGTTCCCAGCTCACAAAAAACTCCGTTCCTCTCACGGCTAAAATTGATGTGGGAGTTTTTAATTTAAATTCTTCTCGAGTTACTTTGGGCGCCTTATTCACATTGGCTCGAATTTTTCCTGTTTCAAGCTGCAAATTGATTTTACTGACCCATCCCTGTCCTTCACAGGCCGTAATCACAAAACGAGAGGACGAGCCAATATCAACTACGGAATCATCTTTTAAGATAATTTTTAAAAGCGTTGAAGGTCCTGTTACAATCCGGCTACCCGCCCCGAGATTCTGGCCCGTGCGAAGGGTTTCACCTTTGTCATTCGTAGCTTTTCCAATCACAATCGCCACTCTCGCGCAAGTCTGTGGCTCTGCGGCTTTTACAGCCGTGGTGATTACCAACACTAATCCCCAAACAAGATGCATAAAGGTAGTCATTGCCAAATACTTTATCTTTTATAGAATTTTATGACAAATCTTTATAACAAAGGGGATTTCCTTGAGACTACTTGCGTTATTTTTTTGTTTCGTTGCGTCACTGGCATTGGCGAGTTTACCTGCTGAAGAAGAAGCAACGTTTGCGAAAGCTTCTTTAGCGTTTCAAGAGGGAAATACCCAAGAAGCCCATCAGCACTTAGACCGCCTCCTCAAAAAATATCCGCAGGAACCTCAAGTGTTAGAGCTCAAAGCGCTCGTTCAAAAATCGAGTGGAGAATTGGAAAGCTCCAAACAAATTTATCTCAAGCTCTTTCAAGCAGCTAAAGACAAAAAAGACCGAAAGAAAATGGCCATGTACGCTTTTGAGTTGGGCAATATTCTTTACAGCCAAGGGGACTTGGACAACGCCCATCGCTACTTACGCACTTCCGTTAAAGGCAACTTCAACGTTGAAGCCAGTGAATTTTTGTTAGGCAAAATCGATTTGGAACAAAACCACTGGTTTGAAAGTCGCGAACACTTCGAAGCCGCTTCCCAAGCAGAAGCTTTTCACTCTGCTTCTAAGCTCTATATTGCTCAGGCCTACAGCAAAGAAAACAGAGTCACAGATGCTCTCGGTGCTTATGTCGACGCTAAAGAAGCCGCCCAAGCCGACGTCGCAAGCGGTGAAACCCTCAGCGAACAATCCCGCTTTCTTGCCCAGCAAGTGTTGAAAAACTCTGAACAAGAACTTCGTTCCTACAGCAAAAGTGACTGGATTAAAGAAGTAGGAATTGCCACTGCTTATGACTCCAATGTTCTCTTCATGCCTAATTCTTCTGACGCCAATCTCACTTCCACCACAGGCTCAGTGAAACAATCGGCCACTTGGCGACTTCGTTACGCTTCAGATCCCACTGAGCGGTGGCAGTACTTGGGGGCTTATCAAGGTTCCATTAACTACAATTTCAATCAGGATACTCAGGGTGGACAGTTTTTAGTGCAGGACTTATCCAACTACATCACTCGCGGATTTTTAAAATCTACCCAATATGGCTTCAAATTAGGCGGAACGGGAATCATGCAGTATCAAACCGATGCCTATAAACCATTCAGTCTTTCCGGAACCGTGGGCCCGTTTGTAAAAACACAAGTCAACGACGATTGGTCTTTTGGAGCAGAAGCGTTCTTTCAACCTGTCCGAAATTTCTTAGACCCCAATCTCAGTGAATCCGCTCAGCGCTCGGGATTTGATCAAGTTGTGCGCACTTACGCGGCCAGTCGCCGAAATGATCCTTACTGGAAACCCTCAGTATTTATGACCGGCACGGTGATGCGGCCCTCAGGATCTGATTTTTCGGGAGTGCGACTCAACTTAGATTTGGCCAACGCCATGTATCTCTCGCCTACTCTTTTTGTGGCTCAGACTTTGGGAATTTCCGTTGCCCGCTATCCCGACCGGTCTAATGGACAACGAGATGATCAAGGATTTTCTGCGTCCCTCTCGGGAGGCTACCAAATGTCCCAAGCATTGGCTTTAATGGCTCAAATGGACTACGGGCAGAACTTTTCTAACGATGCAAACTTCCGCTATAATCGCTGGAGCGCAACGGTCTCTGGAAACTACCGTTTCTAAAAGAAGGTTGTTGTAGAAATCTAAAGAAGGAGAAAAAAAAGATGAAACCATTCATAGTTACCCTAGTTGCTTTAAACTTTTTAGGAGCGGCAGTCAGTTTCGCTGACGACAAAGCTAAAACTGAAAAATTTGAAAGCCACAAAGCGGAAGCTCTTAAGCGCATTGAGGAAAACATGGGGAAGATGGCTGAGCACAAGGCCTGTGTGACAGCAGCCACCAAGCCCGAAGAAATGAAAGCTTGCCGTGACAAAATGAAAGAATGGCACAAAGCTCACAAGAAAGAGCGTGGCCATCACGAAGACGATCACCACGAGTAATTTCAACTAAAAACCCCGCTGACTTTTTGAGTCAGTGGGGTTTTTTTATGCTTTTAATTCGTTTTTCGGAAACAAAAGGATTTTTACCCAAGATCCTAAAATAAGTAGGATCAGCAACAAACTGGGCACTCCTCCCAAAACAGATAACGTCTTAATGCCATCAACTCCCGGACGCATTACCATTACCCAAGCCGTCATCCCCACACAAACTCCCCAAATCAGTTTCACACCAAACGGGGCTTCCGGACTCTCAGGAGATATCCCTTGCGTGCTGATTGCCGCCATTGCGCTCGTGTTAGCTTCAGCAGAAGTGACGTAGGCCAAAAATGCCGTGACCACAACCACTGCAATTGCTCCGGTCTGAAGCCAGTGGGCAATACTCAACTTTTGAAAAAGCGCATAAAGAGCCGCTTCCACACCGGAATTTTGAATCGTCTGATAAATTTGTCCACTGGTTAAGAGATCAGTGTGAAGTGCCCACCCGCTAAACACGGCCATCCAAACACAAGCAAAAAGCGCAGGCAAAACAAGGTTGGTCACTAAAAATTCTCGCACAGTATAACCGTAACTGATTCTTCCCAGAAAAAGGGCTGTAATGGGTGCCCAAGAAAGCCAATTGCACCAGTAAAACAAAGTCCAGTTCTTGGCCCAGGGATCAACTTCATTGCCCACCCCAGAATAAACACTGCGAGAAACAAAAGAAGAAACATATTCTCTCAAAGCTTCAAAGCCCTGCACGACAATAAATCGTGCGGGTCCGAAGCAGAGAACAAAAATCACCAGCAAAAAGAAAATAAGGGCGTTAATTTCTGACAGAATTCGGATTCCTCGGGTAATTCCCGTTATCGCCGAAATAACAAAAGCCACCACCACTGTTAAAAGAATCCCGCCTAGAAGCCACGATGACTGGGACAGCCCCGTCAAATAGCGAATGCCTCCCGAGAGAGTTAAAATGCCAGTTCCCAAAGAAGCCGACATTCCAGCCACAAGCGAAAACAGACAAACTGAGTCGATAACTTCTCCAACTTTTCCATGAACTGCATTTCCCAATAGTGGACTTAACGGAGCTGATAAACTAAACGGCTTCTTCGCATTGTAGTAAGTGAGCGCAAAGACGAGGCCCGGAATCGCATAAATCGCATACGGAGTGATACTCCAGTGCATATAGAGACTCGACAGGGAAAAAATAATTCGATCTCGATCAGTGAGGCCTTTAAAAAACTGTGCCGGCTCATAGAAATGAAATAGGGGCTCAGCAGTTCCCCAAAAGAGAATACCCACTGCTACAGTCGTGCACAAGGTGATGGCAAACCATCGCCACCGATTCATGAGCGGCTGAGCATCTTTTCCCCCGATTCGAACACTTCCTAGGGGAGATGCAAAAGTAATAACACAAGCAATTACCAGAGCAAAAGTGCCCCAAGTAAACACAAAATGAAAATTTGTCAGGACCCAGTCTTGAACTGTGTTCAAACTCTTAAAAAAACTTTCTCCATGCCCTAACGCTTGCCATAAACACAAAAAAAAGCAAAGAAAGGGTGGAAAAAACACGAGAGGCTTTAATTTCATAACTTGATCCAAACAGACTTTGTCTTGGTGTAAGCCTCAAGCGAGTGAATGGCCATCTCTTTTCCCCAACCACTTTGTTTGAATCCCCCAAACGGACTTGCAAAGTCGTAACACCCATAGCGATTGACAAAGACCATTCCGGAATCCAACTTAGCTGCAACTCGGTGTCCCCGCGAAAGATCAGAAGTCCAAAGCCCAGCCGCTAAACCATAATGAGTCTGATTTGCAATTTGAATAGCTTCTTCCTCTGTTTTGAACCGAATAGCCACGAGTACAGGCCCGAAAATCTCTTCTTGTGCAATTCGCATATGTGGCAATACATCGGCGAAAATGGTGGGCTTAACAAAAAAGCCTTTCCCATCTTTATTAACGGACTCGGCAACTCCCCCACAAACCAATCGAGCCCCCTCTGTTTGTCCCAGCTCAATGTAACTCAACACTTTTTTGTAATGGGCTTCGTGGGCTTGGGGACCTTGATCGACTCCCTCTTGAAAAGCATCACCCAATCGAATTTGGTTCGCTCTTTCCACTAAACCCGCAACAACTTTGTCATAAATAGTATCTTGAATAAGAATTCTCGTGGGTTCAGAACATTTTTCGCCTTTGTGAGAAAACATAGCGGTACAAGAACGCTCAATGGCTGCTTCTAAATCCGGCAAGTCAGAAAAAAGAATGTTGGGGGATTTTCCTCCGAGTTCCAGCGTGACTGTTTTGAGGTTAGATTGGGCCGCACCCGCAAGCACTTTCTTTCCCACCCCTGTGCTTCCAGTGAACGACACTTTTTGAATTTGTGGATGTTCGGTAATCAGTCTTCCCGTTTCAGCATCGCCTACCACGACATTAAACACTCCATCAGGAAGTTGTGCTTTTTCACGAATCAACTCGGCTAGTCTCAAAACACTGAGGGGTGTGTACTCAGAAGGTTTGACGATGACAGTGTTTCCCATCGCTAATGCAGGAGCAATTTTCCAGCAAGCAAGGAGCAGCGGAAAATTCCACGGTACAATGAGAGCGCACACCCCGACCGGTTCTTTACGGGTATAATTAATAAAGCCAGGATCTACCGGGACTGTTTCACCATAAAACTTATCAATCCACCCTGCATAATAATCAAATACATCAGCCGATTCTGGGAGATCATCGATATAAGCTTCGCTGAATAGTTTTCCATTGGAGAGGGACTCCAGTGTGGCAAGTTCTTCCGCATGGTCCCGAATGATGGCACCTATTCTCTGAAGCGCCTCTCTTCGGAACCGACGAGCGCTCTCCGACCAAACGCCAGATTGAAACGCCTGAAAAGCGCTGGCCACTGCCGCATCAACGTCATTTTTATCGGCAACCGGCACCTCGCACAAAAGTTCTTGGGTACTTGGGTTAATCACTTTCCATTTCTGGGTGCTTTTGGAAGGAGTGCTTTTTCCCGCTATGAAAAAGTGTTTTGGCTCTTTCAGCCACTGAAAAGCCCAAGACTGCTTTGCTTTGGAGAGAATTTCTTTCGTGTTAGCCATTTTGTTTTTCCTCCCATTGACGAACCCAATTTTGGCAGCTTTGCGAGTTGGCTTTGAGGTTCTTCAAGCAGTGCTGATTGAGTTTATCTAGTGCCACGGATAGCGCTTCTAAGGACTCATAGGTTTTTATAACTGCAAGCGTTTCAAAAACATTCAAATAAAGCTCCCCGTGCTCCTCCGCAGCTTGAACACATCGATGATTTCCGAGCACCAAAAAGCAAGCCTGTAAGACCGTTTCAGGTAACGTGGGATTGACTTTTCCAGAAAAGAAACTGGAACCGGGTATAGCTTCCGGCAACGTAATTTCGTCAAATCCGGCAGCAGGACCAGAGCCCATGAGCCTTAAGTCTTTTGAAATTTTTATCCAAGAAGCTGCTAAGTCAGCTAATACAGAAGATACTCTTCCCAATCGATCGATGTTTTGAGCAGCATCATACAAATTATCTTTTCGATTTAGCGAAAGCCCCGTGACCTCATTTAAAAAGGAAATCACTTTTTCTTGATAGATGGAAGAAGCGCCCTCCCCCGAACCAATCACGGTACCACCCAGATTTACTTCCCGAAGAGATTGGATAGCATCACTTAAGGACTGAGCGTGGCGAGCCGTTACTTGGGCATATCCTTCAAAGAGTTTACTCAGTGGAGCCGGCATCGCATCTCGCAAGCACGTACGCGCCATCGTTTGAATACCCTCAAATTCCTGTGCTTTTTCCAGCAACATTTTCTCAGTGGCTTGAAGTACGTGGAGCGCTTGAATTCCTAAGCGATAAAGAGAGATACCAGAAGCAGTAGACAAGACATCGGCAGTAGATTGACTTTTGTTGATCTGATTTTTTATGTCGAGGACAATTCCCTCTTCGGAAGTAAAAACATGGAGAGCTTCATTTACATTCGTATGAATCGCAATTCCCCCACCGCCTTGAAACACATCTGCTTGAAAGAGGTCACAGTACTCTGGCATTTGCAGTGTTTCGCAAGCCAAAACCAAGGCTTCTCTCTGTATTTCACTCAAATGACCGGCCGCTTGATTTGCTTTTGCTGCAGCAGCTTTTACTTGTAAGAGTGCTTCTAAAAAGAAGGGATAGTCTTTCAATGCCCGTCTCGAAAAAGCATGAGTTTGAATAGCTTTTTCTGTCAGTTCAAATTGTTGAGAATGTTTAGGTTCCATTTAATGAGTTCTGCCGTAACGAATTTGTCTTAAATAATCGGTGCTCGTCACATTCGGCTCTAAAGCATATCCATAAAGCGCAATGAGACGTAACTTTTCCCCTTGGATTTCTGTTACTCGATGAATAGTGTAACGGCCTTCAAAAAGCACTAAACACCCAGGCGGATTGTGCAGTTCCTCAACATTTTTTCGACTGCCTTGAAGCAGATTTCGAACATCATCGTAACAAGGGTCATTTTTGGAACGAATATTTCTCACGTACTCAAATTTGCCCCCCTTAACCGGATCCTGAAGATTGACGGAAACCACAAAATCACTCTGATCAAAATGCCAGCGCAAATAATCTTGATCTTTCATGACCGCAACATTGATTGCTCCTAGCGGACAAGCGTATTCGTAAAGCGGACCTCGTCCGATGATTTTACCAACGAAATCAACAAAGTTTTTCCATTGGTAAATTTTTCGGAGTCCACTTTCGTTGGGAATCTGATCGTAAGCAAGCACGCCGAGCGCCGTGCGATCTTCTAATCGCATGGGATGATGGCTCGGCAGATCTTTCGGAATTTCTTCCAAATAAGCATTTCCATGGACAGTGTTGTGGTAGCACTCACTGGCTTTTTGCTCAGATTCCGCCACGAGCTCCTGCAAACCGGCTGGAGAAAGAAACTCAGGGAGCACGCAGACGCCTTCTTCGCGCATCTGCTTTTGAAAAGCAGCTAACATTTCCTGAGTCCGCGGACTCTCGGGCTGATGAAGAGGATAGCGTTCTAAATTCAGAAAATATTCTACTGAGCGCATCGAGTCCTCCTTGAGTTGGCCATCAAAATATCAATAACCTGAGTAAAATCGGTTATTTTACGCGCCAAGTCAAGCTGCGGTTTTTGTCACTCGCCAGGCCCGGCCCCCACAGGGTCGTATAATTTTTATTACTTGTAAAATCAGGGACTTAGCTGATCGTTACCCAACGGCCGCGCCAAGACGCCCTTTTTCTAACATAGGCCCAAGTGGATCTCACCAGAAGGGCTGAGAAACCCACAAGTCCCCAGGGATGAAACATGACCGTAAGCAGACCACTCGAAAAACTGAGGCAAACCACCCCCCGAAAAACCAGAAGCAATGCAAGCCCCTTGAAGCTCGCCATGGGCCAAGCATGAGTCAGAAAATACAAACACAGTACCCCTCCCCCTCCTGCTAGAGTTCCGCCACACAGCGGGTAGAGATTTTTGGTAAATCCCTCTTTGAGTGCTTTGGCGCTCGAGTACATTCGAACCGCTAGATCCCGAGTGGCTAATACAGGAGCAATCCGATACCCCTGTCTCACCAAGTTTCTGGCCAGCTCCATATCTTCCAGAAGAGAATGTTTAACGCTTTCATGGCCACCACAAGCAAAATAAGCGGCTCTTCGAATCGCAAACCATTGTCCATTTGCTACCACCAAGCTTGGTGTATTGAGTTGGGAGACCCACCGCAAAGGGACCAAACCCAGAATCGGTAAATGCATCACAAACGGAATGATGGCCTTTTCGTAGGCGTTTTTCATGACTTGAAACGGGAGGGCCGTGAGCGCATCCCAACACTGATTCTCCATCCAAGAGAGGGTGTTTTTAACAGCGCGAGCACTGAGTCTTACGTCCGCATCACAGAAAACCAAAACATCACCCGTAGCTTGAGCGGCTAGTTGGTGACAGGCCCAAGATTTTCCCACCCAACTCTCAGGAATTCTTTCTCCGCGAAGTACTTTCACTAGCGGGTGACTGGCTGAATGCGCGCACAACAATGAATAAGTTTCATCGGTGGATTCGTCATCTAAGACGATTATTTCTAAAGACTCCACATTCAAGCCTTGAATAGCATCAAAAAACGCTGGAATATTTTCGGCTTCGTTTCGAAACGGAATCAGTAAGCTTGCTTTGGGAGAAGCTGCCAGGGGAGGAGCTTTTTCCAACCGAAAAGCACTCAGATAATTGTAACTAGCCATCAGTACTTGGCCGCCCAATACCCCAAAAGAAAGTGAGTTAAGCAGATCCGAAAATGCCATCAGTGCCAGCTTTCAAAGGGCGCGGGTAATCCCTCTCCATTCTGCTCAAGAAGACCATGCACTTCCTGCAACAGGTTTTTGACTTCACTCTCTAGTTTTGAAACTGAGGGAGTTTCGTCCTGGCAAAGCAGAGGAGCGCCCAGTGTGAGAATAGCCGTGGGCAGTTTTCCCGTCATTGGCTCGATATGGATTCCAACGGGGACAACGGTAATAGGAGCCAATGAAGCAAGCACAGCTTCTAATCCTCGTTGAAAATTAAGTTCAGAGCGGAAACTGGGCGTAATTTTTCCTTGAGGAAAGAAATTAACTACCAAATTCTGGGGAGGTAGCTCAAACCGTAACCGCTGGAGTGTCGCTAAGAGCGTTTTTACCGACGCTGCACTCCCTGGCTGAAGAGGAAGCACTCCCAATTTTCTCAAGACCGAGTTCTTGCGATAAGTTTCTTCTAAAGCCACAGTGAAAAGCTTGGCTTGTGGACGAACACGCCTTTGAATTTCAAACAAGAAAAATCCGTCCCACCAGCTGACGTGATTTGCAACCAAGAGAAGTGGACCATTTACTGGATGAAGGGCACTTAGGCCACGACAGTAAATATGCTGAAAATGTCTTTTGAAGTTCCATCCCAAATAACGATCAAACCATTTTCGCGTCCACACACTGTACTGGGGAACAACAATTGTTTGGGAAGGCAGTTTGATGCTCATGAGAAACGCGTTGCGATGGTGGGGATCCTTGTCCGGGATTTTTTCCAGAAATAGATTCCCGCTACCATTCCATAACACAGGCCTGAAACCGCAATGGCTTCCCAGAGTCCGGCGGCAGCGACAATCCCCAACGGCAAAAGAAGATTGGCTCCGTAGAAAAGAAGCACTCGATTGACCGGCACCTCTGAGATCCAACGAGATACTTTAAGCCATTCAAAAGACAGCATGATCAAAAGTCCTGTGGCGTACCACCCCACCAAGTTGAGAATGGGAGTGCCGTAATAGGGCCCGGCCTCATTCCAAATCCAAAAGGGGGCTAAATGGCTCATCGCTGGATCCAAAGTAAGATCCCAGCTGACTAAAATCCACGCTGCCAACAAACAGCGCAGCAGGGGTTTTTCGGAAACTAGAGAATGGGCAATCACAAAAGAGGCCATTCCCATAAAAAACCAGCTGAAGGGAATGAGTAAAGGAACTCGATTGATTATTTTAAACCCCAGAAGCTCCGTGTACTCATAACTCCCAAAGGGAAGTCCCCAAGTTGTTCCGGAAAGTTCACTCGCAAGACTCAAGATGACTGCCGCTATCAAAGCAGGCACCCATTTTCGACGAACAGAAGCTTCAAGAAGACTGGCTAATGCAATAAACGCCAAGATGATTTGTAGCCTCGCAAATACCCAATAAGCATTTTCAAAAATGGGTTGAGACCACGGGTATTGAACCAAGAGTTCTGTGTGACGACTAAACGTAGCGTAGCCAAAAATAGAAAGCCCATTCACTAACAGTAAGGCACCCAGAGCTGCTCGAAACATGCGCATTTACAACCTCAATGAGAGAGTAAGGGTATAGCGCCTGAAATAGACTTGGTCAATGAAGGGAACTCATTAATCGCCGAGTTCGACACTCTCCAGACTGTAATTAAAACTAATACTTACACGTGGTTTCTGAGAATGATTGGGGGGGACTTCGTGCCGAAGCCAACTTTCAAAGAGAATAAACTTCCCCGCTTGAGCAGGAATTTCCTCATAGAGTCGATTTCTTTGAGGCGAATTCATAAAAAAACTCATACGCGGATCTTCGAGTTTAAGCGCTACACTCCCTGGAGGAGCGCTCACATAAAAAGCGCCACTCAGGACCGATTGAGGATGAAAGTGCAACGTATGATAGGTGCCCTTGGGCATGATATTGGCCCAGCAATCGGTCATCTGCAGTTTTAGGCCTTTTAAGTTCCAACCCAGTTTTTTGGCAAACGCATGAGCTTCTTTCGTGATACGTTTTTCAAAATCCATAAAGCTGGGATATCGGTAATGAAGATTATTGAGTGAAGCGTAAGAAGTGTAGCCTCCTCGGTAATTATCTTGAGACCACCTTCGCCCCAGTTTATCTTCTTTTGAAATCAGCTGAATATCGCTTAACAGATTCCTCAGAAGAGCTTGCGACTGGGGTAAAGCCCCTTGAGCAACAGTTGTAGGAAAGAGTTCTTTGAAAGCCATTGGCTAAGCTTTCTCCTAAAGAAAACCAAACGAGTCAAGCAGGTTTACTAGAACTCCTCATTTGCTTTTCTTGAACTCTCCTCTATGCTCGAAAAGTTGTGAGAATTCCCGTAAACAAATGGATTCGATTTGCACCCAGATTTTGCAAGACTTGTTTTGCAACATGCTGTCACGACATGCCCCTTGAAGTAAGTCTTTCAGATCTCATTCGACTCGGCTTTGTCCAACAAGAGGAAGCCATTGAAGACCTGTCTAAAATAGCAACTCGACTGCGAAAACAAAAACTCATCCAAAAGTTTTATCCACGCAAAATGGTCTTTGTCTTGGCTCAAAAGAAAAACAAAGACTGTATTTTTCTCGATGATCAACGACGCTGTACGGTTTACTTGAAACGTCCGGAGATTTGTCGTCAATTTCCCAAAATCGGTCCCAAACCCGGCTTTTGCCCTTATCTTCCCTATGAAAACAGTTGAAATTCACAAACCGTCCACGTGGGTCAAGTACAAACCCGAACTCTGCAAAGGATGCTTTGCGGGCTGCTGCACTTTGCCCGTTCTTGTTACTGCCGAAGAACTTTTTCATTTGGGGTTTTTAAAGTTTGATGAAGTAACCGGGCCACTGAAGCGGCATGCAGAGCGACTCAAGAAAAAGAAAATTATTCAGTCCTACAACTCGCGCACCCACCTTTTTACACTCTACCAGCACCCCAACCAAGACTGCGTGTTTTTGACAAAAGATCGATTGTGCTCGGTTTATGAAAATCGCCCATCAATTTGCCGAACATTTCCTAAGAATAGTAAGCGCCCGGGCTTCTGTCCTCACCAAACGCTTGGGAAAGGCACTGAGAAATAAGTTTTCGGTTCACTTTTGCTTTGGGCACTGGAAAATCAAACCAACTTCGCACGTCTTCCTCCAGACCCAATCCGAGCATGTAGTTGTAGACAGCTTTTTTAAGTCCCGGATGCAACGCCTCATGGTCACAGCCGGTAGGATCCAAAAATTCCAAATCATTTTTAGCAAAAGTAGAGGGAATTTCTTTGATCGTAATTCCATAGCGTGCCGGATTTTTTCCTATCGGGCTATGAACTGTTACCGAAAACCGATGCCAAAACGCCGATTGAATACAACCCGCTTCAAATAATTGTCTGACTCGCTCTAAGGAATCAATCGTCTCCTGGAGCGTTTGCGTGGGAAATCCGAACATCAAGTAAGCGTGAACAAGTATCCCAACTTCCGTAAAAGCGGCTGATACTTGCGCAACTTGCTCAACGGTTACTCCTTTTTCCATCAGCTTGAGCAACCGATCCGAAGCCACTTCAAGTCCCCCACTCACGGCGATACATCCCGAGCGGGCCAGAAGTTGGGTAACTTCCGGAGTGAACGACTTTTCGAAACGAATATTCCCCCACCAAGTGATTTTCACTCCTCGCCTCAAAAGTTCCTCAGCCAAAGCTACCAATACTTTGGGCGGAGCTGCTTCATCCACGAAATGAAATCCCGTTTCCCCGGTCTCTTTCACTAGCTGCTCAATGCGATCTACTAATAAAGAAGCTCCCTGGGGCTCGTAGCGACCAATATAATCTAGAGACACATCACAAAATGTGCACTTCTTCCAATAACAACCGTGAGCTAGCGTCAGTTTATTCCATCGACCATCCGACCAAAGCCGATGCATGGGATTAAGCGCTTCATTCAAAGAAAGATAGTTATCTAGCGCAAGCCCGTCATAAGTAGGCACTCCCGAATCCTTCAGCGGAATATCGTGAAGAGAATCACTTTTTAGAACCACTTGATTGTTTTCTCTTAAGAAAGTTCTCAAGTATCGTGGGGTTTGGCTGGGATTTTTTAAGTTTTCAAGAAGAGTGAAAAACGGCCGTTCGCCATCATCCAAAGTAATGTAATCCACTTCATCAAATACTCTGGGATCTTTGAGTTCTCTGAGTTCCGTATTTACATAGCCGCCGCCAAGAATAATAGGAACTTGAGGAAGCTCTTTCTTGGCAAGTCTAGCCATTCGAAAAGCAGCATACACGTTGCCCGGGAAAGGAAGACTCATTCCAATCACACTGGGATTTTCCCGCTGGAGCGTTTCTCCCCAGATTTCATCTAGGATCTGGTCTACTAGAGTGGGTGCGGCATTGAGAGAATTCAAAATGGGATCGAAGCTGGGAGCACTCGCTGCTAATTTTTCGGCATAACGAGAGAGCTCAAATCTGGGATCCACTCCTTCGCGAATCACATCGGAAAGATCATCCAAATAAAGACTGGCAAAATACTTAGCTCGATCGTGATTGCCCAAAGCCCCAAAAGCCCAATCTAAATTGGGATCTCCCTGTTTTGCCCAGTCTTGAACGACTCGAAATCTTGGCCCTTCAGGCAAAAAACCTTTTCGAGAAATTTGATAAGCTAGGGTTGAGTCTTTCCCTTGGAGAAACCGGACCACTCCCTCCACTGTTTCTACGTAACGCTTTTCTTGTTTTAAAAAATTTCTTACTGAAGGTGAAAGAACCTCAGTTCCCGTTTCATTTTTGTCTGTTAAAAGTTCCCGAATTCGGATCAGGCCCTCTTGGCTAAAAAGTTTTAAAAAAAGATCGAGTCCAATATCTCGCTGCTGAACACTGAACCCGTGTTTCTTAAGAAAACCCGAAAGATACGCAGTCGCCGGATAAGGCGTATTGATTTGGGTCATGGGGGGAGTAATGAGCAACACTCTCAGCATGGCGGCGGAAAACTAGCAGCTAACCTTAAAAGAGTCCATTTTTTACTGTTTTGTCTCATTATTTTAAATGCTTAACTCGTTTACAGGGCATGGGGGCTGCCCGTTAAGGCTGAGTGAGAGAGCTTGTGAGCTAGAAAATCCCTCTTGCGAAAAAAGGTTTAACTGGTAGTGTCATGACCGTCCGGACAGTAGACCTTTGAGCGGGGTGCTCATGTTAGTCTCTTCTCGGCACCCTAGCTACCTTAAGGAGGTCTTGTGGGTAAAAAATTATATGTAGGGAATGTTCCCTTCAGTGCAACTGAAGGAACCCTCATCGAGTGGTTCAGTCCATTCGGAACGGTTGAAACTGCAACTCTCATCACTGATCGTGCTACTGGCAGATCTAAAGGATTTGGCTTTGTCGAATTCGCAAATGATGACGATGCAAGCCGAGCCATCTCTGAAATGAATGGTAAGGAAATGGATGGACGTGCTTTGACAGTAAACGAAGCACGACCCATGGAACCTCGCCGACGTGAGTTCGGTGGTGGTGAACGTCGCGGTGGCGGCGGACGTCGTCCAGGGGGCGGCGGTTTTGGTGGCGGACGCGGTGGACGCGGCGGCTACTAAGATCTCTTAAGCTTAGTAAAGAAAGACGAGGGCCAAAAGCTCTCGTCTTTTTTATTTGTAGTAGGTTTCCGGTGGAAAAGTTTTGGAAACCACTTTTATTTCCAAAAGCTGGTCGGCCAGTTGTTTCCACCGTTCTTTGCTCTGAAACCCTAACCCTCGTTTTTTAGTCTCAGCTGTCTGAATAAGAGGTGCTTGAGCGACTGCTCCCAATTTAAACGTTTCAGGATCCATGGTCGGATTGAGTTTCGCCATTCTTGCATTAGCCTCACTCGGATCGCTCAAATAACTTCTCCACCCTTCTTGGGTTGCAGCCACAAAGTTTTTAATTAGATCGGGATTCTTTTCGGCGAAATCATTCCGAACCACCACTACGGTGAAATAGGGATTGTAGCCTGAGTCAGCAATGAGAAAAGTTTTTGGGCGAGCTCCTTCTTTACGGGCGAGAATAGGCTCTGCTGCAATAAAACCCTGTTGGGTTAAATTCTTATCACTCAAAAACTGAGAAATACCTCCTAAAAAGGGAACTATTTTTACTTTTTTAAATCCATATTTTTTTTCGCAAAATTGGATATAAGGCAAGCCCCTCTCCGCGGCTACGGTTCCAGAATTCTCAAATACATCCTTTAGTTCTTTAAATCCCCTTTCTTCATGAGTAAGCAGCGCCATCGGAGAAGTTTGAAATACAGCAAAAATCGAAATAACTTCGGCACCTCGAGACCGACCTAAAATAACTTCATCGGCATTGGAGATTCCCATTTCTACTTTTTGTCCCTCCACCATTTGAATGACAGGCGTCCCTACTCCTCCGGGTAAAATCTCTACTTCCAATCCTTTTTTTTGATAAAAGCCCTTGTGAACTGCTTCATAAAATCCACCAAACTCAGGCTCGGGCTTCCAATTAAGGGCTAATCGCAGTTTTACCGGAGCAGCCCAGGAAGCAGATTGAAGTCCCCAAACCAAAAAACAAATCATCATTTTTTTCATGCGGTTATTTTCAAGGGAGTATGGAGTAGGGTCAACTGACTTTTTTATTCTTCTGAACCCTCGGACGGGTGCCAATTCTTTAGGAGTACGTAACTGGTCAAATCAATGAGCTTAATCAAAAGAAGGCCCAAGCCCGAAGCAAGGAGGACAGCTGCAAATACTTTGTCAATCCGTTGTTGGGCTCGGGCGACATCGATGATACTCCCAATGCCCACTCCCCCCAAAAACTCTCCAACGATGGCTCCAATCACTGCCAGTCCACCGGAAATTCGAAGTCCGTTCATCACAAAAGGCAGAGAGCCAGGAAGGTAGAGTTTTACGAGAGCTTGCATTCGAGTGGCGCCGTAGAGCCGAAACAAATCTTTAAGAGCAGGATCAGCTGAAAGCAGCCCCGTGAGCGTGCTCGCGATTACTGGAAACACTGAAACTATAAAACCAGAAGCCACTACCGCAGGAATCCCATATCCAAACCAAATCACTAAGAGTGGAGCAATCGCAATAATCGGAACCGTCTGAAAAAAAATAGTGTACGGATAGAAAGCATAAAGAACGGTTTCCGACGTAAAAAGTAGAATGGCCGTGCTAATTCCCAACACCACACTGAGTCCAAAAGAAATAGTTACCGAAAAAGCCGTAACTCCGAGGGCACTCCACAACTCTACTTTGTCTTGTATCAAAGAATTAAGAATTTGAGAGGGTTCAGGCAGAATGAATGGATTAATCCACTTGATACGTGCAGCAAACTCCCACAACGTAATCATGGCAACAAAAGCACAGATCGGAAGACCAATTTTCTTAAGCTTTTGGTTCATGCTTCCAGGTCCTGAAATTTAAGAAACAAGTCTTGTGTTAATTGTGCAAATGCAGGCAAAGCTCGAGTCTCTTGTGTTCGGTGCGATGGAAGAGGATTAATCAGATCGTACTGGATGTTTCCTGTCTTTTTTGACAACAGGATGATGCGATCTGAAAGGAAAGCTGCTTCGGAAATAGAATGGGTTACAAAAATGACCGTCATTTGAGATTCTTGCCATAAATCTCTTAAATCCCGATCCAATTTTAATCTCGTGACTTCGTCGAGTGCTGCAAAAGGTTCGTCTAATAATAATAGATTGGGTTCATTGACCAAGCTTCTGGCGAGGGAAACTCGCATTCGCATTCCGCCCGACAAGTGCGCTGGATAATACTGCTCAAAATCAATCAGGCCAACCCGCTCTAAGGCTTTTCGGGCTTTCAGCTCTTGTTCAACTTTTGAGGCGCCCAAAATTTCCAGAGGCAAAGTGACATTTCCAAGTACCGTTCGCCAGGGTAAAAGCTGGGCATCTTGAAATACATAGGCCAATCTTCTCTCTTCAGGTTCTCCTCTCCCTATCAGCAGCTTTCCGGAAGTGGGCTCTCGCAAGTGAGCAATCATTTTCAAAAGAGTGGACTTTCCACAACCGGAAGGTCCAATCAATGCGAGAAACTTGCCAGCTTCGAGTTGAAAACTCACCCCTTTGAGAGGGCTTAACCCAGAGTCATATCGCTTAACCACTTCAGAAATTTGAACGCTTAAGCCTGTTGCCATGAAATCAGTGTACCGGAAGCTCGCTTGAGTGCCTATCTCCTTTTGAAATGCCGCCTCAAACCAGTTAGAGTGGCAGTCTGGATTAACCATGAAACCCTCTCCTCTTCTTTCTTGTGAACTTGCTGGAACTTGTTCTGGGTGTCCTTGGATATTGAAACTCTATTCGGATCAACTTCTGGAAAAGAAAGACCGCTTTCTGAGACGATTACCACGGGGTGGATTTTTACCAAACGCCCTACACGATTTTGACATTTTTCCCGTTCCAGTCGATCACCTCCGAGATCGGGCAGACTTAGTTTTGGAGACGAGATTGGGGCAACATACGTTGGGACTCTGGGATATGGGTCGAAAGACACTTCTTAATCTCAAAGCTTGCCCTCTTCTCACGGCTTCTTTGGAGAGCTGGTTGATTGAGTTTAAGAATGATCTTCCTTCAGTTGCAAAAGGTTCGATTCGGCTTCGAGTAAATCCACAAAGCATCAAAGGGGTATGGCTCGATTTTTCTAATCAAGATATCAAAAGACTGCTGGAAGAAGGGGATTGGTTAGAACGTCTTCAAGCCAAAGCGATTGTCGAAATAGGACAAAAGAGAAAGCGACTCATCCGGAAGGAAGACCGTTGGGCTTTGGGAGATCCTGTGTTGTTTCCTTGGAGCGAGACCTATTTTTTTGAGCAATCCTTACCCTTATTTACTTCCATTGGAGGCTTCACCCAAAGTGGACCTCAAGCCACTCAAGTATTATCCGAGGTTTTCCTAAAGCTACTCCCCGAAGAAGTACCGTCCTGGCTAGAACTGGGTTCCGGTTCGGGCACCTTCACACTTCCTCTTCTTTCGGCAGGAAAGCGGGTTAATGCAGTAGAAATGGATGCACAAGCTCTCAAGGGATTGTTACAAGGAGCAGCCCACTCTGGAATTTCCGCTCTGCTTTCGACTCATCTTCTGGATTTCAATGGCAAGAAAGACACCTTGAGACGTCTTTTTGAGGAAAATCGTGGCGTTATTGTCGATCCCCCCCGTTCAGGACTTGGCAACTTAGTCTCCTTTTTAACAGAGCTAATTCCTTCCCAAAGACCTGACTACTTTTACTACGTTTCCTGTTGGGAAGATTCCTTCGTTTCTGATGTGCATGGACTCAATGAACTGGGCTATTTAGGAACACGCCTTTTTGGAGTGGACCAGTTTCCGCAAAGTCCACTATTTGAGATTTTAGCTTTATTTCAAAAACAGTATTAGTGGCTCACACGCGCCTGCAAAATCTGCGGATTCGCTTCTGCATAAGCGTGAATTCGATCAATCGCTTCCGAAAACTCTCGACACGCATGGATCTTTTTCCAAAAATCGTGACCAAACATCAGCCAAGGAGAGCTTACACCAATATAAAACTTCAAGCGCTGAAGACTGTTTTCGCTGGGGCCGAAATATCTTTCTAGAAGAAATCCAAATCGCTTCACTGCGCAAAAATACTCTTCTCCCTCTTCTTCGGGAGAAAGAGGCGGTCTTGGCAATGCTCGTCCGCGAGCTGGATCCTGGCATCCCAAAGCATAAGCGATTTGCCACAGAATCCAAGGACGTGCAGTAGCGGCACGAGCGATCATGGCACCGTCTACTCTAAATTTCTGGACGAGGTCAATCGCATCATTCGCTGTTTGGATATCTCCATTAGCTACCACAGGAACTTTTCTCTTTTTGGACAGCTCCTGCACTGTCTCCCAATCTGCTTTTCCATGGTGTTTTTGTTTTCTCGGCCGGCAATGAATAGTCATCCAATCTACTCCAGCCTCCTCGAGAGCTGCCGTAAATTCATCAAGATAATTCAAATCAATCTTATCTCCCATTCCAGCCCGCAATTTCACGCTCACTGGAACCGGAGAATTCTTTTTGGTCACTCTTACAACTTCTGCAGCATAATTTTTATCTCCCAACAGAAGCACTCCCCAATTGTGCGAAAGCGTTTTGTTTTTAGGACACCCCATGTTGATATCTATTCCCCAAGGACGAAGCTCTAATAACTTTTCGATACTGGGAGCGATAAATCGCTCTTCATTCCCTAAAAGTTGTGGCACGAGATAAGATTCATTTTCGGCAACAAAAAGATTTTCAGCACGCTCCAGTCGCTCACTGGGAAGTCGACGGCTAGACAACATTTCCGTGAAAATTAAAGCGTCGATACTGGGTGGAGTATAGACTCGAATCAATTCTCTAAAGGCAACATGAGAAAGTCCGACCATGGGCGCGACAAGAAATGGGAAATCAATGCGCAACTGTTTCAATCGTGTGCTCATCGAATTCATGAAGGGATATTCTCCTTCATCCACTCAACTAAGCCTAGCGCTTTGAACTCCACTGGGAGTCCGAATTGCTCTCTTTCTGCGCAAAGCTGGAGATTTAAGGAAACAGCCCTGAGAGCAATGGTTTCTGGAATTGGAAAAGATATTTTGCTGCCATAAAGACTATCTCCCCAAATGGGACATCCCTGTTTACTCAATTCGAATCGGAGTTGATGAGCTCGTCCTGTCAAGGGAGATAATTTCCAACACGACCAAGTCTGACTATTCCAGGAAATTTCGCCTTCTAATACTGCTTCCGTGAGTGCCTCTTTACCGAATTCTCTTTCATAAGCTCTCTTTTTTCCTCTGAGGAGGCGACTCCGCCAAACAACTTTCTGATGAGGTCTGAGTGGGCTTCGGACACTTTCGGTAAGCGCTTCATAATGCTTATGGGCAAGTCGCTTTTCAAACCACTCATTCGCGCTACGATGAGCTTCACTGGTTTTGGCAAACAGGAGAATGCCACTCACTTCTTCATCGAGTCGATGAACCGCCCAAAGACGAACCCCCTTTTCCTGACTCCACTCCCTCATTTCACAAGGCCTTGGATCGGATTCTCCCCAGCGCGAAGGGACACTCAACGTGCCGGGCCGTTTATCGACGACCAAAAAATGGGTATTTTCAAAAAGAATGCAGGGTTTCACTTCCAGAGAAGTAATACAAAAGTTGAGCTTTCTCAAGGGGCCGACTAATCTGGAAGCGCATCATGAATCCTTCAAGAAATTCCATCTCTTTGCCGCTCGACTCCCTGATCCCTAGCCTTATTACAGCCTTAGAGACAAAACCAAACCTCATTCTGCAAGCGAGCCCCGGCTCAGGGAAAACCACTCGAGTGCCCCCAGCTCTTCTTAAATGTTCCTTCCTATCGACGGAGCAGGAAATTTGGGTTTTGGAGCCTCGCCGAATGGCTGCAAAATACACGGCCCTCAGAATTGCCGAAGAAATGGGGGAAGAAGTTGGGCAGACCGTGGGCTACCAGTTTCGTTTTGAAAGTAAGACTTCCCCAAAAACCCGTATTAGGTTCCTGACTGAAGGAATGTTTATGCGGTTCTTTTTGAAAGATCCCAGTCTATCCCGAGTTGGTATCGTCATTTTGGATGAATTTCATGAACGGCACTTGCAAACTGACACAGCTCTGAACGCGCTCCGAAACCTCCAACTCACTCGTCGACCTGAACTGCGAATCGTAGTGATGTCAGCGACACTCTCCACAGAATCACTTTCGCGTTTTTTGAGCTCTCCTTCGGAATTCAATTTTGTGGGAGAACCTCACCCGCTTTCCATTGAATACTTGAATGCCCCTTCTCAGAAACCTTTGGAGATTCAGGTGAGAGACGCCGTCACCCAAAGCATCAAGAATGGAAGTTCCGAAGATATTTTGGTTTTTCTACCAGGAAAACAAGAGATTTTAAGAACACTCACCGAATTAAACCGTGTAGCCCAAACTGAAAACCGACTCCTATTACCTCTTTATGGAGAATTATCAAAAGAAGAGCAAGACTTGGCCATTCGTCCTAACTCCCGAAGGAAGATAGTCCTTTCCACAAATATTGCTGAAACGTCACTGACCATTTATGGAGTAAATACGGTCATTGATTCGGGACTCGAACGACAAGCTTCTTTTTCCTGGTGGACCGGAATACCCGCGCTTAAAACCCGCTCTGTTAGTAAAGCTTCCGCTATTCAAAGAGCTGGGCGAGCAGCTCGAACAGGTCCTGGAGCTTGCTATCGGCTCTTCACTAAAGCTGATTTTGAATCGCGGCCATCCTACACTTTACCGGAAATTTTTCGAGCAGATTTATCACAAGTAGTTCTTGAACTAAAAAGTTTGGGAGTTCAGGATCTTTCCACTTTTGCCTGGTTTGAGGCTCCTTCAAAAGATTCTCTGGTAGCAGCAGAGGAAGTTCTTTATCTGTTGGGAGCTCTCTCCCCTCGAGGTGGGCCCCTCACCGAAATGGGAAGCAGAATGAGTCAGATTCCCACACCTCCCCGAATTTCTCGCTTGCTGATTGAAGCTGAGGCACTTTCTTGTCTTGAAAGCGCTCTTTATCTCTCGGCTATGCTGACAGAGGGTGTTTTAGACCAACTGGATGCCATGGAATGTTTGACCAAAAAACCTAGTTTTTTGGTTAGCCGATCGCTCAAACAACTGGAACGATATTTTCCATTAAAATCTTCGTACAAAGACGACCCTCAACAGCTGTCAAAAGCTGTTCTACGGGGTTTTCCCGATCGAGTGGCTAAAAGAAAGGAAATGTCACTAAATGCTAGACAACGTAGCCATCAAGTAGAGTTTCTTTTTTGTGCAGGTGGCACCGCCGAAGCTCCTGAGACTGCTTTTACTTTGGCGAATGATTTTTTTGTTGCATTGAGCGTTCAAGAAACAGGACAAGCAGCGCGCGGACTTTCAAAAACAGTAGCCCGCTCGTTTCTTCCAATAGAAGATGCAGATTTAATGGACCTTAATCCATCACTTTTAAGCGAACGTCAGGAACTCTCGTGGGACAAAACCAAAAGAAAAGTAAGTTCTGTTTCGCTACTTTCTTATGGACAAATTGTTCTTGAGGAAAGAGAGAGCCTGCCACCTTGTCGCCCCGACACTTTTGCCTTTTTCTTAAAAGAAGCGACTGGCACTTCCCTCGAACAGATTCTCAATTGGAATGATTGGGTTGAAACCTTGGGAAGGTTTCAATCTCGAGAACAAATGGAAACCCTGTTGGGGAGATTGCTCTTAATATCGAATTCTCAGAATCCGCCTATTGAACCCGCTTTTGTCGCTGAAAAGCTTTCTCAGTTTCCTTGGGAAGCTTTTTCTTTTGACTATTTTTCGGAACTCGACTGGACAGAAGTTTTGAGCAGAATCATCCTAAATGATCATGCCCATCTTCTCAACCTTCTCGCTCCCTCTCAACTGGTTTTGCCCAATGGCCGAAAAGCAACTATCACTTATCCCCTCAACCGAGCTCCTTGGATTGAGTCTAGACTTCAGGATTTTTTTGGAATGAGAGAAACGCCTACAGTACTCAGTGGAAAAATACCTGTGACAGTTCATTTGTTGGCACCTAATTACCGCGCAGTGCAAGTAACTCAAGATTTAACTGGGTTTTGGAAAAACCACTATCCGGAAATTAGAAAAGAACTCTCCCGAAAATACCCTAAACATTCCTGGCCAGAGGATCCTACTCGACCTCTGCTTCCGAAAACTCGTTGAGTAATCCCCTAATCACTACAGAAGCTGCCATTAATCCAAAAGTTCCTGTCACAAAGCTCGCATTACCCATGATAACGTTGCGATTTTCACATTGAAAATAAGGGTTGTCTCCTTGCGGACAAACACATTGAAAGCCCTTGCCACCATCGTAATGAAGTTCCCTGGGTTCCAACGCAGGCTCAGTAGAGTAGATTGCAGGGATTCCAAAGAGCTGTCGCTCATTGCTTGGAAAAGCATACTTTTCTCTCAAAATTCCACGTATAGCTCGGGCAAGAGGATCAACAGTTGTTAGAGCAAGATCCGCAACTTTGATTGCCGTCGGATCAAGCCGACCTCCAGAGCCCGTAGAAGTGACTACTGGAATTTTTTGCTCACGGCAAAAAGCTAAGAGGTGACATTTGGCCGTTACGTTATCGATAGCGTCAATCACATAATCTGGGCGAACTGAAAAAATTTCTTGAGCCGTTGAGCTATTATAAAATTTGGCAATCGACACAACCTGAGCAGCAGGATTGATCTTTTGGAGTCGGTCAGCCATCACATCCGTCTTTTGCGATCCAACAGAGCGATCTAGGGCATGAATTTGGCGATTAAAATTGGTGACGCAGATTTCATCAAAGTCGACCAATGTAATTTTTCCAACCCCCGAACGCGCAATAGATTCAGCAGACCAAGAACCCACGCCCCCTAAACCAATCACCATCACATGACTGTTCATGAGCTTTTTCATTTTTTCATCGCCAACCAGCCGGCCCATTCGATCGAATCGACGATGAAGTTTGTAAGTCTCTAATGCGTTGTTTGAAATGTCCTGCATGGCGCGATTTATTTATTCTGAATTCTTGCTGAAGTCTAGTCTTTCGTCAGAAAGCAGTGAATAAGGTGTTTGCCTCAAGTATCTGATATTATTTTGTTTTATCGCGCAACCAGCAAGCTTTTTAAATTCCTTCGAGATTGGTCGAGCACGGCTTCTGGTGAGGTCTTTTTTATTTGAGCCACTTGGGCGGCAATAGCTAACAGATAGCGGGGTTCATTGCGGTTAGCTCGAGTAAGTCCACCGACTTCGGGAGTTTGATCAGGCGCGTCTGTCTCGATGACGAGCCTATCATCGGGAATAAAATGTAGAGATTCTTTCAATCTATTAAAACCAATTCGGGTACAGGCTCCCCCTACAGAAATGAATAATCCCAAATCCAAATACCGCTTTGCGATTTCTTTTCCTTCGCTGAATGCATGGACCAGTCCTCGCCAAGTTTCGCCCTTCTCTTCCAAAATACGAAGAGAATCCGAATGGGCATGAACTACATGGAGAACTAGTGGTTTTTGATGGGTTTGATTCAGATCAAGTTGTTTCTCAAAGAATCGAATTTGTCGTTCTTTTGATGTTGCAAACCGTGGCAAGTAATCCAAACCCAATTCGCCCAGAAGAGTTGCTTGGCCTAGATCTCGTGTTAGTTTTTGGAAACCTGATTCAACTTCTTCATCAGAATGCTGAGCTATCCACCACGGGTGAAGACCAAACGCCAAATGAATCCGGGTGGGCCAAAGCTTTCTAATCTCTTGTTGTCGTAACCAGTCGTCAGGACTTATTCCCCCTTGGATCCACTCTCCCACTCCGGACTGAATTGAAGAGGTTAAGACGTTGTCGAGATCAGAACCAAACTTGGGATCTGCCAAATGGCAGTGTGCATCGATATAGGTTTTAGAACTGATAGTCTCGGACATAGTGACAAGTATATCCTCCTGGATTTTTTTGGAGGTATTTTTGATGGTAGTTCTCCGCTGGGTAAAAGGCAGTAGCGTTCACAATCTCCGTTGCAATGGGCCTTTTCCACTTACCTGATAGCTCCACTCGCGACTTTACTTTCTCAGCCACTTCTCGTTGTTTTTCATCGTGCACAAAAATAGCAGAACGGTACTGAGTTCCAATATCATTCCCTTGTCGATTAAGCGTAGTGGGATCATGAATTTTGAAAAAAAAGAGGAGGACCTGTTCAAAAGACATTCGTTGGGGATCAAAAATAATTTGAATAGCTTCAGCGTGACCGGTTTTTCCAGTTTTAACTGTTTCGTAAGTGGGTCCCAAAGTTGTTCCTCCTGTATACCCCACTGACGTCTCTAATATACCATTCTGCGTTCGTAACAGTTCTTCCATGCCCCAAAAGCAGCCCCCGGCCAATGTCGCGATTTCGGTTTTTTTGGTCATTTTATGATCCTTTGCTCTTTTTTCTGATTTTGCGAATCCCCAAGGAACGCAAAGAATAGAAAACCATACGACTAACTTTTTCACGCTTTCCTCTCCAGCGTGCAAAAAAGAGCCAGCGGATTCTTGGGAAGCGCTCCTTGATACACGGTTTCTTTTGAGGACACTAAACTAAAGTACCGAGAAAACAAATCCTCAAAATCCTGAGGAGCAAATCGCCAAGGGCCATAGCCCCAATCGGATTCTTTCCAACTGAATGTTTTGAGAAACAGGAAAGCCCCTGGGTGCAAAATCCCAGCTACAGTCTCGACATAGCGAGGTCTGTCTTTGGGATCCAAGCAATGAAAACATCCTCGATCAAAAGCATAGTCCCATTGCCCTCGCAATTTGGAGTTCACAATGTCATCTTGAACAAATTCAATATCTCGAAAAAGCTTCTTGCCACGTTCGATAGCAGCTTTGGACAAGTCTGTTCCTGTGACGCGAAAACCTTTGCGATGTAGCTCCATCGCTTGAGTCGCCGGTCCTGTTCCAATATCAATAAACCGCCCCTGGGAAAGATGGCGTTGATTGAGTTCGAAAGCTAAATCAGGATCGAGTTCCTCGCAATACCATGCCATTTTTTCGACAGGTTCGCGTTCATAAAGGGTTGTCCAGTCGGGGAATCGGCTTTGTCGTTCCATATCACTCTCCTAAACATTTAATAGACGGCTTGCGCAGCTAAAATAAATCAAAAGTGTTGTGAGATCAGTGAACGCTAGTACCAAGGGTCCCGAAGCAAATCGAGGATCTCGACTGGCCCGATGAAGGGTAAAAGGGACAATGACCCCCCAAATGCACGAAGCAATCAGACTCACGAAAAGACTCAATCCTAAAGCCAGTGAAACGCTGCTGACGCCTTTCCAAATATAACTGACAAAAGCTGCAGCAACCCCGCAACTCAGAGCAATGCCCAAAGCGGGAATGAATTCGTTTTGCAGCGCTAAAAGCAGATTTCTAAAATTGGGAAGTGAATCGTGAAGCTTTTGTACCGTCAATGTAGCGGACTGCATGGAAACACTCTCATTGAGGCCTAAAATTAGAGTTAAGAAACAAGCAAACACAATGGCTCCTTGCAAAGTGTGCTCAAACTGACCAGTGAGAAAAGCACAGGCCATTCCGGATAAAAACGTCGCTCCCAACCAAGGAATTCGATTGAGAAACATCATCCAGCCGGAAGTTTGGTTGTCGCGATCCCAATGAACTCCGAAGAGATCGTAAATATCGTTGAAATTTCGACGCGCACTCACATCTCCTAAGTCCCCCGCAAAAGACTCAATATCCAAAACTCCCTGGAACTTACCCAACGAGTCCACCACTGGAAAAGCTAAAAACTTGTGTTTTGAAAACGCCTTTTTTGCTTGAGAAAGAGAAGTTTCAGGCGTCAAAGTCATGCAATTTTTAAGATAAATATTTTTTACGGAACTCGCAGGTTCCGCAACCAAAAGCCGTCGCAGAGGCAAAACCCCTAAGAGTTTGTCTTCGGCATCCAACACGTACAAATAGATAATTTTATGCTGAAGCCCAGCTTCACGGAACTTTTGAAATACTTGCTCAACTGTCGTGTTTTCATAAACTGCCGGGAAATCCCGTCGGAGGAGACCTTCAATGGTCAGAGAGCCGGGTAATTTTTGAGAAGTTTTTCGATCCATTTTCATTTAACCAAAAAGTCTTCCCACTCCAAAAGCAGTAGCAGCAGCTAGCCCCCCCACTATGAGAGTCTGAAAAGCACTCTTTAGGGGTTTAGAAACCGTAAAAGCCCCTTTGATGTATCCAAAAATAAAAAGGGCGATAGCTGTTACCACTACAGAATTCCAGAGAGCTTGATGGGGATTTTGAGATAGAAAATAAGGAAAAAGGGGTACCAAGCCACCCACCATGTAGGATACTCCAATAGTGATAGCACTGTTTCTTGCCCGGCGAGGCTCTGGCTTCTCAATTCCCAGTTCAAACTTCATCATAAAATCAATCCAACGGTTTCGATCTTTTCGGATTGATTGCACAATAGTGTCGACTTGATGGGGCTCCAATCCATACTCTTTAAAAATAAGAGCCGTTTCCTCTGCTTCTACTTCGGGAATATCGAAAGTTTCTTGCTCTTCTCGGGCCCGTTCCCGATGAAAATGTTCGTATGCGGTTCGCCCTGCTAAATAACCGCCCAGTCCCATGGCGATAGCCCCCGCTGCAATTTCAGCAAGCCCGGCCGTCACAATGATTTGATTAGATTCAACCGCACTCGAAAGACCTGCAGCCAATGCAAAAGGCACAGTGAGTCCGTCCGCCATTCCAATGACAATATCCCGCACCGTATCCGATGCATTAAAGTGAGATTCTTCGTGATGTACTTGGTCGTTTGACACTCGAGACGAGGGTATCAAAGCCCTTTCCAAAGCTAAAGGATGTTTTTGCCGAAAACCGCAATTTAGATTAAGTTTAGAGCCTAAATCAAAGAGGAAGAGTCGCCAATGCATTACGATCCGTCAGTCATTGAGCCCAAATGGCAAGCTGAGTGGGAAAAAAAGAACGCATTTGTCATTTCTAATGACCTTGCTTCTCTTAATAGCAAACCCAAATATTATATTCTCGATATGTTCCCCTACCCTTCCGGCGCAGGTTTACATGTGGGGCATCCTGAAGGCTATACAGCAACGGATATCGTGGCTCGTCTAAAAAGAATGCAAGGATTCAACGTTCTCCACCCTATGGGATGGGACGCTTTTGGACTCCCAGCTGAACGAGCAGCAATGCGCGAAAACATTCATCCGGCCATTATTACTAAAAGAAATATCGATAATTTTCGAAGACAAGTTAAGCGGTTGGGCTTTAGTTACGATTGGACTCGCGAAATCAGCACAACTGATCCTGATTACTACCGCTGGACTCAATGGCTCTTTTTAAAGCTCTATCAAAAAGGCCTCGCTTATCGAGCTGAAGTTCCAGTGAATTGGTGTCCAGCTCTGGGAACTGTATTGGCCAATGAAGAAGTAAAAGATGGCGTTTATGTAGAAACTGGAGATCCGGTTGACAGAAGATTAATGAGTCAGTGGATGCTAAAAATCACTGCCTATGCAGAACGGCTTCTTGAGGACTTGAACGACGTCGATTGGCCAGATGGCGTCAAAGAAATGCAGCGAGAGTGGATTGGCAAATCTGAAGGAGCTGAAATTGATTTCGTTATCCAAGGTTCCAAAGAAACCTTCACGGTATTTACCACACGACCCGACACACTTTTTGGAGCTACTTATTGTGTTCTATCCCCCGAACATCCTTTGGTTTTGAAGATCACGCCAGCGTCTCATCGAACTGCAGTGGACAGTTATATTCAAAAAACGAAAGACAAAACTGATCTTCAACGAACGGATCTCGCCAAGGAAAAAACGGGAGTTTTCACTGGGAGTTTTGCCGTGCACCCAGTAACTGGAAAACCCATTCCCATTTGGATAGCGGATTATGTTCTCATGACTTACGGTACGGGCGCTATTATGGCAGTACCTGCGCACGACGAACGAGATCATGAGTTTGCAAAAGTTTACCATCTTCCTATCATCGAGGTGATTTCAGGGGCTGAAAATCCGGTGAGTGAAAAAGCTCATACGGGTACAGGAATGGCTGTTCATTCCGATTTTTTAAATGGTTTGGCGGTTAAGGACGCCAAACAAAAAATGATTGATTGGCTAAAAGCGGAGAAGAAAGGGCGAGGAAAAGTTACTTATCGCTTGCGAGATTGGCTTTTTTCTCGGCAACGTTATTGGGGTGAGCCTTTCCCCATTGTCCATTTTGAAGATGGCACTTATGCTCCGCTCCCAGATGACGCACTCCCAGTCGAGTTACCTCCCATCGACGAATATCGTCCCACCGAAACAGGAGAGCCTCCTTTAGCCAGAGCCAAAGCTGACTGGCTCCAAGTAAAAATGGCTAATGGAAAAACGGGTACTCGAGAGACTAATACGATGCCCCAATGGGCGGGTTCTTGCTGGTACTACTTGCGATTTATTGATCCTCGAAACTCCCAAGCTCCAGTGGCAAAAGATTTGGAACAGTATTGGATGCCAGTGGACCTCTATATTGGAGGGGTTGAACATGCAGTGCTTCACCTGCTCTATGCACGTTTTTGGCACAAAGTCTTTTACGATGCTGGCATTGTAAGCACAAAAGAGCCCTTTCAGAAACTGTTTAACCAGGGGATGATTTTAGGGGATAGTTATCAGGATCCACGAGGAAAATACTACCCTGCAGAGGACATTGAGAAAAAAGGAGACCAGTTTTTTGTCAAAGGAACTTCTACTGAACTCAAAGTTCAAACTGAGAAAATGTCTAAATCAAAGTTAAACGTTATTAATCCCGATGACGTGATTAAAAAGTATGGCGCCGATGCAATGAGGCTATATGAAATGTTCATGGGGCCTCTGGATCAAGTAAAACTTTGGAAAATGGACGGTCCTGAGGGAGTTTATAGGTTTTTAGGACGAGTTTGGCGCTTGGTCGTCGATGAAAAAACAGGTGAAAACCAATCAAAAATCACTCGCAACCCCGGAAATTCTGAGCCTGAACTCTGGAAATCACTCCATAAAACTATTAAAAAGGTTCAAAGTGATACTCTGGGACTGCAGTTCAACACAGCCATTGCTCAAATGATGATTTTTGTAAACGAAGCGACTTCTGCTAAGACTTTGCCAGAGGAAACAGTAATCCTCTTTTTGAAAACGTTGGCTCCGTACACGCCTCACATTGCTGAGGAACTCTGGCAACGCTTGGGGAAACAGTCCCTTATTTCATTGGAGAGCTGGCCTCCTTACGATGAATCACTCTGCACCGAAGATTCTGTCACGGTTATTGTTCAAGTGAATGGAAAACTCCTCGAAAGACTGGAAGTGAGTCGTACTATCGACAATGCCACACTCGAAAAACTCGCAAAAGAGGCTCCAAAAGTAGCCAAAGCTCTCGAGGGAAAAACTCTCAAAAAGTCTATTGTGGTTCCTGGGAGACTCGTTAATTTCGTGGTTTAGAGCGAAAATACCGTTTTTCCGAGGGAGAAATCGGTCATTCCGAGTGAAAAATCGTATTTTTTAGAGTTTTTTGTTTGAGTTCCTGAGTACTTTGTATTTATCATTATCCTAAATCAAGCCGTTATAATCATTTCGGTCTTGAAAACAGCCTTTGAAGGAGACAAAAATGGCAAAGAAAAAAGCAAAAAAACCTGCTAAGAAAGCAGCGAAGAAGTCTGGAAAACGTAAACCTAATGCGAAGTTCATGGCTCCTCTTCAGCCAAGTGCTGCTCTTGCAGTAATCGTCGGCAACCAGCCTCTTCCACGTACTCAAGTGGTTAAGAAGCTTTGGGCCTACATTAAGAAAGCAAAGCTACAAGATCCTAAAAACCGTCGCAACGTACGCGCCGACGCTAAATTAGGACCTGTCTTCAATGGTAAAAAGGTTGTTTCCATGTTCGAAATGACCAAGCTTGTAAGCAAGCACTTGAAGAGCAAGTAAGCTTAAGGTCTTTAAGTAAAAAGGACGGGGGAGACCCCGTCCTTTTTTTTTGCTGACTGTTTTAGTAACTTTTATTTGATCATAAAACGCTTAATACATTCGCGGTATTCTTTATTTGGAGTCCAGCCACATTTTCCAGTGTCTTGAACTTCGCATTTAGTTTTTTTCAGACACACATGCTGTGGCAACACAACACAGGGGGAAATCATTTTCTTTCCCTTCTCCGAACAAATCTCTGAATTGCATCCAGATACTTCACAAGAGGTCTCTGAAGTGCTCTCCGGGGAGGTTGTGGGCTGAGAGCCAGCACAACTTGCCAAGAGGACCACCGTAGCAAAAACAACCTTAAGCATTTTCGTTCCCTTTCAAGTCCGTAAAGAGCAGTTTCAGCTCTTCCTCAGTTAACGTTTCTTTTTCGAGAAGCATGGCCGCTCCTTTTTCGAGGATAGTTTGATTCTCCTCGACAATACCCAACGCCGTCTGAAAAGCTTGATTCACTGTCTCTTTGACTGAAACATCAATTTCACGAGCAGTGTCCTCACTATAGCGACGGTATTGAAAGGGATTCACTCCAGCGCCCCCTAAAAACCCACCCGTTTCATTGTCATACGTAACACTGCCTAAATGAGAGTCCATGCCATAGCGCATAGCCATGTTTCGAGCAATATCAGTAGCACGGGAAATATCATCAGCAGCCCCCGTCGAGAAATGATTGAAAATTAATTTTTCAGCAGCTCTCCCCCCCAGAAGAACAGCCATTTTGTTCTTAAGTTCATTAAGCGTCATGAGATACCGGTCTTCAGCAGGCCGCTGTAACGTATAGCCTAGAGCCCCCATACCTCGGGGAATAATCGATACTTTATGAACCGGATCGGAGCCGGGCAGCGCAAAAGCGACTAGAGCATGTCCCATTTCATGGTGAGCCACTACTTTTCGTTCCAAGGGACTCAAGAGACGATTCTTTTTTTCTAGACCCGCCACCATTCTTTCGATGGCTGCCGTAAAATCACTTAAAGTGACTTGCTCGGCTTTGCGCCGAGTGGCAACGAGAGCTGCTTCATTCGCCAAATTGGCGAGGTCGGCCCCTGTAAATCCGGGCGTAAGACTAGCGACTTGTTCTAAGCTTACAGTCGGATCGAGTTTTATTTTTCCTGAATGCACTTGCAGTATTTCTAGCCTTCCCTTTTTGTCCGGCCTATCAACGAGAATTTGTCTATCAAACCTTCCTGCACGTAAAAGTGCAGGATCGAGGATCTCAGGACGATTGGTAGCAGCCAGAACAACAATTCCCGAAGAAGAGTCAAAACCGTCAAGCTCCACTAACAGCTGATTGAGGGTTTGCTCTTTTTCATCATTTCCGGCCGAAAATCCTCCAGCGGACCGAGCTCTACCCAGAGCGTCCAATTCATCAATGAAAATAATGCAAG
Source organism: Pseudomonadota bacterium (assembly GCA_009927165.1). GTDB lineage: Bacteria > Bdellovibrionota > FAC87 > UBA2466 > UBA2466 > RFNO01. Next base: position 49,370 of record RFNO01000056.1, read on the forward strand.
GAGCTTTTTTTCGAGCTTGCTCAAAGAGATCGCGCACCCGAGCGGCTCCCACGCCTACAAACATTTCGACAAATTCCGAACCGCTAATGGAAAAGAAAGGAACTCCCGCTTCTCCTGCAACCGCTTTGGCAAAAAGGGTTTTTCCAGTACCGGGTGGCCCTACCAAAAGGACCCCTTTGGGAACTCGGGCGCCTAATCGGCCAAAACTTTTGGGGTCTTTTAAAAAATCGACGACTTCTTTCAGCTCCTCTTTGGCCTCCTCAACGCCCGCGACATCTTTGAAAGTGGTTTTTGTATCCTTTTCGACGTAAATTTTCGCTCGGGATTGTCCTACAGACATCAAACCACCTCCCATGCCCCCTCGGCCTCCCATTCTACGCATTAGAAGCATCCAGAGGCCAAAAAACACGAATACGGGCAGGATCCAAGACAAGATGTCTCGCATCAGAGTGTTTTCTACTAAGCGGCTGTATTTGATGCCATGCTGATCGAGAATTTTAGCAATTTCAGGCTCTACTCGGTTGGTTGCAAACTGCTTTTTTTCTTTCTTTTCTGTTTCTTTCAGAGTGCCCACAATTTGGGAGTCATTAATGACAACCTCGGCAATTTTATTTTCTTGGAGCAGCTTTTGAAATTCGCTGTAAGGAATATGGGCTACTCGAGTGTATTGCATCCATGCCTCGTGAAAGAGAATCACGAGAAAGAAAGCAAAAATAAGATAAGTGGCGTTAAATCGAGCTTTCGGATTCATAAGGCACCTCAGCACCGCCTACTATGCCCCTAATGAAGGAAAACGAAAAGAATTTACTGTGCGGGGGGAGAGGACACCGACGCAGGAACGCGGTGGCACTTCGTTTTGAACTCAACGACCATGTCTTTTTGTGGCTGAGGCATCAGTTTTCCCTGAGAAAGCTCTGAGCCCACAAAGACATTGGTACTTTCTTCGAGAATACTTTCTTGACCGTCCACAGACATGAATAGATCGCAGACTTTGTCTTCGTAACCGTTATTGCCCACAAAATAGGTAAGAAGAAATTCTTTGTCCGTTAATGGCTTAGTAAATTTACAGCCAGCAATAACCCCTTCGTTAGCTTGGCTTTCTTTACAAATAAATTGGGGCATTGTTTTTCGATATTCGAGGTCGTGGAAAGAAAGGCCCACAGCAATAGCAAAACCCGCCATAAAAAAGCTATGCACCCATTTCCGTTTGGCTGGAGCAGGCTCAAAATTGAGAAAGAAACGGTCCATCGCACGGCCCAAAAATAAGTGAATGCCAAACACCACTGCCCAGAAACAAAGAGCGAACACAGGACCATCGCCAGGAATCAGAGAAGGCAAACAGGAGCTGTGGATACAATTCACATTTTGGGAGGGGCCAAAAACGAAGTAAGAAACGCCAAAAATAAAGGGATTGAAAATCGCAATGTAAAGGAGAGTTCGATTTTTCTTTTTAGGCAAGAAACAAAGTGCATAGGCTCCAATAAGCAACGTAAAGTAATGGTAGTGAGACAGAACAAACTTTGAAAGCGGATAACCCGGCCGGTACATAAAGTCCGTTAATCCAAACAGAGAGAGCCCAGTCGACTGTCGATAGATGTTATCAACCAACCAAAAAGTTTGTGTGAACGATGCAATGGAAAGAAACCCAGTGAGGAGGCCCCGATCTTTGAGAAAGAGAGCCAAGCCCATCCCAAACAGAGCGAGATTACAAAACCACCAGTAATTGCCCTCTATCCACCCATACTCCTGGATATCGACGTACGTATTCACGTACGCCCATGCCATCAGAACAATTCCGGTCAATCGATAGATCATAGTGGTTCAGGCCGCTAATCGATTAATAACATAGGTCGGGTTTTCCTTTGCCCTGCTTTTGGCAGATTTGTGCTCGAGTGTTTCCGGCAAATGATGTAATGCGATCGACGACGAATCCCGAACGAACGGCAGAATTACCGGCCACTAACTGCCCTTGGTCGTTAAAGCGTTTGTATTCCACTGCCAAATGGCCTGAATAAACGGTTGAATAAGTCCCAGCGCGGAAAGTTACCGAGGCATCGCATGTTTGTCCGGGTTCAAGGACGACCCCTGCACAACCTGTGACACTGTATTGAGTAGAATCCGTAAAGTTGAGCCCGGAGACTATATTGACGGCTCGAAGACGATCGATTCGGATTTTGCCACCCCAAGGCCAAGCTTGAACTTTTAGAATACGGGTCTCAACAGCCCCGGGTTCTTTGTTCGCAAAGTTTAAAGTCTGCTGAGTACCTGCTTGGATGACTGGAGCTCCGCCCATCATCAAGTTCACGGTTCGTGATTCACTCCCGCACGCAAGAGTAAAATCATTTTTGCCGGAAACCGACCGTTTAAAACTGGTAGCAGAAGTTGCTAAATTCGATACTACTTGTGGATCCCGACCTTGAGGCGCTTGTGTCAAAGAGCAAGGCCCAGTTGAACCCGGGAAATTCCAGCTCAAGTAAACATCGTTGTGGTTATACCCATATTGTAAACTTGTGCCATCCGCATAGTTAGGTTCGTAAAAAGTTACTGGATTATAAGCAACGTCTTGATTGGTGCGCACTCTTAAGACGGGTCCAGTGCCAGCATTCATCGTCACTGTCACCGCATTTGAAAGGGGATCCACCCCAGTTTTAGAGCAGGTAGCCTTAAAATTGGTGGTCTGTGTGATTTGCACTTCTTTAGTACGAGGAACAATTTGCTCCCCTTGAATGCCTTCCTCGAGTACCGTATTGGTTCCTGAGCAGTTGGTACCTGCGCATTGCTCTAATTTACAAGAATAGCCACTCATGTTTTGAGCAGACCAAGTGATAACGCTTTTGGCGTTGTAGTCCACGTTGGTAGGTGCTGCTGCAATCGAAATAGCAGCTGAACTGGTGCGAGGATTAGAGACAGCACAAGCGGAACCACTGAGGGTCAGATCCATTTCATAATTGAGCCCGCCCTGACGACCCACGATTTTTGCGTTACTGCCAGAGACGAACTCTCGCAATTCGTAGGTGGTAGGAAGGGGGGTGCTGGCATTTAATTTCGCCCAAGAGCCCGTGCAATTGAGTTGTTGAGTAAATTGCTGACCGTCAGATTTAAGCACTTGGAAACTTGCCTGATCATTAGCTTCACGCACAACTAGCAGATCTACGAAAGCATCTCCGTCAATTTTTCCAGGAATAACTAATTTGGGCTCGGTTCCACTGAGCTGACCGAAGTAATAAGCACCCTCTTGAGGAGGAGTGACCATGATCGCTTTAGTATCGCAATTAATATTCAGATTTTGAGAAGCTGGGCTCCCCACGAGACTTCGGCCCATGAAGTCTCCAGATAAATAGCGATTGCAATCAGACTTCACAATATTCACTGAGCAGCGACCACTTCGATTTTGGCTATCTTTAATGTCAAAGTTAATCACACCGCTCTCTTGTTTGGTAATCAAAGAGAAAGGCGCTTGGAGATTTGAACCATAGCGAGTATTGAGGTCTGTTTTCAGACTATCTGCTACAGGAGAAGCAAAATAATTCTCGGTAGGAGAACTAATAGCATCTATTCTTCCCGCTTGGGCAGGAGTGAAAGTTAGTCGAACACTGCCTTGCTGATTCAAATAAGCAGTTGCTGGATAAATGGTACAAGTGGGATTAGCTGCCAGTCGAATGTCAAAGGGTTCGGATTCAAATTGAAACGTTCGCACGACTTGTCTCGCGGCATTGAGAATCGAAATAGAGAAAATCTCAGTCAGACCTTGTGCGGGTTGAGAGTAGGTTTTCCCAATGTAGATGACTCGGCTAAAAGACCGGTCTACGCCTCCAACATTAATTTTGTAACCGTACTTACAACTGCTTCCCCCATCTACTCTAAAGTTAACCGTAGATCCCGTATCAAAAACGGGAGGGATGGCCCCCACTGCTTCAATGGTAAAACCGGCTCCACTCGGGCACTCTGCCGTTGGGGTAGTGGGATCAGTCACTTCTGACTGAAGACCCGTTTTATTCACAGACGTGGTCTTCTTCATACACGCACTCAGCGTGAATAAGGTCAGAGTAATTCCTAGCATTGAGTATAAACGCATACACAGTCCCCCTTTTTGGGTATGCCAGTCCCTAATTGAGCACTAACCCCTCAGTTAGTCTTATCGGTAAGAGCTACGAGATTCCTTATGCAGTGCCGAGGCCAATTGATTACATGCGTAAAACAGTTGCTAACAAGCTAACCAGATGGCGAACTTTTTTTCGCCCACTTTCGGTATACACCTAAGTATTTGTATTTTTGTTGCTTTTTTGCCTGCCTCTTAAACACCTCTTCGAAAACCCACTCAACCGCACCATTCGCCCAAAACCCCTACAGTTTTCACAATTCCCCCTCCCCGAACGGTCCTCCCAAAGGTACTCCCAAAGGTACGGCCTTACTTTTGGCGCTCCCTACCAAAAGTAAGGCCGTACCGGAAGGTTGCTGCTATCATGGAGAGATGACTGAAAAACATCGATTTCCGCCCTTAGAGTTGCTGAAAGCAACGCATCGCTTTCCGGGGAACTACACGTTTAAAGTAATTGGCGAAAACGAGAATAACTTAGCAGCTCGAGTCGTTGAAACAGCATATATGGCTGCCGGGCCCCACTCCCAGCCCCGGCATACTGTCAGAGAAACAGATAGCGGAAAGCACATTGCGGTCACTTTGGAAGTAACCGTTGAAACTGCCGAACTGGTGGTTCGTATTTATGAACAACTGGTCAATTTAAAAGGCGTCATCCTCGTTCTTTAAAAATACACTCGAGTTATTCCTGCATTTCCCTGCTCCAGTTCAAATCGTTTTACAGTGGGCGTCTTTTTTAGATAATCATGAACGGCTTGCAGCAAGCGTCCTGTTCCCAGTCCATGAAGAATTTGCACTTGGTCTTTATCCGCCAAAATGGCTTGATCAAGAAAGTGAGCCACTTTTGGGAGGGCTTCTTCCACTCTCAGTCCATGAAGGTCTAAAATTTCAGGCATTTTCTCGCGCGTAATTTCCCCTTCCACAGGCAGCTTTTTGGGTTTGAGTTTTTCGCTGAGGTGCTTCCATTTCTCCGGAGGGGCTTCCACCAGGTCTTTTGGCTTAACCTCTAAACTGATCGCTCCCACCCCTACCCGATAGGTTCCCTTGGAAGTTACTTCAAGCACCACGCCGTCTTGTCCCAGCTTTTTGAGCCTAACCTTGTCTCCTACTTTGAAAGCTTGCTCTGCCATTTGACGTCCCCTTCTAAATTTGCAACAACTTGTCCGTACCCATGGAAAAAATCACGGAAAACAATTCCAGCCATTTGGTCAATTTTGTACCGGTTAAGTCCCAACTCCAATGGGATGAATACTTCATGCTTCAAGCCATGCTGGCCAGCTATAAAAGCAAAGATCCTCATACCAAAGTAGGCTGCGTCTTTGTAGATGAAAACAATCATCAAATCACGATGGGATATAACGGAGCTGTTGCTGGGATTGATGAAAGCCAAATTCCTTGGGGCAATGACCGGACCGTCCCGCTGGAGTACCAGAAATATGGCTACGTTATTCATAGTGAAGCCAATGCTATTTCTCACGCAAGAGGCAACCTGAAAGGATCGCGGGGTTACGTGACGCTATTTCCTTGTAACGAGTGCGCAAAGCTCATTGCAAGCCAACGAGTAGGTGAAATCATCTATTTATCAGACAAGTACCGGGACACTTCAGAAAATCGAATTGCAAAAAAAATATTTGATTTGGCGGGCATTCGATACCGGCAACTCATCTTGGATCAAACACTGGTCGATGGGCTTCAGACCTATCTCTCAACTTTACTAAAGAATCTTTAGAGAGATTATCGGTGGAGACTCAATCCTCACAATCAGATTCTGCTAGCTCAGTTATCCCGTTTTTGATTTCTCAAGAATCCACGCGCCCCAAAGGAATTGAACCCCAACTACTTCTAAGCCAAGTTTTCAATACTGCTCCTTATTTGAGAGATTGGTCTACCGACCATCCTGCGGATAGACAGTATCTGCGTATCTTACTCTCTCAAACACATGCCACTTCATGGGATGATTTTAGTTGGGCCACTTACTTTGACTTCTGTGTAGCTGCTCACTTTGCAACGGTAGCTACGTTCGTCCCCACGGATGTAGATAATCACATTCGATTTAAATTATGGAATCCCGAGCTAGAGGATGAATCGATTCATCAGATGGCTCAAACGGTAATTGAAAGTTTTTCTTGGAATACCCGAGTTCTTTCTAGTCGCTGGCTCACTTCTCCTGCCGGCAGGACAATCGAAGGACACAAAGGGGAATGGTTTAGCATCGCTGCAGCAGCTTACGGAGCGACTCGACACCGATTGCCCCAAATAGCACAGGAACTTTTGTCACTCATCGCATGGGAAATTGAAAACGAAGCTTTGGTTTTTAAAGACTTCAAAGAAGCCGGAGATGGAATCTCTCTTCTGAAAGCTTCAGTACTCATGGCGCACAACCTGGGGGATCTGGAAAGAGTGATTGAAATGTGGGGACTAAAACAGGGAGATCCGCTTTTCAATTTAAATGAGTCAATTAAGACAGATGCATCATTTAGTTCTCCTATCGAGAAAGCCGCAATTCTCAACAGAGATATTATGGCTTTGGAAAATCACAGACACTTCGCTTTGAGACAACCCAGGCCCATCAGGAAAAGCGTCGATTTTCTTTTGCCATTAGGTCCTTTCTTCGATGATTGGGGAAAAACGTTGGCTACTCATCCAGAGCTCTCCTTGGAGGACTTGGGAATCATTGTCGAAGCGCTGATTCAAGGTTGGGCAAAACTCGCAGGACCTGTGGGATATGCGCGGGCACTCGTTGGAATAGAAGCCCATTATCCGGGAGGGATGAAAGAACTACTCAAACCGCTTCCCTCTCGAGTGGCAAAACTATGGACGACCGGCCCTTTACGTCAACTCTGCACGATTTCCCAATCTCGCTTTGAAGCCCAATGGAATCAGCTTGGGCTGAAAAAAGGGTAAGCCCTTTTCTTTGTATTCTCCATGAATACCCCATCTCACTGGCCTTCCGCTTGCTTTAGTGGTGAGCCCTCACAAAAGGGCATGAGGTGCGTAAGTGGTCAAACGCTGTCTGTTTTTTTGTCTCTGTACTTTTTTGGTGCTGGGGACTTCTTTCTCTCCCATCTCAGAAAGAATGCTGAACTCACATCGGGAAGAGCCGCAAAAGAGAACTTGTTTCGGAGTTCTCAAAAAACTTTCTCTGATGGTCTTAGATAAATCAGCTCTGATTACGGTGGCCACCCTGGGAGCGTGGGCTGGTTCCGAGTATGCAGGGGTGCAATCTCAAGCACCCTTGGTAGGACTCTCTATTTATCTGGATTACGACAGTGTTTTAAATCACCTCAATTCCGAAGAACGAGCCGAACTCGAAGCGAAGAAAAAAAATCCGGCACGCATCGCCGAAATTTTAAACAATCATCTCTTTCGAAAAACAGGAGAAGCCGGAGAAATGTTTCCCTATCTTCATCCCCTAATGGCTTCTGATTATTTTGGGGAAACGCCTCCCGATACCAACGTGTGCCGACACAAAGCACTTATCATGAAAGCCATCATGGAACATTTAGGCATTTCAGTAAAACTCGTCACGGGCACTATCAAATCGGATGATGGATTCTCGGGGAGTCACGTTTGGATCTATTTGCCGGAAATCAACAAAGTAGCCGATCCGATGAACAATGCGTTGGTTTCCCCCCAGGATTATGAACGCATTTTCCAAGCACAAACTAATTATGGACTTATGCATTTCGCAAAGCCGATTGGTGTTTTGGCCAGATGAGGACAGCCAAAAGTAAGGCCGTACCTGGTGGTAGTACCTGGTGGTATTTTTAAAAATATCTCGCTCCATTTCAGCTCGCCTCAGCTCTTGCTCGAGCCGACGAATCTCTTCGTCTCTGGGCAGTAACTTCCCTGAACCCGGAAACTAGCTAATCCCGTTCTCACTAAATTGCCTTACCCACAATGCCAAGGCACTGACGGATACTCCTGAGTCCTGAGCAGCCCGAGTTCTACTTAAGCCTTTCTCAAGAACGAGTTTAACTGCCTCTAATTTAAACTCTTTTGTGTATGATTTTGTTTTCCCTTACTCATCTTCTTCCCCTTTATTTAAACGGGCCAACTCGTACCACAACTTCCAGGTTCTCTGACTCCGTTTTTTTGAGGAAGGTCAATCTTTGAGATCTGAGTACGAAATGTATACTTTTTTAGGGTAAAACACAGCGCACTGGTTGCAAAAACGTAGCATCTTCACACCCCCAGAAATCACAAGGAAAGCTGCTATCTCGCCACAAATGATAAATATAGCCCCGCCCATAATGCCAGTTTCCTGGGTCACCAGAGGCAGTCCAAGTCCAATTCGACAGGCTAGGAACCCCATTTGACGATGCATACGTAGGGGTGATTCCATCACCGTTGGGTAGCTGTTGGTAAGAGGAGGTAAATGGCTGCGGAACTGGGGCAGTGGTTTCATAGAGCACGGGTAGCCTCATCCCTTTATCCGCACACGTTTTGATATTGCCTTCGTAGTAAGAGGCCAGAACCCTCTTCGAGGAGGTGGGATTAATCAGATTGGTAGTGCTGTTCCAATACATTAAATAATCCTCGCC
>RFNO01000016.1 GCA_009927165.1 Pseudomonadota bacterium
ACCACCGCCGTCTGCAATCGTCCAGCCTTTGCCGCCAGAAGCGACTGCAGTAGTGAGAGTGGACCTCGCTGCGATGACTGCAGCGCTTTGAGAATATTTGGCACTTCCTGCGTGGAGTGCAACATTCGTTTTTACATTCTGAGCGCTCCAACCCAAAAGAATCGGGTCGTAGTTTGTGCGGTGAGGCCGGAGGAGAGGAACATGGAAGCCATGGTCGTGACTTTAGCGATATTCCAAAGGCCTATATTTTGATTGAAAACACTAGCCCCATTGAACATGTTGCTCATATTGGTCACATTGCTTGTGCTCCAATTTCCAATGTTTTGGTTAAACAAAGAAGCACTCTTAAACATCGAGTTCATATCCGTTACGTTGACCACATTCCAGTCTCCAATGTTTTGGTTGAAAGCCGACGCACCCTCGAACATCGAACCCATGGTCGTTACATTCACTGTGTTCCACCTTCCAATGTCTTGGTTAAAGGCTGAAGCGTCGCGGAACATCCACTGCATCCCCGAGCCCGTTACATTGCTCGTGTTCCAATTTCCAATGGGTTGGTTGAAGGCAGTAGCGTTATGAAACATCCCAAGCATCGAGGTTATATTGCTCGTATTCCAATTTCCAATGTCCTGGTTAAAGGCGTAGTCAAAAGCAAACATCGCCCTCATATTTGTCACTTTGCTTGTATCCCAGCTTCCAATGTTCTGATTAAAGGCATGGGCATAATAGAACATCCAGTCCATTCTCGTTACATTGCTCGTATTCCAACTTCCAATATTTTGGTTGAAGGAGGAAGCATGAGAGAACATTCCGTCGATATTTGTCACATTGCTCGTATTCCAAGTTCCAATGGGTTGATTGAAGGCGGCAGCGGTAAAAAACATCCAGCCCATCCACAAAACCTTACTAGTATTCCAGTCACTAATGTTTTGGTTAAAGGCGTAGGCGTGGCCGAACATCTCACTCATATCTGTTACGTTGCTCGTATTCCAACTTCCAATATTTTGGTTGAAGGAGGAAGCGCCCCAGAACATTCTTGGCATACTCGTCACATTTGCCGTGTTCCAAATAGCCATGCTGGGTGCGGTGGTGAGTGAGCTGCAATTGTAAAATGCATAGCTTAAGTTT
>RFNO01000015.1 GCA_009927165.1 Pseudomonadota bacterium
CAAATCAGGGGTTTCTTTTAGTGCGGGAGACACAAAGTACTCATCTGGAAACGCTGCCGTAGTCGCAGCCCGTGCATTGCTCACCAATTCAGTGGCTTCAGGTGGAAAAAATTGGACGATTACCGACGGCGGAGGGCAAGCAGGCGCACCCGGCGTCCCCACCACTGTCAGTGGCACTGCCGGCAGCTCGCAAGTTTCGCTCTCTTGGTCTGCACCGTCTGATGACGGCGGCAGCGCGATTACGGACTATGTGGTTCAGTACTCTGCCAACGGAAGCACGTGGACCTCATTCAGTGATGGCACCTCTTCATTGACGAGTGCAACAGTCACGGGGCTTACTCCAGGAACGGCTTATGTGTTCCAAGTTGCGGCCACCAACGCTGCTGGAACGGGAAGCTATAGTGCAAGCTCTGCAAGCGTTACGCCGTACACGACGCCTTCTGCTCCCACTGGGGTGAGTGGCACTGTTGGAAATACGCAAGTTTCCCTCTCCTGGACTACGCCCAGTAATAACGGCGGAGCTCTCATCACAGATTACGAGATTCAATACAGCAGTAATGGCGGAAGTTCTTGGATAGCGTTTTCTGATGGAGTAAGCACCAGCACCAGTGCCGTAGTCACAGGCCTTGCGAACGGAACGGAGTACGTGTTTAGAGTAGCTGCTATCAATGCAGCGGGAACCGGAGCGTATAGCGGAAGTTCACTCGGGGTAATTCCCAAAACAACTCCTGATCCGCCCACCGGCGTTTCTGGTACTTTGGGAGATACTGAAGTGTCACTTTCTTGGGCTGCGCCCAGTAGTAATGGCGGAAGTGCAATTACTGATTATTTGGTTCAGTATTCCTCTAATAGCGGAAGCAGTTGGACGACATTCTCAGACGGCACTTCAACCAATACGACAGCCACTGTCACCGGCCTTACCAATGGCACTGCTTATACATTCCAAGTGGCAGCAGTGAACAATGCAGGACAGGGAAGTTATAGTGCGCAAAGCAGCTCGGTAACGCCGAGAGGCTCTTTCATTTCAACCTGGAAGACAAGCAACACCAGTACGGGGAGTTCAACCTCTACTAAAGTTGCTCTTCCTCTTGAAAGTACCGGCACTTACAATTTTACCGTCCAGTGGGGAGATGGCACTCAAAATTCGATTACTACTTGGAATGATACCAACGCAACCCATACTTACGCATCGGCTGGCACTTACACCGTCACTATCACAGGCACGATTACTGGGTTTAGATTCAATAACACGGGCGATCGACTCAAACTGACTAACATTTCCCAATTTGGAACCCTTAATCTTGGAAATAATGGAAGCTACTTCTATGGAGCCAGCAATCTTACGCTGACGGCTACCGATCCGCTTGACCTGACAGGGACGACAAACTTAAGCTATGCATTTTACAATTGCAGCTCACTCACCACCGCACCCAGCATGGCGAATTGGGACACTTCCAAAATCACGAACATGACCGGAGTGTTTACTGGAGCCACCAATTTTAATGAAAGTATTTCAAACTGGAATACGGAAAATGTGACAGATATGAGTTGGTTGTTTTATCAAGCTTATGCTTTTAATCAATCAATCGGTAATTGGAACACGGCGAATGTCACCAACATGTATTATACATTTGGGTCCGCCACTTCGTTTAATCAAGACATTGGAAACTGGAACACTGCAAATGTGACCACCATGTCCAACATGTTTAATCGAGCCTATTTATTCAATCAGCCGATTGGAAATTGGAACACGGCCAATGTGACAAATATGGCAGAGATGTTTAGATCAATAACGGTCTTCAACCAACCCATCGGAAATTGGAACACAGCAAACGTGACCAATATGAGTTTCATGTTTTCTGGAGCATCTGCTTTTAACCAAAACATCGGTTCTTGGAACAC
>RFNO01000013.1 GCA_009927165.1 Pseudomonadota bacterium
TTTGTTACCTTGGCAAACTTTGCCATTCCGAACGCAGAGAATATGGGAAACTGACTGATGACCGTTGTTTTTGCAGACTCCATTCCGATAGCCCACGTATCTGTTAGAGCCTTCACACGAGCGGAACTACTTGCGAGTGATCGCAACGACACCGGCGCACTGAGACTCATGAGACCAGAATTGTTTTGACCATCAAGCACGCCGTCTAGTAAATCCTCAGACAATGCATCAATCAGAGCTACTGGACTTCCGGTTTTCTCACCCTTGTCTTCGAGATACTGAGACAGAACAAAGAGACTGAAGGCGACTTTCAGTTCTTTAAGGGAAGCTCCCTCCAGGTTGTCAGGATTTGCGGGAACCACTTCCATATCATCAGGGTCAAGACCCCAGAGACTTGCGATTTCAGAATGAGCTTGATTTTTCTGCGTAGCAAATTGTGAAAGGCCCTGCCCCCGGATTTTCTGGAGAATGTTTTTAGCCACGTAATGAGAAATGGGAGTTATGGCCACCCGGTTTGAGCTCGACTTATCAACAAGAGCAGATAACTCGTCGGAAGGCTGGAGAGCAATTTCCCTCACAACACCATCGTTGAGAGATGATTCATCGATATAAGTGGATTGGTTTCCATGAGCGCCGGAAGCGACTATTTCTAAGGGGCCGCTTCGGTCCAGTGAAGTATTAAGATTAAACTCTCCGTTTTGGTTGGTAGTCGTTTGCTCTAAGAAAGGCTCCACGCGCGTGCCTGTTTCGGAAAGAGCATAGACTCTTACCATTGCATTTTTAACTCGGCCAAGCTGAACAACTCCCGAAATACCAACAGGCGATCTTAAGCCACCGGAGCAGCCAGTAAAAAATACCAAACTAGCGAATATAAAAATAAAGCAGCGCAAAGGGTACTCCACCTACGTACTAGATTTATCGACCATGCACTCCCTTTATTATAGCTGAAATTGAGGCGCCAATTCCATGGAACATATTTTGCCAACCATTGTGTGCATTTCTTCACAATGCCTTCACAATCGCTTCATAATTAGATTTGTTGTTTTCAAATTTCGACTAGAAACGAGTATAAAAACCGAATCTAAACGACGATAACAATGCG
>RFNO01000011.1 GCA_009927165.1 Pseudomonadota bacterium
GGCTGAAATAGCAGTCGAGCAACTACCACCATTGTAAAGAGTCACTGTGGCACTTTCACTCAAATCAAACTGAACTGTGGGGGTGGCGCTGCTGCTGGGAGAAACAGGTGTGATCGAAATAGAAGAAAGTGTCGGAGCTTGATTGTCGTGATTAATGTTCGCTGTGGCACAAACCGATTCATTGAGCGCCATATCTCTGGTTTTTACGAAGACGGAAGCGGCTGAGTTCATTTGATTGAGTACCCAGGCTGTTTTAGCAGAAGAGAAAGATTCCCAGGTTCCCCCATCTACACAACCAGGGGAATTGGTTACATACATTTCAGCAGGGAGGTCTGTAGCCGTGATGCTCAAATCAACTAGAACACTATTGGTAGAGCTTGCACCACCATTGATGCTCAGTACGGGTGTTACTGGGGGAGTATCGTCGTGAACAATTGAATCTCCATAACATGGAGATTGATTGCCAGCCGAGTCAAGGTATTTAACGTAAAGACGATTGATGCCGTTGAGAGAAGTTAAATTCCACAGTTTTCTGGAATTGAAAGGCTCCCATGTACCACCCGTTAAGCATCCGACCATAGTTGTTACATACATTTGGTCGCCGCCCAGAGCTGCTAAGGTTAAAGTAACTAATGGATTGGAAGTGTATTCGGTGCCCTCTGAAATGAGGATACTCCCTACTAAGTTATTATCTGGGGGATAAGCGGAAACAGTGATCCCGCTCGTTAGCTTTCCTGAGCTGTTAGTCGCACACACCCGAAACGAATAGAGAGTACGGCTAAACAGCAGGAAAAGGGTTGAACCGTTGCTCAAGCCGACATCGTAAGTAGTAGCGTTTTTAACAGTTGAGGCAGTGAGAATGGTTCCTGTGGTGCAATCCGCAGGAGCCTCCGCACCGCTCTGAAAAGCAATTTGATATTGGTTGGTGCCAGCACCGCCACTCGACCATGACAGCCTAATATTACCCGCATAACTCGGCAAAGCGGTAAGCCCGGTGGGTTCGGGTGCTGCAGGATAACCCGTAACGGTAGTGCCTGTGCTCAATGTGCCATCGGTGTTGGTTGCACAAACTCTGAAAGCATATTGCGTTCCAGCACTCAGGCCAGTTACCGTGTAAGTCGTTAGGTTAGTAACAACTCCCGAACTAATCACGGTATCAGTTGTACAATTCGCCGGCGCGGTACCGCCAGTTTTATAAGCAATTTGATATTGAGAAGTACCCAGCCCTCCAGAAGCCCAACCGAGCTGGATTTGACTTGTGCTGGTGCCAGTAGCAGTGAGAGAAGTCACATTGGTTGCCAACGGGTAAGCACTGGAACTAACACCAGTGCTCAGAGTTCCATCTAAATTAGTGGAGCACAATCGAAAGGAGTATTGAGAGCCCTCTATTAAAGATCCGATCGTGTAATTGAGAGAATTATTCACAGTACTTGCAGCGATCACAGTACCAGCGCTGCAGGTGGCTGGAGCCACTGCTCCAGTTTGATACGCAATTTGATACTGGTTGGTCCCTGTCCCTCCAGAAGTCCACGTTAACTTAATTTGATTGGCGGAAGTTCCGACCGTGCCAGATAAATTAGGCTCGGGGGCACGTGGGTAGCTGCGTGCAGTTGCACCTGCACTAAACACTCCAGGAGAAGTTCTCACACACACCCGGAAAGAATACTGAGTGCCTGCTGTGAGCGAATTGATAGTGTAAGAATTGACGGTACCTACATCTAAAGTTGTAATGCCAGTGGCGGAAGCGCAAGAGGTGGGTGGCGTTGAACCTGATCGATAAGCGAGTTGATAACTGGCTGCAGAGGGCGAGGTCCAAGTTAACGCAATAGAGGTACTGCTTTCTCCAGCGCTGGTGAAAGTGCTGATATCGCTTCCTCCGTCCGAAGAAGGGCTCCCTGAAACCGTGACTCCGCTATTCAAATTGTTTCCACCGTTAGTGGAACAGACTCTAAAAGAATAATTTGTTCCTGCCGTTAATCCAAAAATTGCGAACGAAGTACTAGTGTTGACAATCGAGAAGGGAATCACAAAACCGCTGGAACAATCACTGGGTGCAGTCGCTCCCGATTGGTAAGCAATTTGATACTTGGAAGTGCCAGTTCCCCCGCTGGTCCAACTGAGATTCACAGCAGAAGTGCTGCCAGCTGCGACACTGAAATTACTGGGGTTCGGTGCGAGGGGATAGCCCACGGCAGTGACTGAAGTGCTGAACGTGCCATTGGTGTTAGTGGCACAAACTCTAAAAGCGTAAGTGGTTCCCGCGCTAAGAGAACTCACAGTATATGAAGTGGCGCTTCCCACCGTGGAAGCAGACACCGTAGTGCCGCTTGAACAGTTGGCAGGAGCGGAAGACCCGGTTTGATACGCGATTTGATATTGGTTGGTTCCTACGCCTCCCGAAGTCCAAGTGAGCGTGATACTAGTAGTACTCGCACCTATAGTAGTTAGTCCAGTCACTGCAGGCGCTGAAGGATAAGCGCTGACAGTCACTCCGGGGCTTAAAAAACCATCTGCGTTAGCAGCACAGACTCTGAAGGAATATTGAGTTCCGGCAGTGAGGTTTCCGATGGTACGGGTCGTGGTGCTTCCTTGAGTACTAGCTTTGGTCACAGTGCCACTGAAGCAATCAGCGGGAGCCGTAGCTCCCGTTTGATATGCGATTTGATATTGGTTGGTTCCTGTCCCTCCTGAGGCCCAAGACAATGCAATTTGAGTAGTGCTGCTCCCCGCGGCCGCTAAAGAAGTGGGCTCTGGAGCTTGCGGGAAACTAGAACTAGTGATTCCAGAGCCCAGCACTCCAGAAGCATCCACAGCGCACACTCTAAATGAATATCGTGTGCCAGCTGTTAATCCGGATACTGTGTATGAAGTGGCAGCACCCACAGTACTTTCATCAATCACGGTGCCATTACTGCAAGTGGTAGGAGCGGAGTTTCCCGATTGGTAAGCTACTTGATAGGCTCGAGTAGAGCCACCCGCTGGGTTCCAGCTCAAATGAATTGAAGTGTTCGAGTTTCCTGAACTCATTAAAGCGTTGGGATCTCCAATGTAGCTAAACAGCATGGAATCCGAAGTGGTAGCGCCAGAGGGGTTGGTCACTGCAATAGAGTTGGGCCCTGCAAAAGAACCTGGGGGAATAGTGCACTGAAGTTCACTGTAGTCCTGGTAAAACACATTATCACAAGGGGTTCCAGAAATAGTGACTGTGGCTCCTTTTTGAAAACCCGATCCTTGAATGATCATTTGACCGCCGCCACTCAAAGGAAAACTACGAGGGGATAGATCAGTAATTAACGGAGTGAGTCCCTCTTTGGGGTTTCTTTTGAAAACAAAAACGACTCCACTATTCGAAAGATCATTATTGTCCAAAATAGAGGCCCCTGAAGTGATCGTATTTTGGCTGCTGTCTTCGTTGGGTACTCCCACCACGATACTATCTCCAGAAATGCCTACTGAATAACCAAACCAATCGTTCTTGTCGGGGTTGGGGGGTTTGAGATAGGCCTCATAGCTCCAGGTTGTGCCAGTGCGTTTGAACACATGTACGCCCCCTGCATCGACAAGAGTTCGATCCATTCCCACTGTGGGGCCATGGGTGATGGTGCTTTGTGAACTCACATCTCCAAAGTGACCCACTACTAGAGTATCTCCAGCCAGATTGACTCGATCTCCAAAAAAACTATTCATATATGCATTGGGAGCTTTCAAATAAGCTTCGTTAGTCCAAGTGTTTCCGTAGCGCCGAAAGACGTACGCGGCCCCCGACTTGTACAAGCTGTCATCAAAATTCGCAGTGGCTCCGTTCGTAATGCTTGTTTGACTCGAGGATTCACAATTAGCCCCCACTACAATGGTGTCCCCAGAAATAGTAAGTCCCCAAGAGAATAAAATTCCAGGCGAGTTATTAGGTGCTTTCAAGTAGGCTTCGTTCGCCCAAGTATTACCCGTTCGTTTGAACACATAAGCAGCCCCACTCGTAGCAGCAGTTCCTATATCAGGGCCAGTGAATGTTCCGTTGCTGATAGTGGTTTGCGAGTTTCCTTCATTCCAAGCACCCACCACAATCGTGTCTCCAGAAATTCCCACACTTTTTCCAAAACGATCGCCGGCGCCTGCATTAGGCGCTTTCAAGTAGGCTTCGTTTGCCCAAGTGTTGCCAGTGCGTTTGAACACATAAGCAGCGCCACTATCGGGAGCATTTCCCAAATCAGCTCCGTCAAAAGTGCCATTCCTGATAGTCGTCTGAGAGTTATCTTCACCCCAAGCTCCAGCGACAATCGTATCCCCTGAAATGGCAACGACTCCCTGATAGTAATTGGCTCCGAACATGTCTCCAGAATCAGGGTTGGGGGCTTTCAGATAAGCTTCCTGCGTCCAAGTGGTGCCAGTTCTTTTAAACACATAAGCAGCCCCACTAGAACTTAAACTCTGATTGGCACTGGCAGTGGGGCCGTTGGTAATGGTGGCTTGGCTACTGGATTCAAAGGCCGAACCAATCACTATCGTATCTCCGGAAATAGCTACAGTATTAGCAAATCGATTCCCGGCGAAAGTATTGGGAGCTTTGAGATACGCTTCTTGTACCCAGGAATCTCCGGTTCGTTTAAAAACATAAGCAGCGCCACTATCAATTGCGGTTCCCGTTTCTGCGTCTACCATAGGTCCATTAGTAATCGTGGTTTGAGCGTTGTCTTCATTCGGCGCTCCCACAACGACAGTATCTTCGGAAATCGCAGAGGCCCAACCAAAGTTATCTCCGCCTCCTGCATTAGGAGCTTTGAGGTAGCTTTCTAGATACCATTTGCGCGTGGAA
>RFNO01000101.1 GCA_009927165.1 Pseudomonadota bacterium
GGGAAAAAGCTTTCGATGAAATCTGTGAACATGAGCGTGAGTGTTCTGTTCGGGATTTTCAAAAAAGGTGAGGAGTGGGGACTAATAGAAAAAAATCCGGTTCGGCTGAAAAAGTTAAAAATAGGCAGACAAAAATGTGCTTGGTGGGAGAACAAAGAACACGTGCTTGCTTTTTTAGAAGCAAGCAAACTTTCTCATTACCACCTCGCATTTCGGCTTGCTCTTGAGTGCGGGCTCCGTCTGGGTGAAATTGTTGGGTTATCGAAAAAAGACGTGAGTCTTGATAGATGCCAACTCCACATTCACCGCCAATGGATCGATAAAGAGCAAGCTTATGGTCCGACTAAGGGAAGAAAGGAACGGATTGTTTCTTTTGATTCCGAATCAGGGCTCAGAGAGCTCCTGAGGGGGGCCATTTTAAAAAGTCCACATCCAGAAGCGATTATTGTGACGCCGAAAGGAACTCGGGCCTCAAACCGCAAACTAGCCACCCATCACTTTAATAGAGTGATCAAGGCTGCGGGAGTTCCGAAAGATCAGGTTTCACGACCTTCGGCACACTTTTGCTTCTTGGTACATGATTGAGGTTGGGGACATTTGGAGCCTCAAAGGCATCCTTGGTCATGTGGATATTCAAACGACTCAGCGGTATGCCCACTTATCGCAAAGTCATCAAAAAGTGCCTACTTTAAGTTGGGCTGTGGAAAAAAATAAAAATTTTCCACGCCTCATCCACGCCTCTAAACAGGCATCAATTCAAAAAACCATTTAATTTCAATTATTTAGATGGTCGGGGCGGCGAGACTCGAACTCACGACCCTCTGCTCCCAAAGCAGATGCGCTAGCCAACTGCGCTACGCCCCGACACTTGAAGGCCTATAGAAATACTCAAACTCTTCTTCGTTGGCAAAGGTTTCTCATGCCGCTGAATAAGCGGTAAACTAAGGCCCTATGATGCCGGCCACTCGGGGGGAAGCCCTCCACCACTTAGACAGTTTTGTTCCCTTGGCCGCTAGCCACTACGCTCGGGAAAGAAACTATGATCGAGGCCCCAAACACCGGGGAAATGTTAGTCAGCTTTCGGCTGCCATCCAAAGAAGACTCATTACCGAACAAGAAGTTCTCCAAGCAATTTCAAAAGCCCATTCTCTGGAAGCTTGCGAAAAATTTGCCCAAGAAGTCCTGTGGCGAAGTTACTGGAAGTCTTGGCTTGAACTGCGGCCCAGTGTTTGGCGTGATTATCAAAACTCTCTAAGCACCTTATTGAGTTTTGAGTCCCCTGTTTATTCCCGGGCTCTCCATGCTCAGACCTCGATTGAATGTTTTGATTATTGGCGAAAAGAGCTCTTCGAGACAGGTTATTTACATAATCATGCTCGGATGTGGTTTGCTTCGATTTGGATTTTTACTTTCAAACTTCCTTGGCAACTCGGAGCCAAATTATTTGAGGAAGAACTGTGCGATTTTGATCCAGCTGCTAACACGCTTTCTTGGAGATGGGTGGCCGGGCTTCACACACCTGGAAAACATTATTTGGCAACTGCTCAAAACATTTCTCAGTACACGGAATCCCGGTTCTCTCCTGAAAACCAACTGATCGAAAATGCTCCGTGCCTTACCTTTAAAGCCCCTTCTCTAGAGCCTCTTAAAGAAGAGTATTTGCCGTTTCAAGGCTCTGCGGACAAAGTCGGGCTCCTTCTGCATCCTGAGGACTTTTCTCCGGAAACCATTGATTGGGTAAATTTTTCTCCTCAGTCCACTGCGGTGTTAGACCCTGGGCTTATTTCGTTTTGGGGACAAAAAAGCTCTCGAGTCCACGCTTATAATCGAAAAGCAGTCGCCGATCTCATAGGTAGACACCAGTCTATTGGAAGCACCGTTGAGCTGCTGAGTGATGGAAATTTAACAGAAAAACTCAAAGGTTGGATCAATCGTCACGCTCTGAAAGAAATTTATTTAATCAAACCTTGGCAGGGTTACTTGAAAGACCAGTGGGCAGTTGCAGAAAAAAACCTCACTTCTCAGGGAGTCTCTTTTTATTATTTACGAAGAGATTATGATAAAGAGTTTTCGCAGAAAGCCCATTCTGGCTTTTTTAGTTTTAAGTCGGAACTAGGGCCTGTTTGGAGCAGAATCAAAACCGAGCGCAATAAAGAACGCCTCTGGAAAGTGAAAGAACTCAAGTAGCCTATATGAGTGATACTCTCAACAAATTGAAAACTAAAGCACTTAGTCGAGCTCTTTCAGTGGCGAAATTAGCTGTGTCGGGAACAGTAAAAAGCCAATGGATTAAATTTTTGGAGAGCGATGATCCCGAAAACAGTGATCGCTGGAAAGAATTTCTGAAGACTCAAGCAGAGAAAGTCACGCTGGAACTCGGACAACTCAAAGGCAGCCTCATGAAAGCAGGTCAGCTATTTTCGATTTATGGGGAACGCATCCTTCCTAAAGAAGCCAATGACATTTTAAAGACGTTGCAGAGTAAATCACTGCCTTTAGCATGGCCTCAAGTGCGGGAAGAGTTTTTAAAAGAGCTGGGACCCGAGCGGTTTGCGGCTTTAGAAATTCAGAAAAATCCCTTAGGGGCAGCTTCTCTTGGCCAAGTACATTTTGCTCAAGAAAAAAAAACCGGTCGAAAACTAGCTCTCAAAATCAAATATCCAGGTGTGGAAGAAGCTATCGAAAGCGATCTTAAAATTCTTAAGACATTCCTTAAAGTGGCAGGATTTATTCCTCAAAACCTTGATTTGAGTCTTATTTTTGGGGAAGCCAAAAAAATGCTTCAGCAAGAAGTGAACTACCAGAGAGAGTATGAACTTCTCGAAGAATATGGCCGGCTGTTAGCAGGAGATGAACGCTATGTCATTCCCAAGCCGATACGAGAGTATTCGACGTCAAATCTCCTCTGTATGAGTTTTGAAGAGGGGCTCAGCTTGGACGATCCTCAAATAGAAAGCTTATCCCAAGAGCGTAAAAATCGATTAGCTCTCAACTTTTTTGATTTGTTTATGCGAGAAGTAACAGTTTTCGGAAAAGTGCAAACAGACTCTCATTTTGGAAACTATCAAATTCGGTTAGATCCTCAGGGACAAAAAGATCAATGGGTGCTTTTCGATTTGGGAGCCTTACGACAGCTAGCTCCGTCCTTTCTCGAGCCTTACTTGGATATGTTACGAGCTGCTTACCGCCAGGATAAAGAGACAGCTCATCGAGCGCTTGTGGAGTTGGGGCTTTTGGGGTCATTTGAAATGACTCCTTATGCCCAGGAATTAATTAACCTGTGTTTTTTGGTAACGGAACCCGTCAAAACAGAAGGTTGTTATGATTGGGAAAAAACAGACCTTCCCGAAAGAGTTATCTTGCGCGCTCGGCCCTACTTATTTGATAAAAACGTAAGGCTGCCTCCTCCCGAAATGATGTCTTTGGATAGAAAAGTTGCAGGAGTCTTCACGTTAATGGTGAAACTCAAAGCGAAGATCCACACTAAAACTTTAGTTGAGAACTACCTTTTTAATGGCGAGGCTCAATAGCCATTTTGCAAGCCAGTGAATTGGCAATAAAGCAGTTGCGATGAGCTTTCGCATGCAGCTCCTGAATCTTTTCCGGGGATGGGGCTTCGCCTTTGAATTTGGCTTTAGGATTGAGCCGAATCGAAGTAACAGCCATTTTGCCGTCGGCATTTTTATCTAAAGTCGCGACTGGCTCATCTTCATAGCTTTCCAAGTGAAGGCGACTTTTTGCAGATACCGCTAAAAAAGTCAGCATATGACAAGAAGCAAGCGTAGCCGCTAGCATTTCCTCTGGATTAGCGAGCTCCTTTTTGCCAGCAAACTCGGGTGCAGAGGAGCCTTTAAGTTCGATTCCCCCTGGAAACTTGATAAGGTGAGTTCGGTCAAAAGTTTCATAGACAAAATCGGGACCATTGTTCTTCCAATGAATGTGGGCTTTGTAATCAGACATGAGGCTCTCCTTTAAAGAAGCTTAATTTACCCGGAAGCCGGAATAGAGTACAGTCTTTCCCTATGACTTGGGTGCTTGATGAAAATATTTTGGAAGCCCTTTCTCAATCCGAAGTCCGTAAAGAATGGGCTGAGAATCGCGCCTTTGATGTATTTCATGACATACAGGAAAAGCTGAAAGAGGAGCATCGGGAAAGATCTCGGATCGGAGCATTGGGATTTAAGCCGATTTCTGGGACTGAGGGACTTCAAGCTTGGATGGTTCCCATTGAAGGGCACCCTAAAATTTTGGGATTTAAAAACCCGGTTCAAATTTTAAGTGTCCATGGAGAAACCTTGTACGAGGGAGTCTGGGGGGAAACTCCGCTCACACTCGTTCAAAACACGGAAGAGTTTTTTGTTTGGCTTCCTTACCGCCACGGTGGCGCACAACCCGAACATTCTTGGGCAACTCAAATCAAAGGGTTTTTTCGCTTCTTAAAAAATCGCCATCGAAAGAGAAGAGCATGAGTGTTCTATACGTTCTTTTATTGTTTATTCTTTTGAGTGGAAGTGCCTGTTTCACATTGATGGCTCTGCCTGGAAATTGGCTTATTTTGGTGATTACTTTTTTATTCTCAATGCACTTTCCAGTGGCATCGTCCTCACATATTGGTTGGGGAGTGCTGATTGCGATGGGTTTTCTTGCCATCTTAGGGGAAGTTCTGGAATTTCTTCTAGGTGCAGCTAGTCTCACTCGAGGAGGCAGCAAGCGAGGGGCTTTTGCGGCTTTAGTGGGTTCTATTGTAGGCAGTGTTGCGGGGGGAGCATTACTGAGTATTATCCCTGTTTTAGGAACTGCCGTGGGACTGGTTTTAGGAGCTGCTTTGGGAGCTATGGGAGGAGCCGTTTTAGGAGAACGGTCACTAGGAAGAGAGCTGTCTGAGAGTTTCAGGTTGGGAAAAGTAGCTTTTTGGGGCCGACTTTTAGGGAGTGTTGCAAAAATAGTGATTGCTGGCTTGTTGGTTACGTTGGCTACTTTTGCCGCCATTGTTTGAGGAGAAAACCATGTTTTTACTGGTGGGATGTTTATTTGGATTTCTGTCTGTAGCGCTTGGAGCGTTTGGTGCTCATGGATTGAAAAATACTTTTGATGAGTATTCGATGGGAGTTTACCAGACGGCTGTGGAATACCAGTTTTGGCATTCTTTGGCCCTTCTGGCTGTGGGAATTTTGAGTCGAACGACCAATCCCCCTCTTTTAAAATACAGTGGTTGCGCTTTTTCGACGGGGATTGTGATCTTTTCTGGGTCGTTGTACTTGTTAGCTTTTACTAAAATAAAGTGGTTAGGAGCCATTACACCCATTGGAGGAATGTCATTCATGGTGGGATGGGTTTTATTGGGAGTTGTCAGTTATCAAATGAGATAGGAGAGCGCTATGCCAAGCATTGCGATTATTGGAGCGAGTTCAGATAGAAATAAATTTGGAAATAAGGCGGTTCGGATTTTTGCTTCCAAGGGATATCAAGTTTATCCCGTTAATCCGAAGGAAACTTACATTGAGGGACACAAAGTCTATCCTTCAATTACCGACGTCCCAGAAATGAATCTGGATATGATTTCTGTTTATCTTCCCTGGACAGTGACTTTCAAAATGGTGAAAGAAATTTCTGAAAAAGGGTGCAAAGAGTTGTGGCTCAATCCGGGAGCTGAGAGTGAAGAGTTGGTCGAAGAGCTGGAGCGCCATGGATTAACGGTCATCCAAGCTTGTTCGATTGTGGGAGTGGGATCTTCACCGAGTGATGTTTAGTCGAGACAGCCAAAAGTAAGGCCGTACCGTTTGGTATTTTGCCCTTTTCCCACTGCAGAATTGATAGGCACTTGCTTCTGACAAAGAGGGCAATCCGAAGGTTCCCAGGACTCTAAAGTTAAATTGAAAAGAGAAACCAGTGTGGGGACAGCACCTAAATCATCCGCAGTGACTCCGCCTCGATTACAAAGAGCTGAGACTCCAATGATCTCACAGGGAATGTTTCTCGCAGCTGCTACGACTTTTCTCACGGATCCTCCCGTTGTGAGAATATCTTCCGCGACTAAAACTTTTCGTCCCGCAATCAATTGATCATAGCCACGTTTGATCACAAACGTCTTATCTAGGGTGGATTCTGCATACACAGAAATAATTTCTTTTTTCTGATGTGCACTCAAAGCGGCTGCGATGCCGTGTCCGAGGAGGACGCCGCCAATCGCCGGTGCCAGAACTGCGTCGATAGCTTCATTGAAAAAAGGTTCCGCCATGGCCTTGCAAATGGCTGCTGTGATCTGAGTGTGCGGATAGATAGCGTCTTTATTAACATAAGTGCTTCCGTGCTTCCCCGATGTATAAACCACATGCGTGTTGATGATGAGAGCACCGATGTGCTCAAGGAGGTTGATAACCATGGTTAAACTTCCGAAAGCTCCTTCAGGATGGCCTGTACTGCATCAACGGGAGAACCAATACCTCGAGGGGGATTGCTGATTGGGCGTCCGATAACCAAATGAGTGGCTCCTGCTTGAATAGCTTCTTTGGGAGTCAGCGTTCTTTTCTGATCTTGCGCTTGCGCCCAATCGGGCCGCACGCCGGGAGTGATTTTTAATAGCGAGGAAAAGTCGGATACTTGACCTAAGAGCTCTAATTCTTGAGGAGAGCAAATGATCCCATCAGCCCCAGCTTCCAAAGCTTCGCGTGCAAACTGGACAACTTTGTTTCGAGGACTATTGCCAAAAATTTTTTCTGAAGCAGCATCGTCCAAAGATGTCAGCACTGTCACTACTAAAAGTTTTGACGAGCCTTTTATTTCCGAAGCGGCTTTAATAGCTTCTATTCCACTTGAAGCATGAACGGTGAAATAGCGCACGCCCATTTCAGCTACTGCTCGAGAAGCTCCTCTTACCGTATTTGGAATATCGTTGAATTTACAATCAGCAAATACTTGGCCTCCGTGACGAAGCACGTGTTGCACTACTTGGGGGGTTCCTACTGCATGCATCAGTTCCAGACCGACTTTAAAGCAACCCACATAGGGGGAAAGTGCCTCCAAATAGGAAGTGGTTTTGACCAGAGCATCCACATCTAGCGCAAAAATGAGTTTTTCTTTGAGATCGGCGGGCGGGGGAGTGAAAACGTTCAGAGAGCCTCCAGGACTTCGTCGATATGACCTTTTACTTTTACTTTTTCAAAAACTTGTTCGACTTTACCTTGTTCGTCGATGACAAAAGTGGTTCTGGCGATGCCCATATATTTTTTTCCGTACATAGACTTTTCTTGCCATACTCCGAAAGCTTCGCAGACTTTGCCGTCTTCATCTGCCAAAAGAGGAAAATTGAGTTCATGCTTTTCTTTAAACTTCTTGTGAAGCGCTACGGAGTCACGACTTACCCCTAACACAACCGCTTTTTTCTTTTTGAAGAGAGCGGAAGCGTCGCGAAAATCACAGGCTTCCACTGTACACCCTGGGGTCAGGTCTTTGGGATAAAAATAAAGAACTACTTTTTTACCCTTAAAATCTTTGAGAGAGATTTTTTTTCCTGAATCATCGACCAACATGAACCTTGGCGCTTTATCACCCACTTTGAGCATGACGTATCTCCTTTGTTGCTGAGTAAGGAGTACCTGCTCAAAGCAGGAAGGTCAATATCCGGGGGGTTTCTGAGGAACAGCACAGCAGCGGACGGCAAAGCTATTGGATGCGCTGGTCCGATTCGCTGCAGTATTTGTTAAAGTTTTTACTAAATTGCACCGGGGGATCCCAGTGACTATGCCGCGGATTCGACGGTTAACAGTCCCACCACGAGCCACGAGTAGCCGAGGGCCATTGGCCACCCACTCTCTAGCGAAAGCAGGAAAGCCTCCTACGGTTCGAATGGCATCTTCACTCGGGGAAGTACAAGCGCGTAACCACTGCGTAGAGGAACAAAGACTCGCTCCTTGGGCTTTGCAGCTGGCGTCAGCATCATTAAAGGTAGCTGCAGCTCTTGCGCTAGAAATACAAAAGGGAGGCAGACCTGGTTTTCCTCGTTGTTTTTTCGGTGAAAAGAGCACAAAGCCAGCTTTGCAGGGTTTGAGTGACTCGATGAGTCCCGCTAAAGCAGATTTGGCTGCATCGAGTTGGGCTTGGAGAGCGGTCATAGCGCCCTGTAGAGACGCCCTGTCGCTAGCCGCTTGAGCCGAGGTATCCGCCAGTTTCCTTTCATAATCAGTCCGCATTTGAGTCATTTGGCCTTCAAGAGTCGTGATGAGTTGGATCTTCATTTGGTATTCCGGATTGCTTCGAAGGGCATCGGTAACGGTGGGTTCAACTAATTGGAGTGCAGAAGTGGTGGAATTAGCAGCGGCCACTGCTGTTTGGGCACTCTGGGCCGCCTGTTGAGCAGATTGTCCCGCCGCTACAGCCGCATCTGCAGCGGTATCAAAACTCGAGTCGAATTGTTCGCCAGCTTGTAAAGCCAGGGCGTCTTCTTCGGGATTGGACCCATCTTGAAGGGTGGTGCCACCCGTATTTTTTTTGGAGCAAGCCAGCACTGAGAGAAGAATGAGAGTGGCGACTAAGTAATGAACGCGTAAGTAAAACTTCATAAACTAAAGGCTCCTTGTTGAAGTTGTGCTTCTTAGTGTATGCAGTGAGAATGCCAGCGCTTGTTCGTGCCTAAGACACCGCTTAAAACCCGTCACAGATGTCCAAAAAGTTGACGAGCGCAAAGCATTGCTTGCTTAAGACGCCCAATTCCCTCAAGTTTTGCCTGTCTCGCTCGGTGACAGGGCTTTTGTAAACTCCCTAAGACATTTTCCTCAAAGTTTGTTAGGGTGTGGGACAACTAATTTATGCAGAAACACGATTCCTTGATTTTTGATTTAGACGGTACCCTTTGGGACTCTACGAAAGCCTGTGCCGCGGGATGGACTGAAGGAGTGAGACAGTTCTATCCCCAATCTCAATCTTTCACTCCGCAAGATTTAGCCTCCATCATGGGAATGACCTTTGACAAAGCCGTAGAAAAGTTGATGCCCCATACAGAAGCTACCCAGCGTGAGAAGCTCGGGCAAGTGTGCTACGAAAAAGAAATGGAGCAAATTCAAAAAATGGGCGCTCCGCTCTACGAAGGAGTGGCCGAAGGCATTCAAACGCTAGCTTCTTCTTATCCGCTTTATATTGTGAGCAACTGCTTAGCGGATTACTTACTGGCTTTTTATCAAATGACTGGTCTTCAGCCGTTTTTTAAAGACGCAGAGTGTTTTGGTCGAACTGGAAAACCCAAAGGCCACAATATTCAAGCGGTCATCCAGCGAAACCAACTCGTTTCTCCAGCTTACATTGGGGATACGAGTGGCGATCAAACCGCAGCTATGTTCGCTGGAGCCACTTATTACCATGTAAATTATGGCTTTGGGACCCCATCCCAAAATTGTGAGCGCTTTCCTTCTTTTCAAAAGTTGACCCAGTACTTTGTGGCTCAAAAGTAATCGGGTAAAATGAAAAGATGCCGCAATTAACCGTTGCCATCACTTACCACAATGAAGGTCCTTTTCTCTCCAAATGCTTACAAAGTTTTTGGGTGGGACCAGAAAAGCCAGATGAGATTTTGATTTATGACGATGCCTCTACGGTGAGACCAGAAAGCTATGTTCCCTCGGATATTCCTGTGCGAATTATTCGCAGTGAAAGCAATCAGGGACCAGCCAAAGGAAGAAACATTCTGCTGAAAGAAGCCAAAAGCGAATGGATCCACTTTCATGATGCAGATGATTGGGTAAGGCCCACTTGGGTGGCCAAAGTGAAAAGCCAAGCCACTTCGGATTGTGATCTCGTTCTCACCGAAGTGACGTCCTATCAAGAGAACCATCTATTGAGTGAATCGGTGGTCGGATTGAAAGAGTTGGAAAAGGCTTCCGGTCTCCTACCCTTTGCCATCAGTCGATTTATTTTAGTACCAGCCGGAGTCTTCCGAACGGAGCTTGCCCGAAAAATTGAGGGTTATCGCGAAAGTCTTTGGCAGTCGGAGGATTGGGATTTTTATGTCAGATTAGTGGCCACTCAGCCGCGATTTAAAGTACTTTTAGAAAATCTGGTGGGCATCCAAGTTCGAAAAGAAAGTCGTAGCCAGAACCATGTAGAAACGCTCACTTGTGCACTCCAAGCCATTCTTTGCTTAGAAAAAGAATTGCCTCAGGAAGCGAGAACTTATTTGGCAGAAAAAGCAGCTTGGATTGGAACTCGGTTATTTCAAATCGATCAGAGAGCTCTTGCGCGAGAAGCGTTTAGCGTAGCGAGAACTTTGGGACCTGCACAATTCCTTAACCAAAAGCCTTCTTACCGGTTCTTGGCCAAATATGGCGGCCAAGAATTAGCAGAATGGATTTCGTTGCTATACCGAAAAGCTCTTCCTGAAATTCTCCGAAAAAAACTTCGGTTTTATTGAAAAACGTGTTCTGTTGCTGGCCTTTTGCTTGGATCTTCACAAGCTTCTTTTAAATAAGTGCCCACATAGCTGTAATCGCTTTTAATGTCTTTTACGGCATCCAAAAAATCTAGTGGCGTGATGACCCCTTTTCCCGTTCCTACCGTTCCCCCCCAATAAATCAGTTGGTTTCTAATAAATGCGGGATAGCTCCAAACCCACTCAAAGTTTTTTTTCACTTTGGCAACCTTTTCAGGCAAGAGCTTTCGGTTTCCTGTATTGGCCCGGTCCTCAAGAGTTTTAGCAATTTCATCATCTGAAGCGCCTAGATTTCTCCAAAGATCCCGATTTTCAAAAAAAGCATCGAGTCCTCTTTGAAACACTTCTGCGTTGGTTTCGCCATCTTTCTTAAAGTAAGGCAGCACTTCTTTTTCCAAGCGGTCGACATAGAACTGATTCGATTTGATAGAAGGCAGTTGGGCACCTGCCACTGCATAAATCGTGGCTACCAATTCCGAGCAATACTGAGAAGGAACTTCTTCACTGGAATCGCCCAGTAAGATCATCTTAGTGAGCTTTTCTTTTTCTTTCGGGTCTAAAATCTGTGTGTTTCTCCAAGTGTCGTAGTAAGGAGGATTTTTTTCAAAAAACTCAATGCCCTTTTTTACTTTTTCAAGAATGACCTTTCGTTTTTCCTGCCAGTCTCTGATTTTTTGGTACTTTACAGGGCTGCTTTTCCACTCTTGGAGAACTTTAGCACTCGTAATTTCAGAAGGAAACTCTCGCAAGCGAATAATGTGGTAAGAAGTATAGTCGAGTTTTCCTTGAGGCCAGTAATTTCGAGGTGTTCCTAACGCATAAAGACTGCCGTCCGGGCGTTTCGCTACTATCGCAGCATGTGAACTCAACATGAGTAAGTCGTAAATACTGGAAGCATCTTTCGTAATGGGTCCTACTTGAAGAAGAATATCTCCTTCTTGAAGGTTTTTATAAGGGTCGCATTCTAAAATAACAAAGTTCTTTTTGTTTTTGGAAGACTCATCGACGGGCCGACTCCAAATGGAATGGGACCGAGGAGCTTCTGTAGGAGGAGTGGGAAAACCCACGTGTTGGTACTGGTCGTCTCTTAGGGATAAGGTTTTCGAAGCGTGTCCTTCCGCTTGAAGGCTGACTCGGCAACCGGGCCACCAGCAATCGGAAGGTTCTTCGGAAAAAGCATTAAAGGCTAAAAGAAAGAAGAAACTAAAAAACCAGACATTGAGCTTACTACTCACGGACACCCCCGCTCTCCGGGGGACCGGTTTTGCAAGGGGTGTACCCTGCAAGTCTACGCACACAAGTAGAGGACGCCAAGGCTACACCCTCCCGTTGAGCCGTAATTTGTCAGACATGTGTTTTTAAGTTATTGAAAGGGAACTTAAGGAGAAACCGCATGAAAACACGTGCAGCAGTAGCTTGGGAACCCAAACGTCCATTAGAGATTGAAGAGATTGATTTAGAAGGTCCAAAAGCAGGGGAGGTTTTGGTTCGAATCGTTGCCTCAGGCGTCTGCCATACCGATGCGTACACGTTATCGGGAGCTGATCCGGAAGGTCTATTCCCCACAGTATTGGGTCACGAAGGGGGAGGAGTTGTGGAAGAAGTAGGCCCTGGAGTGAAGAGTTTAAAGCCAGGTGACCATGTGATCCCGCTTTATACTCCTGAGTGCGGAGAGTGTAAGTTTTGCCTATCTAAAAAGACTAATCTTTGCCAAGCGATTCGTGTTACCCAGGGAAAAGGCCTGATGCCAGATGGAACTTCACGGTTTTCCAAAAACGGCAAAACTATTTATCACTATATGGGAACTTCTACTTTCTCTGAGTACACCGTTCTTCCTGAAATTTCGTTAGCGAAAATTAATCCCAAAGCCCCCCTGGAAAAAGTTTGCCTGTTAGGGTGTGGAGTAACGACTGGAATTGGAGCTGTTCTTAATACGGCCAAAGTCGAGCCCGGGGCTACGGTGGCGGTGTTTGGCTTGGGAGGCATTGGTCTCAGTGTGATTCAAGGAGCCGTGATGGCAAAAGCCTCTCGTATTATTGCTGTCGACATCAATGAATCCAAATTTGATTTTGCAAAAAAATTAGGTGCTACGGATTGTGTCAATCCCAAGAAGTTTGATGCGTCTATTCAGAATGTGATTGTCGATATGACTCAAGGAGGAGTGGATTACTCGTTTGAGTGTGTGGGCAATGTTCAGCTGATGCGAGCTGCTCTCGAGTGTGGACATAAAGGCTGGGGAACTTCCGTGATTATTGGAGTTGCTGGAGCCGGTCAGGAAATTTCTACTCGACCCTTTCAGCTGGTTACGGGAAGAACTTGGAAGGGAACCGCTTTTGGAGGAGTGAGAGGACGAACTGAACTTCCTGGCTATGTTGAAAAATACATGAACAAACAAATCAACATCGATGACATGGTCACGTTTGAGTTGCCTCACAATCAGATCAATAAAGCCTTTGATCTCATGCATGAAGGAACAAGTATTCGGTCGGTGTTGAGGTATTCATGAAATCATTGAGCCGAGTGAAATCTTTTGAAGGGATTCTTGAGACTTTTGAGCATGTCTCTGAAGTCACGGCAACTCCCATGCGCTTCGCGGTTTACCTTCCTCCCCAAGCTCAACAGAAAAAAGTACCTGCACTGTTGTGGTTATCGGGACTGACATGTACGGAAGAAAATTTCATGCAAAAAGCGGGTGCTCAACGAGTGGCTTCGGAACTCGGGATGGCATTGATTGCCCCGGATACTTCTCCGAGAGGAGCTAATCTACCAGGGGAAAGCGAAAGCTGGGACTTTGGTTTGGGAGCGGGTTTTTATGTCAACGCTACTCAATCCCCTTGGTCAAAGCATTACCGAATGTATGACTACGTTCTTCATGAGCTTCGAGCATTAGTTCTTAAAAACTTCCCTGTTCAAGCAGAAAAGCTCAGCATTTCAGGTCATTCCATGGGCGGCCATGGGGCTTTAGTTTTGGGGTTGAGAAATCCCGATGTGTTTAAAAGCATTTCTGCATTTGCACCAATCAGTGCTCCTTCGCAATGTGCTTGGGGAAAAAAGGCGTTGGGTAATTACTTGGGCCAGAATCCAGCTGATTGGAAAAATTACGATTCAAGTGAGCTCTTGAAGCTGGCTCAAGTAAGAAAAGAAATTTTGGTCGACCAGGGCACGGAAGATAAGTTTCTGAAAGAGCAATTGATGCCGGAGAAACTCGAAGAAGCGGCTAAAGCGACCGACTATCCTTTGAAACTTCGCTATCAAAAAGGCTACGACCACAGTTACTACTTTGTAGCCTCTTTCATTGAAGATCACTTGCGCTTCCACGCACGCTAATCCCCACTAGGTACGGCCTTACTTTTGGCTGTCTATCGATCAGCCTCATTTGAAAGTGTTACCGGAAGAGAGTAAGGCTAACGACCTACTGGACATGCTCGCATAAAGGCGCAAGTCTGGGGCAATGATAATGTTAAATTGCCCAATTGAGTCGAAACTAAAAAGGAACGGATAACCCTGTCGATTTTGGAAAAATATCTATTTAATCAAGCTGAAGTGTCTTAAAATAGCGGTTATAGGGAAGGGGAAGGACAGTGCTTACCGATAAGCTAAAAAACATTTTGTTGTTGGTGCTGACTGGCCTCGTTGTGATGATGGGATCCTATTTGTTGCGTAACTCCAGTGAAAAAAGCATTCATCCCAGTCTCGTTCCCGTGAATGTCAGCGGAGACAAAGAGAAACCCGAGTACAAATCACCTTACGAGCAGAACCAAGTGAAGAATACCATTGTTAAAAACAATCCGCAGATTCAAGAGTGTTATTTGAAGCATTTGGAAGAAAAAGACGCAGTGAGTTCGGGAAGAGTACGATTGGATTGGAATATTTCATCTGAGGGAGAAGTTCTATCGCCACAAGTGATCAGTTCTTCTATGAACAATTCCAAATTCGAAAATTGTATTTTAGGGAAATTTAAAGAATTTAAGTTTCCCGCTCCACCCTCAGAAAAGCCAGTGTATACTACCTTCACTTACATTTTCAGAAAAGATGGAGAGTCGTTGGCTCCAAAAATGGTGCCCGTCATGCCCGAGCCAGAAAAGAAAAAAACTAATAAGTAACAGTAACGGTCGTGTTGGATTTAACTCCGTTGGGTTGAGTCACTTCAATAGCCTGAGCTCCTGCAGACTGAACGGGTAAAGTGCAAATGATTTCGTTGGGGCCTTGAACAGTGGTCGAAGTGCAAGCAGTTCCTCCTACTTTTACTGTCGCATCTTTTCTAAAGCCGCTTCCAAAAATTTCGACATTCATTTCAGCAGTAACGCCTGTGTTAGGGGTGACGGAAGTGACGACTGGAGTGGCAAGAGTTTCTGCGCGTCGGAACACGTACACTGCGCCGCTACTAGGTGCGCTATTGTCATCAATCACCATTTTGCCATTAGTGATTGTGGTTTGGTTGGAGTCCTCGAGGTGAGCCCCAACGACAATGGTATCTCCAGAAATATCTGTATTGATACCGAATTGATCATTCAATCCAGCATTCGGCGCTTTCAAGTACGCTTCGTTCGCCCACACAGAACCTGAGCGCTTAAATACATAAGCCGCTCCACTTTCATTTGTCTGTGATATTTCAGTGATGGCTAAGGAATTATTATTGATGGTTGTTTGGGAATTGTCTTCACCCCAAGCCCCAACAACAATGGTGTCTCCCGAAATGCCAACGGATTGACCAAAAGAGTCGGATGCTTCACTGTTAGGAGCTTTTAAGTAAGCTTC
This sequence comes from Pseudomonadota bacterium, assembly GCA_009927165.1. Lineage (GTDB taxonomy): Bacteria > Bdellovibrionota > FAC87 > UBA2466 > UBA2466 > RFNO01. The sequence continues at coordinate 15,176 of RFNO01000101.1, forward strand.
ATTTGTCCAGGTTGATCCCGCTCGTTTGAAAACGTAAGCTGCTCCACTATCTGCAGCCGTGGAGCTATCTGATTCCGAAAAAGTGCCATTGTAGATAGTGGTTTGGCCGTTGTCTTCATAGCGTGTTCCTACTACGATGGTGTCACCACTGATTCCGAGTGTCCATCCAAAGCGATCATCTGTCCCTGCATTGGGAGCCTTGAGATAGGCCTCATTTATCCAGTTTGATCCGGTCCGATTGAAAACATAAGCTGCACCGGCTCTGTCAGCGAAGGAAACATCAGCTCCATTAAATGTTCCATTAAAAATAGTGGTTTGGGAGTTGTCTTCATAGTGGCCACCGACGACGAGAGTGTCTCCAGAAATTTTGATGGCATAAGCTCCAAAATAATCATCACTGCCCGCATTGGGAGCCTTGAGATAAGCTTCATTTGTCCAGCTTGATCCCGTTCGTTTGAAAACGTAAGCTGCTCCGCTATCTGAGGCAGTCGAGCTATCTGATTCCGAAAAAGTGCCGTTGTAGATAGTGGTTTGCCCGTTGTCCTCCCCCAAGCTTCCAACAACAATCGTGTCCCCTGAAACGGAGACCGCATTGCCGAATCTGTCAGAACCTCCTGCATTGGGAGCCTTTAAGTAAGCCTCATTGGCCCAAGTAGAACCAGTTCGCCTAAAAACATATGCAGCCCCTGAACTACTCAGGGAGTTATTTATACTGGCTAAGCTGCCGTTGGTGATGGTGGTCTCGCTACTATCCTCGTAAGATGCTCCTACCGCAATGGTGTCGCCAGAAATACTTACAGATATTCCAAAAGAGTCCGCTGTTTCGGCGTTTGGAGCTTTCAAGTAAGCCTCTGCGGCCCAAGTGGAGCCATTGCGCTTAAAGACGTAAGCAGCACCCGCGCTGTTAGCAGAATCATTAGTACTTGCCGTCGTACCATTAGTGATAGTGGTTTGATTACTACTTTCCCCACTGGCTCCAACCACTAGAGTATCACCAGAGATACTGACTTTATAACCAAACTGGTCATTGGCTCCCGAATTCGGCGCCTTGATATAAGCTTCCTGATACCAGCCCGTAGTTCCCGTAGTCGTAACTCCTGAGGATGCAATTCCTGAACTGTTCACTGCACAAACTCTGAACACATAATCTTTAGTAGTCAGTCCTGTCACAGCAATCGAAGTGCTGCCAGCGATGGAACTCGACGGGATGATCTGCCCCGTCGCGCAATTGATAGGTGCACTTGTGCCCATTTGATAAGCCACTTGATAACTGACAGTGCTACCCCCACCGTCCGTCCAGCTCAAAGTAATTTGTGAGCTGTGATCGGCTACTGCTGTGAA
>RFNO01000035.1 GCA_009927165.1 Pseudomonadota bacterium
CACATTCTGCGAGCGGTCTTTGAATCTGACATAGACAGTTGCTGTTGCATTCGTTTGCCCGAGCGTCCACGACTTTGTGGTGGAGTATGCTTCCCAAGTTCCGCCCGATTCACAGCCTGCGGTATTAGTCACATACATCTGAGTCGCATCATCTCCATCTAAGGTGAGTGTGACACTTGATGAATTGGTATAAGCCGCACCGGCATTGATGCTGATACTTCCGTTTGGAGAAGACACGTCTGATAGAAGCTCCCCAATTGGCTTACATCCGGATAGGAGAAGCAGAATCCCTAGAGCAAGATAAGTTAGTTTTTTCACTTTGTTTCTCCTTCTTAAAGACGGATTAAAATTGAACCCATCACTTGGTGGGTGGTTAAGAGTGAGTCAAAAACAGAAGAATAGGTCACTTGAAAGCACTCATAGCCAATAGCAGCTTTGATTTGGGGATAAGTATTTCGAAGTCTTGTTCCCGTCCAATATTGCAAGCCTCCACCCGCTTCCGCCCACATCGAGGAGGAAAGCGGCGTTTTCAATGTAAGTGCTAAATCTCCTATGCCAAATGATTTTCCAGCAAAGATATTAGTCAATATCCCGCCAAGGTATGCTTTCAACTCAAGACCAGAAGTAAGCGCATAGGATGGAGTCCAACTTACGAAAAGCGCGCCAGCCCTACCGCCATCGGAATCAAACATAGCGCCAGCACCCAATTGAATCGTATTCCAATTATTTGAAGTGGCCTCTTCTTTTCATTTCAGGGCTTTTTGTTTCCTGGATAGATTCCGGTTTTGCCGGATTTGAATCTTGCGACTGGACTTGGGGAGTTTCTGTAACCGGCGACGTTTCTTTTTTTGTCTTTACCGGTTTTGCATAAAGAGCACTTAATAAAATAAAATTTAGAACAACTAAGACTTTCCACCCTTGTCTCATGAGATCCCCCGGGTTTTCTTTTAAACTTCTGAAGCTTTAATTATATCTCCCCCCCCCTATGCCGCGCAGTCCCATTTTGGTTTCCGGACACTTTCCTAGTGACTTAGCGGTGACGTAAATTAACCTAATACCTCTTTATCGATCTTTTAGACAGGGCTTCTGAGTCGTCGTAGGAAAATCTCCCCCCCACCCATCTTACTTTTGTAATGGACAACGACTCCAGTATTGGTTTATTTTACCAATATGAAAGCGTCTTTGGTCCGCTATGAGAAATTTATCGTGCGTAGGCGCTACATCATTGAGATTACAGTTCACCAGGTTTTGCAATCTCCTCGATACCCTGATGGACTCAAATGGGGGCTGATTTGTTTTGATAGAAAAAGTAAAAAGCGGGTCTTGTTTGACAACCACCATCCAAAAGGACCGCACCTTCATCTGAACGAGCAGGAGCTGCCTTACACTTTTGTGGACTTAGACAGGTTGGTCGAAGACTTTAAGGAGACAGTACTTAA
>RFNO01000099.1 GCA_009927165.1 Pseudomonadota bacterium
GGTCATTAAGCCGCTTCTTTTGTCGAATGGATGGTTAATTTTACATTCAACACCCATGCAACTTTGAACAAAAAATCAAGGCTCACTTCGCTGACGAGCCCTACTTCCATGCGAGCAATCGCCGGTTGCTTTGTGTTAGCTAACTTCGCAACTTGCGCTTGAGTTAAGCCCTTTCTTTCACGAGCAGCTTTTAGCTTAGCAATAGCTTTCTTTTTTTTCGCGGATGAGAGCAATTTCTGCTTTAGATAGACCCAGGGTCTTACCCAGATCTTCAATGGATTCGTAAACTTCTAAATTCTTTTTCATGATTCGATCTCCTTAAAACGATTTTTTACCAATTGAATCGTTCGCGGATCTATTTTCTGGGTTTTCTTGTGCGCTACATGCAAAATGTAGATGGCATCGCCAACTTTAATTACATAAAAGATGCGGTATTCACCAGATCTCTCAGAAATGCGCAGCTCATGTAAACCCTTTGCAACGCTTGGCAAAGGTCTTGAAACTGGCATGGATAGCATGATCCCAGATGCAAGATCGTCGATGTATGCCAAGCGTCCGTGATCAAATCGGCTGGACAATGTTCGAGTTCTTTGCGAGCTTGCTTTAGGAAAATGATACGCATAACACTCTTATTGATAACAAATTCGTTATAATACTGCAAGGATAAATGACCTTAAAGATAATTCATTCGTATGCCAGAGGGTAGACCAATGCGAACTAGAATCAACGAATGGAGTGCTGATTTAGGTCATTAGTTTGACGACGAGCACCGACGAACAGCGGGGCCAACGCTTTGTAAGTATATCAACACTCCCTTAGGATGTGACGACCAAAAACACCTCAGGGAACCGCCTGAGAGAATAGGGGTAGGCACCATTCCCAGAAGATGAATTGAATGTCAGCAATCCTTCGGGCTCGGATTGAAGTAGCTTAGCTTCACAAAAAAATTCCGAATGAATTTCACTTGTTTATTTTTCGTCTTGTCTTCAACTGTTTATATCGACATCAAAGAGACAGAGTCAATCCATGACAAAAATTACTTTGGCGTATTTGTGTGAGCTGAATTCATTTGGGGGAATTCTTCTGTGATCAACTGGTTAGAAATTCGGAGTAGTAGTGTATCTGAGTTAGAAACACTTGGAAGAGACAGTCAAATTCATCCTCTCGTTATAGAAGACTGTATCCATCGTAATCAACGTGCAAAGCTTGAGGACTTTGACACTCATCAGTTTTTAGTTTGGTTTATGGTTGCTAAAGGCAGAGTCTATGAGCTGCAGTTTATTGTCCTTCCGTCGACTCTGGTTTTTGTACCGCACGAGCCCCCACCCGAAGAGACAATTTGGAAGGACTTTTTCAAGATAAATGACAGTGCGAAAGATGTATGGCACATGCTTTATCAAGCTTTAGATCGAGTGTCAGATGTAACAGGAAACGAAGTAAAGGCGATCGGAGTCGAAATAAATGCTTTTGAGAGCAAAGTCTTTGGGGAGAAATTTGATCCTTCTTCAGTTTTGGTTTTAAAGCGCAGGTTAAGTGAGATGGAACACGCCATTGAGCATCTTCGATCGGTACCCAAACAGTTGCAGAATTTCTATCAGAACAAAGATGACTTAACTTGGAAGTGGAGAGACTTATCCGATCACTGCGAGCGGGCATTTCGTAATGTAATGTATTTTCGGTCTCAGATTGGCTCTACCCTTGATTTGTATTGGGGGTATTAAGCCGATAAGACCAACCGCCAAATTAAAAAGTTGTCAACACTTGCAAGTGTTGCCGTTCCGCTCACTTTTTGGGCATCATTTTGGGGAATGAATTTTGAAATAATTCCGTTCTCAAATACAAGTTCATTTTATGGTGCTATAGTTCTCATGATTGCCTCGGCTGTGTTTGCTCTTTGGTTTCTTGTTCGTAGAGGATATTGGGACGATTAGGTTTTTTATTATATGGCGGGAATCAGCTTACTCACTCTTATTGATGACATTGCTACGACTTTAGATGACGTAGCTGCCATGACTAAAGTTGCCGCTAAAAAAACGGCTGGGGTTTTGGGCGATGATCTTGCGCTTAATGCTAAGCAGGCGAGCGGGGTTTCTGCCGATCGTGAACTCCCCGTTGTATGGGCCGTGGCCAAGGGTTCGGTAATCAACAAAATCATTCTTGTCCCTCTGGCTCTTTTCTTCAGCCAGATTTCCCCGATTCTTGTTAAAATTCTTCTTTTGATCGGCGGGCTATTTTTATGCTTTGAGGGCTTTGAAAAAGTTTTTGAAAAAATTGTTGCACCCAAAAAACAGGGTCATCATCCGAAAGAGAAAGCCTATGAAGATCTATCAAGCTACGAAAAAGATAAAATCAAAGGGGCTGTACGCACCGATTTTATTCTTTCAGCAGAAATTGTCGTGATCACATTGGGAGCGGTCGCCGGAAAAAAATTATTGACTCAGTTTCTTGTTCTCTCGAGCGTGAGCTCGGCCATGACCATCGGTGTTTACGGTCTGGTGGCCTTGATAGTAAAAGTAGATGATCTGGGTTTGATTCTTCTGAAAAAGGCAAAACTCCTATCCATTATGGGGCGAGCCCTTCTTGTATTTTCTCCCGCATTGATGAAACTTTTAGGTGTTTTGGGGACAATTGCTATGTTTCTGGTCGGTGGGGGTATCCTCACTCACAGCGTTCCAGCTTTTATCCATTTTCAAGAAAAGTTAGCTTGGCCTATTCTTTCAGTGGGCTTTGATTTTCTTTTTGGTTTTTTTGCAGGTGGTATTGTTGCGGGCATTCTCCACCTTTTGCCCCAAAAAAGGCTTCATTCATCTTAAATCTTATAACTGATTGGAGAAGGTGCTGACCACGAGCAACTTTTTTAATATTCACACGTTGCGCTTTGATAATAGTTCTCAAATAATCCATCATTAAAGCTTCAGAAGGTTAAAAGAAAACCCGGGGGATCTCATGAGACAAGGGTGGAAATTCCTAGTTGTTCTAAATGTTGTTTTATTAATCGAACGGAATAAAAAAAGAAAAAGTGTATCTCAAGCCCGGCAATCCGTTGATATTTGAATGCCCCGGTGCCTGCCGACACTCATTATCAGCCCAAGAAAAAAAACTGCGGCCTGGACCCCCTACCCTGTAGCTAAGGGTGTAAGGGCAAACCGTAAAGGGGCACGGGAAAAGTGGCTTGCCCATTTGCTAGATAAACTTGACTGGGGGAGTCTCACTTTTCTGGTAGAGATCCCACTGGTAAATTAGCAGAAAGAGTCGTCTGAAGAGTGAAAGGGAACAAACGCGCCGCTCACTTTGTTGCAACTTCATTCAAGCAGCACTTCTTAAATTTTTTACCGCTGCCGCACGGGCACCGATCGTTTCGTCCCACGCGTCGATGCGTTTCTAGAAATTGTTGGCGATCAAGCTTTTTTTTTCGAACTTCTTTGCAAGTGGTTGCAAACTGAAGATAATTTTCTTTCCAAAATTCTTCAATCTCTTCCCATATGACTCCAACTGAGTCTGGCTCTCCTTCTGAAGCAAATTGAACTCTTCTTAATTCATTCATTTTGTCCTGCAGAGTGATTAAAAAATCTGCTGCTATTTTTTCACTGCTTTGAAAACTAGTAGAGTTCGTATCTCCCAATTCAAGCCCATCCAGAAAGCTCGCGATTTGCATTGCTCTTCGAGCGGATCGCACCCAAGTTTTTGTATCCTCCTCACTCGGTACGGAATCATTTAAGTTATCCACTTCAGGGAATGGGTAAAAGCAGTCCTGAAAGGGTGAGAGTTCATTCCATAATCCCAAAAGGGCACGAGCGAAAAACAGGGCTTGGCCCTGCGTCTCAACATCCACACTCTCTCCTTCGTAGTCAGTTAAAACCTCATCCATAACGGCTGATGAAGGCGGGAGTTCGATGGAAAGAATAGCACCTAAGAGAAAAAGCTTGATTTCATCGACATTGAAATGAGAACCCAATGTCTTTAGAAGCTTTTGGAAACTCTCATCCCCAGGGTAGCTCAACTGATCGGGGAGAGTATCCCAGGATGTAATTTCCTTGGGGAGGTCGGTAAGAGGACTTAATTTCTCATAGGTGTATTCCCAATTGATGATTTCTCCATGAACCAAGTCTTTTGAGAAAGCTTCGACGAGAAGCAAAGCATGCTCTACCGCTTTTAGATCCACCAATTCAAAAATGAGAAACGCATTGAGGGTAGGGGAATTCGTTTCCATTTCGCGAAGTTTTTCAGCCAAAATCAAAGTGATATTTGCAGTTTCCTGGGGCAGTTCTTTTGCAATCAATCCCAGGGTTTCAATCAAAGCTACGAAACTCCAGACATATTCTCGAAAAATCGTGTTTTCAAAAATCGCTTTTCTTAAATGTGGTATAGCTAAAGCACCAAAACTTGAAATGGCACTGGGCAATTCTTCGAGTGCCCATTCGTCTTCTTCATGGCTCCAAATTAAACGCTCAATTAAATCCGGTAGTGCTTCATGGATTTTCTTTTTTGTTAAAATTCTCCAAGAGTGAACTCCCGCCCATGAGTTTTCCGTACTGTAGAGTTCCCATTCTGCATCTAAACGTAAAATCGTCACCCAATCAGAAATTTTTTCTTGGGTTGGATCAATGTCTGAATAGCTTGACCATTCCTTTTGTTCGGTGGGCGCGGGTTGGCGCCTGAACTCATCTAAAGAAGTGGCTACCTTGGCAATTTCGAGTTCTCCTCGGGGGGTACTCATGATCATTCTGTCCTTTCATTTTTGGGGTGGTTTTGTAGGTCCGTTTTTGCGCATCCCTTCCCATGGCGATCCAGAAAGGCTGGAAGATTAAGATTGCTTTCTTCAATAATCAATTAAAATCATCGAAAATAGAGAAGCACCCGAATTAACTCGGCCTTTAAAAAAGCAGTTGAGAAATGAGGGCTTTTTTTTCCGAGTCTCAAGACGCTGAGCCTTGCCCGTAATACCAAATGCACTGCCTGTTTCAAGGGTAGACGAATGCGCTCTAGAATCAACGAATGAATTGTTGTTTTATGCCTGATTTGGTATCAAAAAGCCAATCCGGATCGTAAAAGAAAAGCAGTCATTGGTCTGATGACGAGAGTCGACGAACAGCGGGGCCAACGCTTTACAAGTATATCAACGCTCCCTTAGGGGTCCTCCAGACGTCGATCTCTGATCTATCAGGGGTTTTTTCTAAAAGTGAAGGGTTCTCGGGGACAGGGTTTCTCATCGCCCGAAAAAGCGTCGTAACAAAAAGCCAATCTCATTCGCGATTACCATGAATTGCAAGTTTTGTCCATTGCTCGGAAAGGTGCCCCGAAGGTGGAAGTGATGCAAGGTCTTCTCAAATGTCGGTGGAGAAGTTAAATCCCCCACGCCGCCGATAAAAATGGATTTCCCCGTTTTTAAAATCTTTCCAATTTGATGAAGTCGACGATCACAACTTCGTTTATCAAGAACATTAGTTTGAACAAAACAAGCCCCTGTATTGTTTGAGTCTAAGACATACATCAAAAAACCATAAGCATCCGCGTCATCACTATTTGTTTGCTTTTCACATTCCAAAAGAATTCGATCGGGCACTACTTTCACTTCAGTAGTTAGCCCTTGCTTTTTGATTATCTCAAAGGATGAAGTAGCGCATCCAGTGAGCAGGCCTGCTAAAATCATCCAGTGAAGCCTATTTCTTTTTGAGTAAATCATAGTATTTTGTATAAATATCAATCGCCTTTGGTTTAAGGCCGGTTTTGCTTTTTAGAAGACCCTTTCCAAATCGCAATCACTTCGTCGTATTTATCAGAGTCTTTAAATTCTCTGAGTCTTTCAGCGGATGGGTAGATAATACCTTCTCTTTTATACCCCTAAAGAACTGTCTCAATGTCCTCGAAATCGAGATAGGTCCCTTTGAGAAGCCTCAAATGCTTATCTCTTATGGTGATACCGGTGGGATTCTTCTGACTTACCGGAACTCGCAAAGGATGTTCTCGTACCGTCTTAACCCTTTTTCGTTTTTTTATTTGCATTTATGTAGCTCTTAAATGCTTCGCACACAGCCTTGTATTCAATCTTACGGCAACTGTCTCAATTTCCAAAAAGAATTCATTTCGTTACTTAATCTAGATCTCTGTGTAGGGAGGGCCCA
>RFNO01000040.1 GCA_009927165.1 Pseudomonadota bacterium
ATGCCCAATTTCTTAGACGCCAGTTTTCGCTTTTGGAACGTGGTTACTAGCTTAGGTGGAAGGGCCAAAATCCCTTCCCCTGGGCTTAATTTCCCCCTTCACCCAAACCGTACCCCACTGCCAAAACCAAAACCTTTTTCAGGCTCATTTTTCATTTTTCGATAAACCAAATCAAACCTGCCTCAATGAAGAAACTACCGGCCTAAAATTCCCATGGGTTTTGCCCACTGAACGATGTTGAATCCGGACTGACTTTCGAAAATGCGTTCATACTCTTCGGGGTTGGCCAAAACCCCATTCATGGGATCCGCCATTTTTTTTAGCTGGGGGATGTAGAGCCACACATGCTCTCCGCGCCCATTTTCAGTGGCAATAGTTCCTGTCATGAGATTTGAATCAAATCCAGCCTTTTTGAGAACGGCTTGCATAATAAGCACTTTGTGGCGGCATACATCAGCCGGAATTGGCTCATTGGTAAAATAGCTCGAAGCCATCCGTGGATTTAAATATGGAAATATTTCCGTTCCATCAGTGTTTTTCGTAGAAAGACGATAAACTAATATTTCAGATAGTGTTTTCAGATCTGGCTTCTCTTTTTGAAACTCCGCTCTTTCCTCAGGCTCCAAAGCACTTAGAATATTTTCGTAATCCAAATAAATTGAGAGACCGATGGGGGGAGTATCGAGGACGTTTCCGACTATTTCGCTTCCCACGGTAAGTCCCAAAGCAATTCCTCCAACCACAGTGGCACTTTTCACAACTGAAGCTCCCAGACGCAAAAAGGAACTTTTGCAAGAGCTTAAAGGATGAGAATCTCTATTTTCTCGTCCTAAAATGGTGGTCGGATGAACCAGGAGAACCAGAACCAAAAACATTAAAGAAAAGCCCCTAATCTTCATTTTGAATTCGCTTTCCATGAACATTCCAAAAAAGCTTGGGCTCTGGTAGAGCTAATGATTCCTCTTTAGGATCTGTTTTGCACCACCCATCTCGGCAATGCTTACCCCACTCCTGCACGTTCTCGGCTCCCAGCGCGGAATAAACGGTTCGCCCTAAAATATTGCTCAGAACCTGCTGAGCTTCATGCTTTGCGGGATAGTACAGCTTTTTTCCTCGAAGGCCCTCAATGGGAAAATAGTCCTCTACACTTCCCGCGCCGCAACTTGCGAAAACTACGGGAGCTTTTAGCCAAGTGATGTCTTGAATGCATTGAACGATTTCATTAAAAAGTTTTGGTTCCTTTGGATACTGAACCCATCTGCCTCGATCCACCTTAAAGCCAAAAACTTCACCGAGGCCAATTGAAAACCCTTCAGCGTGGCCGGCTATTTCTATGACGGAACAGGATTGAGGCCCCAACTCTTGTTTTATTTCCTCACACGCTTTCAAAAAGGCCTTCGAATTATCCTCTGGCTTGGCTTCTGAAGTACTCACCTTTTTTTTTCGCTGAGTATCTGTCCACTCCTCGCCCTCAACGGAGCTTTCTCCTTGGAAGAGGCATTTTTTAGGGTGGTTGAGAATATCCTTATTAAATGCAATTTCCTCAGGGGTCGAAGCCCCAGAAAGTCCCGGAATATGAACCGGCGCTGTGGGCCTATCGGAATGATATCCAACACCGGTCTCACGCAAAGTAGATTCTAGGAATTTTTTTCGATGGGAAAGAGGGTCCTCATCTGCAAACGAGGACAAAGCAGCAAAAAAAAGGGGGATGGACCGCAACCAAAAATTCATAGTGCATACTTTGTATGCAAAATTAGACCCAGGACCTCAACCAGGGAGGACAGGCTTGTATTCTTAAAGGCTACACGGCTTCAATTAAGATTTCTTTTGGCTGTCTGTCCAAACTTTAGGCGGCTTTAAACCAAGATTTGGTGCTTTGAGAAAAGTCCTTCACAAACGCTTTAGCCTTAGTGTTAAAGATTTCACGGCCTAGTTTTCGAGCAGTTTTTCTAAGGTTCTTTTTTCTTTCATGAAGAAGTTTTTCGAGGTGACGTAGTGCTTTCTTGCTTTGAATACCCTTTTCACAATCTTGAATTTGACTTTCTATAAGAGTCAGGTCTTGGTATTCTCCAAGAGTATCTGATAGCGTATGGAGTTCTTGATTCCACTCTTTGATTTCAGGACTCAAAGCTTCAATAAAAAAATCAAGCTCTACTCGAAGAAACTTAACAGCTTTTCGCCAAGCAACAAAGTATTCTTCTTCATGAGTGTCCTGGCAGGCCTCTGAATATTCAAAACACTCTAAAAACGTAGATCTCAAACACTCTTCAATTGAATTCCAAGGACTTCCTTTGATTTTAATTTCGGGGATTCTTTCCATGGCTGCGTTCAAAAGACCAATCGATTCATTAATTTTTTTTTGTTCTTGAAACACTTTTTCTACTGTCTTCTTGCTCTCAGCGACTAGGGCTTGCATGATTTCTGTCCATTCTTCCTGAGTGAGCTCTTTCTGGTGCGCTTTTGAGAACCCCATAAAAACTTCCTCGGTAACATGGGCATCGCGGACATCTCTAAAAGTTCGCGACAGTTTTTTTAAGTTTTTTTCCTCTTCAGAGAACTTGTTTTCCGAAATGGAGTCTCTCAGTAAATAGAGAACTGCCCGTGCTTTTTTTAAGGACTTTCTAGCTTGCTTAAACTGTTCTCGATGCAAGCCCTGGGAAAGAGACAACACATTGGCGGCATCTTTAATTCCTGATACCAGAATGGTTTTTAAAGAAGATTCAATAGGTTCTGACTTAGAAACAGTGTAAGGCATAAGGCTTCTCTCCGAAAAAAATAAAAGGTTGGAAGAATTTTCTATTCTACTGGATTCGTCTACTTTTCTAAAACCACGCTGCGATATCCTTTTTCGGAAATAAGTCTGTCAAAGTAGGAAACAATGCCATCTCGTCGCATCAACATGTCAGAAATCTCTTTTTGTGAAACATATTTTCTCACATTATCAAAATCGGATTCTTTCAGATTTTTTAAATACTTGAGAGTTCTTTCACTCACTTGAGAAACGGGTTCTGAGTTACCAGGTGCTGGGTAGCGTCGCATGGTTACGAAGGTTCCAGGTCGTAACGACGCACCAAAATCGATAAAAGCAGGGCGATTTTCCCCGTCAACCCAATGCCTACCTAGTAAAAGGTTCTTTGCATGACCATCCGAATTGTGAAGCAGCACACTTAAAATTCGGTGGTCACTTTGAACAACAGTTTTGGATACTCCTCCCCAGC
>RFNO01000069.1 GCA_009927165.1 Pseudomonadota bacterium
TACTGGTTTGCTGAAGACGCAGAGTTTGCCATTCAGAAAATACACCCCAATAATTTTTTTCAATTCCAACCCCACTCGTAACGTCGCGACTAGACAGGAACGAACTGCCCGTTACTCCAGGCAATTGAGTAAGCTTTGCAAATCCAATTAAATTCCAATCCGGCAAAAACGACCACTGAGCAGCTAGTTGGATGGTTGGCCCCAACAGTGAATAAAAGCCCAAATCGGAACTTCCAAAGCTGGTGAGATAAGAAGCACCACCAAGAAATTTCAGTTGGATTGTGTTCTGTTTGAAGAGTATGACTCCACCGTAAATTTCCGGATTGATCACCTGAAGACTCGCCAGCGTGTTGTTTGCCAACGAAAACACTGAGAGACGGCTTGCTAGGCCCAGAACCAGTGGCCCATTGACTAGCGACTCAAGGTTACGCTCGTAAGTTAATCGAATGTATGACGTCACTGGGGACAATCGATAAATACTTTGCTGCTCATAATTGCTAAGACTTGCCCCTAAATAAATACCGAAGTCATCTAAACGCTCCTCTGTTTCAGACGAAGGAGCAAGTTCCAAACTCGCCAATTTTCTTTGGCTGAATACTTGACTGGCCAAAAAGCCGGAAAAATCGGAGGGAGACGATAGATGTTGTGGAGGAGCGCTGGCCGTGTAAACCCCCATACCTATGGTTTGTTCAACATTATTGTGGGAGTCTAAATCTCTTAAACTGACCTGCAATCCAAACTCAGTGCCTTTGGTTAGCACTCTCAATACGAAATCCCCCTGCTCGGAAACTTGAACATGAACATCATTCACAATGAGCAGTCGTTTTCCCTTTCCAAACTTATTAAATTTCCCATGCACTAGAATGACACTGGGGAGAGCAGAGACATGATGTTTAGCTGGCGGGATAACGACTTTTTTCCAACTCAGTTCTGGGACACGATTGATGAGGATCCAGATTTTTGCCTCCAGATCGTGAAAGAGCCGATAATAACTAGGCGTACTGAAATAGCGTTGCATTTCCTGGCCTTGAGCCAAGCAATTCAGCATGACATAGGTAAGCCAAGCCCACTTAAGCATCCCATGTTTTAAACGGTATCTCACGCTGACGTATCGGCAAAACGAGACAAATCATTACGCCGTGGCGCATCAGAATCGTTCTATCTATTTTTTCTTTTCGTTGGAGATGAACCTAAGAGCGAACCTAGAAAGCCCCGTGCTAAATCTTTGCCCAATCGATTGGCAGCCGAGCGAACGGCACGGGTAGCTGCTTTTTCTAACAGCCCCGCTTTTCGTCCCCCTCGAGGCCCAGTTGATCCTAACAAGATCTCAGAGATAACATCTGTACGGTGCGACTCCGGTGAGGATTTTTCTACCGCGGGAGAAGTTTCTGATTTTTGGTTTTGAAGTTTCTCAAAAGCCGATTCTCTATCAATTTTATTTTCGTACTTTCCAAAAACAGATGAAGCACAAATCAACGCTTCTCTTTTCTCACTCGGAATGGGTCCGATTTGGGAACCCGGGGGTAAAATAAAAGCGCGCTCCACAACAATCGGTACTCCTTCATCATTAAGAAACGATACGAGAGCTTCTCCAACTCCGAGTTGAGTAATCACTTCTTGGGCTGAAAACTCCGGGTTGGGACGAAGTGTTTGAGCCGCCACTTTGACCGCTTTCTGATCTTGGGGGGTAAAAGCACGTAACGCATGGTGAATTCGGTGCGATAACTGTCCCAATACCACTTCCGGGATGTCTGAGGGGTTTTGAGTGACGAAGTAAACACCCACTCCTTTTGAGCGGATGAATCTTACCACTTGTTCAATTTTGTCTACCAAAACGGAAGGGGCATCTTTGAAAAGCAAATGGGCTTCATCAATGAACAGAACCAATTTAGGTTTTTCCTGATCCCCCACTTCCGGCAAGGTTTCAAAAAGTTCAGACAAAACCCAAAGTAAAAAGGTTGAATACACTAAAGGACTTCGGAGGAGTTCATCGGCAGCCAGAATACTCACTTTGCCTTGACCCGAATTATCCACTTGCAAAAGGTCCTGGATATCTAGACCTGGTTCAGAAAAAAAATCTGAAACTCCTTGGGTTTCAAACCCAAGCAACCCTCTTTGAATTGCTCCTAAAGTGGCAGACGACAAATGCCCGTACTGCTCTTTAAAAGCATCGATATTCTCTTGTACCGCTTTCAAGAGCGCTTGCAAGTCTTTGATATCCAAAAGTAACAAGTCTGAATCATCAGCAATTTTAAACACTACTTGAAGAACCACTGTTTGGGTTTCATTTAAGTTCATTAAACGGCTTAAAAGAATAGGCCCCACTTCAGAGAGTGTAGTCCGAACAGGGTGGCCGCTTTTGCCAAACACATCCCAAAACAACACCGGATTTGCTCGAAAAGAGGGCTCACTGACTTGCATTTTCTGGCAACGCTCAGCGATTTTCGGGGAATTCGCACCCGCTGTGGCAAGCCCTGACAAATCCCCTTTCACATCAGCCAAAAAAACCGGAACCCCGATTTGACTAAACCGTTCCGCCAACACTTGTAGCGAAATCGTTTTTCCTGTTCCGGTAGCCCCGGAAATCAGACCATGTCGGTTGGCCAGCTTAGCGGGAATGGAAAGAAATTGTCCTTTTTGGGTTTTTGCGAATTCAATTTTCAGGGGGCAATTCATATAATCCAAGCCCCATACTCCGCAACTACCTTAAGATCGGGAATGTTGTATGTATCTACAAAAATCTGATCATTCACAGCTACCCAGGCATGACTTTCTAAGGGGGTCAAACTAATTCCAATTCTCAGTATGGCTGGATGCCCATGAAGATTTAACACGTACCACGTCACAACAGCCTGATCTAAACACTTCGCTGCTAGCGGTACTTTTTCGAGTGCTCGTTGAAGTCTCTCCTCCAGAACTTGGGGAGAATCACTGCATTTCGTAAAGCGTTTGAACTTAAGTCCTACCCAACGAACTAACGTAATCGTACGGTCTAGCCCCAGGAATTTGGTGGATAGAAAAGAGGCTACATATAAAATAGCATAATTCATTGCACTGTCCTCTGATCGGACGGGAGGGTGTTTTTAAAGTGGTGTTTCCACACCAAATAACTCAGCAATCTCGCAAGTTTTGTTTCAGAATTTGAAAACACCCCAAATAGCATGGATTCAAACGAACGAAAAATCCCACGACGATCAATCCAATCAGAAAAATCATCGCAGGCCGAGCGGAGAAAGTCTCTCAACAGTTCCTCGTTGGCTTTTAATACAGAAAAAAAGTAGCCATCAAATGAGAACTCGTCCCGTTTCCTGTTTCTCACTTCTTCTGGCGTAATATTGAGCATCGCCTGTCTTAACAGATTTTTATAAGGGCGGGAAAAATCATGAATAAACTGAAACGGAATCTGTGTGTACACAAAATCAATCATTCGAAAATCGCAGAAAGGATGCACGTATTCGACTCCCTGAAACTCCAAATAAGGCTGTATCACATATTGCGGGGCCACTAAGTAATTAAGATTTGAGTGCGGCAGATCAGCTTCAAAAACCCGACTTTCCCAATGCTTCTCCGCTTGGGTTAAATTCCAGAGCAATGCGGAAGAAAGAGGTTTTCCTTCTTTTATAAACCAATCAACTCGGTCGGTTCTAGTCACCTCTGGAAGAAGTTCATCAATTTTGAAGGGATTTATTTTCATTCGGCGAGTTGAGTCTAACAGACGGACCAGAAACCCGGGTGGCATTCTTGAAATCAAAAATTGCAAAGTAAAATTAGCAGCTGGGCGGTTTACGGAGCGAGCGACTTCCCTCACCCAGGGAAGAGAAGCTACAATCCCTTTTTTCCGGGCAAGCAGTTGCAACACTTGGTTGTTTCTCATGAGAATTTGATCACAACCGAAACCGGTGATGAGAAGACTATCTGGCTTCACGAATTCTCGACAAATCGGTCCAAAAAGAGCTCCTTGCCAAAAAAAATCGACGGGCTCATTTTGGTAAGGGGCTGCTTCAGCCAGATTAACCGATGGCACTTCAGAAGAATCAAATACTCGTAAATTGATTTGTTTTTTTCTCGCAACTATCTGGGCACATTCTTCACTGAATTTGTGAGAGGGATGTTTTCGGTAGGCGTACATCAAAGCTTCAATAGGCTTTGGGGAAAGATCGGCCAGAAAAGAAGCTACAAAAGAAGAGTCAAGCCCGCCGGAAAGCTCGGTTGCGACTGTCTTTCCCTTCGCTAGGTGCCACTGCAATATGTTCTGCAGAGTCTCTTTGAGTTGAGAAGCAGCGTCTTCAAGAGAAAGGTTATTTTCCACGAGTTGGTAGGACTCTTTCGGAAACAACTCCTCAGTAGGGGCGGAGTGACGAGTCAAAGTTACTAAAGTGGAAGGTGGTAATCGGAATACATTCTTAAGCGGTGTGCGTGAGGAGCTAAACTGTAAAGACGGAAAATCCAAAACAAAAGCTTCGACATACTCTTCAGAAAAGCTGGATCCTGAAGTAGCTAACATCCGTAGCTGATCAGAAACTGCGTGCTTCGTAAAGAAGAGCATATGAGGTGAGAAAGCACTCCGAAAAATCTCAATTTTTTCCGGAGTAACGTAGAGACACGAGCACTGCCCCCTGATTTGTCGCCATGTCTTTTTAGTGTCATTTCTGAGACTCTCTAAAAGATGAGAAAGAGCTTCGGGATCATTGGGCCCAGAAAACGTTGTTCCCCCTAATGAAAAAATATCGCCCCACACCAAAAGCGTTGCTTCTTGGCGGGATGACCGCCGGCAAAACTGGGATACAGAAAGTACCGGAGTCAGGCTCTCTAAGGAGACATGGGTAGCTTTGGTGAGTGGATATTTACGAACCGACATGGAATTGGGAAGAAGTTAAATCGTTATTTTTTTGATGAGCTTTTTATGAACCAACTCATCTACTAGCTCCAAAATATCGTGCTTCACTATCGTTTCGGAAACTTCAAAGTCTTGTTGCGCCAAAGCAACCGTTTTTAAAAAATCATTTTCTAAAAGAAGCTTTAAAAAAAAGCCGGCTGATTCATTTAGACCAAAAAAATCTCCATTGCTTTTCGAAAAAAGCACGAGCTTTCCTTCCATTTCCGTCAAAGAAAGATTCGCAGCGAGCTCAATTTTGAAATTGGCGTTTGAGGTCATCTGTTCACCAAATAAAAAGGAAGGCTTCTCACGAAGCCTTCCTCGTACTGCAGCACGCAGCTGCAAAAGTGCTTACATGAATCCAACAGTGGTGAAGTCGGATTTTACGTTTTTGCTTCCTTTGATCAGCATCACGGAACCAAGCTTTACCACTACAGGCTTTTGATACTTTTTCATAAGAGCTCCTTTTGGTCATTAAGGTAATCTACTCAGCTTGCTTTCGCAAGAAAGCCGCTATCAAAACGTAACCCATTATTATTATTGATTATTTTTGGCTGCCCGGGATACACTACAAGGATAACCCTAGTTAATCCATCAGTCCAAAGGAGCCCTCCTTGAAATACAGCAACGAAGATCTTGAAGTCGTGCCTGCATCCAAACGTGTTTGGGGCACGTGGAACTATGCAGCTCTGTGGATCAGTATGAGCCTATGTATTCCAACCTATGTGATTGCAAGTTCATTGATTGAAGGGGGAATGAATTGGTGGCAAGCCATTCTCACTGTTTTCCTAGCAATGCGATTGTAGTGATTCCTATGGTTCTGAATGGAGATGCGGGTGCTCGCTATGGAATCAACTTTCCTGTCTTTTCAAGAGCCAGTTTTGGCCTTCGAGGTGCAAATATTCCGGCATTATTAAGAGCGGTTGTTGCCTGTGGTTGGTTCGGGATTCAAACTTGGATTGGAGCCTCTGGTAGCCATATTGCTGCTAACATTGTTAGCCCAGCCAATGATTTTGCGAATCTTGTACCATCGATCATCGATTTTAAAAGAGGAGGCTATCTTACTGGTGTTTTTGGAGCTCTTATTTTTCTTGGAAACTGATTGCTGATCCCAATGGCTATATTTTTACTTGGCTTATTGCTTATTCAAGCTTGCTCGGCCCCATTGGGGGCATCCTCATTGATGAACTCTACTCCGAAAGTGGACGATATTGGTACAAACGTGGTTTTAATCCTAATGCTGTCGTGGCTTTGTTTTTGGGAATTCTTCCCAATGTCCCTGGATTTCTCACTACGACCAAGATCCTGTCTCCCGATACCGTTCCCCTCTTTATTTCGGGCCTGTATCACTACGCTTGGTTTGTTGGTTTTTTTGTTTCGGGTGTATGCTACTACGGCTTACAAAAGAAAGATTAACTTAGTTAGAAGTATTGCTCTATTTTCGTAAAATATCGCGAGCTGCAAGATAGCCTCGGAAAAGCGCTTCTTCAACGGCTGGAGTGCCTAAATTGTTCGTGGCAAAATAGATTTCACCTATAGGTCGAGAAAGTATTTTGCTGTTTTTTAGGAAGTGTCCGGGCTTTACCAAATGAATTGAAGAAGGCCACCGATTTATTTCTATTGCAAGAATTTCAATCGGAGGCTCTTGTCTCTTTTGGAGAAGCTCATTAATTAGCCGCTCTAATTGTTGTCCGGCTTTTTCCGCTCTTTGAATAGCGTCTGTTTCCTCTAAGCTGGAAATAATATCAGTGCCCGGAAGCGGGTTATAAAGACTGAGCACTCCTTTATCATCTGTTCTAGGCTTTTTATTACCGTCAAAATCAAACCACCTACCCTCGACAATATCGGTTACTCCATCTTTTGAGTAATCAGCATCATTTCGAAGCCAAAGATCATAGGAATCGTGCCAAGGATGTCCTTTGACGTGCACATTCATAACCAGATAGTTTCGATACTCTAATTCCTCAATAAGTCTTTCCTTCTCCGGATCCCTCTGATTTAAATTTTCAATAATTCTGGGGGCGTACTTCAAAGGGGCTGCAAAAACGACATGTCGAGCTTCAACTCGATAAAGGGAATTTCCTTTCTGAAAACAAACTCTGACTCCCTCAGGTAACGGTAAAATTCTTCTGACTGGACTTTTCACTTCTGCATGAAACCACGGACGACGTGCTAGTTTCCGCAAAGCTGCTTGGGAGACAAATCCCGATCCCAAAGAACTGGAATATCTAACCCCAATTTCAGAAACATAGAAGTTTAAAAATGCAGCTGCCGAAATGTTTTCCGGATGTTCTCCCAGAGCGCTTCTTCCATACAGCTCAAGAAGTTTGAGAACTGGTCGCATTGGATCTGGGCTCTTGAAATCGGGTGATTGGAAAAACTTCTCTAGCAAATTCTGGGCAGTTTCATCGCCCAACAGAGATCGCTTTTCAAGTTCGCTAGGGAGGGAACGCACCCAATCTGCAAAACTTACCTGATCGGTTTCACGAATCTTGGCATGGTCTTCAATGGGCTGGGACGGAATCAGGTCTTCTTCATCTGCTTTTTCAAGAAGATATTTGAAAATTGAAAAGCTTATTGGAAGGTGGGTTACCGAGCTTCCCTCCCATAGTCCCCGATAATACCGTTGGTTCCACCAATAGCTGTCAATGGGCTCGGGGATCGCCTGGTTTTCAACAAAGTGTCCTAGCCCTAAGTGACGATAAATCCGCAGTAAGTTTCTCTCGATATCTGTCACATAAGCTCCTCCGCGACCATAAGCAAGGTTTCCGGAGCTTCCCAGCGCTAGCCCTCCCAATTCTTCTTCTTTTTCCAGTAAGAGCACTTTTCGGCCCCGATCTGTCAAATAGACAGAGGCGGTTAGCCCAGCCGGACCTCCTCCCACTACCACGGTATGAACTTTTCCAAAGAAAGGAGTGGATAAATTACAAGAGC
The DNA here is from genome assembly GCA_009927165.1 of Pseudomonadota bacterium. Lineage (GTDB taxonomy): Bacteria > Bdellovibrionota > FAC87 > UBA2466 > UBA2466 > RFNO01. The sequence goes on from RFNO01000069.1 coordinate 7,811, forward strand.
TGGCAGTTTGGAGCTGTTCTTCCCCAGTGCCTTGAAGCACCATTGCATAACGATCGGTGAAGCGTATTTTTGCCGGTGAAAACCCATACCGATTCTTCAGAAATTCGACGTAAGCAGTATGATCTTTCAGAGGTGGTGGGGTTTTCGCAAATAGCCCAAAGGAAGACAAACACAAAAAACAGATCCAGAGTTTAAGCATGCCAATTCTCAACCGTTAGAATTATTTTACTAAGCCATAAATCTGAAGGTCAGAAGCCATTCCTGAAATGTGGAACCGAATAGCAACCGCTCTAAAGGGAAATAAATATTCAGATTGCAACGCAATAGCATCCCCTTTTTCAAAATTACTGGGAGCGAAATACATTACTTTTCCGGTATCGAGCAGAACCTCAATTTGAGAAAGCGTAATCAGTTGATTGGTAGGTTTCTGAATAACCAAGGACTTCATAGCTCTCTTTTGCAAAGGAAACCTGATTTCGGCAAAAGTATTTCCGATAGGACCTGTGTGTACTATAAAGGTAGGCGTATTCTCATCTGGGGTTTGCGTTTCTAGCTCTTTGCTGAAAGAGCAATAAGAAATGATTTCTGTGCCTTTCGCAGTTTTTCGGGAAACCTGCATGAGAAAGTTTCTTGAGAATTCAGTTTCTGTAATTCGAACGGAACGAATGATTGTTCCACTCGACAGTTCAAAAGTATTCGTTAAAGCATCTTCCGAAATAAAAGTGGGAGACCACTGCTCTTTCTCACTCCAATTCATGAAAGGCCCATACTGATTTACTTGTTGCGCTGAAAAGTTCATAAAAAAATCAGCTTCTTTTCTTTTTTCCCAAAAATAGGTCTGACTTAATTTTTCTGTGTTTGATTGGGGATCTAAAATAGCTCGATTGACATAGATGGCAGGCCAGCGTGTTTCGGGTTCGTGGGAGTGAATACAATGCCCAGCCCAATAGCCCAGAGCTTCTTTGGTAGGGGGAACACTCGATTTTCGAAATTCCTCATGAAGATTGTCAAACGCAGTGGGCCCCGCAAAAACTGAACCCGCTATCATCAACCCCGATATGAGCGCGACTAATCTTGTCATAGGAAATCCTCCAGTATTAGTTTGGTTGTACTGTAGCGGGATTTCCGTGAAAACTCACTCTTATTTTTGTCGACGGTACTCAGCTTTGAGGGACGAGCCACTTCTCTTTATCTCGAGGAACAAATTTCACCAAAGGGACATTCGCTTTGAGGAAAGATATCTCGGCTTCGGTATAGTTTTGCGTGTAAGTGCGATCTTTTACGCTGAAATAGGAAACCCCCGGACGAAGTACTTGGGGATACGCAATACATCCCTCAATCCTTCCTCTGAACTCAGGTCTTTTTAAAACAAAATGCTGGATGACAGAATTTAACTTTTCTAATTTTTCTTCTGCTGTCCTTTGCTCAAATTGAAAACCCATTTTTTCACTCACATCCTTAGCGGGAACGCCGGCGTAAATATGATTGGGCTCCATGTCTCGAGTAATGACGGAACCCACCATGGCCATGCTTTTTTCGCCTACTTTTACCGGAGAGAGAATGCAGTGCCCCACAAGCCAAACGTCCTTTGCTATATAGAGGTATCTGTTTGAATAAAAACGTGATCCTTCAACAATATCTCCGAACTGAATATGGGTCCATATTTGGCTATGTGCCCCCACCCCCACATTGTCATCAATGTCTAATCCCCCCATAGAATCTAAAACAACATTTCCTCCAAACCAACAGTTTCTTCCAATTCTCGCAGGCTTCTCTCCGTGCACAAAAGCACCCGCGTGAAGTTTAGAAAAGTCTCCCAACTCAAACTGAGGGGTCATGATGACTGCGCCTCGACCAATGTAAGAAAAGTCTCCCAATCTTACTTTTTTAGCTGGTCCATTCTTTCCCGTAATAACTACGTCTTTCTCAATGACTACTCCCTTTCCCAAAATAATTTCCTCAGCGTTTATTTGTCCGAGAATTTGATTATCTAAGTAACTGGACACTCGAAAGCTCCTTTTAAACAGCTCTCTTTTGAGAATCTTGATTTTGATGAGAATCAGAGTGAATATTTTCTCGAATAGTGAAGACGGGTCTTTGAAGGCTTCTTGAGTAAATCCTCGCCATATACTCCCCCAAAATTCCTATTGAAAACAAAGTGGCACCGGAGAAGAGGGAAACAATGGAAGCTATAAATGCAAAACCAGGAACCCGGTTGCCATTCCAGAAATAGTTGAAAAAGACATACCCCAGAACACAGCCACCAAAGACAGTAAATGCTAAGCCAATGGCAGTAGCTAACTGCAGAGGCAATGTGGTATAGCCCGTGAGCATATTCAGAGCATGACGATACAGCTTCCACGGACTGTAATTAGATTTGCCCAATGGTCTCGATAAATGCTCAACAGTCACGCAAGCAAATCGATTTGTTGTCCAAGACAGAAGCACATCAATTGAGATGAAATCGCACTGATAGTCTTTAAATCCCTCTCGCAAGCGCGTTCTGAATGCTCTAAAGGCACTTGAGTTCTCTGCTGTTTTAGCCCCCAAAAAATAAGTTAGTGATAGCTTGACCACTCTGGAGGATAAATTTCTGGATAGGCCATGTTGTTCTTTTTTTCGGGCACCATAAACTACGTCGATATCGGGTTTAAGTGCAGATAGGAGCTTCGGAATTTCCTCAGGGGGGTTTTGCAAATCATCATCCAGCGTAATAATCAGATCGTTTTTTGCTGCTCGAATGCCTGCTAAAAGAGCATTGTGCTGTCCGTAATTTTTTCCTAAGTCGATTCCTTGAATAAATTCGTAAGAATTACAAAGGCGATAAATTTCACTCCAACTCGCATCATGGCTACCGTCATTTACCAAAATGATTTCGTATGAGGAGCAGCAGTTTTTTAAAGTACAGACAAGTCGCTCCATCAATGGGGATAACGATTGCTCGGAATTAAACACTGGGATCACAATAGAAAGTGAGTGGGAAACGGAAGTGCGAATGAATGGAATGGGCATAAGAAAGACAGACTAGGAGTGTTTCTTTCATTATAGCCTCGCCCAGAAAACTTTCCATGAGGCTGCGAGTCAACGTCCAGTCAAGTTTTTCCCAGCTCATTCCGTTAAGCCTATCAGAGATCAAAAAAGCCAGGAGGGCTCTTCCCATGTCTCAAGACGGACTCATCCCGTTCAACCGCCCGTGTTTAACAGGAAAAGAACTTGAATACATTGCTGACGCGATTAGGCGAGGCCATGCCTCAGGTGATGGATTTTATACCCAACAGTGTCATCGATTTTTTGAGAACCAATTTGAAATCAAGAAAGCACTTCTCACCACTTCTTGCACCCACGCTCTCGAAATGGCCGCTATTCTTTGTAATATTCGGCCCGGAGATGAAGTCATTGTTCCCTCTTACACTTTCACTTCAACAGTAAATGCTTTCGTTTTAAGAGGAGCTCGTCCCGTTTTCTGCGATATCCGACCTGACACTTTAAATTTAGATGAAACTCGTGTGGAAACTCTCATAACCGCTAACACCAAAGCCATTGTTCCCGTGCACTATGGGGGGGTATCATGCGAAATGGATTCTCTCTTGGAAATTGCCAAAAATCATAAACTTTTTGTCATTGAAGACAATGCCCAAGGGATTTTCGGTAAGTATAAAAATAAAAATCTAGGCAGCTTAGGCAACCTAGGTACTCTAAGTTTTCATGAGACGAAAAATATCAACTGTGGCGAGGGAGGAGCTTTACTCATCAACGATTCAAGTTTAGCTGAGCGCGCCGAAATAATTCGAGAAAAAGGGACAAATCGAAGTCAATTTTTCCGAGGTCAGATTGATAAGTACGGCTGGGTTGACTTGGGATCTAGTTTTTTACCTTCAGATATTCTAGCAGCCTATTTATGGTCCCAATTGGAAATGTGGCCCAGTATCGTCGCTAAACGAAAAACTATTTGGGATACCTACTATCAAGAGTTAACCACTTGGGCAGAGTCACTTGGGATTGGTTTGCCCCATGTCCCCTCGCACGTGGAGCAGAGCCACCATCTTTTCTATTTGATTTTTCCTGATTTAGAAAATCGCACGCGCTTCATTCAACATCTGAAGCAAAAGGGCATTCACGCTGTCTTTCATTACCAAGCACTTCACTGCTCTCCCATGGGTTTAAACCTGGGGGGTGCAAAAGGTCAGTGTCCGATTTCTGAACAAATGAGTGACCGACTCGTTCGACTTCCATTTTTCAACTCTCTCACCCAAGAAGAGCAATGGCGAGTTATTGAGACAACGCTTGAATTTCAATTACTCAATTTAAAAAAACCAATGAGCCATGCTCGTTTAGCGGCTTAATCGTGATAAACTGGTGACCTATGACTTTTTTCTTACCTTTTCTTTTTTGGGGTCTTGTCATGACTCCCGCAGGTTCTGCGTTCGCTTCGTGTACTCAGCTCTTCCGAAACTTAACGGTCCATGCTCAAGAGCCTGTCACCATCAATCTCAAGCGAGCTCAGGAAGTGGCAGAAGATTTCGTAAATCGAAAAATAGCTTCTGAAGTGCTGACTGATCCCGGAGTTGAAGCTGCTATTTCGGATTCGGTATCAATCAAAATGAATGAAAAAGCAGTAGCAGAAGCCATTGAAGAAGCACTGCTGGCTCGCGGCATGTCGGTTGGCCAAGCGAAAAAAGCGGCCCAAGGCTGGACTCAAGCCATGAAAGCCGAAGGTCTTTTGGACTAGGAGCTCAGCTCACAGGGGCCATTATTTTTCACTTTAATATCAATAACTTGGATTTTGGTTGGCCGTTTTTGATTCAAAAAGAAACCAATTGATTCGGCGCGTTTAAACAGGTATAAAGTGCCACTTTTTTAGATACGGATACATGAAATCGTTCATTACGAGTTTGCTCTTATTCCCTCAACCTTTCACAATCCCCCTTCACTTTCTTTTAGGAATTCTTTCGATCTGTTTTCACTCAAGCTACGCATCGGAGGAAATCTTCGATCAGAGTTTTGAAGAACACTTTGAAAACACAGTTCTACCTTTTTACTGGTCTGCGCCTTCAGGAACTTTACATCGACCCAACCAAGTCGACCTCCACTACAAAACATTCGACAATCCACTCTCAAAAGGAACCATTGTTTTCGTAACAGGATGGACTGAGACTCACTTGAAATATGCTGAGCTCATTTGGGAGTTTTATCAAAACGGTTACTCGATCTATTCCATCGACAATCGAGGAATGGGCTTCTCAACTCGATTGACTTCAAATCCTCAGCAAGTTCATGTTGAAAATGTTCAGGACTATGTTGATGACCTTAAAGAATTTGTGGACAAAGTCGTTCGGCCTGCAAATCCCATCAAACTCTATTTTGTTGCACACTCCATGGGAGGACTGATCACAGCGGAATATCTCGCTCGATTTCCGGACGATGCTCAAGCTGCTGTTTTTTCTGCTCCACTCTTTGAGTTGAATACTGGCTCTTTGCCTGAATACCTTGCTTACCAAATAACAAAAACGGAAATCAAACGTGGCAAAGGCAAACACTACGCTATGACTCAAGGGGATACTACTTACGAAAAAGCTTCCGATTTTAGTACTCAAAAGACCACCCATAGTCTTAAACGCTGGAAAAAGAAAATAGCCAATTGGAAACATTTCCCTATCCTCCTTCAGGGCGGAAGTACCAATCAGTGGGTGAATAGCGTTTTGAAGCACACTTTCCTCCTCTTGGAGAAGGGATGGAAAACCATGAAAACTCCCACCCTTATTCTTCAAGCCAGCCATGATACTTATGTCATCAATCGGGGACATCAGAGGGTTTGCTCTCAAGCGCAACATTGCCAAATTAAACAGTACCCCAACAGCTACCACGAGCTCTTCCTAGAGCACGAACCCGTTCGTTCTCCTGCCATCACAGATACGTTGCAGTTCTTGGAACACTATTAAACTCTGCTCTTGGGACACCGTCACAAGCCGGAACCTCCGGTATACTAATGACTATGAAAACTTTATTCATATTTGCCCTAACCGGTCTTTGCTTTGTCTCTCAATTGGCTGGAGCCAGACAGCCAAACCAAGCCCAACTTCCCAGTGTTCTCATTTACATGAAAGAGGAAGCAGATTTATCAAAAATTGGGATTAGTCAAAGTCGAAATCAAAGGCTGAGGGAAGTCTTTGAAAAGTTAGTAGCAACTGCCGAAAAATCTCAAGCATCGATTAAAGCTTGGCTTCAAACGGAAAAAATTGATTTTCGTTCTTACTATATTAACAACATGATTGTTGCCGATAACGTCACCCCAGAACAACTGGATGCCATCACTAATCGTGATGATGTGCTTCATGTCTTAGGGAATCCTAGTGTTCACAACCGTCTCCCCTCCACTGCCGCACCTTCAATTGGAGTTCCTAAAGGTCCGGGAGCTAACCTCATCCGATTTGGCGCAACTAAAGTTTGGGATGAGTTCAAAGTATTTGGTGAAAATATCGTTGTCGCAGGTCAGGACACTGGAGTGGATTGGGATCACAAAGCACTCAAGACGCATTATCGTGGTTGGGATGGCAAAAAAGCTGACCACTCATATTCCTGGCATGATTCTATTCATAAAAGTATCGGAGGAAGCTCTTCGTGTGGTTATAACTTGTCTGTTCCGTGTGATGATCACGATCATGGCACTCATACCATGGGAACTATCGTAGGAGATGACGGGCTCGAGAATCAAATCGGAGTTGCTCCTGGCGCAAAATGGATGGCCTGTCGAAACATGGATGCCGGAATTGGAAGACCTGAAACGTATATTGAATGTTTTCAGTGGTTTCTTGCCCCTTGGCCACAAAAAGGAGACCCCATTAAAGATGCCAAGCCTGAAATGGCTCCTCATGTGATTAACAACAGTTGGGGATGTCCTTCCAAAGAAGGTTGCAAAGGTGGTGAATTTGAAAGAGTACTCAAAGCTCTCAGAGCTGCTGGTATTTTTGTGGTGGCTTCCGCAGGCAATGATGGCGATGGATGTTCCACAGTGCATGAAGGACCGGCTTTTCATTCTGACTTAGTCATGAGTGTAGGGGCCATGAATCATCGAAATGATACTATTGCGAGTTTTTCAAGCCGAGGTCCCAGCACTTGGGATAAGCAAATGGGTCCACATGTAACAGCCCCAGGAGTGAATGTGCGGTCGTCGGTCAGTGGGGGCAGTTATGCCGAGTTTGGATGGAGTGGAACTTCAATGGCTGGGCCTCACGTGGTTGGTCTCATAGCTCTCTTGTGGTCAGCAGATCCCTCATTCATTGGAAAAATTGCAGAAACCGAAGCACTTATTAAAGACCGAGCTGAACCTAAAACAAGCAGTCAAAGCTGTGGAGGAGTTTCTGGCTCTCTAAGCCCCAACAACACTTTTGGCTATGGCATCGCGAATGCGTATGAAGTAGTTAAAACAAGATGGCGTCGCTAATATGAACTGTCCCTGCGGAACTTCTAAATCCCTCAAAGAATGTTGTGAGCCTTTTATCAAAGGGAGTCTTTTGCCCGAGACCGCTGAGCAGCTCATGCGTTCTCGTTATACGGCTTATGTCATCAAAGCTATCGACTATCTAAAAACAACACTCACTCCGGAATCACGAGAGGATTTCGACCCTCAAGCGACGCGCCAGTGGGCCGAGGAATCGGAATGGAAAAAACTAACGATTCTCTCCACCCACAAAGGTACCGTTGCTGACACTCACGGAACTGTAGAGTTTTGTGCGTTTTTCAAACACGATGGAAATGATCTACAGCTCCACGAAGTTTCTCAATTTCGCAAAGATAAAGAAGGTCGATGGCTTTATGTTGATGGAGAAGCTCATACCCATCCAGCCGATGAGGATGTGGAACATGCTCATAAAAAGCCCGAAACCTTCATCCGGACTCAGGCCAAAGTTGGGCGCAATGACCCCTGCGCCTGCGGAAGCGGGAAAAAGTTCAAGAAATGCTGCGGTTCTTAAATCCTTCAGGTTTAATTTTACAAATTACGAACTTAGCAGTACGACTGAGGACCTTAAGGGAGTGAGTTCATGCATATCCATCGTTTCTCTATTTTTATTTTGGTTTTTTTCTTGAGCAGTCAGGTTCTTGTGGCAGAGCCTTCCTTAGAAGTGAGAGACGGTAAATACACTACTCAAGATGACGGTATTTGGCCCGCTGAAATTCGAACCTGTCTACCCGCAAAACACGGATGCAAAGTAGATTGGGAATGCTGCTCCAACTCTTGCTACTTAGATGGTCTTTGCCAAGATGGAGCGAATGGTTGCGTTCATCGCGGAGGTCACTGTTCGGTGGGCTGGGAATGTTGCTCTGGGAACTGCGACGAGAGTTCTCACTTATGCCACTAAGGGACTGAGAAACGCCGAAACCTCTTATTCGATGGCTCTGATAAGAATTTCTCCCGAATCAAATCTTACGCTGATCCGTTTGTTTCCTTTCTCATAATGAGTGCTTCCAGGACCCAGCGATATAAATCCTTCCTTCTCCATGATGGACTTGATCTGGTCTTTAATTTGACTCTGAACGCGCTTTAATTTCTCACGAATGTTTTCACGCTCAGTTTCAAGCGCCCGCGCAACTGCTGTGCTTCGCTCAGGCTCAGGGATATGATCCAACTTAGCTCGCTCTACGACAACTTCGCTCAGTTCTTTTTTTAAAAACTCCGCCTGTTGCTTGAGAGATTCAAACGTTTCGTGAGGTTCCAGTTGGGGATTAAGTGAAAGCTGTTTAAGTCTGTTGAGCACCCAAGAAACAGTGATTTCGGACTCCTGAGTGCCACCCCATCGACGAATAAATCGTCTTCGGACTTCTGAACCCGTTTGATGGTCTTCGGCGAAAACAATGGCTGCTACCGTCAGTGAACAAAAAAACAGCTGGTAACCTAGCTTTCCGGTCATTTCGCCCTCTTTTTGAAAATCATGACCTGGTATTTCTCAGTTTGATAATTTCTTGAGCAATACCCTCCTAAAAGGGGAGTAGCGGGACTTCCGGCATAGTGGGACAGAACGCTTTCGTGGTGCACTTCACAATCGCTGTAACTATTAAAAGTATCGGCAGAAGGTTGCCAAGTGAAACTAGGTTTATCCAAAGTCCCCAAATGGAGCTCATAGTAACCAAAGGAGGGGCCTCCACAATAAACGGTAAATAGCGAATCACTCTCAGATTTCAAGAAAGCACTCACGTTTCGAGCCTGATTGAGACAGATTTCTAAACTAGGTACTTGAGATAACCGCTCCAAGTTGAACTCGATAGTTTGAGGAGCGTAGTAATGAATACTGCCTTCGCCAATTCCCATGACTGAGTTAAAGTGAAAAATCAAGTCGGCAAAAACTCCTCCCCGTTTTTCAATTCCGGTTTTAAGCCCATCTACAATCGACTGCTGAGCGACTTCTAAGGGCTGCATAAACATTAAATACCCTCCCAGTCTCGGCTGCTTGGCTACCTTACCACTGGCAATCATAACTATTTCCCAATTCTTACCGACTTCCAACTCCTGACTTCGGCAATAAGCATAAAGAGCAGTCAACGAAGTTGCGTTTTCAAAAATTTCCACTTGGGTAGGAAGATTCTTCAGACAATCCGAGTGTTCACGATACCTTCCGGGCTGATGAGTTCCTAAAAGATCATAGGAAGTGGAAGTAAACTCAAGCTTCTGCGGAGCTTCGTACTCAATGACAAAATCGGAACCAGTTTTTTTCTGCTTCAAACACTCCACGTGAACTACTTTAACTTTGAGCTGTTCCTCAAAATGGGCACCCAACTGAGCACTTTGAGAGTGGCACGAACCTGCATCTTTAGGATAACCGGTAAGAAAAAATTTGAAGATATCGGCTCTTGAAGGAGCGCTGGCAAAGACCGAGAGAACCCCTACTAAAAATAATCGATTCATGAATTCGACACTCTCTTTCTTTAACGAGGACTTAAAATCAGATTACGAAATCTTACGGCACTGCCATGGTCTTGTAATCTAATAGGCCCGGGAACTCCTTGCTGTTTTTTCGCAGCTGAGCCCGTCCCTCGTTCAAAAAGGCCCCGCTCAATAACGATTTGTCCATTATGAACCACCGTTACTTCTCCCTTTTCTACCACTTGTCCGTCAGAATCTAAACGGGGAGATTTAAATTGGATATCGTAGGTTTGCCATTGCTCTGGGGGAAGGCTCATATTGATTTTCGGTGCGATTAATTTGTACAGCGCACCGCAAATGCCCTCCAGATAGGTTTCATTATTCCAAGTATCCAAAATCTGTATTTCGTACCGGCCTTGCAGAAAAATTCCACTGTTTCCTCGATCTTGCCCTGTTTTGTGCGGTAAATAAGGAATCCAAAATTCGGCATGAAGATCAAAGTCTTCAAAAACAGCCAGAGTCTCAATGTCTCCTAATCCGGGCACCCCTTCTAAATACCCGTTCTCGACTTTCCATTGGGCCGCTTCTCCCGACTTGCTATTCACCCAGCCAGTTAAATCCTGCCCATCGAAAAGTACTTGGGGAGCAGCTTCCAGGGGAAAAACTCCTAAGAAGAGAAAGAAAATCCCGAAAACAAAGCTAGTGCGGCGCGTTACTTTCATGAGAAGAGTTATACCTAAGCGGGCCAAAAACCTCAATCCCAAGGGTTTTTTATATCATGATTTCAATAGTTTAAACTCGTCTTCCGATTTGTTTTTCGGGGGGTGATTAATGTCAGTGTTATTTGGAGGGAATTACCGTATGCTGAACCCGGGTCTTTTCTCTGACCGACCTGGAAACTGAGGCATTTTTTGGCATTTTTAACTAGGGTTCTTGAACCACCTCGCTACGGGTATAGCAAAAACGGTACTTTTTACGTTCCCACCAAAAAAGAACTCGCTCGAGAATTTTTTTCCCGGCTTAATTTTTTAAAAACAAAGAAAAACTGGCTAGCTTTTTTTGGATGGACTTCATCCAGTGTTCTCGCCATTCCATTTTTTATTTTTCTGACTCACTTTCTCACTCTGAAATATTTTCTGGTCGCTTTCATTTACAGCATGGTCATTTTGGGCACCCACGGGACCATTTGGTACCACCGATACTGTACTCACCGAGCTTATCAATTTAGAAATTCGTTTTGGCGCTTTTTAGTTAATCACATGGTTATTCGGATCATTCCCGAAGAAACTTATGTGGTATCTCATCACGTACATCACCAGTATTCTGAACAACCAGGAGATCCTTACAATGTAAATGGGGGGTGGTGGTACTGTTTCTTGGCTGATGTCATTCATCAACCTATCGCTAAAACTCTCTCCGAGGAAGATTATTTTCGTGTTTTAAAAATGCTCGACCACACGGGCATTAGAATGAATAGCTATCAGCAATACCAAAAGTGGGGATCGGTTTGTCATCCCTTTTTCACTTTATGCAGCTTCTCGTTAAACTGGATCTTTTGGTACAGCATTTTCTTCCTCATTGGAGGACATCCACTAGCTATCACGCTCTTTGGATGCGCTGGCTTTTGGGCTTTTGGCGTAAGAACTTTTAACTTTAGTGGGCATGGAAGCGGGAAAGATAAGCGTCGAGACGGCGTTGATTTTAATCGAAAAGATCTGTCGATTAATCAACTGTGGCCCGGTCTTGTGACTGGAGAGTGGCACAATAATCACCATCTTTATCCCAATGGCGCTCGAGCAGGATTTCTACCTTATCAGTTAGACTATGCTTGGTATTTTATCCGCTTTTACAAAGCGATTGGCGGCATCACTTCCTATCGAGACTATAAACAACAATTCCTCACCCAGTACTATTCACCTTACCTAGTTCAACACCCCACTCAGAGTGCGTTGAGCTCTTTATTGGCGAAAAATATCTCTTAAGATCAGGATCGATGTAGTACAAGAAAAGCTGAACGGGATCATTTTGATGGAGCTTCCAAGAGCAAAGCCCTTCCATTTCTTTGTAACCCAGTTTTTCCTGGTAATAACCAATCACATTAGACTGATCCTGTTCGCAGGCCTCATGACTAACGTATTCATTTGCAAACGGTTGCCCATCTTTGCCTGGAAAAATTCGGGCAAAGGAAGAATCGCTCTTGTCTATTCTCAGATGATAAAGCCGACTGTGATAAAGGATCTTATCCCACATGCAAAACCAAACCGTAGGAGCTCCCAATTTTGAATTGAACGTTTTTTCAGCATAATTTTTCTGATGTTCACACTGCTCTGGAGTTAATCCAATCATCGGGTCCGCATCCAGGTCGATCGATGTAGTAGCGGAAAAAATACTCTCCACGTGAGTTTTCAAGTGAAACTCTCGGCCTAAATCCTTCTCAGCTTGATTAGGAGGGAGCACAAAACGCATCCATAAAGTAGCATTCACTTTTTTTTCTTGGAGCACGATTTGTACCATATTGAGATTTTTACTTTTTGTTTTCTCCAATATTTCCTGTAATTCTTTTTGAGTTCCTAAATAGCCCCCTTCAAAGATATTTAAAGCGAGACTCCGAATCACAGACCTGGGCTCCCCCACTGCGTACAAAGTGGGATCAAATCTTACGCTTCCATCAGCATTATTAGCAGGATCCGTATCTTCCGCACAATAACTCAACACCGAAGCCAACCCAGTGGTTGTTTCAAAAAACTCTTTTTCTTTTGCAAGGCTCTCTTCACAGCTTTTTAAATTGGGATAAATTGCCCATTTATCGTTAGAAACTACTTTGGATTCGGTTTGTCCGGAATAAAATATTTGAAGATCATAACTATGTAAGTTGATCTTGCGGCACTTGACCCCCGTGATAGTGACTCCGGATCCTTTTGCAAATTGCTGGGCAACTTCTTGCGCAGTCACTTTGCAATCTGGAGAAGTTTTAGGATACCCATCAATACTGAACTGATAGAGATTTTGAGCCGGCGCGAAAGAAGTCACTAAAACAAATCCTAAACAGATAGCTTTCATCATAAAGGCTATCCTACTCGCTTTTTTTACTTCGTGCGATGGTTCTCAATTGATTTCATATACCCCCGCTAACGCGACGGGTCTACCGCTGCAGGAAGGGAGAAGCTGCTGGGATACTCTACTTTCAAATTCACTCCACTGAGCTTCTTTTTAAATGATTGCTCTAACAGATAAAAAGCCATTTGAGCAGCTCCGCGGGGAGAAAGACCTTCTGAGTGAATGTTTGAAATGCAGTTTCGATCGGCATCGGTAGTTTGGGACCCTACTTGATAAGTGTAATAAAGGCTCAAGGATTCCGAGCTGGCCAATCCGGGCCGTTCTCCGATAAGGGTCATGATGCTTTTTGATTTCAAAAGGACCGCTAATTCGTCTCCCAAAGCAACCCGAGCATAACGAGCTAAAATGAGGGGACCCCACTTCAATCCACTTCGTTTTTGGACTTCAACAAATTCAGTCAAAAAAGGGATACCATTTTTATGCAACGCTTCGGCTGAAAGCCCATCCCCCAAAAGCAGGATGCAATCATAAATATCTTTTCCGCTGATACTTTTTTGTAGCGCGTTTCTGGATTCCTCACAAAGTCTTCTTCCTTTGTCAGGTTCCAGTAAAAACTCTTTTTTTGATTTGCATTGAGATTGAACCTGCCTACTTGCCAACCCATGAGATCTGATTTCATCTTCCAGTTGTTGGAAATCAATTTCTTTCCAAACACTCTCTCTAGCTCGAGCATGTGCTGTTTTAAAAGCTAGCCACGCTTGAGTGGGAACTGCATTTCCCGCTCTTCCCATCGCAACACGTGCATGAGTGAACTCTTTCAAAAAATTCCATTCATCCAAACGGGGTTTCATGAATTCCCTTTCGGAAGAAGTGTTGAGGCTACATTCCGAAATACTTGGGGCTCCAAAGAGCTTAATTTTCCACTGTCGTCAAAAATACCGACCTGCTTCAGCCATACTTCAAACTCGGGAGCTGGACGAAGCTGCAATACCTCTCTCAAATAAGCTGCATCGTGAAATGAAGTTGATTGGTAATTAAGCATAATATCGTCAGCTCCGGGCACTCCCATAAAATAATTGCAACCTGCCACTCCCAACAGCGTGAGCAATGAATCCATATCATCTTGATCCACTTGTGCATGATTGGTGTAACAAACATCACAGCCCATCGGTAGTCGTAACATCTTTCCGCAGAAATGATCTTCCAAGCCTGCACGGATAATTTGCTTACCGTCATAGAGATATTCTGGCCCAATAAAACCAACCACGGAGTTCACCAGAAATGGGTTAAAACAGCGAGCCAATCCATATGCCCTGGCTTCCAGAGTTTGCTGATCAAGACCATGATGCCCTCTTGCCGACAAACAGGATCCTTGGCCTGTTTCAAAGTACATGACTTGGTTCCCCCCTCGGCCCAAGCTCAAAGCGGCTTCCTGAGCTTCTTTGAGTAAGGAAGTTTGAATTCCAAAGCTCTTGTTAGTTAACTCAGTACCTCCAATGGATTGAAACACTAAATCTACTGGAGAACCTTTGCTGATGGCAGCAATTTGATGAGTGACATGTCCCAAAACACAAGACTGAGTAGGAATTGCAAGGCCCTCGATAATTCGGGCTAACAGCTTCTGCAAATCCATCATGCGTTCAAGACTATCGGTCGCTGGATTTACTCCAATAACAGCGTCCCCACAGCCATACAAAATACCATCTAGAACTGCAGCTGTAATGGCTTTCAGATCGTCAGTGGGGTGATTGGGTTGAAGCCGAATGGACAAGTGCCCTTTTTTTCCGACTGTCGAGCGAAAACGAGTCTTCACTTGGGCCTTTTGAGCCACCGAAATCAAGTCCTGATTGCGCATAAGTTTACTGACCGCCGCCACCATTTCCGGCAACAACCCCGGCGAAATCTTAAGTAGCAACTCATCTGTTGTGGAGCTAGCCAATAAAAACTCGCGAAAACTTCCTACAGTGTGATGGGAAATGTCTTTAAAGCTCTCTTTTTCCCAACTGTCACAAATCAATCGGGTAACCTCATCTTCCTCATAAGGAATCAAGGGATAGGTCACAAAATCCTTCAGTGGAACATCGGCTAAACACCACTGCGCAGCCACTCGCTCTTCTGCGTCTTGAGCGGCCACTTTGGCAAGAATATCTCCCGAACGCTCCGGAGTTGCTTTAGCGAGAACCTCTCCCAGGTTCTTAAACGAAAAAGTCTTATTGGATACAGTTGCACGATAAGGGGCCATCTTTGAAATTGTGCTCTACTAAACTGAAGAGTCAAATTCTAGTTGCCGTGTTATGCTCTCTCCCAGTTTGAAAAACCACTTGCGTCAACAAAAATGAATATTTACGATTTTTTTCCAAAAAAAGAAGCTCCTCTTTGTGCTCAACAAATTGATGAGTTTCATGGGGTTTTAAAGGGGGTTTCTCTTTCTCATAATGTCCCCCTAACCCTCTCTACACTCATCAAGCTGCTCCCGTTTGTTCAAAACCAGACCAAAATTCATGTGACTACCCCTGACTTTTTAGGGTTTGATCCACAAGCTCTTCTCTTCTTACAACAATGGAACCTTGATTTTTCCCAAGACAAAACGCAATCATGTGGGGGCGACATTTTCCTTGATTGCGCTGCCAATTTCTTAGGCCTCGGAAATCCCAAAGCCATTGTTGAGCTGACCCAAACGGGTGTTCACCTGTATCAGCAACGACCCAGTCAAATCCCCCTGCTCTCAATTGATGATAGCTTGGTAAAAAAAGTTGAGGACTATTTTGGAACAGGGGATGGTTTTGTTCGCGCTTTTAAACAAATCACGGGAACACCCTTAAAGGACAAACATTTTGTGATTTGGGGCTATGGAAAAGTTGGCAAAGGAATTTCTCGAAGTCTCCTCCTGGAGGGGGCTAATTGCAGTGTCATTGACTTAAATTCGGAAGAGCTCAACAAAGCAGAAAAGAAAGGAATACTGCCTATTCCTGCTACTGAACTTTTATCTCACTTAAAACTCATCTTATCTGCTGATTGTTTGGTTACAGCTACCGGAGTCAATGCGCTGGTTTCTCAAAGTGGGATTGCTCAAGACCTTCTCAACTCTCAGCTTCTGCTTGCCAATATGGGAGCTGTCGATGAGTTCGGTTCTTTTTTTCCAAAAAGCAGAGTGCTTCACCAAAAATTACCGATTAATTTTTGCCTCAAAGAACCGACACTTATGAAGTTTCTTGATCCCGTATTTTATGCACACAATTTGGGAGCCAAACTTTTTATGGAAGGCAAGCTACGAGCTGGAGTCAGTCCCCTACCCCTGGAAGAAGATTTAAGGATCATTAAGGCGTGGCAAAATTATTGGCAAATAGATGTATCGGAGATTATCGATTTAGAAGGTCCATCGAACTAAACGCATTTCCTTCCCACCATGAGTGAAGTGGTGCGTTGCTAAATTGGCAGATTTGATCTCGTGAGTCAGTGATCTCCAAGTGCTTTCATCGGGACACAAACATCCAGCTATCCCTGTAACTTGGCAACGTTCAATAATCGTAGTGAGAAACTTACCCAATCGACTATAGAATTCAGTCATTAATGTTTGTTTTCCCAATCGATTCCCAAATGGGGGATTGAGAAGAATCAGGGTCGTTTTGGACGGCTGCAATGAATTCTTTAAGTCGAACAAATCGCCCTCCAAAAACTGATACTGATCTGGGCTTGAAAACTGGCTGGCATTCTGGCGCAGAATAGCCATAGCTTCCGGATTGAGTTCATTGAAAATAATTTGGGGTGCCTCAAAGCTTTTGAGCTGATCTCCGATTTTTCTTTTTAGAAAACCCACAGTGGCTTGAGGAGTACAAGGAAACAACTCACAAGCAAATGTACGTTGAAACGCCCCAGGACCGGAGCCAGAAAGAACCAACAGGGACTCAAACCCCAAAGTACCTGAACCTGCAAAAGGAATAAAGACTTGTTCAAAAGATTTTGGAGCATTTTGAGCGGCCAGTGTCCAACGAACACACGCAGCTGCATGATGCTCTGGCAATGGAGCAACAGCGCTCATTTGGGCCTTATACCCTCTTTTGTAGAGGGGCTCCCCAGCGAGACTGACGGAAATCCTCAACTGGTCATCCCGCAACTCAATTTTGAATCGCAATGAAGCTCCTTCTGAAACGTGCTCTACTTGGGCCGCTCTGCATAAATTCTCTCGAAGCTTACTCGATAAATTGGTAAATCCATTAAATGAATCAGCAGTCACATGAACCAACTCTTTGGGTTGGGCCAAGAGTTCTCTCCACGGAACTCTTTTTAAAATTGCATCAACTTCCGGCCATTGGGTACATTTAGACTCAAGAACGAGCCATTCGATATCATGCGCGCAGGTTAATCTCATCATGAGTTCAAGTCCCTGGCGGAAATCGCACCGACTGATTTTTACAGTACTCTTCAAAAGAGTGATTTTAGGTTCAAATTTATATTTTTGAAGCGGCTTAGCCAGTATCCCTTGGACTTCTTCGTGAACGAGGTACAACCAGCCCGGTGCAGGCCGGACGTAAAAAACATGGGGAACTGCAGTAATTGGAGCTTTAGCCATGGAGAAAGTCCTCCACTAGGCCATCTCTTTAAAAAGTTTGTAGGCCATGCCAGCAGTAATCAAAAGGACGAAGACCAGCCCCCCCCACAACGCATACTGCCCCCAGGGACGAGGCCCCTGGGCTTCTTGTGACTGGGATCCCAAAGTGAAACCTTGGATAAGTGGCTCACCTAAAACAGCTTCAACTGGTTCTAAAGTATCTCCGTCGATTGTTAACTCTCTCACCACAGACCCCAAACCAAAATCCGCTTGGGCCACTCCCGACAGTCCCCACGCTAACTTAAAGGGCTCCTCACCGTGAGCTAAGAAATACAATCGATGCGCAATCCAACCAAACTCGAGTTCCGGAGCTTTTGTCCCTATCACTGCATCTTTTCCAAAGACGTGAAATCGCCAAAAACGATCAGAAGTGGGACTCATCTTGAAATAGGCGGAATTCAATTCACCTTCATCTCGACTGACACGATAAACCAATCCGTCAAAGCGACTCGTCCATTTCTGCTGGTCGTTTTCTCGCGACGCGATTTCGACTCTTACTACAGTGTTGGGTTCTGGAAGAGACACTTTAATCCGATCCGCAACAACCGGAGCTTTCTCAAAAAAGAAATCCCCGTCATTTTGAGAACCCGAAACTGCTTTGGAAAAGTATCTTTTAGTGTCTGTCCAAGAACCTTTTGAGAACTCTCCTGATAGCTGCTTCAAATCAAATACTTTTGAATCGTTCCAAGTAATTCTCAAATATTTTGCACTAGTTTCAGGGAGATCTACGGTCTTTTGATCCAATGTTTGGCCAGCGTACTGAAACTTTGCGAGTGATTGAGAATCCACTACTGAAAACCAAGTCTTCAAGTCATCACTTGCTTCGACAGTTAAATTCACAAAGGAATTTTCTCCCGCTCCCGTCCAATCCAACTCAAGACTTCTCAAAGTATGTTCGGCTTTTCTGAGATCAACTAAATAACCCCGTTTTTCCAACCCACTTCGTTGCTTACCGGAAAACTTTATAGTGGTTTTCCCAGAACCTTGTCCTTCATGCCATTCAACGCGAGATTCCAGCCCGTACTGAGCATCTTTTTCTCCCATGATGGGAAAGAACATTAGTGATTGCTGCTCTGTTTGATGGACTTCCTCTCCGGTTTTTAGCTGAAAAGAAAAGGGGACACTTTGATTGTTCTTGTTGAATACGCGAAGGTCTCGTAAGTCGTCATAAACCACACTGTTATAAACTGATTCATTCAGGTCTAAGGAGTACACAGCCCCTTTTTCAGTAAGTGTAATGGGGGCCACTCGTGAGAAACTTTCAGAAGTTACAGGACTTGGTGGTGCAGCTAAAGCTAGTTGGCACAACCCCAGCCAAAAAACAGTCCAGAGATTAATCATGATGAGACTCCTTTTTGGGAGGCAGTGGTGCAAAATACCCCGTAGCCAAGAGCAGAACACCTGTTGCGATAAAAGAAATCACTCTTTCGAGCGTTCCACTTTCCTTCAAATCGATAAAAAATAATTTTGCTACCACTACTACCATAAGACTGCTTCCAAGAACCCACAAGAGCCTGATTCCTTTTCGACTCGACAGAATCATCGTTACGAGTGACAGGGTCCCCCAACAAACCGAAAGCGCGGTCTGCACACGATGAGAACTCATCAAGCTTTGAAGAATCCATGGGACTTCACCGTAATGGTGAACAGCTCTCACCACACCCATAGTGATCCACAAAAAGATAAAGAGTCCGAAACAAGCGGAAGAAAAATGGGTTAACTCTACAAATTGAGGATAAAAGGCTTTTGTTTTCTTCAACCAGAGAGCGGCTACCACTAAAGTAAATGCCACAAGAATCCCAAGGGGATTCAACAGGGGTAGATACGGTAAGGGATCTGAGTTTCCTGGATTAAATAGATTAAGGACTTGAGCTACTGCCACTAAAAGAATGACAAGAGGCACTAAACCAAAAGAAATATAAACTTCTTTATGAGTGCCAAAGGGAAATAAACCTTTCGGATAGTAAATTACCCCGAGGATGATTGCTCCAGTGGCTCCGAGCATCACTGCCCAGTTCCAAACACTGACTTGATTTACTTTCAGCCCAGTGAGCTCAAACACATACCAGAGAGCCACACTACTGAGAAGCCACAATCCTCCAAAATGAAAATACTTACTAAATTCCTTGTTTTTACGTTCATTGAGAAACACCATCAGATACTGAACTCCAAAAAGAGCTCCCCAACTGAAAATCCCATATTTCTGAAACGGATGTTGTTGCTCGGTAAGTTGTCTCAATAAAGTCCCAGCTCCCAAAAAAGGAAGTCCATAAGAAATAGCGCTTAATTCCAGACACTTCTTCCACTTTGAAATACCGAAATAAAGAAGAATAATTCCCGATACAATCACTACAAACCAATTGTAAGCGGCTCCCAAAGCTTGAGGATCCTCAGCGCTTCGCTTGAGGTAAAAACCGATCCACTCTCGATGAGTTGACGACAAAAGGAGAAAATATCCCCCCACAAGAAACACCCACGAGGCTTTTTTCTCGAATTCCCAAAGCGCACTTTTGGATTGGAACAGGAATAAACTGATTAATGAGCTGGCACTAACGACAAGGAGAGTCCCCAAATAAAATGAATTGAGGAAACAACTATGATCGTGAGCTCCATCAACTACCATTCCTCTCATCCAATAAATAGACGCTAACACCATGAAAGGATATCTGATCAAAGCCAAAGCCGGCCATAGGAGGAGCTTGGCGAGCACCATGAATAAAAAGACGGAAAGGGCCATGATCCACAAACTAAGGCCCATTAATAATTGAACTGAACCTTGGGGATACCACACATTCACTTCGCGTAACAGCCCCAGGAACCACCAAAAAAAGGTTACTCCCAAAAAGACCATCATTAATGTTTGGGCCTCACCACCCACTTTTTTGAGATTCTTTACCAATAGGTAAGCTACTGCAAATGCGCTCAGTGAAATCACCAGACTTCCCATGAGAGATGGATTTGCTAATGGATTTAAAACGGCAAAGTCGATAGGCTTAATGAAGAATGAAACAAAGGCAAGCGCATGAAGACAATATCCAACATAACGTATTTTTGATTTTTCCTGACGGAGTCCAAACCAGACTAGAGCTGCTCCTTCAATCGCCCAGACACTGCCGGTCCAAATATGAGTAAGCGCGTAAGGAACCGTCAGTGTGCTAAAAGTAATTCCCGAGCCCACAAAGGCCTGGACCAGAGATTTTTTTTCTTGGATTTTGTTTCTAAAAAGGAAAAAAGCTAACCCTACATAAACGGCACCAAGTAGCGCACAGCTTAAGGCAATGCCAAATCGCGTATCTTTCAACAGAGCGGCCTGATAAAAAAACGTGAAGAGAGGAACTCCAAAAACTAATACTCCATCCACTAAAAGCTCTTTAGAAAGTTCAAATGTAAGCTTAGAGAACAGAAGCACTACCGCAGTATAAAGAATAAAATGGAAAATAATAAAGGGCTCTACTGAAGCGAAAAACTCAGGAACGTAGAACTTGCTCCCCCAAACCCCTCCAACAACAAAGGTGAAAAGAAATCCAATGAGATTAAGCTCTCTCCAAGGTCGATATTTTGCGATTACAAAAATCCCCGTATTCAAAAGAGCATAATAGGTAAAGAGTTGAACATGACTCCCGGAGCCCGTGCTCGTTAACAGTGGAGCTAGAAAACCTCCTGTGACTGCTAAACTCGCTAAGGAAAGAGCATCTTGGAAAATCGAAAGCAGAACAAATAGAATGGTTGCACTTACTAACAGGAAAAGTGCCGGAGTGGCTGGCAGTAGATGCCACAAACGAAATGCTCCAAAGACTGTGAGAAAAAATACTCCAAAGCCAGTTCCTTGAAGAATTAGAGAATAGGGTCGATTCTTTTTCCGAAGTCGCCAACCAACAGCAATCAGAATGTTGGCCCCCAGAGCAGTAGACATCAAACGAAATTCGATAGGGAAAAGTCCAGCATCACTGACTAACTTTATAAGAAAAGCAACCCCAAAGAACAAAACAATGGCACCCACTTTGGCAAACACATTACCGGTGGTAAAGAACCGTTCGAACAGGGCGAACACCGGCGCTACTGTGAGTTTGGGACCCCTTTCTTCCGCTTCATCATTCAAACTACGGACGGGTTCTGGAATGGGCGTTGATTCAATAGGAGCCGGTTCAACCAGTGGGGTTTCCACTTTTTTCTGAACTTCAGTAGGAACAGAATCCGGCTGTTGAGAGGCTTTTTTCGATTCTAAGTGATGAACGACATCCTTAAGGGCCGCAACTTGAGACATCAGATCTTTGACGAGTCCCGCTAAGTTAAAGAGTTCCACAAGCACAAAAGCCAACGCCGCTCCGAGAAGAGGAACCGCAAAAGAAACTGAACGCCCCATAGACACGAGAACACTGAAGATAATGACCGCAGCGAGGAACTTCATGTAAACACAATCGGAAAATAGAGTCATTCCCTAAAGTCCTTAAACTTCAGGCTTTTCTTCAGGTTTAACTTTTCAAAATCCTCCAGTATGTCTATAATTTCCAATGAGGTAAACCATGCAAAAAACCATCGCGCTTTATGGAATCCTTCTGGCTTTTTTTACAGGCTGCGCCAATATGTCGACTCTACAAACGGCTAGAACCCTTCCTGAAAAGACATTTCGAGTAAGTGCGGGAGCCGGGCTGTTTTCATTTCCTGAGTTGAAAAACTCTGGCGCCAGTGGCGGAACCGTTACGCACAGTTCCACTCTTCCCTATTTGGAAATAGGAGGAAGAATGGGAATTCAACAGGGGCTCGAAGTGGGAGGCAAATTAACGTTTCCCTCAACCCTAGCTATTGACGCCAAATATCAGCTAACCGAATCGGAGAAATTTGCGTCTGCCATTGGTTTAGGGGCTTCTTATATCGCCATTGCGGCTTCCCCGAACTCCAGTTCTGGAGTAGACGCTGAAGCATTAGATGCGATTCTCCCTCTCTATTTGAGCTACGATTTTACTCCGGGTGTGGGAATTTATTCTTCTCCGAAATTTGTTTTCCGCTATGTTACGGGTCCTGAATCAAAAACTTATGAATTAGCAGGAATGTCTGTAGGCGCTCGATTTGGAGATGAAATGGGCTTTTTTGTGGAAGGCACTTGGATGAAATATCTCAACACAACTACTAACGATGCTTATCAATTTAATGCAGCATTTTTCTTTGGCAATGCCCCTTCAGTTCCGAAAATAGGCGGGACTGAACAAAATTAGCGAGGACTGCAGCGTTTTTGACATTCTCTCTGAGATTCATTATCCCAAGCATTTTTTCCGGCGTGCTTTCGGGGGCTTCTGCTGCTCTTTTTTTAATCGTTCTCAACTGGGCAACCGAAACTCGGCTGAACCATCCGCAAATCATTTGGTTGCTTCCGGTTGCCGGTTTCTTTTTAGGATGGCTTTACTTCCGATTTGGAAAAGACGTTGCTGGCGGAAATAATTTAGTTTTGGAACAAATTCACTCTCCTAAGAAGATTCTGCCTCTTGTGATGGCACCTCTCATTTTTATCGGGACCGTACTTACTCATCTTTTTGGAGGCTCAGCTGGGCGAGAAGGAACTGCCGTTCAAATGGCAGCATCATTATCTGACCAACTTTCGAAAATTTTTAAACTATCTCCTCAAGAGCGGACCCTCTTACTCAAAGCGGGGGCCGGAGCAGGATTTGGAGCTGCCATTGGCACTCCCCTTGCCGGCATTGTATTTGGTTTGGAGTTTATTCATATTGGTCGTATTCGCTTCAACGGACTTCTGGAATGCGCTCTTGCTTCGTTCATTGCAACTCTCACTTGCCATGCTTTGGGCGCTCCCCACACTTTGTTTCCTCACCCCGTTTTGCCTTCTTTTTCTCTTCTTCTTGTTTCGTGGGTTGCTTTAGCAGGAGTGCTTTTCGGATTAACAGCTCTGCTGTTTGCTCAATCAGTTCACTATCTGGAGCGCACTCTCCACAAACTTATCAGCTACTCTCCCTTTAAGCCGTTTCTCGGAGGAATCGTTCTTGTGTTGCTTTTCCTCTGGGAAGGTTCCTACAAATACGCCGGACTAGGACTTTCGGTCATTCAAGAAGCCCTTCAGGAACCGGGTAAGCTTCGAGACTCTCTGCTTAAATTTCTCTTTTCAATTTTGACGTTGGCTTCTGGTTTTAAAGGAGGAGAATTTGTACCTCTTGTTTTTATTGGCAGCACGTTGGGCAGTGCCCTTTCGCAGTGGATACCGGTACCCTTCGATCTCTTAGGAGCCGTGGGATTTGCTGGTGTTTTTGGAGCTGCTTCCAACACTCCCCTTGCCTGCGCTCTCATGGCCATGGAACTTTTTGGGTGGGGGACAGCTCCGTACGCATTGACGGCTTGCTGGACGGCTTATCTTTTTTCAGGACATCGCGGAATATACTCGGGACAACCCACTTTGCTTTCCAAAAAGCGACAGGCATTTCCTTGGCTTGAGTAAAGCGCCGTTTTTCGTCACTTCTCTTAGCCTGTAGACAGTAAGACTGCACATATTATGCGTATTCCCTTTGGCATCACTCTTTGCATTCCCAGCCGTAAGTTCGCCTAGAGAGAGGGGAACGAGGAGTGGTATCAGTGGTACGTTTGTTTTTTTCTTGGATAGTTCTTGCTGCACTAGCTGGAAGTCAATTCAGCTTAGCAGAATGTACGGAAGCCCTAAAAAAGATACTTCCCCAGCCTTCTCCTACTTTGAACGAGTCGTCCTTTCGCCCCTGGAGTATCCAGGACCAAAATCTCAAACTGACTGCTCGTGATCTCTTTCCGGAAGATTTTGTAAAAGATGTGGAACAACACGTAGGTCCTTTTGAGATTAAGCTTTCCTATCCTCCTAAAAAAAATACAGTCACGATTGAGGGCAGAGTTAACAAACAACGCTATCTCGTGGTATCTTTAATTCAAGATCACTCCCATCCGGGAACCCTTTTAGTAGACAATCTCAACTTACAAAACCCGCTAGAAGCAGGCAGCACAAAAGGCCTTAACCCAGATCAAAGCGGCAAAGGTCTGCCTCCGCAAGTTTTTCGCTATGTCAGAAACCAATTATTCGAACTCTCAAAAGCGGGAGGATACGAGCAAATTCGAACTCATAGTCAACAGCACTTTGCTGTGATGATGTTGTACCGGAGATTTGTGGGAATGGAACCCGCTAATGAAGCTACTAAAGCGTTCATTGATGAAGTCGAATCCCTCTACTCGTTTGCACGAAAAGAGCTTCCGGAAGAACTTCGCCCGGCAGATGTAGAGGAGTTTACTCGCTGGCTTGGGACTGTGAACTCGAACCCCATGGGAAGAACAAAACGGCGGGAACTTTTACTCAATCATTTTTTTCAAACTGGCGATTTGGCCCCCTTCATTCGACTATTAAAAAACAAAGAAGGCAAACTCATCGGAGCACATTTTCAAGACGACGAAAAAGCCGAAGCCAACATCGTATTCTTTACCAATTTCTTGGGCAATGCTCGCATTTTCGATTGGTTGGAAGTAGCCGTGTCTCACCGGATTGACCTTATCAAGAAGCTCTAGAAGACCCCTTTACTGCACCTACTGGTATTTATATAGTCCAGCGATGCCAAGATTTGCTTTTTTTAAAACCCCTCAAGGGGTTCCGCAGTACTCTCTTTTGTTCAGACGCCGTCGAGCTCTTAATTGGCTTACCCTCGGACTGACTTATTCTGCGATGTATATGGGTCGATACAATTTGTCTTTCGCCAACAAAGCCCTCTCTGATTCTTACGGTTGGGATAAAACTCAGCTTGGAGCCATTATTACAGCTGGATTATCGATTTACGGATTTTCGGCCATTTTTAACGGTCCCATCGCCGACAAGATCGGAGGCCGTCGAGCAATGCTTATGGGAGCTTCTGGCACAGTCGTGTTTAATCTTCTTTTTGGATTAGGAGCTTACTTAGGTTTCCTGGGAAAAGGAGCGCTTCTGCTCGGATACTTTGCGACAGTGTGGGCGCTCAATTCGTACTTTCAATCGTTCAGTGCTCTTGCACTCATCAAAGTAAACGCTAGCTGGTTTCACCAAAGAGAACGTGGGGTGTTCTCTGCTATTTTCGGCTCAATGATACAAGGAGGACGTGCGCTTATTTTTATCACGGGTGGATTTTTAGTAGCTGTACTTCCTTGGCAATGGGTATTTTTTGTTCCGGCTTTTGTGGTGGCACTCATGGCTTTTTTTACGTTCCAGTGGGTAAGAAATGCACCTGAAGAGTGCCACTTTCCCACGCTAGATGTACAAGACGCTAGCAGTGGAGATACCGAGCCAGTAACAATTGGTTATGTCTTAGGGAAAGTTTTTAAAAACCCTGTCACTCTAACGATTGCATTT
>RFNO01000123.1 GCA_009927165.1 Pseudomonadota bacterium
GCCACTCGCAGACGAGCTCCGGGGGCTCATTCATTGTCCGTAGACAAACAAGTCTTGTTGATAACTCCGGACTCTTTCATTTCCATCCAAAGATCGTTTCCTTCTCGAGTACGCTCGCCCACGCCACCAAAGACGGAAAGCCCCCCGTGCTGTTGAGCGATATTGTTGATGAGCTCCATAATGAGAACAGTTTTTCCCACGCCGGCGCCTCCGAAGAGACCGATCTTACCGCCCTTAGAATAAGGAGCGAGCAAATCCACCACTTTGATTCCCGTAACCAGCATTTCTACTTTGGTGCTTTGGTCTTCGAACTTCGGTGCGGGACGGTGAATGGAATAAAACTTTTTCGCATTCACGGGGCCAGCTTCATCCACTGGTTCACCAATCACATTGAGGATGCGCCCGAGCGATTCTCTTCCCACTGGCATCATAATGGGGTTGCCCGTGTCGCGAACCTTCATTCCACGAATCAAGCCGTCGGTGGAGTCCATCGAAATACAACGAGCAACTCCGTCTCCTAAGTGACTCGCTACTTCTAAGGTGAGGTTTTCTTTCTCATTTCCCAACGAGGGATTTGATAGCTTAAGAGCATTGTAAATTTTGGGAAGCTTTCCAGGGGGAAAGCGCACGTCCACTGCGGGACCTACTACCTGCGTAATTTCTCCAAATGATTCCATGGTCACTCCTTTAACTCCTTATTTCATGGCCTCAACGCCGCCGACGATTTCCGTAAGCTCTTTGGTAATTTTTTCCTGTCGGGCCTTGTTATATTCCAATGTCAAACTTCCGATCATTTCCGAAGCGTTCTGAGTTGCATTTTCCATCGCTGACATTCGGGCACCGTGCTCACTGGCGATCGATTCCAAAACACATCTAAAAAACTGCATTCTAAAGTGGCGCGGCACAATTTCATCCAGGAGCTTCTGTTTTTCAGGCTCAAAAATATAGTCTTGCATTCCGGCAACTTCGGCTTGAGTCCAGATTCCTGCTACCCCTTCTGGGACTTCTTCCGAGATCGGGATAAGGCGCTCCACAGTTACTTTCTGGGAGATCGCAGACTTAAACTCGTTGTAAATAATGTAAATCGCATCGAACTCTTCTCGTTTGTAAGCTTCTAAAAGTTCGTTCGCGATAGCGGAAACCCGGGGATACGTTGCTTTTCCCAGAAGCCCTTCATGATGAGTCTGAATGGGATGCCGCTTTTTAAAGAACTCAAAGGCCTTTTTACCAATCACATCCAATGTGACTTCAACATTTTCTTCTTTTTTGGTTTTCAGGAACCTCTGTGCTTCTTTGAAGATCGTCGCATTAAACGAACCGCAAAGGCCTCGGTCTCCCGCAAGAACCACTAAGCGAATTTTCTTTTCGGGGCGCGCCACCAGCAGCGGATGCGAAACCCCTTGCTGCTGAAAGAGCCCAAGAAGAATAGAATAGATGCGGTACGCGTACGGACGAGAAGAGAGAATCCCCTCTTGAGCACGACGAAGTTTAGCCGCAGCAACCATCTTCATGGCGCGAGTAATCTGTCGCGTATTTTGTACGGAACCAATCCGTTTCTTAATTGCCTTTAAATCAGCCATGCATCACACAAATTGACTAGCGTACTCCGCAAACGCTTTCTCCAAAATTCCCTTCAGCTCATCATCAACTGCTTTTTTAGTTTTTAAGAGCTCAAAGGCCTTTGGATATTTTTGTTCCACAAACTCATAAGCACCCTTTTCATAATCGGGCACTCGTTCTGTAGGAACTTTGTCCAAGAATCCAGCATTAGCTGCCCAAATGATCATGACCTGTTTCTCAACGGGCAACGGCTGGTATTGGCCTTGTTTCAAAATGGCCACCATGCGCTCTCCGCGAGTGAGCTGATCTTGGGTCGCTTTGTCGAGGTCTGAGCCGAACTGAGCAAATGCAGCCATCGCACGATATTGCGCCATGGAAAGACGCAAGCTACCTGCCACTTGTTTCATCGCTTTAATTTGAGCATTACCGCCCACGCGAGACACCGAAATACCCACGTTGATCGCGGGACGTACGCCCGAATAGAACAAGTCAGTGTCCAAAAAGATCTGGCCGTCAGTAATGGAAATCACGTTGGTCGGAATATAGGCCGACACGTCACCCGCTTGCGTTTCAATGATGGGGAGAGCAGTCAAGCTTCCGCCGCCCTCTTTGTCGCTCAGCTTAGCAGCTCGCTCAAGCAACCGGCTGTGCAAGTAGAAAACGTCTCCGGGATAAGCTTCACGTCCGGGTGGACGACGAAGCAACAAAGACAACTCACGATAAGCTTGCGCTTGTTTGGTCAAATCGTCGTAAACAATCAGCGCATGTTTCCCATTATCTCGGAACCATTCTCCGATAGTCACACCCGAGTAAGCAGCAATGTACTGAAGGGGTGCTTTTTCAGCGGCACTCGCACACACCACTGTGGTGTAGCTCATCGCTCCGGCAGAACGAAGTTTTTCAACTACTTGAGATACCGTAGAAGCTTTTTGTCCAATGGCCACGTAAATACAATAAACGTCTTGGCCTTTTTGGTTGATGATCGTATCTACTGCAACCGCTGTTTTACCAGTTTGGCGGTCACCGATGATCAATTCTCGCTGACCTCGACCGATGGGGATCATCGCATCCACTGCTTTGATTCCGGTTTGAAGCGGCTGATTCACTGACTGACGCTTCACAATCCCCGGCGCCTTCACTTCCACAGTACGAGACTCTTTGGATTCAATCGGACCCATTCCATCAATAGGCATCCCAAGGGCATTCACCACGCGACCGACCATTCCCATGCCGACGGGGACCTGGAGAATTTTTCCGGTTCTTTTTACTGTGTCACCTTCTCGAACGGCTGTTACTTCACCGAACACAGCAACCCCTACACCGTCCTCTTCCAAGTTAAGCACTAGGCCCATGACTCCACCAGGGAACTCCACCATTTCTCCGGCCATAGCTCCCTGAAGACCGTAAATTTTTGCAACGCCGTCACCAACATTCAGAACGGTTCCAGTTTCGGCCACTTTTACTTCGCGATCAAATTCTTCAATTCGCTTGCGAATAATCTGACTGATTTCATCTGCTCGTATTTGCTGCATTAGATACGACCTCCAATAAGCTTTTCTTCCATATTTTCCAGCCAACCAGAAAGAGTTCCGTCATAGGTTCTTCCGGCAGCTGTTACTCGAAGCCCGCCTAAGAGCGTTGGCTCTAATACATAATGGGCTTCGACTTTCTTTCCTAAAATTTTTGAAAACTTTTCTTCCACTTGTTTTTTTTCAGCAGCACTGAGCTCAACCGGCGCTTCAACAAAAAGCGGTGCAATTTCTGCCGCTTCAAGATTCAAATTATGCAATCGCTCAGCAACTGCTTCGGTGCTGCGCACCCTTCGGTTTTCCGTCAACACATTCAAAACTTTTATGGCATCTTGGGAAAGCCCCATTTGTTGGGCAACATCTTTAACCACCAACGCTCGTTTTTCCGTGGAAAAAGCTTCGTTGGTGAGCGCACCCATTAACTCCGGGTTAGCATCCAAAGCAGAAGAAAAGACTTTTAGCTCTTGAGTGACACCGTCGACTTTTTTGGGGTCTCCCAAAAAATCAAACACTGCTTTTGCATAACGGAGTGCAACTCGATCAAGCTTTGCCATGTCCCACCCATGTTATGTATTCCGAAATGAGCTTTTCCTTGTCTTTACCTTCCAATTGGTCGGTGAGGTACTTATGAGCAAGGGCTACGCTTCTTTCACAAATTTCTTGCTGAAGAGCTTCTTTCTTTTTCTGGAGCTCTCCAGTTCCTAAAAGCTCGCCTTCTTTCTGAATACGCACGCTTTCGTTTTTGGCGGCTTCGAGCACACGTTCTTTGTGACGAGCAACCATTTCCTTTGCGTCTTCAAGAAGTTGTTTAGCGTGAGCGTCTTTTTGCTTGGCGTTCGATTCTGCTAATTGCAACTTGGCAGTTACTTCTCGAGACTCAGACTCTGCTTCATCGATGAGTTTTTTAATTCCCTCAGAGCGCGCAGTCATAAATGCCGCTAACGGTTTACGGCCAAATACACCTAAAAATCCAACCACCACTGCGAAATTAACTATTTGTGGGAGCGATTCGGAATTCATAAATCCTCTACAGAGTTTTCTCCATCTCTTTTCCAGCAGAAGCTGCAGCAGCTGAGATCGTAACTTTTTTCCCTGTCAGTTTAGCTACGATCTTGCTGGAATATTCTCCGACTAACGGCATGAGTTCTTTGCGCGCAATGTCCATTTGTTCATCAGCAGATTTTCGGCTCGCAGCTAATTCAGCAGCAACTTTGTTGCGAGCTGCTTCAATGAGGGCGCGCTCCTGCTCTGACACTTTCTTTTTTTCTTCATCGACCCAATGAGCAACGTCTTTGCGCTGAGCTCGCATAAAGTCTTCGTATTCAGTCGCAAGCTTTTCAGATTTTGCCCGATCTTCTACCGTGTGTGCTTTGAGTTCGGTGGACTTTGCATTTCGTGCATGAACCAAATCTAAATAGGGCTTAAACAAAACTTTATTGAGGACTGTGTAACTTGCCAAAAAAATTCCAAGCTCAATTCCGAGCTGCTGAGGAAACAGTTGGGGATCTATGCTTAAGTTGATCACGTAAAGGACCTTCCAAAAAGCGAAAACACTTAATTTAACTTACAAAATGGCTCAGCTTGATTAACAGTGGGGCAGGTGGGTGTCAAGGTAGCAGGACCGATCAATGTCGGGTTTCTTGGGCGTTTTCTAAGGTTCGCAACATCTTGCTTTCTCCTTCGAAGACGGCGCCCTCCTCAACTTGGAGAACCGCGGATTCAATGGTCCCCTTTACGAGGGCCGGAGCGCAGATTTCCACTCGTTTTCGAGCGCAAATTTTTCCCTGAAAATGACCAGAAATAATCACCACAGACGCTGTGACTTCTCCTTGCACGCGGGCTTGTCGACCCACGATGAGAGTGTCCGGAGTATCAATTTCTCCGGTAAAGCCCCCGTCGATTCGAGCAGTTCCCTCAAACTTCAAACGGCCCTCTAAGTGACAGTCTTTTTCTAAAAGAACCGTAACTCGACTAGCAGGGCTGGGTTGTTTTGCTTTTTCAGTGGGTTTCAGCTGCATTTTGTTGTTTCAGTTTATCGGCGAGCCGCATTAAATCGTCGCGGTTTGCATAAGTAAACTGAATAAAGCCGTGGTCGATATGACCCACAATTCGCACCGGAGCCCCGTAATGACGCCTCAAGTCGTCTTCTAGGTTTTTTAGGTGCACATCGGGGGCTGTTTGAACCTCGTCCTGGGGCTTGTTCTTGTTTTTTTGCGCTTGGGAAACGTAGCGCTCAGCGTCTCTAACATTCAGTTTTTTCTTAATAATCTGGTCACGCGCAGCTAGTTGTTCATCGGCTGTTTCCAGTGACAACAAGGCTCTCGCATGGCCCATGGTGAGGGCACCACTAGCGATGTCCTCCCGAATAACAGCTGGCAGCTTAAGAAGACGCAGCGTGTTAGCAATGGTGGGTCGCCCTTTGCCTACTCGCTCCGCGATTTGTTCTTGGGACAGTTGGAACTCATCCATCAACTGCTGATACGCAATAGCTTCCTCAATGCAGTTGAGATCTTCACGTTGGATATTTTCAATGATGGCTAGTTCCAAAGAGTTCTGATCTTCAGGAACCTCTCGGATGACAACAGGAACTTGTTTCAGTCCTGCTCTTTGGGCGGCGCGCCATCGTCTTTCTCCCGCGATCAATTCCAGGCGTCCGTCTTTCCAGCGACAGGTCAGGGGCTGGATGATCCCGTGAACTTTGATGGATTCCACCAATTCGTCTAGCGCTTCTTTGTTAAAAATTTTTCTGGGTTGATAGGTGTTCGGAACGATTTTTTCGATATCGCAGAGAAAGTAATCTTTCTTGTTTTGAGATCCGGGTAGCCCCCCATCAACATGAGCATCGGGAATTAAAGACGCCAACCCGCGCCCCAGAGGGGATTTCTTTTTATTAATTTCAGTTTCCAATGAGGCCATTTTCGATTCCTTTCTCGAGTTCAATTGGCATAGGCAT
>RFNO01000126.1 GCA_009927165.1 Pseudomonadota bacterium
GGCTCACTCCGCGAAATATCGATCCTTAATTATTCAGAGATGAGGATTACTCTTTTTTGGTAGGAATTTCTTGGGTGCCTAATCCTTCGTAAAGTACCGAGCGCACAGTCCATTCTTTCATCTTCGCTTCGTACTCTGCTGGGGATTCCATAAAAATAGTTTCCCAAGGACAAATCTTTGCGCACGCTTCACATCCAATGCATCGGTCCTGATCCACTTCCACCACCCGCATAAAATCCGGATGCTCCACTCCCGGAACTTGCTCAATACAATCCACTGGACAAACAGGGATACAAGCATGGCAGCCCGTGCAGCCCCGCTGATCGATGACAGCATAATGTCTGGGGGGTTTTTTTCTTTCTGCTTTTCCAAGACCTGGATTTTCGGCTTTCTTTTGAAACATAACTTATCTTACCAGAAAACTGTTCTGCTTTTAGTATTCCATTTATTAGTTTCAGGCAACTACTATGTCTTTAGATTTCTTAGCTTTTCCGGGTCTTTCCCATAGAGCCCACACGCAGTGGAAGTCCACACCTGCTTCTGTCCGCTCAACCAACCCGCTTCCTCTGCTACACTTTCTGGCTCGGCAAGTCCGCCCCACACCAACACTCGACTAGCGTCCTCTTGGAGCCAGCTCTCCCAGTGTGCTTTTTCTGAATCACTCAGCGGAGTCTTCGTGTAATCGAACGAAAAAAATCGGAACGTCGTCAGTGTGTGGGGAGAAAGTTGCGGCCTACGACTCGCACAACTATGAATGCCGAAGTGGGTTTTGGCTGCTTTTTTTTGAATCGCCGCCACGGCTTCGATCATCTTTTCCGGCAACGCTCGATCTTCTGACCAAAAAGGTTCATCGACTTGGATCCACATTTCGCCTAAAAATCCTGCTTGGCGAAACTGCTGCCCCAATCCTTGCACTAGGCGCATCCACTGCGGCAACACTTCTTCAACGCTCAAAGAAAGCGTCCTTGAAACCGTAGCTGGTCCAGCCACTTGAATTTTGAAACGTCTACTCTCCACAAACTCATTCTGAAACAGCTCCATTGCCGTGCTCGCTTTTTCATCCCAATGGCCCAACTCAAAACCCCTCAATACTTGTCCAATCATATCCTCTTGGGGGTTTAACTCTGGCAACTGAGGAAGAAAGGGAAGGTGAGAAGAGTGCTTTTTTACAAAATCAATCGCTTCGGAAACAGACTGGAACGGTAAACTTCCCACAAAAAAGGGAAGGTTCATGAGAGACGCTTTCTCTGAAAGTGTTTTTCAAATTCTTCCACAAACACTTTCTTCACCGTATTGAAATCAGGACAACGATCTTTGAGCTCTTCTTTCAAAGAAGTCATCACGGCGCCCGAAAAACCACACGGATGAATTTCGTGAAATCCAGACAAATCATTATCCACATTGAGGGCAATTCCATGCAAGGTGACCCAACCTTTAAGCGCTACTCCAATACTGGCGATTTTCTTTTCCTTTTGATGGACCCAAACTCCTGTGGCACCTTCTTTGCGCTCGCCCTTGAGGCCCCACACGTGAATCGTTTCAATCACTACTTGCTCAAGCGTTCTTAAGTAAAATCCGATATCCCGTTCGCCCTCCTGGAGAGAAAGAATCGGATAAGCCACTAATTGACCGGGGTTATGAAAAGTAGCTTCTCCTCCCCGCTCAATCACATAGGAAGGATTGGGCAACCCCGCTTCAGCTTTGCTTTTACGTCCAAAAGTAAACACTCTCGGGTGCTCGACCAAATAGAGCCTATCGGGAAAACGCGGGTTTCTCCGTTTTTCTTCAACGGTTTTCTTTTGAATCTCGTAAGCTCTCGGATATTCGCAAAGACCGAGATCTACAATTTCAATCTCGTTTGCCACTTATGTCCTCTTGGGTTTGAAAACATGAATGGCTTTCGAGAAAGCCAGTTCCACAGCTTCTGGGAAAGCCTCCGGCAGAGTAGGATGCGTGTGAATCGTTCTCACCAAGTCTTCTACTGTTGCCCCCATTTCAATGGCAAGAGTAGCTTCTGCAATTAAGTTAGAGGCTTCAGGTCCCACTATGTGTACGCCAATGACGGTTTCATTTTTTTCATGAATCAGCACTTTTAAGAAACCATTCCCTTCATGAGTACTGAGCGCTCTTCCGTTGGCCGCAAATGGGAACTTGCCTACTTTGTAAGGAATGTTCTGCTCTTTGGCTTCTTTCTCAGTAAGCCCAGCAGTTGCAATTTCTGGATCCACAAAAACTGCCCACGGCACCGTTTTGTAATCCTTATAGGCCTTTTCACCGCAAATGGCTGCGGCCACTAAAAGGCCGTCTTGCGTTGCTCGATGAGCAAGCTGAGGCGCACCCGTCACATCGCCAATCGCCCATACGCCCCCAACGTTAGTCTTTCCTTGCCGGTCTGTGGGGATATTTCCCCGTGAATCCATTTTTACGCCGATTTTTTCAAGACCCAATCCATCTGAATTGGGCTTTCTTCCCACGGAAACGAGGATCGCGTCCGCTTCAAGAGTCTTTTTGCCTTCTTTGGTTTCTACTTCTAAGTGCAGCAACGATTCTTTCGCGGGATCTTTCTCTTTCAGGCCCAGCGCTTTCGTGCTGGTGTGAATGACCATTCCTAGCTCGCGCATTTTCTTTTGAACCACTTGAACCAGCTCTGCTTCCACTGTAGCCAGGAGCTGATCAAGCGCTTCCACGACGGTGACTTTCGAGCCTAACTTTGCGTAAGCCATTCCAATTTCAAGCCCAATAAAGCCGCCTCCCACAACAATAAATTGCTTTGGCAACTTTTTAAGATCCAGCGCCTGCGTCGAATCGAGAATGTTTTTGCCGTTGAATTTTAAAATGGGGATTTCTACCACTCGCGATCCGGTTGCAATCACAATATCTTTCGCTGTGATGGTCTCTTTTCCCGTGCTTCCAGTAACTTCAAGAGTGTGAGCGTCTTTAAAAGTGGCGGATCCTGAAAACGCAGCAACACCGTTCATTTTCAGCAAGCCTGAAACACCACTGGTCAATTGTTTGACCACGCCGCCCTTCCAGCTTTGCATTTTTTCCATGTCCAGCTTGGGGGCAGTGACTTGAATGCCAATGTCTGCGAGCTCTTTTGTTTTATGAAATTGCGAAGACGCATAAATAAGTGCTTTTGAGGGAATACAGCCCACGTTTAAGCAAACGCCGCCCCACTTGTCTTTCTCGACAATGGCTACTTTTTTCCCTTGTTGCGCCAATCGAATGGCACAAGGATAACCTCCGGGACCGGC
The DNA here is from genome assembly GCA_009927165.1 of Pseudomonadota bacterium. GTDB lineage: Bacteria > Bdellovibrionota > FAC87 > UBA2466 > UBA2466 > RFNO01. The sequence continues at coordinate 3,255 of RFNO01000126.1, forward strand.
TCCAATGACAATTGCGTCGAATGTTTTCATGCAAACACCAATCGTGTGGGTTCAGAGAGGAAGAATACCATTCGGTTCATAAATCGGGCGGCATCTGCACCATCAACCACTCGGTGGTCAACCGACAGAGACAAGAACATCATGTCTGCAACTGCGATTTGATCTCCTTTAACCACAGGGCGCTTACGAATGGCATTCACTCCTAAAATTGCCACTTCAGGGTGGTTAATAACTGGAGTAGCAAATACTCCTCCAATGGAACCCGCATTCGTGATTGTGAAGGTTCCTCCTTTCAGATCGTCCAAACCTATTTTTCCAGTTCTCGCTTTTTCAGCGAGCACTGAAATTTCTGTGGCCAACTGCCAAATGTTTTTTTGATCCGCGTTTTTGATCACGGGAACAATCAATCCGTTGGGAGTGTCCGTAGCAATTCCGATGTTGTAGTCCCCCTTCAGAACAATTTCCTCTTTTTCGTCGTTGAGTGAGGAGTTCAAATACGGAAACTCCTGCAAGCAAGGAATGAGGGCCTTAATGATAAAAGGCAAATAGCTTAATTTTATTTCTCGGCGTTTTGCTTCTTCGGCGACTGAAGCTCTGAGCTGAACTACTGCTGACATGTCCACTTCCTCTACGTAAGTGAAGTGAGCAGCCGTTCGTTTTGAGTGTTGCATGGCTTCTGCAATTTTCTTTCGAACTCCTCGCAAGGGGATAACCTGCAAAGCGCCTCGCTGAGGAGCCGGAACCGATTGGTAGGTTTGGGGTACAACTGCCGTGGAAGAAATGGCAGCATGAGAAGAACGGGGAGCTGCTGCTTCCTGCCCTTGGTGAGCCATTTGCACATCTTCTTTGGTGATTCGACCGTGAAGTCCTGTGCCTTTTACTGTGCGAATGTCTACTTCCAGATCTCTAGCCAATTTCCGTGTAGCCGGAGTCGCCAAGACAGAAAAGGGAAGAGCTTCAGCATCGTCATCAGCAGCCACGGGAGTGACTTCTCTGGGTACTTGGGCTTTGGGAGCAGCAGTGACTGCTTTTTTCTCTTCTGGTTTGGGGGCAGGTTTGGCTTCGGATGTACTTGCTTTACCTTCTTCTTTAATCACGACTAACACTTTTCCCACTTCCAACGTTTCGCCTTCTTGAGCAAAAACTTTGTCGATGGTTCCGTTGATCGGAGAAGGGATTTCGACGGTCGCTTTATCAGTCATCACTTCCACCATGGGTTGGTCGGCAGCGACTTTTTCACCTGGCTTTACTAACCATTTTACAATTTCACCTTCGTGGATACCTTCGCCAATATCAGGTAATTTGAAGTCCATTTGCGTCTCCTTGCTCTTTTATCGAGCTAAAACCGTGTTACTTTTCCGACTGCCAGAGCAACACGCTCCGGGTCGGGTAAATAAATATGCTCCAAGGTATAAGGGAAGGGCGTATCGAGCCCAGTCACTCTCACAATGGGCGCTTCTAAAGAAAGAATGGCTTGTTCAGAAATAAGCGCCGAAATCTCAGCACCAAACCCACAGGTTTTTTGGGCTTCGTGCACAATCACCACGCGTCCAGTTTTTCTCACTGACTCTAGAATAGTTTCTTCATCCAGAGGGACCAGCGTTCTTAAGTCGATCACTTCGCAGTCAGCGCCCCGAGGCTCACAAAGTTCGGCGGCTTTGAGACAGACCGGCACCATCGCTCCCCAAGCAATGAGAGTCACATCTTTTCCCGGACGAACCACTTGGGCTTTTCCAATGTCTACTGTGTAGGCTTCTTCCGGAACTTCACCTTTCACTGACCGATAAAGTCGCTTAGGCTCCATAAAGAGAACCGGATCTTCATCTCGAATGGAGGCAATCAAAAGCCCTTTAGCATCGTAAGGATTCGAAGGAATCACTACTTTGAGTCCAGCGGTATGTGCAAAGTAGGCTTCTGCGCTTTGGGAGTGGTAATGGCCTCCCTTAATGCCGCCCCCGTAAGGGGTACGAATAACCATCGGACACTTAAAACCTCCGCCACTTCGGTACCGGAGTTTCGCGACTTCACTCACAATTTGATCAAAAGCAGGATAAATAAAATCCATGAATTGGATTTCGGGAACAGGCCGCATACCGTTTACCGACATGCCTAAAGCCAACCCGATAATTCCGCTCTCAGCCAGCGGTGTGTCCATCACACGTTCTTCACCAAATTCTTTTTGAAGACCCTCCGTAGCTCGAAAAACACCGCCATTTAAACCGACATCTTCTCCCATTAGCACAACTCTGGGATCAAGCGCCATTTCGGTCATCAGCGCATCTCGAACCGCTTGAACTAAAGTTAGGTTAGCCATAAAAAATCCTCTTAAAGTGGAAATGCCTCACTGGTATTTTCAAACTTCCCTCTCAGCTCTTGCTCTGCCAACAAATCTTCCTTTTGACGGACGAGTTGTGGGGTGAGCTCCGCATAGACATCCTCAAAGAGCGTGTCTAACTGTGGTGGCGGTTCTTTTTCCGCTTTCTCGACCGCTTCAGCTAATGTGGCTTTCAACTCTTTCTCCAGATCCTCTTGCTTCTTTTCATCCCAGAGCTTTTTGCGCTCAAGGTATTGGCGAAATCGCTGAATAGGATCGCGCTTTGCCCACGCTTCAAACACTTGGGCGTCTCGGTAACGAGTCGGATCATCAGAAGAGGAATGCGGACCCATTCTCAACGTCACACACTCAATCAACGTTGGACCTTCTCCGCGACGTGCCCGATCTGCCGCTTCCTGGGTGGCTGAGTAAACAGCAAGAACGTCGTTTCCATCCACAGCAATCCCCGGCATACCGTAGCCAATCGCTTTGTCGACCATCCGCTGTGCGCCCGTCTGCTTTTGAGTGGGCACAGAAATAGCAAACCCATTGTTGGTACAAATAAAAACAGTAGGTGTTTTCATGGCGCCCGCAAAAGTAAGCCCGGTATGAAAGTCGTTCTCCGAAGTTCCGCCATCTCCGAAGTAGGTAATGGCAATGTCTTTTTCGTTTCTAATTTTCGAAGCAAGGGAAGCGCCCACAGCTTGAATGACTTGCGTTGCAATGGGGCTGGATACGCTGAAAAGTTTTAGATCAGAAAAACTATAGTGCACAGGCATCTGCCGCCCTTTGCACACATCGCTTTGATTCCCCCAAAGATTGCAGAGCATCTCAAAAAGACCGGCTCCTCGAGACAGAAATACTCCTGGCTCTCGATAACTCGGAAAGATCCAGTCGGAATTTTTCAGTGCAGCGGCAGTTCCAATTTGAATGGCTTCTTGGCCAAAAGAAGGCACGTAAAAACCAATTCTTCCTTGGCGCTGCAAGAGCATGCCCCGCTCATCAAAGAGGCGAGTCGCCATCATGTTGCGATACATGCGAATCAACATTTCCTTGGAAAGCTTGGGCTCTACTTTTTCGTTCGGCCGATTGTTTTCATCCAAAACACGAAAACAGTCTGCGCGAAGCACTGCCGGCGCTTTCATTACTATTTTTTTTGTCGTTTTTTTCTTAAGCTTCGAGTTTTTTTCCAGCACGAATCAAACCCTCCAAAAATTTTTCTCCGGCTCGGTAAGAGCTGCGGACAAGCGGCCCCGATGGCACACACAAAAATCCTTTTTTCATCCCGGCATCTTCCAGCTCTTTAAACACAGTAGGATGAATGAATTCGTGAACCGGCAAATGCCAGTCGGTTGGTCTTAAATACTGCCCCAAAGTAAGCACGTCGACAGAAACAGCTCTGAGATCATCCATCGAACACAATACTTCGCTAGGGGTTTCTCCCAAGCCCAACATAAGAGATGATTTAGTAAAAACTTTGGGGTTCAGTTTTTTTATTTTGTCCAAAACAGCGAGTGACATTCGATAATCGCATCGACCATCGCGAACTTTTTTTGTTAGCCGCTCAACCGTTTCTAGGTTGTGGGCGATGACTTCGGCGCCGCAAAAAGCAACTCGCTTTAGCGCTTCTTCGTTTTCTAGAAAATCTGGAATGAGAATTTCGACAATGGTCTCTGGCGCAGCTTTTTTAATCGCTTCGACAGTTTTTGAAAAATGGTCGGCGCCTCCATCCGGCAAATCATCACGATCCACGGAGGTCAAAACAACGTACTTCAGCTTTAAAACGCCCAAAGCCTTTGCAACTTTTTCAGGCTCATCGGCATCAAGCCAGCCTTTTGGGTTCCCTGTTTTTACGTGACAAAACTTACACCCTCGCGTGCAAGTATCTCCCATCAACATGAGCGTTGCAGTTCCGCCGCCCCAACATTCCGACAAGTTCGGACAGCGAGCTTCTTCACACACCGTGTGTAACTTGAGGCTTTTCACTAGCTCTTTAATCTGAGCATAGGCTTCTCCACCAGGGGGGCGAATTTTAAGCCATTCGGGTTTGGGCGATGCTTGTAAAACCGGCATAATCCCATGATTTCTAATGGAAAAGTCCGTGTCCGGCAAGCCATGGGTGGCGTTAAACGCCGCGCTCGTTGGGGCCCCAAATTTCCTTATGCAGTTGAACTTGGAGGGTTACTGGCGCTTTGGCGTCTAAGATCCATTGGGCCAATTCGTGGGGTTTTACTTTTCCGTAAACGGGGGAGTAAAGCAGGTGGCACTTTTGTTCCAACTGGTGGTCGCGACACACCTGTTGTGCCCAATCGAAGTCTTTTTTGGAGGCTACTACAAACTTAAACTGATCGTGGACACGCACTAAGTCCAGGTTTTCCCATGCCATTTGATTGGATTCCCCACTATCAGGGCATTTGATGTCGATGACTTTCACCACGTCCAAAGGCACGTCTTTAATAGAAAAACTTCCGTTGGTTTCTAACGAGACTGTATATCCCTCTTTGAGGAGCTCCCGCATGAGTTCGATGCTCCCGTTTTGGCCCAAGGGCTCTCCACCAGTGAGACAAACATACTTACTCCCGAAAGATCTTACTTTTTCGAGAATGGCGGGTAGGCCCATGACAGATCCTTCCCAATAAGAGTACTTGGTGTCACACCAAGTACACCTCAAATTGCAAGTTGCTGTCCGCACAAAAACAGTCGGCTTGCCCGCCAGAAGGCTCTCCCCCTGGATGCTGAAAAAAATCTCGTTAATTTTTAATGTTGTCTCCACCACAGTTTTTTACTTCTAACTTTGGAGGATGGTCTGTCGGGTAACTGCTCGCTGTAGTTTCAATTGCTGTTTTCTGAAGTCATGTTCGTCGAGTACGCCCTGAACCAGTTTTTCCTCGGCCCTCTTTTGTGCCAACGCAGCTCTCGCTTTGTCGACTCCGGTAGATTCTTCAGCTGTTTCAGCCAAAACAAGAATGCGATTATTCCGAACTTCTGCAAATCCATGACTGATCGCAAACTTTCTCTCTTTTCCCTGGTGAGGGAAAGAAAGCACTCCGGTCGTTAGCAGCGTCAGCAGCTCTCGGTGGCCCGGAAGAATTTCCAGCTCGCCGCGAATTCCTGGGATTTTTACCCAGTCTGCTTTAGCTCCTTCAACGAGCTTTTTTACAGGAGTGACGATATCGACTTGGATCACTTAGTTCCTCGGAGTTTTTCTGCTTTTGCCACGGCTTCTTCGATAGTTCCTACCATGTAGAAAGCCTGCTCTGGCAGTTCATCGTACTTACCTTCGCAAATTTCTTTGAAGCCTCGGACCGTATCTTTTACTTCCACGTATTTACCCGGGTTACCGGTAAATTGCTCCGCCACAAAGAACGGTTGAGACAAGAAGCGCTCAAGACGACGCGCTCTTGCGACAGTAATTTTATCGTCTTCAGAGAGCTCATCCATACCCAAGATCGCAATGATGTCTTGCAGATCTTTATAGCGCTGTAGAATTCTCTGAACTTCCCGAGCTACTTTATAGTGTTCTTCGCCTAGCACTTCAGGACTTAAAAGTCGTGAAGTAGAAGCGAGAGGATCCACTGCTGGATAAATTCCCTTTTCAGAAATCGCACGACTCAAGTTGGTCGTTGCATCCAAGTGAGTGAAGGCCGTAGCTGGAGCAGGATCCGTATAGTCATCCGCAGGAACGTAAATCGCCTGCACAGAAGTAATCGAACCCTTCTTGGTAGAAGTGATTCGCTCCTGGAGCGCTCCCATTTCTGTTGCCAAAGTTGGCTGGTAACCCACAGCGGAAGGAATTCGGCCTAAAAGTGCCGACACTTCTGAACCCGCTTGAGTAAACCGGAAAATGTTGTCGATGAATAACAGAACGTCTTGGCCTTCTTCGTCCCGGAAATATTCCGCTGCAGTGAGCGCGGAGAGA
>RFNO01000136.1 GCA_009927165.1 Pseudomonadota bacterium
CCTGTTTAACATTTCAGATTCGTTAGCCTGTTCTAAATTTTCTTTGGTCTCAACGCCTTCAATCCGGTCGATGACTTCTCGAGCTAGATTCAAGTAACTCTGGGATCCCGAAGAGCTGATATCATATAAAATCACGGGCTTTCCGTGACTGGGGCTTTCCGAAAGTTTTACATTTCTTGGAATTACCGTTTCAAAAACACCGCCCTTGAAATGGTTCTTAACTTCCGTTCTGACCTGGCGACTCAAGTTGTTTCTAGAGTCAAACATGGTCAGTACAATTCCCAGCTGAGCAAGATTTCTGTTGAGGCCTTTTCGAATTAGCTCAGCCGTATTCAAGAACTGGCCCAGCCCCTCCATCGCGTAGTACTCACATTGAAGTGGGATCAAATAGTGAGTAGCGGCCGTTAGGGCGTTAAGGGTCAAAAGTCCCAGTGATGGCGGGCAATCAATAAACACATAATCAAAGGCGCCCAGCGGCGAACTGTTGAGTTCTTCGATCGCGTTCTTGAGTCGCATCTCTCGAGCAATGGCCTGTACCAACTCGATTTCGGCGCCGCTCAGGTTATTGTCCGAGGGGCATACTTTTAAGTATTCCAGATCGGTGGGGTAAATGGCTTCGCGCATCGGCAGCTCATCAATAAGAACATGGTAAATGTTCTTATCAGTATAAGTTCCCCGCTCAAGACCAAGACCGCTAGACGCATTGCCCTGCGGATCAAGGTCAATTAAGAGAACTTTTTTCTCGGCTGCGGCCACCGAAGCAGCCAAGTTTACCGCCGTAGTGGTTTTGCCAACTCCACCTTTTTGATTCGAAATCGCAATGATTTTTGTCATAAAAAGTACTTTTGGTTTTAGGTGAAAAATCCCAGCTTTTATAACAAAATTTTTTGCGGGCGCCAAAAAATTCTTTCGATACGGCGAGTTAGCTCAAGATCCACGACAGACAAGGGATTTCGGGGCACGGTTTTTAGCTTGTTCCACGTGAAACAAAAACCGCGTTAATTTGTTCCATGTGGAACATAACGATAGGCAATGGCCCGTCGGTCTCCACAGTCTTGCGGCAATGTGTACCGAACTTCCTCTAGCTTGATGAATTGCCCAGGCTCTTCCGGACTCGGGGCCTGGCTCCCAATATTTACAATCAAAACAGAGCCCGCTTTTAGCCGTTTAGCTACAAAGGGAAAAAGTTCTGCCGGGGGCATCACCGCCCGGGCCATTAAAACCCCCTCGTGTCTCTCCTCTGGCATAGCCCCCTTCAAATCAACATTCCGAAGAGCGAGCTCTTTCAGAAGGGCAGCCAAGAACGTCTGCTTCTTAAGGAGCTTTTCGTAAAGGCGGATTTTAAGATCGGGATTTCGAATACCAAAAACCACACCCGGAAAACCGGCACCTGTTCCCAGATCAAAAACCTGACCCGTTTTCAAAAACTTCTTAGCAAAGTCCGAAATAAAAATGCTGTCCACAAAGTGGTTTGCGAAAGATAGGTCGATGGACTTCTTGGAAACTAGGGCCAGATTTTCATTCCAACTTTTCAAGACAGAGAAATATCGCTCATAAAGTTCGACTTCTTCCGGCGAAACAGGGGGAAGGGCGGCCTGATAGTTTTTAAACAGTTCTTTCAAGACCAGCAGAACCTTTCTTTTTAAGATGAAAAAGCAGGGCCGTCAGCGCAGCTGGTGTGACACCGGAGATTTTGGCAGCATCAGCCAGGCTCTCTGGGCGGGACTTAGAAAGTTTCTCTCGGAGCTCGATGGAAAGTCCTATGACCTTACTGTAATCAAAAGATTCAGGAATGGTGGACTCTTTCATTTTGCTCAAATGCCGTATTTCATCTTTCTGTATAGAAATATAACCTTCGTACTTGAGTTCTATCTCGAGCGTTTCCTGGGTGGCGGCATCGAGCGCGCTAAGCTGGGCATCGGGAGCAAACTCCAGCACGTCCGCTAAGCCTACTTCTGGTCGTTTGAGCAAATTGGCCAAGCTTTGCGCATGGGTGAGTGGGCTGGTCCCCAGCTTTTCAAGAACTCCGTTTACTAACGGGCCCGGCTTGATGAACTTTTCCTTGAAAAGGGCTGTATGGCCCTGAATTCTGGCTTTACGCTCGTTGACCTGGGCGTAATTCTCGTCCGGGAGCAGGCCGATTCGATGGCCAAAAGCGCTGAGACGAAGGTCCGCGTTGTCTTCTCGCAGTGACAACCGATATTCCGCCCGCGAAGTAAACATTCGATATGGCTCGTTTACTCCAAGCCGAGTGAGATCGTCTATCATGACCCCAATATAGGATTCGGCTCTGGAAAGAACCAGGGCCTCCTCGTTTGCCGCTCTTAGAGCAGCATTAATGCCCGCCATTAATCCTTGTGCCGCTGCCTCTTCGTATCCTGAAGTGCCATTGATTTGACCGGCCAAAAACAGTCCCGAGACCACCTTTGATTCTAGGGTGGGCTTCAGTTGGCGCGGGTCGAGACAGTCATATTCTACAGCGTACCCATAGCGGGCAAAGCGAACATCGGCACAGCCCGGAATGGTACGAATGAACTGGTCTTGAACTTCGGCGGGCAAGCTAGTCGATATTCCATTGGGGTAAATCCAATTGGAATCGAGGGCTTCCGGCTCAAAAAATAACTGGTGCCGGCCCTTTTCTGGGAATTTTACCACTTTGTCCTCAATGGACGGACAGTAGCGGGGCCCTACGCCCTTAATGTTTCCGCTATAAAGGGGAGATTTATCAAGATTTTTCAAAATTACTCGATGGGTTTCTTCATTGGTGTGCACCAAATAACAGGAGATCTGAGGCAAGGCGACGCTAGTGTTCCAAAAGCTGAACTTATAGGGGGGAACATCACCGAACTGTTCTTCCATTTGGGACCAATCGATGGATTCTTTGATAAGGCGGGCTGGTGTTCCCGTTTTCAGACGACTGATGCTGAAACCCATGTCGGCCAATGAAGCCGACAGTCCCACGCTAGCGCGCTCACCGAAACGGCCACCTTCCGACTGTTCGAAGCCACAATGGATGAGGCCCCTCATGAAAGTGCCCGCAGTGATTACTATGTTGGGAGTAACGATTTCCACAGAGCCTGTATGGGTCTGTAGCCGAAGCCCCGTGATGGTCTGGCTCTCTATCTCAATGGCCTTTACCTCCCCTTCAAGAATCTGAAGGTTCGCCTGATCCTTAAGCACGGACTGCATTCGTTGCGCGTAAGCTTTTTTGTCAGATTGGCAACGAGAAGACTGAACGGCGCTGCCTTTTCGAGTGTTCAGGCGCTTGAATTGGATTCCGGTAAAGTCTGCATTCTTTCCCATCTCTCCGCCCAGAGCGTCGATTTCTTTCACCAGTTGGCCCTTGCCGACACCGCCGATAGATGGATTGCAGGACATTTCAGCGATCTTTTCTTTGTCCATGGTGATGAGAAGTGTTTTTCTTCCCATGCGACTCGCGGCGAGCGCAGCTTCGCAGCCCGCATGTCCACCGCCCACGACAACCACATCAAATTGTTTCACGTGAAACATTTCTTACTTTCCTATGCAAAACTCACCGAACACGCGGTCTAAAACATCCTCAATGCCCACTTCTCCAACCACTGCCTCCAGAGTTCTCACCGCTTCCCGATTCTTTTCTGAAAGACTTTCCGGATTTTCGCCTCGCTCAAGGGCCGCAAGCAAAGTCCTCATAGACTCCAGTGCTGTGATGAGCCGTTGGCTCTCTACCGCCGTTGGAAGAGGTCCTGGGCTTTCTCGGCTAGAAAGATGGAGGTCTAGTTTTTTCCAAAGCTCCACTATCCCCTCTCCGGTTTGCGCGGAAAGCGGATGAACCGAGCTTCGGTACCACTTTTGGCTGGGCTCCCGCCAAGCAGAAAGATCCTTTTTGTTCCAAACCACGAGATGCGGTTTGGAGCGGTACTTCTCGATGAGGGCCTCTTCTTCGTGAGTAATTCCGGAAGACCCATCCACCACGAGAATCCAAAACTGACTTGAGGCCAGAAACCTCTCGCCAATCTCAATCCCCTCTTTTTCTCTCGCCTCATCACTCTCTCTAAACCCGGCAGTATCCACTAGCTTCCAGCGCTGGCCGCCCACCTCCATGTCTTCCTCTATGACATCTCGCGTGGTTCCAGCCTCTTCATGAACAATCGCTCGATAATGTCCCAACAGAGCGTTGAACAACGAGCTTTTTCCGGCATTTGGTTTCCCGGCAATCACCAGCCTCGAAACTGCGGCCGCATTCTTAAACGTAGAATATCTTTGAATAATCTCTGAGCACTCGTGGATAGTCATTTTCAGCGGGGAACGGGCTTGTCCCACCACATTTGAGTACTCGTCGGCAAAATCAATTGCCGTATCTAAGATGGCTTGAACACGAATGAGGTTCTCTCGGAGACTTAAAATTTTCTGAGTGAGGGAGCCGTCTTTTCTTGAATAAATTTTCCGCAGGTCTCCTTGCTCTCTGGCCAAAAACACATCCCCTAAGCTTTCAATTTCTGCCGGAGAAATCCTGCCATTCAGATGGGCACGATACGAAAACTCCCCTCGTTCCGCTGGATGGGCCCCTAGCTCGATGAGGGTCTTTTCAAGCTTTCTCACCACAGGAACAGATCCATGACACTGAAACTCAATGGCGTTTTCGCCGGTGTGGGAGTTGGGTCCAACGAAAACCAAAGTGAGGCAATCATCGATTTTGCTTCCCTGGACATCGGAAAGGGTGCCCCACACCATCGAGCGCTTCAGTTCCAGCGCTCCGCCTGCGGCCGGTTTAAAAATTTTACTCGCAAAAAGAAATGCGTCTGGTCCGCTCATTTTCACAATAGCAACAGCCGCGGGCAGTCGGCCTGAAGCCAACGCAAAAATGGTCTTCGATAAATTTAGGTTGTCGCGTAACACTTAAAGAGCCTCAAAACATCTGGCTCTGCCTCTTTACGTATTAACAATGGTGGCGGTATTTGAAGCAGGTTTTTTTTCTTTCATCATGACCTGTTGAAAAATTCCCAACAGGGTACTTACGAAAATGTACATCGTTAAACCCGACGGCAAATTAATCATCATGAAACTAAAGAGCACCGGCATAAACATCATGACCTTTTGCTGTGCAGGATCCATCCCAACATTGGGAGTAAGCTTTTGCTGAGCAAACATGGAGATCCCCATTAAAACGGGATAAATATAAAAAGGGTCTTTAGTCGAAAGGTCTTGAATCCAGCCAAAAAACGGAGCCTGAAAAAGTTCGATAGAATTTCCCAGAACAGCGTAAAGGGCAATAAAGACTGGCAACTGGACCAACATAGGCAAACATCCCCCCATGGGGTTGACTTTGTGCGTCTTAAATAAGGCCATTTGCTCTTGCTGCATTTTTGCCGGCTCTTCTTTGTACTTTTCTTTGAGTGCAGCAATTTGGGGCTGAAGCTTCTGCATGGCTTTCATGGATTGCTGGCTTTTTAAGGTAAGCGGATAAAATAAGAGCCTGACCAAAATGGTCAGCAAAATGATGGCAACCCCGTAATTGTGGACCCCGCTATAAAAAGTTCGCAAAAGCCATAAAAGCGGATAGGCCAGTTTTGCAAAGGTTCCATAATCAATGAGCCCGAGCATTCGGGCCCCTTCTAATTCGTGATAATCCTTAGCCCCTAGATAGTATCGAAGAGGAATGTTGATTTCCTTTTGCCCCTCTTTAAGAACCAAAGGATATCTGAGATATGCACCCACAAAATCTGATTGTTTGGTCAATACAATGTCTGGATTTATTTCCGCGCCCTGATTGGAAATGGCCGTAGCAAAATACTTGTTCCCAAAAGCAAGCCAGGCTGTATTGCCTTGGGTGACTTTTTCTTCCGCGATTTTTCCGATAGGGCTTCGAGATAAAGATTCGTTTTGGTAGCTAACGACTTCCCAGTTTTTTAGCGGGTTATGGGTATCCGCTTCTTCGGGCTTTGCACCCACGGGAATCATTAAAAATCCCAAATCCGTCCCTTTTGTCTTGAGGGGCGTAATTTTCAGATTTGACTCAATAAAATAGCTGTTTTCTTTCAGCGTGTAGGTTTTATCGACTCTAGCTGTCGTGGTTTGGAAAGAGTAGGTAACGGTTTGTCCGCTGACTGTTCTGGCGTATTTTCCGAGCGAAAACTCCTGCAGCTCGGGAGACGTGAATCCGGTTTCCAGGGCCGGTCCATTATTTTCAATAGAAAGCACCGGCATCAATCCAGCGCTCTTTTTAGGCGTCACACGATATTTTTTCGTCTCGGCGACAGCAATTTTTCCACCCACATCTGAAAAACCAACCTCTAGCTTGCTGTTTTCCATTTGAAAGTCGTTGTTCCATTTGCCGACGAAGAGGTTTCCGGTTGGCGCCACAGATTGTTTTTCCGCAGAGCCCGCTGAAGTCGTTACGCTAGCGGCTGGTTTGTTGGTGGGAACCGGAATGGGTGCAAACCACCTCATGTATCCAAACCAAATTCCAAAAATGAGCAGAATCGCAATCCAGGTTTTACCAGCCATCTAATTCCTCCATCCACGTACTTTTGTGGGCACTAAATCGAGCCCCCCTTTACCCCAGGGATGACACTTCAACAACCTTTTTATCAACAGGCCCGCACCAACCAAAACACCATGAATTTCAATTGCTTGCATCCCGTATCGCGAACAGGTCGGCTCAAATCTACAACAGCTCCCTACGCTTACCAGTGCATGGACCCCATGCCGAAGGGTGAGCAACATCGTCCTAGCTGCTTTTTTTAGCACTGTTTTCGTCCTTTTTTGATTCCGCACCCCGGAGCCAAAGCCTCAGCTCGCGCTCGATATCGGCCTTTTTTAGGTTCTCCCAGCGGGCAACATCTCCTTCTTTTGCCACGATATGAACATCCACTTTGGATATTTCTGGTCTGATCTCACGGTAGGCTTCTCTTAAAAGCCTCTTCAGCCGGTTTCGATCGGTGGCCTTTTTGAGGACCTTTTTAGAAATGGAAATACCTAATCTGCCTAAGCCGTCTTTCTTGAAATAGAAACGGAACCGATCAGAAAAAAATTTGTGATACGGACGAAAGCGAAAATCGCTTTTTTTCAGAAGACGGGACGACTTGGGAAATGCCTTTTTTTGAGGGGCCCCTGCTTTTTTTTGCAAAGCTCTTACTTTCTGGCCATTTTGGGCGTTAATCGTTTTCGCCCTTTTCGACGCCTTCGAGCCAATACCAGTTTGCCGTCTTTGCGGCTGTTTCTTTTCATAAAACCGTGCGTTCTTCTTCGCTTGGTTTTGCTGGGTTGATATGTGCGCTTCATAAATCCCGCTCCTGTACCTGAAAGTCTGACACCCTAATGATCTTTCTTCGCCGTGTCAATCTCAGCAAACTAATTGATCTTTTCCTGAGGCGCACTGTTTTTTTTTATTCATTAACAAAAATGTTCAGAATTATTTTTGCTGTGATTGCCAACCCAAAATGGTTTTGCTACTTCCCATGTTCCCGCGAGACACATTCGATTGTTGGGTTCAGAATCATTTGCTCGCGAAAACCTCTTGGAGTAGTTAGCTGGGTGTTATGGAAAATCAGGTCTGGGAAGAAATTCGGGGAAAACTCAGAAGCAATTTAGCGCCTCATGTTTATCACTCTCTGGTTGCGCCGACCAGTTGCAAAGCAACCAATGACGGCACTCTCGAGCTCGATTTTGAAAACGAATTCATCAAAGAAGCTTTTGAAGAAAAGTGTCTTCCGGCGATTCACAACATTTTGAAAGAGCTAAAAAAAGAGCAGGTTCGCTTGGCGCTTCACGTGCTGGGCAACGATAACGGTTTTCTTGATTCAACGGTTTCCATTCCAAATCGAAACCCGTTTGATCCGAAGTACACTTTCAACACTTTCGTGATTGGCAGTTCCAATCAGTTTGCTCACGCCGCTTGCCAAGCAGTAAGCAAACAGCCGGGTCAAAGCTACAATCCACTTTTCATCTTTGGCGGGGCAGGACTTGGGAAAACTCACTTGCTCAGAGCCATCGGTCACGAGCTTTATCAGAGCCAGCCCAATCTCCGCATTTTGTTTCTAACGAGCGAAGCTTTCACCAACGAGTTGATCCAAGCTATTCGAAACGAAAAAATGCGCGAGTTTCGGGAAAAATACAGAACCGGTTGTGACGTTCTTTTGCTCGATGATATTCAGTTTTTGGCAGGCAAAGAAAGAACCCAAGAAGAGTTTTTCTACACTTTTAATTACTTGCACGAGTCGAGAAAACAGATCGTAATCACTTCCGATCGCTACCCGAAAGATATTGAGGGCCTTGAAAACCGCTTACAAACGCGATTCGAGTGGGGCTTAGTAGCCGATGTTCAGCCACCCGAAATCGAAACTCGTATTGCGATTCTTCAAAACAAAGCAGAAAAAGAGGGTATTCAGCTTCCTGAAGAAGTTGCCGCTTATATTGCTTCTCATATTTCAACTAACATTCGAGAGCTAGAAGGCTCTCTTCATCGTGTACAGGCCTATGCCGCCTTAACTGGCGTCAAGATATCGTTGGACTTGGCAAAACAAATACTCAGAGAAATTGCTCCAAAAACCCGGCACGAGCTCACTCCCGAAGCTATTTTGAAATTGGTGGCTCTCCAATTTGGAGTAAAGGGCGGGGATTTAAAAGCGGATAAAAGAACAAGAAATCTCACAATGCCCAGACACATTTGTTGGTACCTTCTGAGAAAACATCGGGGCATGTCTTACCCACAGATAGCAGAATATTTTGGTGGCAAAGATCACACTACGGTCATGCATGGGGTAAATCGAATTACGGCGCTACTCAAATCTGACCCGGAAATGCTCAAACACATGACCGCTATTGAAGGTCTGATTCGATAAAGTTCGGGTCCAAAGCCCTGTTAATAACTTTGTTAAGAGCGTTGTTAATCTCTTGTTAGGGGGGTGTTAATAACTTGTTAATAACTGTGAATTCACAGAAGGAGCAAAACAATCCACTTGAAATACACAAGGCTTTCCACAGACAAATATCTTGTGATTACAGTTGGTTACCTTGGTTGCT
>RFNO01000076.1 GCA_009927165.1 Pseudomonadota bacterium
AACATATTAACAAAGCTAATTACTACTACGGTTAATTAATATATATAGAAGAATTAAAAGAAATAAGAGAAATCCTGTAGAGGAAGTTATGAAGTTTATAGTATCAAAAACAGACATGTTGCTAGGTCTTCAACGAGTTCAAAACGTTGTTGAAAGACGAACTACCATGCCCATTCTTTCTAATGCTTTACTAAAAGCGGAGAACTCTACGCTTTCCCTGTCAGCTACTGATTTAGAAGTCGGCATTCAAAGTTTGCTGCCTGCTACGGTGAAAGACAGTGGAGCTATCACGGTGAAAGCACGCAGCCTTCTAGACATTGTGAGAGAACTTCCAGAAACACAGATTTCTTTTCAAACAAAAGAAAATTCACGATTGGAAATTACGGCCAAGAAGAGCGTTTTTAATATTGTCGGCCTTCCTGCGGAAGACTTTCCTGAAATTCCTGGTTTTAACAGCGAAGAACAAGTTCCTTTCGTAAGAATGGACGGAAGAACTATCGTTAAAATGCTCGATAAAACGCTTTATGCTGCTTCTACTGACGAAGCTAGGTATCACCTTAACGGGGTTTATTTCGAGACCGTAGAGGACAAATTAAAAGACCAGAAGGCCTTTAGAATGGTGGCCACAGATGCTCATCGCCTTGCTTTAGTAGATAGTGCTGAAGCCCTCTTTGAAGAATCTTCATGGAAAATGTTTCAAAACGGAATCATTGTACCTAGAAAAGGTCTTAACGAACTGCGTCGATTACTTTCAGAAGGGGTAGAAGACTTCTTTGTGTCCATAAAAGGCAAAATGCTTTTGTTAAAACGAGAAGGGCTTTTTCTTTCTATGAGATTAATTGAAGGAAAATACGCCGATTACCGTCGAATTATTCCCGAAACGATGCCTCATGGAATCAAGGTGGATAAAGAGTCTTTTCTTGCTTCTTTGAAGAGAATTTCTTTGATGTCCTCCGATAAATCTCGTAGTCTAACATTCACTCTAAGTCCTGGAATTTTGCAGCTTTCTAGCCAAAGCCCAGAGTTAGGGGACGCCCAAGAGGAAATCGCTGTAGATTATCAGGGCGAGGAAATGAAAATAGGATTCAATTCCCGCTACCTAATCGATGCTGTTTCTTCGATTGAAGGCGAAAACGTAATTTTGGAACTCAAAGGGAAGCAGAACCCAGGGGTTATCCGATCCTGCAGCGGTGACAACCACACCAGTGTGGTAATGCCTATGCGAATCTGATCTCATCAACCATCCCTTTTGTTCCACTTAATCGGAGAATTTGGATGGGAGTCGAAAACGAAACAGCGCCAGTTCAAAAGCCAGGTTATGGTGCTGATGCCATCCAAGTTCTTGAAGGCTTAGAAGCTGTCCGAAAACGACCCGGTATGTACATTGGGGACACCGGAGTTCGCGGTCTTCATCATCTTATCTGGGAAATTGTTGATAACTCAATCGACGAAGCAATGGCAGGCCATTGCAAAATGATCACCGTCACTATTCACATGGATAATTCCGTCACTGTTGAAGATGATGGTCGAGGAATTCCCGTCGATATTCATAAAGTAGAAAAAGTTTCAGCTCTAGAAGTTGTTCTCACCAAGCTTCATGCAGGTGGAAAATTTGATAATAATGCTTACAAAGTCTCCGGTGGTCTTCATGGTGTAGGCGTTTCGGTAGTGAATGCCCTTTCTGAAACAGTGACAGCAGAAGTAAAACGGCAGGGCAAAGTATACGTTCAGCAATACGAAAGAGGAAAACCACTGGCCCCTGTCAAAGAAGTTGGAGTAAGCGACAAAACCGGAACTAAAATTGTATTTAAGCCCGATCATGAAATTTTTGAAACGCACGAATTTAGTTTCGATACCGTAGCCAATCGTCTTCGGGAGCTTTCTTATTTGAATCGTGGGATACGAATCATTTTTAAAGACGAGAGAACCGAAAAAACGCAAGAGTTCTTCTCAGACGGTGGAATTCGATCTTTCGTTGAACACCTCAACAAAGCTAAAACGAAGCTGCACAACGATGCGATTTATTTTTACGCAGAAGCCACAGGAATTTTTCTAGAAGTGGCACTTCAATGGAATGATAGCTACAAAGAAAACATTTTTACCTTTGCAAACAACATCAATACGGTCGAAGGGGGCACTCACCTGGCCGGCTTTAAGACAGCCCTCACTCGCTGCGTGAATAAATACATTGATGCTTCAGGCCTATCTAAAGAACTCGGGGAAAGCCTCACTGGAGAAGATATTCGTGAGGGGTTGACCGCTGTGATTAGCGTCAAAATTCCCAACCCTCAATTTGAAGGACAAACCAAAACCAAATTGGGAAACTCTGAAGTAAAAGGGCTTGTGGAAAATCTCATGAATGAACGGTTTTCTATTTACCTTGAAGAGAACCCAGGGGACGCCAAGAAAATTGCTTTTAAAGCAATAGAGGGAGCAAGAGCACGAATTGCTGCTAGAAAAGCCCGCGATCTCACTCGGCGAAAATCTGCTCTGGATTTGGGTGGGCTTCCCGGGAAAATGGCTGACTGTCAGGAAAAGGATCCTGCACTCTGTGAATTATACCTCGTAGAAGGGGATTCAGCTGGTGGTTCTGCAAAGCAAGCCCGCGACAGAAAAAACCAAGCAATTCTTCCTCTCAAGGGCAAAATTTTGAATGTTGAAAAAGCCCGTTTCGACAAAATGTTGGAGTTTGCAGAAATCAGAACGCTAATCACAGCTCTCGGTACGGGCATTGGGAAAGAAGACTACGACATTGCAAAAGTGCGCTATCACAAAATTATTATCATGACTGATGCCGACGTAGACGGAGCGCACATTCGAACCCTTCTTCTCACGTTCTTTTACCGGCAAATGCCGGAAGTGATCGAAAAAGGATATCTCTATATTGCTCAGCCCCCTCTTTATAAAGTGAAGAAAGGCAAGACAGAGCGATACATACGAAACGATTCCATGCTTGAAGAGTTTGTTCTGACTCAAGCCTTAGAAGATCTCGAATTAAGTTCGCAAAAAGAGAAAGTAGATAAGGGTACAGCTAAGAATATTTTCAAAAAAGTTTCTCAGTTTCAGGACTCAATCCACAGCCTGGCGCGAAAGGCCGATTCCGAGCTGATTCGAACCGTCGCCCTTGATGAGACGTGGACAGTAGAATCTTTAAAGAGTGAAAGCCAACTGAAAAAGCACTTAGAGGGTTACCAAAAGAAAGTAGCGGATCGCAAAGACGGCTCGGATTTTTCTTATACGATCACTAGTGATGCCGAACACGGTGGCTATCAAGCAGATTGTGTAACTTCGAAACACAATTTACGAAACACTACTCGAATTACTTGGGATTTCCTCAATGCCCCCCAGCTTCAAGATTTAAAACGAACAGCACAGACGTTCTCGAAATTGGGACAAGGCCCCTACACAGTAGTTGAAGGCGAGAAAAAACAGGTTTTTCAAGATATCGAATCACTTCGACAAAACGTGATGTCTCATGGACAAAGTGGATTACAAATTCAACGCTATAAAGGGTTGGGAGAAATGAACCCAGAACAGCTGTGGGAGACCACTATGGATCCCAAAGTTCGTTCGCTGCTTCAAGTGCAAGTTGAAGACGGTGCTGAAGCTGACAGCGTGTTTTCAATTTTGATGGGAGATCAAGTAAAGCCCCGAAGAGATTTCATTGAGGAAAACGCTCTAAGAGTGAGAACTCTTGATATTTAGGAAGCAAGAATGGAAACAACGAACCCTGAATCCCATTTAACGGCAGTAAGCATCGAAGAACAGATGCGTGAAGCGTATCTCGAATACGCTATGTCCGTTATTGTAGGGCGAGCCCTTCCTGATGTTCGAGACGGGATGAAACCCGTCCACCGCCGAATTCTTTACGCCATGTACGACATGGGTAATACCCACGATAAGCCGTATAAAAAGTCGGCCCGTATTGTTGGGGATGTAATCGGTAAATATCATCCCCATGGGGACACAGCCGTTTACGAAACGATGGTACGCATGGCCCAGGAATTTTCCATGCGATATCCCATCGTCGATGGCCAGGGGAATTTTGGATCGGTCGATGGCGATTCTGCAGCGGCGATGCGATATACCGAAGTTCGTCTTAAAAAGATAACAGATGAAGTACTTGCGGATCTCGACAAGGACACGGTTGATTTTACTCCGAACTATGACAATTCGCTTAAAGAGCCAACGGTTCTTCCGACTCGAATTCCCAATTTATTAGTCAATGGGTCTTCCGGAATTGCAGTGGGCATGGCCACTAACATTCCTCCGCACAACTTGGGGGAAATTGTTGATGCCCTAAAAGCAGTAGTGCAAAAGCCAGAAATTACAACTCTGGAGCTCATGAAAATTGTTCCCGGTCCAGACTTTCCAACCGCAGCTTTTATTTATGGCCGAAAAGGGATCAAAGAAGCCTACGAAACAGGTAAGGGTATTATCCATTTGAGAGCCAAAACCGAAATGGAAACTTACAAGGGAGATCGAGAACGAATTGTTGTTACTGAAATTCCCTATCAAGTAAATAAAGCGAAGTTGATCGAGGATGTAGCTCGTTTAGTTAACGAAAAGAAAATCGAAGGAATCTCTGATCTTCGAGATGAGTCTGATCGAAACGGAATGCGAATCGTTTTTGATCTAAAAAAGGGCGAGGACAGCCGAGTAGTTTTAAACCAACTATTTAAAAACACCCAAATGGAAACCTCTTTTGGGATTAGCATTTTGGCGCTCGATAAACAGCAGCCCAAACTCATGGGACTAAAGGAGTGCCTGCAAGCCTTTATTGCCCATCGCAAAGAAGTTGTTACTCGAAGAACCGTTTACGAATTAAGAAAAGCGGAAGAAAAAGCCCACATTTTGGAGGGCTTGAAAAAAGCTGTAGAGAATTTAGATGCTGTTGTTGCCCTGATTCGAAAAGCGCAAAACCCAGCCGAAGCTCAAATACAATTGATGGAGAAGTTTTCGCTTTCCGAAATACAAGCCAAAGCCATTTTGGATATGCGGCTACAACGCCTTACCGGTCTTGAGCAGGATAAAATCATCCAAGACTATAATGAAACAATGGCGCTCATAGCAGAGCTGAAAAGCATTTTGGCCGACGAGAAAAAAGTGATGGCCATTATCGTAAAAGAATTAGATGAGATCCGCACCAAGTTCGCTGATGCAAGAAGAACCAACTTTATTGAAGAACAAGAAGATATCACGACCGAGGATTTGATTGCTGAAGAAGAAATGGTGGTAACCGTCACCTATTCTGGGTACATCAAACGGCTGCCGGCGGATACTTACCGCTCCCAAAGAAGGGGCGGAAAAGGAGTGATGGGAGCGGGCACTCGAGCTGAAGACTTTATTTGGGATATTTTTGTGGCCAGCACGCATGAGCACATTTTGTGCTTCACCGATCAGGGGCGAGTGTACTGGCTCAAAGTTTATAAAATTCCAGAAGCGGGACGAACTGCCAAAGGCAAGCCCATCATTAATCTTTTAAACCTCAGCACCAACGAGCGAGTACAAGCCGTTCTCCCAGTAAAAGAATTTAAGGAAAATTGGTTCGTTACCATGGTAACCAAAAAAGGCACCATCAAGAAGACGAGCCTAGACGCATTCTCTCGACCCATGAAAAAGGGAATTATCGCACTCACTACCGACGAAGGGGATACGTTGGTCGATGCCAAAGTCACTACTGGAAATCAACACGTTGTATTGGTGAGCAAAGATGGGCAGAGCATTCGTTTTGAAGAAACCGACGTAAGACCGATGGGCCGAAGCGCTCGAGGGGTTGCTGGGATGAGGACGGATGGCTCAGATGAAGTCATTGGCATGGCAATTGTTGATGCTGAATCCAAAACGGATCAGCTTTTGACAGTGACTCAAAACGGGTACGGAAAAAGAACCCTGTTAGAGGAATATCGAGTACAAGGCCGGGGCGGTTCGGGAGTGATGACAATGAAAATCACTGATAAAAACGGACCCATCGTAGCAGTACGGCAAGTTACTGATGAAGACGATGTGATCATTGCGTCCGACAAAGGCAAAGTAATTCGCACTCGAGTAGCCGAGATTTCCGAAGTGGGTCGAGTGGCTCAAGGGGTTCGCTTGATTAACCTTGAAGACGGTGAGCGGGTTGCAGCAGTAGCGAAAATTGTTGAGAAGGATGAAGAAAGCGCTACACCCAATGAGTCGACAGGCAATGCTTAGACGGCGTCTTTTTTTTTAATCTTTTCAATTGGCTTCGTCTCTGGTTGTGCTCAAAACACCCAGGATAACCTGATTGTTGATGCTGAAAACACCCTGAAGCAGGGAAAAGCATCGTTGGCCTTGGAGCTTTATCAGAAGGCAATTGCCGCTAATCCCACAGCAAAGCAAGTAAACACTGTGCTTCTTCAAATGGGTATGATCGCCGAACTCAACTTAAAAAAGAAAGAATTAGCCGAGCTCTATTACGAAGAGGGGCTTAAAAAAAAGGAGTCCACCCCAGAAAGGGTCGAAATCTTGAAACGGCTCTCCAATCTTTATCTCGAAGAAAATAAAAATCCCGAAAAAGCGCTACCGCACCTTTCCGAACTCATCAACTATCAGCCAGCTATTGAAGATCGCGACCTGCTTTTTTTTAAACGCGCCAAAGCGAAAATATCCCTCAATAAAATGGATGAGGCCAGAAACGATCTCGAAAGCTTGCTGAGAGTGTATCCAACGAGCGCGTTTGCGGCTTCTGCAGATTTAGTTCGAGCGGAAACTTATTTTTTTGAAGGCAAACATCAAGTAGCAGAACAGGAGCTTCTTGGAGTGGCAAACCGACACCCGCATCAAGAGCAAGCCCAAGAAGCAGAATTTCTTCGAGCACAATGTTTGGAAAGCGACCAGAAATACAAAGAGGCTCTTAAAGTTTATGAAGGATTGAAAGGCAAATATCCCAACCCCCAAGTTCTGCAAGAACGGATGAAGGCCTTGAGAAAACGAATTCAAAAGTCTAAATAGGAGAAACGATGTTTCTTGACCCCAAAAAATTAAAAGTCATGGTCGTGATGGGCAACGCAGCCCTTACCAAAGCACTTCTGATGATAGGGTTGGGCTGGGGCGGCTACAAACTAGACCAAAAATGGGGCATGAAACCCTGGTTCATGTTTCTGGGGGTTTTAGTGGGGCTCGGACTCGGCCTATGGTACATCATTTTTCTCGCCAACCGGTTTAACCGCTCTCAGGGCTCGGATTCCGATTGACCAACCCGGTGTACCTCTCTAAGTTCAAGGCAAATATTTTTTGGGGGTACGATGAAAATATTCGGTAGTTTCCTGGTCGGCATTTTAATCAGCTTTTCTGTTCTGTCCTTTTCTGAGGCTTCCTCAAACTCGGTCGAACAGTCTGCAACTGTCGATCCGATGAAAGCAAAGCCTCGTCGAAGAATTGCATCTACAGGTGAAACCCCGATTTTCAACCCCTCTCCCGAAATTCTTGAAAAAATGAACGATCCGCAAGAACCGTTCAATGCCTACTACTTAAGACGGTCCATTGGGTTTGAAGGCGGGCTCCCGGTGACTTTGTCAGGAAGTAGCACCACCAGCATTTTATCGAGCCCTGCCGTGAGCTATTCGGTTTGGAATTCTCCCACAAGCGGCTGGGAATTCTTTTTTGGAACCAGCAAATCAGCGGATACGGTGAATGCTTCAGAAGTAATGACGCCCACTTATGCGGGCACTGTAGTTTCCGCAACCTCGACCGTAACAAGCTATACGGGAACGGCTAATCCGCGAGCTTACATTGTGGGGCTTGCTTACAAACACAGGCTGTATCAAGTGAAGTATTTTGGGCTAAGCCTCGATTTTTTAGCCACCTACATCCCTAAGCGGTCTTCCGAGTTTAATTCTACGGGGTCTACCACGGTTACGGTGGCCGACGTTGTAAATGCCCCAACGACTTATACTGTCGCGGAGAGTTTCACTACCCGTGAGTCTTCAGTTTCTCACACAGTGGGTTTAGGGCCGCGATTCAACATTGAATATAATTTTCCCTATGTGCCCAATCTCTTGATTGGCGTCACCACCGGGCTCTTTGTGAACGTCGGTGGCGAAACCAAGACCGTGGATACGGTCACGAATAAAACCACCCCCTATACAGGTGGGGTAGCAGGTACGCCCACCTTCAATGCCAATCACGGTAAGACAACCCATTCCACAACGGATCCCGGCGTTAATGGGGGCTCTTATGCTATCGGTGGTACCGGCCTCAATTTAACAGGAGCTGGCGGACTGATCCCCATTTCTGTGGTGGGTACTTTTAGGATCCGATACGCTTTCTAACGCGGCGCAACTGCCTGCCAAAATCCCCGAATCTCTATTGAGTTCTGGGATTAACGCAGGTAAGACAGGGCGTTACTTAAGCTGCTTAAGGAGTTAAACAAAGTTCAATGGAACATCACGGACCCCTATCATGGGTACTTTCTATTCCAGGTCTGTCGCACGATCCCGCTTGGGTGGGGGTGAATGCTTCGGTCGTTCTCTTTGCGTTTATTGTTATGTTTGCGTTTGCTGGTCGACTTGCCCTTAAAGGCGATGTTGCCAATCACATCGTTCCTGCGCCTCGAGCTAAACTTTCTACTCTCATCGACCTTCTCATCGAAGGCCTCTACAAAATGTGCCAGGGCACTTTGGGAGCAAGTGCTGACGAGCACTTTCCCTTTGTGGCTACGATGTTCATTTTTGTTTGGTTTGCGAATTTAATGGGACTGATTCCTCTGGCGGCTTCTCCTAGCGCCAGCCTATACACTACTGTGGCTCTGGGGCTTTCTACGTTTATTTACTACAACTTTCACGGCATTAAAGCGCACGGAATTGGTGGGTACTTAAAACACTTTCTGATGGGAATGGGAGTTGCGGGGATCCCCATTGCTTTCTTTGAGCTCATTTCTCACGTATTACGACCCATTACTTTGGGCTTACGTCTCAACTTAAATATCCAAATTGACCACATGTTGGGCCAGGTTTTTGGCTCGATTGTCTCTTATTTATTACCCGTTCCTTTGATGATTTTTGGAATCGTGGTTTGCACGATTCAGGCCTTTCTGTTCGCAACACTCACTTCGGTTTACCTACAAATGGCTACCGAACATGGGCACGAACATGAAGGGGAACACCATCATTAATTTTTTTGGAGGAAAAAAAATGAAGACAAATCTAGTGAAGAAATATTGGCTCTTAATCGTTGGGGTAATGCTCTCCTCGTTAAGCTCTTTTGCTGAAGAAGCTGGTCACGCAGCAGGTGCTGCAATGGGCGGTGACTGGGCAAAAGCATTGGCTGGTGGATTAGGGATTGCACTTGCTGTAATCGCTGCTTCTACAGCTCAAGGAAAAATTGCTGTCTCTTACATGGACGGTGTTTCTCGTAATCCAGGAGCACAAAAATCCATGGGAACTCAATTGATCCTGAGCCTCGTGTTCGTAGAAACACTTGTGCTGTTCACTGTCGCAGTTGTTTTCGTAAAAATGTAAAAACAATCGCGTCTGTTTTGGAAGGGGCATCGCCTAAGAGTTATCTCTGGGCGGTGCCTTTGTTATGAGCGGCACTAAAAACCGGCCAGTGTGAGAGTTTTTTACTTTCCCGATATCCTCAGGAACTCCCTGAAAAACAATTTCACCCCCCAGATCCCCGCCTTCTGGTCCTAGATCGATCAAATGGTCTGCTTGTTTGATGACATCTAAATTATGCTCAATCACAACGACCGTATTTCCTTGGTCGACTAATCGATGGAGTATTTCAACGAGCTTTCTTACGTCGTGAAAGTGGAGTCCCGTAGTGGGCTCATCAAGCACATAAACGGTTCTCCCAGTTGCGCGTTTATTGAGTTCGCGAGCGAGTTTGATTCTTTGGGCTTCTCCACCGGAAAGCGTAACCGCGCTTTGCCCCACTTTGATATAGCCTAAGCCCACATCTAGAAGCGTTTGAAACTTTGTTTTAATCGAAGGGATTCTATCAAAAAAGACAGCGGCTTCTTCAATAGGCATATCCAATACGTCCGCTACGCTTTTTCCCCGATAAAGAACTTCTAGTGTTTCTCGATTGTATCTTTTTCCCTGACACACTTCACAAGGCACAAACACATCCGGCAGAAAGTGCATGCTGATTTTGAGCGTGCCGTCCCCACTGCAAGCTTCACATCGACCTGCATCTACGTTGAAAGAGAAACGCCCGATTGTATACCCACGAACTTTGGATTCCGGCAGGCTAGCAAAAAGGTGTCGAATTTCAGTAAATACCCCTGTGTAAGTGGCCGGATTCGATCGCGGCGTCCGACCAATGGGGCTTTGATCCACATAAATGGCTTTATCTATTTGTTCGAGCCCCGAGAGAGCTTCCATCGGAAGCCCTGCGATCCCGCGACCAGAAAAATGTCGCTGAAGAGCTAAAAGAAGCGTGTCGATAATGAGAGTGCTTTTACCGGAACCCGAAACCCCCGACACACAAATGAATGATCCCAGAGGAAAAACCGCAGTGACTCCTTTCAGGTTGTTGCCCGTTGCATTCTTGAGAGATAGAACGGCTTCAGAACTCCATGTCCTTCGCTTTTGCGGAAGCGGAATTTCTAGTTTCCCTGTGAGGTACTGGGCGGTAAGACTTGCTTTGGACTTTTCTATGGCTTTGGCAGACCCGGCGTAGATAACTTCTCCGCCATGAACACCTGCTCCAGGGCCAATGTCCACTACATAGTCGGCGTGCTGAATAGTTTCCTCGTCGTGTTCAACAACGATAACGGAGTTTCCTTGATCGCGAAGCTGCTCTAACGTTTTTATCAATCGTTGGTTGTCTCGTTGGTGGAGACCAATGCTAGGCTCGTCGAGAATGTAAAGGACCCCTACGAGCGATGAGCCAATTTGTGTTGCTAAACGAATTCTTTGAAACTCTCCCCCGGAGAGCGTATTTCCTGTGCGGTCGAGCGTCAAATAAGACAGGCCAACATTTTCAAGAAATTCCAGCCGAGAAAAAATCTCTTTCATAATTGGCTCGGCGATAGGTTGTTGAGCTTTATCCCAAGTGATTTTAGAAAACTCAGCTTTTGCTTCTACGATATTGTTTCGACACATTTCCGCAATGTTCTTCCCGTTTAGACGAACAAAAAGCATTTCCTTTCTTAATCGCGCACCGGAGCAATCCGGGCAGGGCAAGTAGGTTAGATACTCGGTGAGGTCGCCCGTTTCATCATCGGTGCTTTCCTCTGCTAGTTTTTCCTCAAGCAAAGGGATGATACCCTGAAACTTCTGACGAAACGAAGCTTTCGATTTTCCTTTGCCGCCGCTGTAGTCCAATTCTTCTTCGCCTGAACCGAAGAGGATGAGGCTTTGAATTTTCTCAGACAGCTTCCCGAAGGGAGTGTCCAAGCCGAAGTGATATTTTTTTGCTAAGGGCTCGAAAGCTAAGTCGAGCCAAGATTTGCTTTTAGATTGCCAGGGAGCAATAGCGCCCTCAGAAAGAGACAATCCGGGGTTGGGGACCACCAACACGGGATCAAACTTACTCTCAGTCCCAAGGCCCTCACAAGTTTCACACCAGCCATGCGCACTATTAAATGAAAAACTTCGCGGCTCAATTTCAGGAAAGCTGATTCCGCAGTCTGAACAGGCAAATTGCGTAGAAAAAAGTCGTGTGGAAGGAGGGTCTAAAAACTCAACTTCAGCAAGACCCGATGACAGCTTGATAGACGTTTCTAAAGCTTCTGCTAATCGGGTTTCAATTCCGTCTTTTAAAACAAGACGATCGACATAAACTGAAATGTCGTGTTTGTAGCTCTTTTTGAGTTTAATAGGCGCAGCCAAACTAAGCTCTTCGCCGTCAATTTTTACCCGAGTGTATCCTTGGGTACGGAGCTCTTGCATTTCCTTCTGGTACTCTCCCTTTTTTCCACGAACAAGCGGTGCAAGAACTGAGAATCGGGCTCCTTTGGGTTGGGAGCAGATTTGTTCCACAATCTGGGAAACAGTCTGATTGGTAACCACTTTTCCACAAGAGTAGCAATGGGCTTGTCCCGCGCGAGCATAAAGAAGCCGTAGGAAATCGTAAATCTCAGTAATAGTGCCCACAGTAGATCGTGGATTTCTTGAAGTGTTCTTTTGTTCGATTGAGATCGACGGAGAAAGGCCCTCTATGGAGTCGACATCTGGCTTGTTCATTTGCGAAAGAAATTGGCGGGCGTAAGCGGAGAGCGACTCCAAATAGCGACGCTGTCCCTCTGCATAGATCGTATCGAAGGCCAGAGAGGACTTTCCGGACCCGCTAAGACCAGTCACAACCACGAGCTGATTTCTCGGGATATTGAGCGAGATGTTTTTGAGGTTGTGTTCTCTCGCGCCTTTAATGGTAATTTGTTTTTGAATCAAAGTGCACTGATGATTTGGTGAACTGTTGTTTCTATGTCCGTGCGAATTTCCTGAAGTCTTTCTGCGCTAGTTGCTTCGAACCGCAACACCAACACGGCCTGGGTATTTGAAGCTCTTACAAGCCCCCAACCATCTTTGAACTCAACCCGTGCACCATCAATACTGTTTACTCGATACCCCTTGCCTTCAAACTGTTTTTTGGCGCGGCTAACCACTTCAAACTTTTTATCATCGGAACATTCCATTCTGATTTCAGGCGTACAAAATGAGGGGGGAAGATCTCTTAGAAGCTCAAAAGCCGTCTTTTTTTCTTCTGAGAGGATCTCAAACAAGCGTACGGCTGCGTAAATGGCATCATCAAAACCAAAATACCGGTCCTTAAAGAACATATGTCCTGACATTTCGCCCGCCAATAGCGCCCCTGTTTCTTTCATTTTCGCTTTGATAAGGCTGTGCCCAGTCTTCCACAAGATGGGTTTACCCCCGTGTTGAGCGATGTCCTGAAACAATCGGTGAGAAGCTTTTACTTCTGAAATCACGGTTGCGCCGGGATGGTCCTTCAACAGTCGACGGGCATAAAGCACCAAAAGCTCATCTCCAAAAAGGGCTTTTCCGGACGGATCTACCACCGCCACGCGATCGGCATCGCCATCGAAGCCAATCCCGACATGTGCCTTATGGCGCTGGACTTCCGAAATCAGTACTTTCTGACTTTCGGGAACAGTCGGATCGGGCGGGTGATTTGGAAAGTTGCCATCAGGTTCGCTGAAGAGCTCTATTACTTCACACCCAAGGCGGCGAAAAAGTTCAGGGGCAATCACTCCCGCCGTTCCATTTCCGCTGTCCACGACTACCTTAAGTGGAAAAGGCGGTTTGACGGTTCTGAAAATATGTTGAGCATAGTCCTTTTTTATATCGGCTTCGCTGATAGTCCCTCGTCCTTGAGCAAAAGCTTGGGATCTGACCAGTTCCTTAAGCTCTTGTATTTCCTCCCCGTGTAGAGTTGTTTTTCCCACGCAAACTTTTAACCCATTGTGTTCTGGCGGGTTGTGGCTCCCTGTAATTTGTACCCCGCCATCGGTGTTTAAATGAAAAACAGAAAAATAGAGCAGGGGAGTGGGAACTAACCCAATGTCGACCACGTTGAGTCCAGTAGAAACAAGACCATCAATCAATGCTTTTCGGATGCGGGGTCCAGAAAGTCGGCAATCTCGTCCGACACTAAAGGACTGCCCCCCCTTTTTACGAACAAAGGTCCCAATGGCTTTTCCCAAAAGGACAGCAGTGCCGTCGGTTAGGTCGCTGTCTGCGATTCCCCGGATGTCGTACTCTCTAAAAATAGCTTCATTTACTTTCATTTCCATCTCCTAAGCGAACGATATGCGCTTCTGCTTTCTTCCGCTCTAACCAGAGCAGCATTTTCTTTTCTACTTCGCTATTAATCATTTGATTCCGGATTGCTTCTTTTTTTTCTTTAGGGAGGGAGGAGAAGTCTGAAGCTCGGGACTCGAGAACTTTGAGAATATGATATCCCCCAGAAGTCTTCACTGGTTTGGAAATAGCCCCCAACGCTAACTTGGGCACTGCCTGTTTTAACTCCGGCGATAGCGTGGACAGCGCCAAAAATCCAAGGTCTCCACCAGAAGCAGCTGAGGCGGAGTCGTCGGAAAATTCCTTGGCAGTATTTTCAAAGCCATCTGGGTTTTTTTGGAGATCAGCAAAAACAGAGGTTGCGCGTTTCTCAGCATTAGCAAGCCCACTTTTTTCTTTTGAAAAAAGAATGTGGGCAATGTGGTACTGAAGATCTTGTCCGTCGCCCTGAGCTTGTCGTAGATAGAAGTGACGCAACTGTTCTTCACTCACTTCAAGGGAAGGCTTGATTTCGCGATCAATCAGGTTGCGCCTCTCAATTTGCCTGCGAATTCCCTGCTTGTACTCCGACAAAGAGGTGCCCAATTGTTTTAGGCGATCTTGCAGCTGGTCCTGGGTAATACCATTTCGTTTTAAAATACTTTTGATTTGGGCATCCACTTCCTGTTCGTTCGCTTGAAGATCTAGCCGTTTGACTTGCTGGTCGACAATTTTCTCTTCGACAAGAAGCTGGAGAGCAGCGTTTTTGTCCCGAAGAGTTTTGGGGTCGATGCCACCAAAAAGCTCCTGAAAAGATTTGGACTGTAACTTTTTTTGAAAAGCCTCAATATCCGACTCAAGAATAATGTCGTTGTTAATCGACACAATCGTCTTATCTACTACACGAGAAAGCCCCGAGGCCGAAAACCCCAGAATAAGAAAAAAAGCCATGATTCGATGATGGAAAAACATATTAACGCTCACCTCACAAATCGACACAAAGCGGAAAAACCCGCTTTTTTGGGTGCTTTAGGTTACTGGAACAGTCGGCGAACCGCAAGAAAACAGGATACAATGGGCAAATGCAAAAAGTCATTTTTACAGCCCTGCTCTTATCGCACGCGCTTTCTGCGGCTTCCGATCACATCAGAATCTTCTATTCGGCTAACCGACAAGGGGAGATTGAACCTTGTGGATGCAAAACCAATCAAATCGGCGGCCTTAATCGAATGGCTGAAAAAATCATGGCGGCATCAAAATCGGGGGACTATCTGATCGTTGATTCGGGCGACACTTTTTTTTCTACGCCCAAACTTAATGAGAACCGAAAAGCACAGGAGCTCTTGAGAGCGCGGCTCATTGCTAAGAGTTATCGGCAAATGGGGGTGGCTTTTACTACTCCGGGAGATCGGGATCTGGCGGGCGGAGCCGCTTACTACAGTGAGCTGCTTGCTGAAAGCGGAGCCTCTGCTGTTTCTGCCAACTGGGTTGCCAAAGACTCGACGCTTCGCCTTTCCCCCTATCAGATTTGGAGTCGAGACGGTCTAAAAATTTTGGTGACGGGACTTTCTGCTGCTGAGGGGGTTTCGCCAGCAATCGCTGAAATGGTAGAACCCCGGAGAGCCATGGAAGGGGTTCTCTCCGTTGCGAAAAAAGAGGCCGTTGATTTCGTTTTGGTTTTGTCCCACCTGGGAAAAGAGACTGACGAAAAACTAGCAGAACAATTTCCTGGGCTTTTTGTGTTTGGGGCTCATTCAATGGACTCTCTGAGCGAGCCCATAGCGATTGGAAACAGTTTCGTGCTGCAGCCCGGAACTGAAGGACAACAGCTAGGCGAGCTTCAGTTAGAAAAGGGAAAGACCGGCTTTTTAGAACACGCGCTTCATGATCTCTCTAAGAATTTTGATCAGCCGAACGCAGTCAAAAGCTTAATGCAGGAATATTACGCATCCCTAAAACAAGTTGGTTTGCAGGATTCCGCGGATTTATTGCCGGGGAAAAGTTCGTACGTAGCCAATCCATTTGTTTGTAAAAATTGCCACCAAAAACAATTTGATTTTTGGGCCAGCACCAAACACAGCTCCGCATTCCTGGTTCTGTACGCAAAAAAGCAGCATTACGATCCTCAGTGCATTGGCTGTCACTCCTTGGGGTTTAATGTCCCAGAGGGCTTTAGCCAACTGTCGAGCGCAATACTGCTCAGCCCCCAAAAAAAGAAAGGGTTTGCCGAAAAACTTTTGGAAAAAACTTTTTCGGGAGACAGAGAAGGCGCTCTGGACTCAAGTGAAAACCCGGCCCGCTACCGCCGGCTTCACGAACGATACTGGAAAGAGGTAAGAAAACTTTTGGGAAATGCCCCTAACGCGAAGAATTTTTTAGGGGTGCAGTGTGAACACTGTCACCAGAGCAGAGCAAATCACGTTCAAAACCAGAGCCGCGGGGCTTCGGGAGTGAGTCTTGAATCCTGTCAACAGTGCCACCGTCCTCCCAATGCAAGTCCTTTAGATCCAAAATCTCTTGTTGTTGTTGCGTGTCCTAAAATGGGACAATTGAACAAGGAGAAGCCTTGAAAGCAAAAGAATACCTGCAAGTTTTTAGTAACCGGCGGATGGCAGTCACCACTCTTTTGGCCATTTCATCGGGGCTACCATTCCCGTTGGTTTCCGGAACGCTCGACGTTTGGATGCGCTCAGAGAACGTGGATCTTGCATTGATCGGAATTTTCAGTTTGGTGACTCTTCCCTATTCATTGAAAGTGTTTTGGGCGCCTCTTATGGATCGATTCCGTCCTCGATTTCTCCACCCGAGAGCGGCGTGGATGATCATTACTCAAGTTGCTCTCATGGCGGCTATCATACTGATGGGGGGCCTCGATCCAGTGAGGGTCCCTTGGTTGGTGGCGGTGAGCGCTTTAGTAGTTTCCTTTTTGGGGGCAAGCCAGGATATAGCGATTGATGGTTATCGAGCCGAACTTCTTAGTTCAAAAGAGCGTGGCGCGGGAGCTGCCCTAGCGAGCGTGGGGGGGCGAGTGGGATTTTTGGTCTCGGGCTCCTTGGCGTTAGTCCTTTCGCAACACTTGCCTTGGAGTAATGTCTACTGGATCATGGCCGGTTTCATGAGCCTCGGAATACTGGGCGCTATTTTATCTCCCGCAACCGAAGAGGCCGCCATTTCGCCGAAAACTTTGCAAGAGGCCGTGGTTGTTCCTTTTCGGGATTATTTAAGTCGTAAAAAAGCTGTCCAGATGCTGTTATTCATTCTTTTGTTTAAGCTGGGCGATGTGGTGGCGGGGAAAATGCTCTCACCCTTCTTAATGGATACTGGTTTTAGTCGCGAGGAAATTGGTTTGGTGAATAAGGGGTTTGGTATGGTGGTCTCCATTGTGGGCGGAATTTTAGGGGGTGGACTCTATGCTAAGTGGGGGTTGAGAAGAAGCCTTTGGATCTTTGGCTCTTGTCAGATGCTTTCTAATTTTGTCTTTGTGGCCCAATACTATTTTGGAAAAAACCATTGGATGCTTCTGGCCAGTGTGGGGATTGAAAACTTTTGTGGCAGCTTAGGAAGCGTTGCTTTTGTGGCGTTTTTGATGAGTCTTTGCAATCGAGGACTAGCTGGAACGCAATATGCGCTTCTGAGCAGTTTCTTTGCTCTCACGCGCACCTTGGCGTCGACCCCTACTGGGTTTCTCGCTGAGTTTTTAGGGTGGCCCCGATTCTTTGTGATGAGTGCTGCCCTTGCATTTCCTGGGCTGCTGATGTTGCGTGCCCTTTGGAATGATATTCCTGAAGAACAAGTGTAAAAATTAAGGCTTCTTTAAAAATCCGCGTGCATCTTTAATCAGCTGCTCAGCGGACCATTCATTTTCCTTGTACTGTTGGAGTTCTTCCAAGGCAGGGCTCACCAAAATCGTTTTAAGATTGTGAACCGTTGTATTTCCCGAAGGCCAGCCAGCTACGTTGAAAGCGGAACCAAAATCAGACAGGACCTGAGGATTGCCTGTAACTAACGAAGCCTGTTTCAAATCAATTCCATGTTTTTGTCCGAACTTTTTTAAAAGCTCGGGTGTATCCCCTTCAGGATCAAGAGTAACGATCAGTAAATGAAGCGCCTCTTTAAAATTTTTTTTCCATAGCTCCTGTGTTTGTCGATTGAGCCGCATCGTGAGCGGGCACATTTTCGGCATTGGGCACGAAGTAAACACAAAAGAGATCAAGATATGCTTCCCCCGAAGAGATTCTAATTTAAAAGGAGCGCCATTTTGATCCGTTCCCTCCAGGGTGGGTATGGGGGCCGCTGCCAACGACACGGAAAAACTCAACCAATAGGCGACTAAGGTATTGAGGATAATAGAAGAAAACCGCATGATCATTGGTTATCGCACCGCGGCCCGCACGACAAGATACAAATTATGGGGTTTTAATGGGATAATGAAAACTTGCTCCTATGAAAATCCTCCTGCTCAATCAAACTTTTTATCCCGACAACTTGGCGACCTCTCAGCAAATTGCTGATCTGGCGGTGTTTTTAAAAGAAAAGGGCCACGAGGTTAGTGTTGTTTCTGGGCAGCGAGCCTACGAAGAACGCAGTAAGAAGTTCCCAAAACGGGAAACGTGGAATGGGGTCAACATTTTCCGGGTGTCCTCAACGGGCCTCGGAAAAAAACGATTTCGTTACCGTATTTTAGACAGCCTCACTTTTTTTATCAGCCTAGCTGGAAAGCTTCTCTTCTTTCCGAAACAAGATTTAGTGATTAGTTTTACTTCGCCCCCGCTGATGGGTTTTTGGGGGACTCTATTTTGTTGGATGAAGGGGGGACGAAGTGTCCAGTGGCTCATGGATGTCAATCCAGACGCCGCTTTTGAAGTGGGATACCTCAAAAGAAGATCAATTTTGGGTGCCATTCTAAATGCTGTGTTTGAGTTTACTCTGACGAGCGCTCAGAACGTTGTTGTTTTAGATCGTTGGATGAAAAAAAGAATGCTGGAACACGGGGCCCAGGAAGAGAAAATCACGATTGTTCCACCTTGGTCTGTTCTCGTTGGGGGGTCCGTGGTGATCACCGAGGAAAGCCAAGCGTTCAAAAAGCAGCATGGGCTATCTGGCAAGTTTGTCGTTCTCTATTCGGGTAACCACAGCGTCGTACACCCGTTGACGACTTTGCTGGAAGCCGCCCTTGTTCTGAGAGAGGATCCCCAAATAGCTTTCTTGTTCATCGGCGCCGGGCTAAGAACCCAAGATGTCTATCACTTTAAAGTTCGTCACAAGCTCGCTAACATCGTTCAACTACCCCTACAGCCCAGAGAAAAAATGGGAGCTTCCTTTGGTGCAGCGGATCTCCATGCCGTTGTAATGGGTTCTAAAATGTCGGGGCTCGTTCACACTTCAAAAATCTATAGCGTTTTGGCTTCTGGAAAACCTTTTGTTTTTGTTGGTCCCAAGAACAGCCATGCAGGCGACACAGTGAATGAATGTCAGTCTGGATTCGTGGTGGAGCACGAGCAAGTCTCCGAACTTGTTTCCGCCATCAAAAGAACCCAAGCGCTTTCTGTTCAAGAGAAACAAGAAATCGGGAATCGAAACATCCAGTACGTTCTTAATAGGTTTCAGCCACAAAAAACGCTCCAACGGTTTTATGATTCCGTGGTTTGCCCAGTTACCGCCGGCGCAACAAAGTCTCTGGCCGTGTCGGGAGATCCCATTTCGGACACCCCTACTTAAAAGCTTCCCAAAACGCCCGTTCTGTGGTGTGAAGACTAGGCGAGGATTTTGTTGTGATTCGATTTATTGTATCAGCGCTTCTCCTAGGTACTTTTTTTCAGGGGAACGGACTGAGTGTAGCCGAAGAAGAGCCCCTCGACCTTCCTTATCCTCTGGTGTACCCGCCCCAAGCACTTCCTTTTATCGACCGCTGGTTTTCGCCTACTTGGGAAGTGCTGCCCTCAAAAAATGATTTAAGTGCTGTCATTGGATATCAAACCCCCGTTAAGTCGCAGCAGCGCAGGGGAATATGCTCTGTGTTTTCCGCGCTAGGAATTTATGAAGCCCTTCTCAACAAAGCCTATAAGCTCCCCCTGGATTTCTCAGAGAATTATTTGGCATTTATCGTTTCTTCTAAAATTCAAACCAATGCTTTGTCCGGGACAACGGCGCCACAAAACTTTTTGGGGGTCCGTTTTCGTGGATTAATTGAAGAGCATTCGTGGCCCTATGAGGGAGAGGATTGGTTGGCATTTTCTCTGAGTGCTGCCGAAGAAGATCAAAGAGAAAAGACTTGTGGAGCTTTGACTGGAAATCGGAAGAAACTTTGCTTTAAAGTCCATCGAGATCCGTACCAAGCGGATCCTTTCGTTCGAGAAGCTCGGGTTGTTGCTCAACGATATCGGACCCAGTCTGTAGAAGCCGTTGTAGTTGGAAACATCTTAGAAGTAAAAAGACGCCTGCTTCAAAACGAGCCGCTTCTTTTGGAGCTCACTTTCTTTTATGGCGCCTGGAACCATCGCCAAATGTGGGATGTAGGGTTGGGGGAGCCGAACTCTGATCTTTGGAATCAGGGAAAAGTGGGGATTCCCACAGCGGCCGATATGACAGCCTCTCGATTAAAACCGGCGGGGCATTCGATAGTGATTGTGGGTTACGATGACGAAAAAAGAATCTATCAATTCAAAAACTCGTGGGGGACAGAAGGCTTTGGACAGGAGAGCGACCTTTTGGGGCCTGGAACAACACCTGGATATGGAACTATTCCTTACGACTATGCTCACGCTCACGGCACTTTTTACCGAGTTCGGTATTAATGACCTTCCCGCACGAGATTTCTGTTCCACGCGGGAATTTCGACGATGATGTCTTCATTTCCGTTAGGAACGCACTGACAGCTCAAACGAGAAGAAGGCTTGAGATCGGGAGCTAAGTCGAGCATGTCATTTTCGGCATCGGTGGGCTGAGAGCAGCTAGCAAGGCCTTGTTTGACCCAAACATGACAAGTGGAACAAGCACAAACGCCACCACAAGCATGATCAATGTCGATTCCGGAGGAAAGGGCAATATCCAATAGGCTTCCCGGCAGACCTGTTCCACAAGAGGGGCTATTCGGGTCTACTTCGACTGTTTTATTGAGGTTTAAAAAGGTAACCTTGAACTTCCTGTTCGGTTTTTGAATATCTGGTTTTTCGATGTAAGGATTTGTTCCGCCCATGGGTACCACCCTACCGCATCAGTTGCGGTGTGCCAATGAAACTCTCTGTGTCGACGCTCCGCCGAAGCTACAGAAATTGTACAAATTGTCAAAAGCGCTTATCATTATAAATAGAAGCTTTTCTAAATTACTCATCAGCAAAAAAAATCACTGACTTAAAATCTCAAAGGGGGTCTCTATTATGAAGAAGCAGTTTATTTTGTTTCTGGCCGCATTAACAGCAGTTCCAGCATTTGCAGCAAATCGTGGTTCAATTATGCGAGGGGGCTACGGCTTTCTCTTTCCCGATGCCAACCACTTTGTAAACGGTGGTCAGCTGTCGATGAACCGAGGAACATCACTTTCTACTGAATATGCTAAAAAAGATTTGGCAGGAGTACAGGGGTGGGGCTCTTCAGTGGTATGGGCCAACGGAAAAACAGGAGTAGGTGCCGGTGTGGATCGAATGGGAACAGATTTATCAGCAGCGAATAGCGTTGATACCCTGAATGTTCAAGCGGGCGCCTCGGTAGCTCAAGACAAAGTGACTGTTGGAGCCGTCTATAATCGGTCTCTTGAGTCAGTCGCCGCAAATGACGGCAACCTCTCTGCACAAATGAATATTTCGTTGGGAAAACCAGGCCAAGGTTTCGTGGTTGGCGTGGGCGCAGGAACCTCCCTAGGCGGGGCCACAAAAACCCAATCGGGGACAGCTGCATTGGGATATGCATTTAACTCGGGCTTGATGCTCGAAGGTGCCTATAATGTGCTAAATTGGTCGGACGCTCAAAACAATCACAGCTATACCGGTTCTTTTGTTTACAACCACGCTTCCTGGTACGTATCCGGCCAATACAATTCGGCCACTGTTGCCGCCACAAGTTTGGACGTCGGCGCCGGTCGTCTCGGGGTGGTTTGGGGCAGTGTGGATCTTTCTGCAGCGGTTACTAAAGGTCTCTATACTGGCGGTGACACGAGCTACGGCGGAACACTTCGCGTAGTGTTTTAATAACCGCCCTTTTT
Source organism: Pseudomonadota bacterium (assembly GCA_009927165.1). GTDB lineage: Bacteria > Bdellovibrionota > FAC87 > UBA2466 > UBA2466 > RFNO01. Next base: position 21,910 of record RFNO01000076.1, read on the forward strand.
CAGTCCCCCTATGAGCATCCGTAATAAAGTCATGGGCGCTCTTTTGCTTGTCTTGTCTCTCTTTGCGATAACGTCGTTTTATCAATATGAGAGAACAAAACATTCAAATCAGCGCCTAGCTCTTGTCAATGATCTGTACCTGCCTTTTTCTCGGCAAGTTGCCCAGATCCAGAGCAATTTGCAGGCGCTTGCGGATGACATGAGAAGATTCTACTTCTCAAGCCAGCAGGCCTCAGAAAGTCTTGCCCTGTCTCGTATGGCCCGAGACCTTTATCCCTTCGTTATTCAAAAAAAGTTCTCGCATGCCGTGGAGCTTCTGGATAAAGAGGCCCCGCTTGAGCCTGGGGTAGTGGAATTGGCGCAGAGGCTTACTCGCGCTAGATCCCTTTTCGTATCGCTTACTAATGCCAGTGAAAAAAAGGCATTTGAAGAGGGTCTTTTGGAATTGCGAAATGAGCTAATGGCCCTCTCAAAAAAAGCAGAAGACGAATGCCAGAAAACAACCCTGTCGGTCCAGAGCGAGGCCAAAGAAAACCTCCTCTTCACTACGCTTTTGGCAGTTTTTGTTGTGGGACTGGGAGTGGTAGCCCTTCTAATGAGTTATCGAGTTTTGAATCCTTTGCCGGAGCTCATTGCTAGCCTTAAAAAAATTGCAGATGGCGACTTTCACAAAACGCTGAAAGTAGAGGCGGGATCCAAAGACGAAATTTCCGTCCTGGCCCGAGAGTACAACCGCATGTTAGCCGCCCTTAGGGATCGAGACAAAAAAATACAGCACCAACAAAATGAACTTCTTAAATCCGAAAGGCTCGCAGCTATCGGAGAGTTGTCTGCGGAAGTGGTTCACGAAATCCGAAATCCGCTCAACTCAATTTCTCTCAACATTGATTGGCTTGATAACGAAATCCGAGAAGAGAACAACGAGGTGAAGGAGACGCTAGCCGCCGTTTCGAAGGAGATTCAGCGACTCAATGACATCACGGAAAGACACTTAGTCCGTGCACGACTCGGCGTGGAAAACAACAAAATGACTCCAGTGAACGAGCTGCTGCATGAAATTGTATCGTTTGACCGCGACCACGTTCGGCACATCGAACTCAAAACGGATTTCTGGCCCGAGGAGCTTTTCATTCGCGGGGACAAGTCGAGGCTCAAACAAGCTTTTGTGAATGTGGTTAAGAACGCCAAGGAATCTATGCCCCGCGGGGGCACCCTGGCAGTGAAAACGGAAATGAAAAACAACACCGCAAGAATTCTCTTTAAAGACAGCGGATGTGGAATGAATGCTGCTGTAAAAGCAAAAAGTTTTACGCCATTTTTTACAACCAAATCGCAGGGAACCGGAATAGGCCTGTCTTTAACAAAGCAGGTAGTGGAAGAGCTCAACGGAGTGGTTGAGTGTGAAAGCGAAGTTGGAAAGGGCACAAGCTTCTTGTTCCAGTTCCCCATTTAGGAGAATTTATGCTTCCATACCGTGTCATTGTCGTTGATGATGAGCGCCCCAATTTGGATTCACTCCAGCGAATCTTAAAAAGTGATGGAGCTCAGGTCACCGTCTATCAAGAGCCCGCCGAGGCGCTCTTGGCTGTGCGAAAATCATCACCAGACATTCTAATTACCGATCTCCGGATGGGCAATTGGAGCGGACTTGAGCTCCTAGAGGCCGTTAAGCTTTTAGATCCCCACATTGAAGTAATTGTTATGACTGCCTATGGAACAGTAGAAGTGGCTGTGGAGGCAATGAAAAAGGGTGCTTACGACTTTATTACGAAACCCCTTCAGCGTTTACAGGTGCTGAGGGCAGTTCATCGTGGATTAGAAAAACGCACTCTCATGTCAGAAAATCGAGAGCTAAAAGAGCAGTTGGCTGAACATAGTCTGAGTGACGGAAGAGAAATTCTTGGAAAGTCAGAGGCCATCACTCGTGCCATGGAAACAGCAGAGCAAGCTGCAAAAAGCCGTGCCACAGTGCTGATTGATGGAGAGAGCGGAACAGGAAAAGGCCTGTTAGCAGAGTGGCTTCATCGGAATGGCCCCCGCTCCCAAAACATTTTTACGAAAATAAATTGTGCCACTATCCCCGACAACCTTCTCGAAGCCGAACTTTTTGGTTATGAAGAAGGAGCATTCACAGACGCAAAAAAAAGGAAAAAGGGCAGGATTGAGCTCGCAGATAAAGGCACTTTGTTTCTTGATGAAATTGGAATTGCTCCTATGGCGTTTCAAGCAAACCTCCTAAGATTGATCCAAGAAGGGGAGTTTGAGCGTCTCGGCGGTGTAGAAACTCACAAAGTGGACCTCAGAGTTGTTGCGGCCACGAATGCCGATTTGAAAGAGGCTATTACCAAAGGACAGTTTCGCGAAGACCTTTATTATCGATTGAACGTGATCCACATTCAGATGCCGCCCCTGAGGGCGAGAAGAGAAGATATCGCTGTTCTTGTCGCCAAGTTTCTAGAGGAATCAGCCAAGAAAAACGGGAGAGAAACCCCGCTCATCACAGCTGATGCTGTGGAAGCGCTGGAAAACTATACTTGGCCCGGAAACATTCGAGAGCTTCAGAATCTGATGGAGCGTTTGGTTGTACTCAACAAAAACAGAACACTTGATCTAGATTCTCTTCCCCAAGAGATTGTGGCCTCTCAAGCTCGGAAAAGCATTGTGGTTCCAATCGGGCTTCCGCTAAGAGAAGTGGAAAAGGCCTTGATGTTCGAAACTCTTAAATCAACAAAAGGCGATAAAAAGCTTGCCGCAAGACTTCTTGGAGTTCATCCAAGAACACTCTACCGTTTTCTCGAGTCTGACGTGGCACCCGAAGATGAAAAAGCGCAGGGGCCATCCCTCGTCGCAATCAATCCGGAAGCAGTTGCCACTGACCCCAACGCAGGTTAAGTCAATAGAATATGACCTTGTATTTATCACTCGCTTTGGTTGGTCTAGCTGGTGTGGTCGCTGGCATAGTACTGAAGAAAAAAAAATCCCTCAGTGCGCCCAAGATTGCCGAACCCCAAAAGCCGGAAGCGCAAGCGACACCCACTTCCGATTCCCTTGAAGGCCGGCTATCAAAAACGCGGTCTTTTTTTTCCGGCAGACTAGGGCAAATTTTACAAGCCTCGGGTTCGGAAGCCGGTACTGCTTCCGATTGGGATGCCGTTGAAGAACTGCTGATTGAAGGCGATGTCGGAGTAACAACCACACAGCTTTTAATCGAAAAAGTAAAAAGCAGATTGATTGGGGAAAAAACGGAAAACATCAAAAGTCTGCTCCGATTGGAAATGGAAAACCTATTTGCTATTCCGCACAAGGAAATAGAAGAGCTATTTCGTTTGCATCATCCTTTGGTAATTAGTGTGGTAGGTGTCAATGGCGCAGGAAAAACTACTACGATTGGGAAACTGGCCTCCCAATTCAAACAGCAAGGAAAGACGGTGTTGTTGGGCGCGGGAGACACTTTCCGGGCGGGCGCTATTGCCCAACTGAAAATGTGGGCCGAACGGGTTGGGGCTGAGTTTGTCACTGGGCGTGAAGGTGCCGACCCTGGTGCCGTAGCTTTTGATTCGGTATCCGCGGCGAAAGCAAGGGAAATAGATGTTGTACTTTTGGATACCGCAGGACGGCTCCACACGAAGACAAGCTTGATGGAAGAGCTGAAAAAAATTCAGCGCGTGGTTAAAAAGGTCATTCCCGATGCCCCTCACGAGATTTGGTTGGTATTAGACGGAACGCTGGGACAAAACTCCTTGAATCAAGCGAGAGAGTTTCAAAAAGCTCTGGGTGTAACTGGAATTATTGTGACGAAGCTTGATGGCACAGCAAAAGGCGGTGCTTTGCTTCCAGTTACGCACGAACTGTTACTTCCTGTTCGCTACATAGGGGTAGGAGAAGGCGTGGAGGATCTGTTATCCTTCAATTCTAAAAAATTTGTGGCAGCCATTTTTGATTAAGGGCTAAATGGAGATCTCTTGAGTCCAGAAGTCATAACTTTATTAGGGGGTACTGCCCTGCTAGTCTATTCGATCGATGAGCTGGCTAAAAGCGTTCAATATCTTGCTGGGTCCCGATTTCGCGCCTGGATTAACAATTTTGCTGGCAACCGGTTCTCTGGAGTGTTGTTAGGGACTGTTCTTGCAATGTTATTAAGTAGCAGCGGAGCAGTCACAGTAATGTTAGTAGGATTGGCCAACTCCAGACTCCTCACGCTTGAGCAAGTTTTCTCGGTGATGTTGGGAGCTTCCATTGGAACTACCGTTATCGTACATTTGGTGGCTTTTAATATTTCTAAGTATGGGCTTCTGTTCATTGCGGCGGGAGTAGCTCTGGACACTTTCACAAACGCGGACAAAGCCGCTCGTATCGCCAAAGGACTTTTATACTTAGGTTTGATGTTTTTCTCGATGTCCATGGTTGTAAGTGCCGGAAAGGAACTTGAAAACAACGAGTTGTTTCAGTTTTTAATTAGCTATTTTCGGGATCGGCCACTTTTTTCACTTTTGGTTTCGGCGGCAATTACGGCTGTGGTTCATAGTAGTGCCGCAACCATTGCGTTTGTCATGTCACTCATGATGGCAAAAAACTCAGACGTCTATGAAGCCATCCCCTGGATATTGGGGGCCAACCTCGGAACAACCACGACGGCCTATCTTGCCAGTCTCAAGAGCGGACTTTTAGGAAAACAGGCAGCGATTGGAAACCTAATTAGCAAAATTATTGGAGTCGCTATCTTTTTACCCTTGGCAAAATATTTAGGCGAAGCCTCTCAATCACTGGGTGGTGATGTGAGTCGACAAATTGCAAATTCCCACACCCTATTTAATGTGTTTCTGGCCCTCCTGTTTTTACCGTTTGTTTCGTGGGGAGTTGCGCTGGTAAGAAAGCTTGTTCCAGAAAAAGAGGGCGGCGGAGAATTTAACTTCCAATATTTAGATCCCAAAACGCTCGATGCCCCTGAGCTGGCGTTAGCCCAAGCGCAACGCGAGATTCTTCGACTGTCAGACACTGTAGAGAAAATGCTTGAAAAATGTATTGATGTTTTTTCTACGGGTAGCCAAAGAGAAATTGAAGCGATTAAAGGAATGGATAAAGTCGCCGACTTTTTGAATCGTGGAATAAAAATGTACCTGACCAAGCTGTCCCAAAAAGACATGAGTCCTGAGCAGGTTCAAAAAGAGTTCGAATTGGTGTTGAGAACCAATGATCTTGAGAATATTGGCGATATTGTCGACAAAAACATTCTTGAGCTAGTCCGAAAGAACATCAAAAAGGGGTATGCTTTCTCAAAAGAAGGTTGGGGAGAAATACAGCAATTTCATCGAAAAGTAGTAGAGTGCTTGCAGCTTTCTACTGCCTATTTTTCCTCCCGTGACAGAGCCCTTTTTGCCAAACTTTCCGTTCTTCACGAACAGATTCAGGATATGACTTTAGATTTGAGTGAACAGCATGTCCAAAGGCTCCATCGGGGGGTGAAAGAGAGTTTGGATACCACATCAGTTCATTTGGATCTTCTTGGAAACCTTCAGCGCATTGCAGATCTTTCAGTAAACTTTACTCGGATTACCATTAGCCAGAACTAACCAGTCGTTTCGCGCTGAGTCGTGCGGGTCTTTCAGCCCATCAAGAGGCTTTGGAAGTTCCTGATTTAACGGGTAAAATCTTAAAGTGCAAAAGTCTAACGATTCCACTTATCGTCTCAGAGATAAACTCCACAAAGTCAAAGGTGAGTTTTCTAAAACAGACCTCCTCAAACAAATTCGGAAGGGCAAACTAACGGGTGAAGAGGAAATAGCCCTCTATCCTTTCAATGAGTGGAAAAAACTTTCGTCTGTCCCTACTTTTTATGATGCGTTGTTGGAGCAAGTTCTCAGTCAGAAATCTTCGGGGGCGTCGCCGGACAGCCTTAATGAACCCGAAGCTTCCCCAAAAAGAAGTTCCCACCCCATCGAAGAGAAAGGAGTAACTCTGCAGGCAGATCTCATTCATAGTTATGGCGAACCTTCTCCGGAACCGCAGGAGCTCCAAGGCGTTACTGAACAAATTAGAAATCCTGCCCATACGCTTCACCAATCGGAGATCGATGAGTTGTTCTCTGAGGCCAAAGAAGAAGTACCTGGGCTTGATTCTGATGGATGGCAAGGAGCTGACCAAAAAAGCGGTTCTTTCGCCCCCTTAAAAATAGCCGTAGAAAATGAATCACTGGAGAGTAGTGAGGGTCCTGCTGAGAGCCTCGGGACCTTAGCCGCTTTGCCGAGCCAGTCGACAAGCCAAAGAAAAAGAATTTATCTGGTAGCTGCTCTGATCTTTCTGTTGGCAGTTCTTTTCTACTCAGGGGATGACAAGTCAAGTTTGACTGAACCGAGTGCACACTCAGCGGCCAAAAAAGAACCTTTGGAGTCAGATACCAAAGAGATGGATTTGGGTTCCGATGGCGCCATCTACTTTGAAAGAAGCGCCCTAGAAAAATTTAACATGGATTTCCCCCTGGGATATCAAGCTGCTGCTGAAGATTTCAAGGCTGCGATTAAGTTAAAGCCTAATGATGTTCATCTGATGGAGGGGCTTATTCTTTCCCAGGCCAAAAATATCGAATCAGAACCTAAAAACGAAAAGCTATTCGCGGCATTCAAATCGTCACTCGCTCAGGGTAGAGCTTTGGATCCGCAGCGAACCAGTTTTTATCGCGCAGAAGCGATTGTTGAGCGGGCGAGGGGAAACAAAACGGAAGCGCAAAAACTCTTAGATCTGGCGTTGGAAACTGACTCGCTCAACTCCGAGAATCACTTGCTACAAGCCGACTGGTTTGTTTCGGAGGGATCCTACCAGCCCGCCAAGCAAGTTTTAGAACCCATGGTGGAGTCTGGCCGAGGAAACATCCGAGCTCGATCGCTTCTAGCACGTGCGCTGGTCCAACTGCGAGAAACTGAAAAGGCCGCTCGGCAATGCCAGAGGATCATGGATGACAGTCCAACGCTCGCAATTACCTATGATCTTCTTGGAGATGTCTATTCGGCCAAAAATGATCTTAAAACGGCAAAAACCATGTACGAGTTAGCCGCCAAACTATCGTTGGTTACCTATCCTGAAAATGCCCTTCACGCTTTGATGAGAGCGGGAAACCTGCAGGAGCTGGCCAAGCGCTACAGTGATGCTAGAAACTATTATGTTTTGGCCACTGACTTTGCCCCCGAACACCACCCTGATCTGGTGGCAAAACTTGATAAAACACCAACTGAAAAAGAAAAAGAAGAGGCCCGAAAACTGATTCTGGCTGATGCTGCTTACATCGACCGGGTGGGCAAAGAGGCCATGGACTCGCAAGATTACCAACGTGCCGAGCAGTTTTATCTAACAGGAACGCTACTGTTTCCAAAAGACTCAACCCTTTGGGTCAAGCTGGGAGAGTCGAGAGAATCTCTGGCCAAGAGCCATGAAGAGTTCCGGGTGGCAGTCGTTACGTACCAAAAAGCGATACAGGTGAACCCACAGAATGTGGAAGCCTATTTGCGATTGGGGTCCCTTGAAACAGCCCAATCCAATTTTGACGTTGGATTTGAAAGCCTAAACAAAGCTGATTCCATTTCTCCAGAAGATTCCAGAGTACAGCTTGAACTTGGTAAGCACTTTTTCGCTCGAAAGGATTTTCGATCTGCTGGCGAGCGGCTTCGAGCGGCCCATCGACTCAACCCGAACGATAGCGAAACTTCCTACTATCAAGGGCTTATTTATAAGCTGTATAATATGGAGAATCCTCGAGCTGCTATTAGGCCTTTCGAAGAAGCTTATTCCAAGAACCCTCAAAATTACGATGCCCTTGCCGAGTGGCTTAAGTTGAAAGTGATTACTTTCGACAAAATGTTTGCCGTTAAATTTTTGAGAAACTTAATGAGTTATGATCCCAAAAACCCCAACCTATTCTGGGTTTTTGGGGAAGTATATTCTGCCAATCAAGAATACTTTAGAGCCGTAAACTATTATCATCGGGCACTAGATCTCCAAAGCACCTCTTCAAAAGTGAGAATGTCCTTAGCAAGGGCTCTTGCCTCTTTAGGCAAGCTCGACGAAGCAATAGCTGAGTATAAATATGCTGCAGACTTGGATGCTAAGTATGCTGAGGGTTACTTTTCTGCCGGCGAAATCCTGTACCAAACCAAGAACTTCATTGCTGCGAGAGATATGATCCAAGGGCTGTTAAAAATAGTCCCAGGATATCCAGGAGCCCGAAGACTTCTAGCACTTTGTTTTCAAGCTTCTGGCGACAAACTCAGTCGGAAGTAGAGATGACGAAGGAAGTGAGAGCCAACCCGAAAAATTATCAATTTGCTATCGAGCTTGTAGAGCTTCTTTTGTCACACGAAAACTACAATGATGCCATCAAGGAATTGGGGCGGATTACCAACCTGCCGATAGAAAAAACCATTGCCGATCCCAAAATGCCAACCGGCTTCCGCAAAGAAGCTACGGGCCTAAAAGGCTATCGAATTAAGGGTCTCCAGCTCTTATCTCAATGCTATCGAAAGATGAATAAGGCTGACGTAGCAGATGGTGCCATTCAATCGGCTTTAGCCCTAGAGCCCGACAACGCAGATTTGCGTCTTGAACGTGGATTTGTCTATCATGCTCAAGGAAGATTCAATGAGGCTGCAGAGGACTTTAAGTATTTCCTAAACAAAAACGGGAGCGCGCCTGAAGCACCTTTGGTAAAGCAGCTCCTTCAAAAATCTATTATCGAGGAGTAATCCATGCTTGATCTGAAGGCGCTCACAACTCAACAAGAACAGGTTCTGGAATCGCTGCAAAAGAGAAACAACAAAGGGGCACAAGAGTTTTTAGTCACCGTTGGAGCACTTGATCGGAAGCGAAAAGAGCTTATTCAAAAAGTGGAAACCCTAAAATCCAAGCGAAATCAGGCTTCCATGGAAATTGCCAAAATTAAAAAAACCGGCGGTGATGACTCTTCGATTTTAGAGCAGATGAAACAGGTCGCCTTAGAAATTAAAAGAGGTGATGAAGACTTAGTGGCGGTTCAGGAAAAACTCAACGAGCTAGTTTTTGAGTTTCCCAATATTTTGGATCCGTCTGTTCCCGCAGGCCTTTCCAGCGATCAGAATGTCGAAGTTCGGCGATGGGGAACGCCGAGAAAATTTTCTTTTGAGCCAAAATCGCATTTTGAAATTGGCGAAACAATGGGCATTCTCGACTTTAAGAAAGCTGGAGAAGTAACGGGCGCACGTTTTTGCTTCCTCAAAGGGCTTGCGGCAAGGCTTGAGCGAGCTCTCATTCAATTCATGCTCGACACGCATCTTAAGCACGGTTACGAGGAAATGATTCCACCTTTTTTGGTTAATCGCAAAGCCCTGACCGGAACGGGACAACTTCCCAAGTTTGAAGAAGATGTTTTCCGTATAGAAAAATTCGATTTTTTCTTGATTCCTACTGCGGAAGTTCCAGTCACCAACTATCATCGCGATGAGATTCTGGAAAGCCAAGAGCTGCCGAAAAGTTACGTAGCTTACACGCCTTGTTTTCGTTCGGAAGCTGGGAGCTATGGAAAAGACACCAAAGGGCTGAAGCGACAGCATCAGTTTAACAAAGTAGAGCTCGTCAAATTCACCACGCCGGAAAACTCAGAAAAAGAGCATGAGCTTCTCACGGGACATGCAGAGGGTATTTTACAAAAGTTAGAGCTTCCTTATCGGGTCATGTTGCTTTGCGGGGGTGATACAGGGTTTAGCTCTAGAAAAACCTATGACATTGAAGTCTATTCGCCGGCTATTCAAGGATACATGGAAATTTCCAGCTGCAGTAATTTTGGGGATTTCCAAGCAAGACGAGCCGGGATTCGTTATCGTGATCCGGCGACTGGAAAACCAAGTTTTTGCCATACTCTGAACGGTTCAGGACTCGCAGTGGGCCGAACTCTCATTGCTATTATGGAGAACTTTCAAAACGAGGATGGA
>RFNO01000084.1 GCA_009927165.1 Pseudomonadota bacterium
GTCTCCTTCCAACTCGGCTCTCGGTACAAGAGCGGCCACGGAATCGATGACAACCACATCGACTCCACCGCTTCTCACCAAAATTTCTGCAATTTCTAAGGCCTGTTCTCCGGTGTCTGGCTGGGAGATAAGAAGATCGTCAGTATTAACGCCTAGCTTTTTAGCATAAACCACATCTAAAGCGTGTTCGGCATCAATAAAAGCACAAACTCCTCCTTCACGTTGAGCTTGGGCAATCGCTAAGAGGGCAATCGTGGTTTTTCCGGAGGATTCAGGACCGTAGATTTCTGTGACACGTCCCCTCGGCAGTCCCCCGATTCCAGTTACTAAATCGAGACCCAGAACGCCCGTAGATACCACTCCGAGATCCATGGCTAGCTTTCGGCCTTCTCCAAGTTTCATGATGGAACCCTTGCCGAATTGTTTTTCAATCGACATCAGTGCCATGCTCACTGCTTTCTGTCGATCTAGATTTTCAGGTCTTGCTAGCTTATCTGTTTTGTTGATCTCCATGCGTTCTCCTCTGATGGTTAAAAAATTTCTAAATTTGTGCTCTCAATATAAAATGTAAAAGGATGTTGCCGTAAATCCCCGCTATCACATCATCCATCATCACTCCCCATCCCCCAGCTACTTTGTCATCGAAATACCTCGCTGGAGATGGCTTGACTATGTCGAATAATCGAAAAACCAAAAATCCACCGATCATCCAATAAGGGGTCACTGGAAGTCCTACCATAGTAATCATCATCCCGACAATTTCATCGATAACAACTTGCGAAGCGTCCTTCTTTTTCATGATTTGACACATCTCGCCAGCAGCCCAAACCCCCATAACAAGGAGCGCCAAAACTAAAAAAACGAGCGCCCACAAAGGAAGGTCTTTTCCCAGAAAAATAAGACCCACCCCAACGACAGACCCACAAGTTCCTGGCGCCGCAGGAAAAAAACCAGTGAGCCCACCCGAAGCAATCAAAACCGCCGTCATTTTTCGGATTGCCTGCCCTAACCGAACTTTTGTCTTTTCAGAACCCATTTGCTAAGAGGGTGCTTCCTTGAGGATTGCTTGGCAAGAGGAAGATAGAAGCTTCTTTAGAATTTTTGAGAATGCGTAAAATATTTTTCTTTGACACTTAAGAGTCGGCGATAAGCACCATCATAGATCATGAATCGGTTACCAGCCGAAGTGATATCGGGATTGAGATCGGGATGAGATTTTTTTGCTAATTCTCGATAGCGCTTCTGAATGGTTCCCCAATCTCGACAACCGTTGAGTCCCAATAAAGCCAAAGCGTTTTCAATTTCTTTAGGCAAACCAGATGCCGTGGAATTAGGTACTGGAGCTGGAGAGGGCCGAGAAGGGGCTTGATGAGGTGGTTTGGAGGCAACCGGTTTCTGAGTTCCCACAAACCAACGCAGAATTAAAATTTCGGCGAGTTCCACAACAGCTACTTTTACAAACCAAATCGCAGCTCCGATAATAACGCCCAGAACACTACTCGACTCCCAACGGTGAGAAGACTTCAAGCGATCTTCCAAGAAACCTGGTTTCGAATACGTGTAGTAAAAAGCCCAAAACAACAAAAACCCAAAAGGAAATCCTACCCCTTGAGGAAGCCGGTCAACTCGGAGCTCCAAAATAAGTTCAAGTATTACAAAGGGAATAAAACTGTAATAGATGCCTTTAAAACTGGAAGGGGAGACGGAAGCTGCGTTGGACTCTGGGTGAGAGCGCGTTTGATGCAAATACTCTCGGTATTTTTTTGAGTCCATGGCCATATTTTCTCCACTCACTTCTTTAAGTTAACTGCAAGAAACTCACCATTCATTTTCCGTTGTTTTCGTTCTGCAGACTTGTCGAAACCACGATCATACCCCCAGTCAAGAGCGATAAAAACGCTTTCATTTCGATGTTTTGGGTGGTCTGTTGTCCATTTTGACAAGCTTGTTTTTTTTAAAATTCTCGTACGTTGGCGAATCTCCAAGTAAAAAGAAGAAAAAGGCTAGGAACCTGTTTAGAGTTTATACATTCCATGAGTAAAATAAACGACACACTCATGAGCTCTCGATTATCAAAACTCGCTCCTTGGATTTTCCTTTCAATCGTATTAACGCTCAGTTTCTTTTTAACAGTAGGCTCGTACGAGTCTCGACTCGCCAATAGCATCAGTGATGACCACCCTGCCATTTGGGCCCGATATTTCCTGAACCCTGACTTTCGTAAAGCATTGGAGGGAAGTAATTTGGCTAGGGGTTTTATTTTTTCGTCCCTTCCCAATTTAGTCATAGCGACCTCCATCCTGATCAGCGAAAAACTTCCTGATTTGTTATCTCAGATTCTTATTGGAATTCAGATTATCGGATTGGGATTTGCTCTTTTTTGTTATGTGACCAGCTGGGAAAAAGAAAAATATCGGGCTCTTTTTATCGCTTTGGGAAGTTTTTTACTCAATCCCTGGGATCGTAATTTATCTTACTACCAAAATTTAATTTTCACTCCCTATCCAGGACAATTGGTTTTACCTTTTATCGTAGGAGCGGCAGTAGGACTTCTAAAAAACAAAAACAGGATTTTTGTTGTGTGCCTGTCGCTTGCAGGCTTAATTCATCCATCACTTACTTTACAGTTTCTCACTATTGCTTTTTTCTATTTGCTTCAAAGACTCTCTCTCATTCGCGATTACAAAAAGTTTCACATTCTCATCCCGCCTTTTATAGCTTCTCTATTTCTCCCATTAACTGTCAACCGATTCACACAAGACCCCCTCTCTCCTCAGGAACTTTTACCCTCTGCTCTATCTAACGTTCATTTAGTTCCTTGGAATAATATTTCCTTTTGGACCTGGCAGATTCCATCCCTCATTGGCCTTTTACTTTTAGTCGGTATTGCCCTCAAAAAAGACCCAACGGTAACTAGCACTCAAAAATCCTTTATAAGGGCCAATGTCATGGCTTTTATTCTTTTGGGTTGTGCTCATTGGCTGGGTGTACACTTTAAAATTCTTCCTCTAATCCTACTCTGTCCATTCCGAGTGACAGTGCTTACTTCTTTGCTTTTAACTCCGATAGCTTTCAGTTTCTTGGTGAAATCCCTTTCCAGCGAAGACCGTGCAGTGAGAATTTTCTCAACTTGTCTCTTGTTTCTTTATTGTTTCTCCCAACGTGGTCTTTTCTGGCTTCAGCTTTTGGGCCTTGCTCACTCGAAAAGAAAATACTCCGGTTCTTTCTTTCAGCGTTTTTTAATTCTCTGCATGTTTGCTTGGTGGGCGTTTTTCATTCTTGCGGGGGCTCCTTTTCGACACTGGGGTCTCGACAGCTGGGGCTCGGAAATTCGCTATTGGTTAGCTCCGGGCATTAACTTAACTACTACAACCTATTTGATTTGTTTGTTTCTGATTGGGATTGCTTTTAATCGGAGAAAGAATGAGCCTCTTTTTTTATCTGTTTTCATCATTGTTGGTCTCTGGGGAAACTGGAAGACGGGTCAGGAATCGTTCTACGGAAAAAATTGGGCTGTTTGGGAAGTACAAAAATGGGCAAGACGGCAAACACCTGAGGATAGCCAGTTCATTATCACTCAAGGTTCGTGGGAGGGAATATCAAGACGCAAGGGAATTTTAATCAATAAGCGTCCTACGGGTACAGTGCTCCCGTACTTTAAATTTAGAGACCTAGTGGAGGAACAAAAACCACTGATGAAATTTTTTGATGATCATCAAGTATCAGAAATAAAATTCCTCGATCAGAATGCTCTGAAGGAGTTGGGCCGGTTAGTCAAAGCAGATTTCCTAGTATTTGAGAAAACTACCACTGATTTGCCATTAAATCTTTGTTATGAGAACTCGGTCTTTCAAGTTTACAGCTTAGGAGCTCGCTCATGTCCTTCATAATTTAGAAATAGTAAGAAACTCCCACCTGCAATATCTTAGAACTCTGTGTGGCCTGTGCAATTGGATCGGGTCTGTCGGAATCCCCTGCAAATTCAGCACTTGCATTTCTAAAAATCAATCGACCTTCCAAATCCAAAGAATCGCTCAGCGAGTAAGTTCCTTTCAAAGCAAAATCCCAAGCGTTAATGTTTGAGGTTTCAGTTCCCGACTTGGAAGGCGTCTCAGCCATTGACGGAAAAATCAGAGTATTGATTTCGCCTGTCAAATTCCATTGGTCATCAAAGGGAACTTTGATCCCTCCAGTCAATAGCATGCCCCCGTAAACAACGCTGGTAAATAAAACTGGTTGCGTTGTTCCTAAGCTATAACCAAATTTACCGTAACCCAACTTTGCATAAATCACTGGTCCTCTCTCTGGAGCAAGAATGTTCATCCGATATCCAAATTGAAGACGAAAAGTCGAAAGACTGGAACTTTGGGCATCATTCGGTTGCGCGGCAGTATTAGGAAATTGTGCCGCTGAAAAACCCAGAGTCGTATCCATATACCAACGACTCGTAAACCACAATTCTCCCTCTAATTGCGCTCCTGGAAAAAATACATTTGAGTAAAATTGGTTACCATCGGTAGCCCGATTTCTGAACTCTACAAGATCCGTTCCCAAATTGACCGCGAGTCGCCCAACTTCACCTTTGCTGACTTCAAAATCAGAAACCAGTTCAGAAGCTGGCTCCCTATTGGCATCGGTAACTTCTTTCATCAATTCCGGCAGGTCATTGGATACCAATTTCTGCGACAGCCGAATTTTGTTTCCACTCAAGACTTCTAATGGTTTTTTTTCCACAAGAATTTTTGCAAAGGAAATGTTTTCCTCGGCTTTTTCGATCATCACTACTCCCGTTTCATCGTAAGCAAGTTTGTCACCTTGTTTTTCCAATGTAAATGTTGGTAACCGCATTCCCGGAGCATAGGTTCCTGATCCGCCATCCAAAATAACTAAGTAACCGTCTCTTTTTAAAACAGTTCCATCAAAAGGGATGTGTTTGGTCAGTTCAGAAAACGCCTGGGCGGTTGCCTGAGTGAAGCTTTCCATAGAGAACGGAGGATTAATCTTTTTTACACTTTGGGCAGTTACTTCACCAGGTTCTGCGTTTACTAAAGTCAAAGTTAAATCAAAGGACTCATCTTTTTTTTCTAGCTCGGCCAGAACTGCTGCATCTACTCCATCTTTTTTTAGTGATTGAAGCGTGGGTCTAAAAAGTTCAAACCGTTCAGTTAACCCCCGAGCGACTTGCGGTCCAAATATGGATTCAATACTTTTCTGAAAACTCGACGAGGCATTTTCTTGATATTCAAAGCGGGTTTGTTTCTGGACTTGAGTCAAAAGCTCTGCCTGAACTTGAGCTGCATGGATTTTTTCGGGGGAATTGCTGACAACAGCAACTACCATGTTTCGAAAGCCATAGGAGCGATCTAATCGAGGAGAAGCATCCGAGTGGCAAGATAAAATCAGTACAATCACCAAAGTAGAAATTACTTTTTTTAGTTGCATGGGCGCCTAGCTTTTAAAGTTAAAATGAGGAAGAGAAGCCTACTTATATTGTAAGCCTGATTCCCGGTGGGAGCAAAGGGACAAGACACCCCAAACAGCTTGAGGCTTTTAACGGCTTTGTTCAATTTTATGCAGAAGACGTGCCAAGCTGATTGCTGGTCAAGTTTCCTTCTGTTATTTTTATACAGTGATACTCTCCAAGCAATTCGTTTTAACGCTCTGTTTATTTTGGGCCGTGTTGCTGTGGATTTGGCCAAGCTCGAGTGACCGGCAAAACAAATCCGAAGCATTCCCTCTCGAGCAAAAATCGGGCGAAGGATTGTACAAATCGGTTTCGACCAAAGCTAATTTTGGTCTTATGGGAGTGCGTTACTACGAATCTTCTCAAGGGCGGAAACACTGGCACATCGAGTCGCGCTACGCCGAACTGCATCGGAAGGAAAATTATGCATTTCTTACCGACGTAGTGGCTGAGTTTTTTGCAAAAAACACCGGAAACGTTGTCAGTACTCATAGTGATTACGGCCGGTCCTGGAATGACAAGAATTTGATTGAGCTAGAAGGCCACGTCACCATTCAATCAAAAAAGGGCTACCTTTTTGAAATGGATAGAATGAATTATCACAGTGCAAAACACGAATTTACTTCGGAAGAATTCGTTCGTATGAAAGGGCCAAATGTCGAACACCCCACCATGTTTTTAACAGGAGTCGGGTTGCACGCGGATATCGATCGAGAACAATTTCTTTTAAAAAGCAAAGTGGTTTCGGAAAGACGCTTAAAAAACTCTGGCTCATTAAAAATTCAATCAGATTCCGGCCAGTTTTTTACGGATGAATCACGCTCGGTTTTTACTGGAAAAGTTAAAGCAAAAATGCCTTCTACGGTAATTGACTGTGATGTGTTTGAGCTGACCATGGACAATGATGAGGAGATGGTGGTCGCCATGGGAAATGTTATTCTCAAGAATAGGGACCGAGTAGCTAAAGCAGAAAGTGCTCTGATTGAACTCAATGGAACCGAAATTGTCTTAGAAGGAAAAGCCCAAATCGATTCTCGCGATAATCGGATTGAGGGCAGACGAATACACATTTACACAGACGATGATCGAGTCGATGTCGAAGAGGCTTCGGGGAGTATGCAAAAGTGAAATTAGAAGTAAAAAACCTGTCGAAAAGCTTTAATAAACGAAAAGTGGTTAATTCCGTTTCGTTTACCCTTGAAAGCGGTCGTGTCGTGGGTTTGTTAGGCCCCAATGGCGCCGGAAAAACGACCACTTTTTATATGGTCGTAGGTTTGGTTAAGCCTGATTCAGGTAACGTCGTTCTTAATGGAGTGGAATTGGTTGGAGAACCCATTTTTGAAAGGGCTAGGCAGGGTTTAGGCTATTTGCCGCAGGAAGCCACCGTGTTCAGGAAGCTTAGCGTCGAAGAAAATCTCTACATAGTTTTGGAGAACTTGAAAATTAGCCGAAAAGAAAAAAGAGAGCGGGCTGAAAAGGCGCTAAGTGAACTGGGCATCTCAAGACTGGCAAAAAACAAAGCGCTTAATCTGTCAGGCGGGGAAAGACGTCGGCTGGAAATTGCTCGCGCGTTGATCCTTGAACCCAAATTTTTATTATTGGACGAGCCGTATGCGGGAATCGATCCTCTCGCCGTCATCGAAATCCAAGGCATTATCAAAGGACTTCGAGAACGAGGCATCGGGGTGATTATCACGGATCACAACGTACGTGAAACTTTAACGAGTTGTGATGAAGCGTACTTGATCAAAGATGGACAGATTTGGGTCCATGGAAGCCCTGAGGAAATCGTAGCGAATGAGTCAGCTAGGAAGTTTTACTTAGGGGAAAATTTTAAACTTTAAGAGAGTGTGATCATGGCAATCGGAATGAAACAATCGATCCAACTGGGCCAATCGCTAGTAATGACACCACAGTTACAGCAAGCGATTAAACTCTTGCAGCTTTCCAGAATGGAGTTGGAGAACCTGATTAATACAGAACTTGTCGACAATCCCACATTAGACGAATCTTCCGAATCGGAAAGCACGACTCAATCGATTAATGAAATAGAAGCTTCGGAAGCTCCAAAAGTAGATGAAAATCCACAGGCTTCAGAGGACTTTAACTGGGAAAACTATTTAGAAAATGTCCGCTCTACTCCCAATCTGCCTGTTTATCGAGGGGGAGAAGATGAGCTTCCGAGCTATGAAAACACACTCACGCAGCCTGCACACTTAACTGATCATTTGTTGTGGCAGCTGCAATTAGGCGGTCTTACGGACAAAGAACGGCAAATTGGGGAAGTAATCATTGGGAATATCAATGAGGATGGGTATCTTCAGGTTTCGGTCGAAGAAATCGCCCAGAAAGAAAACTTCGATCCTCATGAGGTTGAGGCGGTTCTTTATACGATTCAGAATTACGATCCCATTGGTGTCGCTTCTCGAGATTTGAAAGAATGCCTTCTCGTTCAAATTTATGACATGAAGCGGGAAGATGAGATGCTGGAAAGAATCGTGGAAAATCACCTTCCCGATTTAGAAAAAAAGAACTACCAAGCTATTTCCAAAGCCTTGGGACTCTCCATGGAAGAGATCATCAAACGGATAAAAGTAATTGAAGAGTTAGAACCCAAACCCGGAAGAGCTTTTGGTGGAGCTCCGGCTCATTACATTATTCCGGACATTTACATCGTTAAACGGGGCGATGAATACGTAGTGATGCTAAACGAAGATGGACTTCCGAAGCTAAAAATTTCTGCTTTCTATAAAAACCTTCTGGAAAAAGGTGAGTTTTCCCAAGCACAAACGAAAGATTATGTTCAAGGTAAGCTTCGTTCGGCGGTTTGGCTGATTCGCAGCATCCACCAACGACAACGCACGATTTTTAAAGTCACAGAAAGCATTGTGCGTCAGCAGCGTGAGTTTTTTGATAAAGGGATTGCTTTTCTAAAACCCATGGTGCTTCGCGATGTAGCCAACGATATCGGCATGCACGAGTCCACCATTAGCCGAGTCACCACCAATAAATACGTTCATACTCCTCGCGGTATTTTTGAATTGAAGTTCTTCTTTAATAGCGGAATTAGCAAAGTCAGTGGTGGAGATGTAGCCTCAGAAAGTGTGAAGGAAAAAGTGAAAGCGATTGTCGCACAGGAACCACCAAAAAATCCTTACAGCGATCAAAAAATTGTGGAATTACTCTTGAAAGAAAATATTAATATCGCTCGGCGAACAGTAGCTAAGTATCGAGAAATAATGGGTATTTTGCCTTCCTCCAAGCGCAAAAAAGTGTTCTAAGAAGCATAATGTTCTTCTAAAGAATTACGTCCTATCAGCCGTTTTCAGAGATACACATCGCAATTGTTCTTAAAGGAGAACCCATGGGACTGCACATTACTTTCAAAAACATTGAATCCACCGATGCCATCAAGAACTATCTGGAAAAAAAGGTAGGTAAGTTTCAAAAATACATCACCTACCCCATGGAAATTCATGCCATGTTGAGCGTTAGCCGAGGAGAGCAAGTCGTTGAGCTCACTTGTCACGCCGAATATCACGATATGGTAGCCACCGCAAAAAGCGATGATCTCTACGCCTCCATTGATCAAGCTGTTGTGAAAATCGAAACTCAGATGAAAAAGGAACGAGAAAAGAAAAAAGGTCACAACGCAGGCCACAAAGTTTCCCGTCGCGGAAGTAAATTAGCTACTGATGTCGCTCCAGATCTTCCTCATCAAGGCAAAGCCCGATCTCGATAATTTGATTGCGCCCTGCTCCACGCAACTTTCTAACGCGCGTAATTTTTTTTGACGCGTTCCTCTTGCTCTTTGTTAACAATCTGTCACACTATTGGTAACCAGAGCATTTCACAAGAGAAATGATGATCTGGGGTAGTAAAATTCAAAGTTGAATTTTACTAATTTAGATTAACTCTGGTTGGTAGCTACCAATTTCACGGAGACACAAGCATGAACAAACATCTCAGTAGTATTAAAAAAACAGCAGTACTAGTGGCGGTGAGCTGGTTAGCCATTCCGGCTTTCGCTGGTATCGGGGGATTCATTGACACTCAAATCACAGACACCGAAAACACTAACCCTAATTCCGAAATCGCTGATGCAGCGGTTTATGTGACCAAAGAATTAGGCCGCGGCAAAATGGTATTAGACTTACCGTTTAGCTACACGGCTGCCAACGCCGAAGGCGTGATCCTAAAACAGGACCTAACGAGCTCGGGCTTAGGGAATTCAACCAACGTTCGTCCCTATGCTACGGCTTTCCGTGCTTTCAACAAAAAAGCACAAGCCTATTTAAGCTGGGGCTATGACTTCGGATTGAACTGGCAATTGGGCCGATTCGATTCTCCGTTCCTGAACGAAGCTCAAGATACAGTAGGTCTTAACGCTCTTACCGAACAAGGACCTCTGTTCTTCGCTCTTCCCAATATGCACAATGGGTTGATGCTGACTTATGCTGCTGGTCCTATGTCGGTAATGGCTCTTACTTCTAGAGCAGACGGAAGAGTGAGTGACAAAGCTAATGGAGAAAACCTCGAATGGGGAGTCCTTGCTAAATACGCTCAAGGCTCCATGTACGCAGGCGCAGGTCTTTACCTCCACAAGCCCAATACTGAAACACACTCCGTTGTAGAAGTGATGTTGGGAACCAAAATGTCGGACATCTCAGTGGATGCACAAGCGATCTTCACAAAACCAGCTAAAGCCGGTGCTGACAGCGGGTTTGGTGCTGGTGCGACCATTGGTTACCAACTCGACAAAATGTGGTCCTTCGCAGTTCGTCCTAACTACTTGAGCAAAGTTGCCTTAAACAATGGTAACGAAATTGCCCAAGTTGAAGTGGATACAGCAGCTGCAGGCGCTGCTTCTTGGCACGTAGGGGGTGGTGCATACCGCTGGTTCCAAGTCGCTGTAGGTCCTCAAGCTCAAGTGTCTGATGAACTGCGCATCCGCGCAAACTTCATCTGGGACAGCATAAAAGCTACTGAAAGCTTGGATGCTGTCAGCTCCAAGCTTGGACACTGTCTGCTGTCTATAAGTTCTAAGCTTTAGCGCTGAGTCGCTTATGCGGAAAGGGAGGGCTTCGGCCCTCCCTTTTTTTTGTGAATTTAAATACGTTGAAAAATAAGTAGGCCCAAAAACCCCATCCAGAAAAAGAAGAAGAAAAAGCGTCCAGCCGTCATAACAACCTCAATTCCTAAGGTTGTTATCGGCTCATCGTGTCTACACTTGAGCGGATAAATACTTCGTGAGAAAACCTTCAAAAAGTCGGCTTTGGCCAGTTTTTAACTGATAATCTAAGTCGGCCAACAAATGGAGACCGCGTTCTAGCTCCCCTGAACTTTGAGCCTTAGCGAGCTCTTGGATTTTACCGACGAAAAACGGGTGGGTTCCAATCTGGGGTCCCAATATCTTGGGATCTTTGATTCCCTCTTTCATCAGTTTTTGACAACGCTCCACCATCCTAAATTGTCTGACCAAAATAGAGAGGATTTTTATTTCAGACTCACCTTCCAATTTCAAAGCCTCAAAACCTTTCATCGTGGCAAACTTTCGCTTTGCGATGACATCCTCGGCAAACTGAAAAATATCGGCCCTCAAGGACGAGGAGAGTAAGGCTTCTACATCTTTCTGGGTGATGAGTTGTTTCTCTCCCACATAGATGGCTGCCTTTTGCATTTCCTGCCAAACAAAACTCAAAGCTTTTCCAGAAAACTCCACTAAATATTCCCAGGCCGGACTCTCAATTTTTTTTCCACATTTTCTCTCAAAATAGCTCTGCCATTTGGGCCACTCCCGATCGTAAGGCTCAGAGACCTCCACAACCATCCCTTGATCTTGAACTGCTTTTACCCACGATTTTCTTTTATCTAATTTAGAAGCAGTAATTAAAAACACAGTGCTCGGTGAGGGGTTCTCAAAATAGGGCTTAAGAGTCTCTAGTGTAGCAGCCGGTACTTTTTCAAAGTTTTCACAACGAACCAGTCGAATAGAACCTGGCTCATCAAAGAGTCCCGGCAACATTTCTAAGGAAGCTAATAATTGAGCTCCGTCTAACCGCTCTCCATCAAAGCTTTCAAAAACAAAAGCAGCTGATTCTTCCGATTTGATAAAGTGATTTTTTATCCGTGTTGTGATTTCACCAATCTGAAACGGTTCATCACCAACAATCAGATAAAAAGGATGGGTATGCCCCTCTTCCAATTCCCTAAAAATTTGAGCAGCTTGAGACATCTTAGAAAACTTCCACCATTGAATCGTACACGTCGCGCATCATATCTCGCGCAATAAGCGAATAACTATTCTCAATCAATGATTCGGTAATTAATCCCAGACTGGACGGGGCATCAGCATCCATCATCCGATCGAGGGGTCCACTCACCCTACGGTAAGAATTGAACTCTTTTGACCATACTATTTTTTGAGTCTGTGGATCCCTTAACTCCATGAAAACATAAGCTCTCACGCCTATCTGATCAGGAAGCCGCTGATAAGACTGAAGCCGTTTTAATCCCGCACCGCTCTGTACTTCTACAACTCGTTGAACTTGAGTGAGGGTGCCACGCAATTCGAGGCTTCCTCCCTGCTTTTCATGGGCTATTTTTTCACCGTGACTGAGCAACTCCCTCACCAAAGCGTTGGTAAACACTGCTTCAGCTCCAACTTCTTGTGTTTGATTGTCAAAAACAGGAACAAAAATTCCGTGAGAGCTCCGAAAATTATCTTGGAGTCGATGATTCAGTGTGTAACCACACCCCGAAAGAAGCCCCACTAAAAGCAGAGATAACAAGCCGAAGTCCTTGCCACTCCAGGGATAAAAGCAGTATTTTTTTTCTACAGGCATTCAGTAAAGCTTATATCCAGAGAGGAAGCAGAATGAAAGAAGTTGTCATAGTATCTGCGGTCAGAACTCCGATTGGAGCCTATTTAGGTGCTCTCAAAGAACATACAGCCCCTCACTTAGGAGCTTTCGCTATTAAGGAAGCGGTACGTCAAAGTGCCATAGCTCCTTCGGATTTCCATGAGTGTTTGATGGGCAACGTACTGAGTGCCGGTTTAGGGCAAGCTCCAGCTCGTCAAGCCGCCATTTTTGCTGGTTTACCGAATTCTGTGCGTTGTACGACCGTCAACCGTGTTTGTGGTAGCGGGTTAAAAACCGTGATGTTGGCTACCCAAATGATTCAAACTGGGGATGCCGAAGTGGTGATTGCGGGCGGTATGGAAAGCATGAGTCGGGCGCCTTACTTACTCGATAAAGCTCGGGAAGGCTATCGCATGGGAAATGGAAAGCTTATCGATTCGATGATTCACGATGGATTATGGGACGCCTATCATAACAATCACATGGGAGATTCTGCTGAGCTTTGTGCTTCAGAGAAGACCATTACCCGAGTGGAACAGGATACTTTTGCCAAACAAAGCTATCAACGCGCTTTAACCGCTATTGAAAAAGGCCAATTCAAATCAGAAATAGTTCCCATTCCTTACTCCGCCGGAAAAGAAAAGAAACTGCTGGAGCAAGATGAAGAACCGTTTAGAGCGAAGCTGGATAAGTTTGCCGAATTGAAACCAGCTTTCCTCAAAGAGGGAACGATCACCGCGGCCAATGCCAGCAGCCTCAGTGACGGAGCTGCTGCTACCGTGTTGTGTTCCAAAGATTATGCGATAAAAAAAGGGTTGAAGATCCTAGCAACTATCGTAGCTCAAGACAGTTTTGCCCGAGAACCTCAGTGGTTCACGTTAGCGCCCGTGGGAGCAATTCAGGCTGTTCTGAAGAAAGCGAATAAACAAGTGAATGAGATTGACCTCTATGAGATCAATGAAGCTTTTTCCGTCGTCGCTCTGGGATGCATGAAAGAATTGAAGTTAACTGAAAACAAAGTAAATGTCAGAGGTGGTGCAGTAGCTTTGGGCCATCCTATCGGTGCTAGTGGCACCCGAATTCTGGTGACTTTAATTCATTCGTTAATTCAACAAAAAAAGAAAACAGGAATCGCTTCTCTTTGTATTGGAGGAGGAGAAGCAAGTGCTCTAATGGTGGAGGCTTTCCATTAACAAGTTTTACAACATTTTTATCAAGCCGAGTGCTCACAAAGAGTTCGATTCCAGGCTCTCGATCCAACTCAAACTCCTTAAGAGACTTTACCAGAAAAAAGAAGGAACTGAGTTCCTGTTTGAACCCAGACGTTTAACTGCGGTCGATTTCATTGTTTTCAAAATTCTTCACAGACAATTCTCCGAACAAGGCTCTTCCCTGCTTCCAGTTGCCATTGGCGTAGCACGGAAAACGCTGAGCCAAGCCAAACGTATTCTCTCGCACGGTTCCCTATGACACGCCATCTGCTAGGACAACCCTTCACCGTCCACCAATTTCACTACCGAGCTTCTGCAGGAGATGCTACCACTCAACACATGTTGTTTCTTAGAGATGCTTTTGCCGATATCGGTATCAAAGGAAAGATTTTTGCCGTAGAAAAGAAGAATCTTCCTCAAGGAAAAGTGCAAACATGGTCTTTGGACTCTTCTTGGGATTGTGATCTTTTTCTGATCCATCACTCTGAGGGCAATCCGATTTTAAATCAAATTCTTCAAATGGAAGTTCCATCAGCCTTCGTTTATCACTCCCCTCCCCCTGAATCATTTTACGATCATGATCCCGAAGCAAAAAACAGAGTACGTTTAGGAAAAAAACAACTGAGCACTTTTAGAGAACGTGAGATCCCGGCTTATGCCACTTCTCAACATGTTGTTAACGAATTGTCACAGCTCGGGTTTGAGAAACCTTCTTTGCTTCCCCTATTTCATCTCTCTTCACAGAAAAAAACAAGGGAACTGACCAAAATGGATGAGCCCAAAAACATTCTTTTTGTTGGTCGACTAGCTCCTCACAAACGACAAGCTCATCTCATTCAAACTTTTTTTCATATGCGCTCGGTCCTGCCCGCTCATTCCAAACTTTTTTTAGTGGGTACTGGAGATCCGCTTTATATCAAGTACCTAAAGCTTTTAATTCAACAGTTGGACTTGAAGAGCAGCGTCGTGCTTACAGGTAAAGTTACCGATAACGATCTGCAACACTACTTTTCTATTGCTGATGCATTTGTAGGGGCGAGTGCTCACGAAGGTTTGTGCTCAACTTTTGTTGAGGCCATGTTGCAAGATATCCCAGTGTTCTACCAAGGAGTTCCAGGGGCTAAAGAAACAATGGGAAAAAGTGGCATTGAACTCCTTACTGACCGTCCTATCGAAATTGCTGCGATTGTGTCCACTTTCATGAATCAGCCCAAAATGCTAATCAGTGTGATCCATAATCAACGGGAGCGCATCAAAGCTCTCGCCCAAACACAAAACAAGGCCCTGATTCAGGAACACTTTTTGGAAAAATGCTCGGCGATTCGACGTTTACCCTTAACAACCAATCGGTATCTATCCGTTGATGAATCAACCCACCCTACATAAGTGTCTTCTCAACTATCAATCTTTTTGGTTCGATCGGTTGCACAACCCGTTTAATGAAGATCCTTTAATTGTGACTCGATTTATAGAGCTAATCTCTACAAATAAAAATCCATTTTTACGGGAAAGCTTTCCTAGCCATGTCACGGCTAGTTGTTTCGTAGTGAATCCGACCGCTAGCCAAGTCCTTCTCCTGAAACATCGTAAACTAAATAAGTGGCTTCAATTGGGAGGGCATTGCGATGGCAATCCGGAAACTGCTCAAGTTGCCATGAGAGAAGCACAGGAAGAATCGGGTTCACATCATTTAACTTTAATAAATTGGCAACCCGACCTCCCTTCGATATTTGTTTCTGATCTCGATATTCATACAATCCCGAATTCTCCTAACAAACCCTCCCACTTTCACTTTGATGTGCGCTATTTCGCAATCTGTGCGCTACCTCATCAACTCAAAAGGGAAAAAAGGGAAGCTACGGATCTTCGGTGGTTTGATTGGACGGCCGCCGAGCACATTACTCAAGAACAAAGTCTTCATCGTCCCTTTAAAAAATTTGTAATGTTGGCAACTCTGTTTCCCCAAGCACTATCGACTATTGGAAAAACAGCTTAGAACGCGGTTCTGTCCAAGGAGCTCTAGGGTCCGCACACGGTGGTTGTCGGGAGCTTATTTTAATTCGTGAGAAACTCCTACTGTCGCCACGTTCAAAACGGAAATCGGACACATAGAGTTCGGTCCCTTGTCTCCAGAAAAATGGAGTTCTCGCAAATTTTAAAAAGTCCCGGACATCGCAATATTGCTCTCTCAGCTCTCGGAGTTCTGAAAGAAGCAAATTCTTTTCTTGTTCCCAAATGAGAGAAGTGGTTTTCGGAGGATTCTTGATACCAGCTGAAAAAAATCTCAAATTAGCACAAACACTTAGAGGAACTACGTTTTCAAAAGGAGTTACCATACCCCTTCTTAATCGGTATTTTGTCGCATTGGTTTCTGAAGTTACCACAGACCAACAAAACGGGTTAACGGGCAAAGGAGAAATACTCAAATCTTCGATTTTGAAAGCAGTTCCCTCCTGAATAAGAGCTTCTTGGATGATGGTCCTGGTTTTGTTCGCTCCCATCACAAAAACAGCTATCAGTACGGTGAAAGAAATCCAGTGAATCACAGTTTTCCGTACAGGGGATATTCCTTTTAATAGAATCAACACCAGAAGTGCCCAAATGCTTAAAACCGATGACATGACTGGAGGTACTACTCCCAACAACCAACTCAAACCAAGAGCCGAAAATATCACAGCCAGATAAGCATTTCTGAGCCTTTTGTTTTTAGTGAGAGAGTATAAAAATACAGAAATACTTACCCATGCCCATGGCTCTAAGACAAAAATCAAATCACCATATTTCCAAGAAGGATCCCACGGCCAAAAGGGATGGACACCATAGTTGTTCACGCCATCAAGTAAAATATGAATCAGCGGTCCGAGCAGAGCGACTAAGCTTAGCAAGCCCCACACTTGTTTTTCACGACTCGTCCGTTTTTTTGCCGACCCTAAGGCTAATCCCCCCAACAGAAAGAGTGACAGAAGAAGTGAAAAAGGAATGGTATGCGTGTGCCCCCTGTGATGAAGCAAATTGCCCAACTGCCGATTCACATGCATCCAACCTGAATAAAACACATCTACATCTGGTATGTTATTAGCTATGACAGAAGTGATAAAAAGACTTTTACGGGTATCTTGGGGATACCGATCTTTTTTATCGTCTGGAATCAGACACCATACTGATTCTGAGACAGCAGCTCCAAAAAGAGAGTGAGTAATATTGTCCACAAGCACCCCTAGATAGCCAGATTCTTAATCAATGAATCTTTGAATCTTTTTAATTTCTCGCTTGCGCTCTCGTTCACTTGAAACTCCGCCAAAATATCCATTGAGCAATGTTTTCACAGTTGGAGGACTTTTTTGAAGATCAATAACGGCAACATAAGGAATGTGAAAACTGTGATTGGCTACTTGGGCTCCCAATTTTTCGGCAAGCTTCGAGTGATGTGGATTTGTGAACTCTCCAACATCGGTTGTGTAAACCGCGACTTTTTTTTCCTTCAACATATTTTTTAGTTCCGTTTCAGCCATGAATTTGTCAAATCGCAAGCATGACAAGCAATTGTGATTGGGCGCACCAAACTTAACCATCATATAGCGATTTCCTACTTGCCGATTCTTTTCAACTTCTGTGTTGTATGCCTCTTCAGTATCAAGCTGAGGATACTCACTTTCGTGATGTTGGGATTCTCCCACAGACTTAGGAAGTATTTTTTCTTTGAGTGATGTGGGGATAAACACTTCCTCAATCACTCTTCCCATATTTTGCTTCTGAAAATTACAGCCATCCCGAGAACAGGAGATAGGAACCCACTCTGAATCAGCTTTCTCGGAAGCACTCAAAATCGCTTTACCTTCCTCGGGGTCAATAATCATTCTTGGACTTTTCGAAGTGGCTAAATCGCGATGACTCGCGGCTCCTGATCGATGCTCGAAAAAACCATGATCTCCAGCCTGAAGAAGAGTGGTTAGACCCAAGCTAAAAATAAAAAGACTGATTCTTATCACGCTCAAATTATGGCATGGGGTTCTGCGCTAAGCCAGCTCCTTGATTGAGAAGTTCAGGCTGAAAAGGTAATCTATAGACCCATGAAACTGGTCCTTCTTGAGTTCTTACTTATTTTTTGGACCGCTGCGCCAGCGGTAAGCGCCGATCCCTATCAGATTTTAGGGGTTTCGCCAGGTGCAAGCGAAGATGAAATATTGAAAGCCTATCGAGAAAAAGTGAAGGCCACCCATCCAGATGTTTCCTCTTTGCCGGCGGCTCAAGCGCAAGAAGCCTTTAAAAAAGTTCAAGCGGCTTGGGAGCAAATTAGGGATTTCAAAGGTAGACGGCCTATCCCCGCAGCTTCTCCCTCCGACTTTGAGGAACGGCAAAAAAGGGAACTTTCAAAGGCACAACAAAAAGCCAAAGCGATCTTAGAAAAAGATTGGTCCGAAGGGAACTTTGGGCCGGCGACTTTCTCCAAGCTCCCTCAACTCAACCTCTCAAGAAGGCCCAGAGGCAAATTGGTTCCAGTGGCTCATGGCCCGAAAGATGAGGGAGAATGGAATGCCATTCGGCAATTTCTGAACGAACATACTCAGGAGTTTTTGGGTCAACGCCCCAATCTTAATCAAGTTGATTTAATTTTAAAGGAACTGGATCAGTACGCAGAGCTTACAGGCCAAGCCACTAAGGATATTCGAAGCGGAGCTACCAGTCTTTTAGAGGACTACCTTCTTGAAAATGCGAAAGAACGTCACTTTTTTCTGGACACCCTAAAAGAACGGCTTGAGCGGCTTCATCGATCGGGTACCTTTGTACTTTCTTCTTCCCCTACTGAGGAAAGAAAAAAAGCTTTGGGAAAAGCTCTTACTGTTTTCACCGAGCGATTCCAAAATACGGACAACTCATCTCAAAGCCCTTCTTTTCAGCTTTCTAGTGAGCTCCTCAATCATTTTTTTTCTCAGATTTCTCAGTCGCCCGCTCGACTTCACGAGCTTAATACTGTTCTCAGAGCCCTTGCTCCTGCTTTAGAACCTCAGGAGCGGCTGCTATTTCTGGGACAACTACTGGAGAACATGGATCAGTTACCGCCCAGTGTGAAAAGCAATTCTGGTTTCCAGGACATTAAAAAAAGAGCTGAAAACCAAGTAGCGCGAGTTTTTGAGAAAGAACCAGCGCTGAAAAGTCTCTATGTGGGGAAAGCTAGTCTTTGGAACCGGCTGACATCACAAAGTACTCCGTGCGAAATCATGTTGGGTAGACTGGCGAAACAAAAATAGTTTAGGATCATTTTAGTAATTTTTTTTGATAGCCAGTGGATTGATGAATGGCTCTATGAAGTACAAGAGATTTACCTTCCTTTTTTCCCTGGGTAAAAGCCTGAGCATCATGAAAACGTCTTCCCCCTCTGAGCCTATTTAACTTGGGATGACGACTTACTAAATAATCATTCAGACCTTTATCTTCTCGAAGCCACAGGATAATCGATTTTCCATTTGGGCCAGAAGTCTGCTGAATTTCCGTTTCCGAAGCGTCTAATTTTTGTCGAAAGCCGGCTAAAACCCCAAGAAAAAAACTATTCTTTGAGGATAGATTGCCAGTTTTTCCTCGACGAAAACCTTCCCAAAGACCGTGAAGCTGATTCATGAGAAACCAAAATACATATTCTGCCATCAGAACGTTTTCCCGAGTTCCCAACAATTCAAGAACCTTATAATCCTCGCAAGCAACTGCATCAAACAGAGAGGAATGGATAACCTCCACAAAGAAATGATCATTTAAGATTGACGCAATTACTGATTGGTAACGCTCCACTCTTTTTTTATTGAGCCTAATGACTAAATAGCCCCACTGAGCTTCATGCTTTTTTTGAACTCGTTCAAGATTGTATTTGGCATACAGCTCTTGAACTTTTCTCATGGCAAGTAGGGCCTCATTTTCGTTATCAGACGTCGCCAAACTAAGAAGTTTTTCTACTCTTTCTAGTAATCTCTTTTCTTCAGATGAAACTTGTCCCATGTCCGCAAGACTCTTCTCCGGGACTGAAGTGATTTCAGCTTTTGCAGCCCAAGAGGCCACCCCCATTTTTAAACAAGCTTGCTTGAAGAACGGCCCATGAATATCAGATTGTTTGTATACTTCGGTGACAAGTTGGTGGGCCATTTCATGTTTAAATACTTCTAATACGATCTCCCAGGGATAACGTTGGATTAAGTGTGAGGAAATACTGAGAGAACGAGTCTCTGGATCCCAATTACCCCACCGCATCCCATGTTCATCAATTTTAATCAGTGGGCGTCTTAATTTCAGATTAAACGTAAAGCAGATTTGCTGATACTCGTCATTGAGTCGCTGAGTCCAAATCCGTATTCTTTGGTTCTCAATCGCTTCTTGTGAGATTTTCATTGCTTGCTGCTATCTCATTCTTAGAGCTGTGAGAAAACTGGCATAACTCCAAGTAAGGTCACGAGCGCCTTGCTGATAACCAGACCAACGATTCATTTGTTCGGACATTTGACCATCAGAATCAGCATGAAACTTCACTCGCTCAAAATACTGGTCCCCTTCTTCCTGAAGCTTTTTCAAAACCTGCTCAAAAAGTGGCTCGGTTTTTCGGATTTTTCCCAAGGGGAAAGTAAAGCCCATTTCCTTAAAAAAAGAACGATTAAGTTGGGAGACAGTAATTTCACCTTTACTACGATACCTATTTCTTAGCTTATAAAAAAACTCAGCAAAGCCATTAGTAGCAAGCACCCAAGGATTGCCTTCTCCTTCCGAGGAATACCCATCGTATTTATCCTCCGGATATCGCCCAATCCCGACTCCACGCGGACCCATTTGATTAGTGGCGTAGAGGGATTTAAATTTTTCTTTGAGCTTTAGCACCGTCGCCTGAACTCGCGGATCATCTACACCAAAAAAATCATCTGAACTAGCAGCGTGCAATACTCCCAAAATCACCGATGAATCTAAATTAGAATTTTTATACTCAATTCCTCCCACCCGATTCAGAGTGCTTTGCAAATATCCTCGGCTTGAATCCCAAAATCGCTGTAACTCGGTTTCAAGATTCTTGGCACCAGCGGCATAGCTATCGGAAGCAGAATTATCTCCCACTAAACCCATATAGGACGCTCCTTCTACCAGAGAGCGATACTGCACTAGGAGAGTATAGAAATGATGTCCTTTGATTTCTTCCCACAGATCAAAACAAGCATCTTTCCAGTGATGGAGAACATACTCTAAATCAAACTTAATAATGGAGGATAGTCTTCGCTGCTCTTCATACTTGCCTTCGGATAAAAGCGTTTTTGCAAACTGGATTAGGGTAAGCGCTCGGAGGGCGGGTCCGTCATTTTGGGGTCTTCCCCAAGGCCCCATGAAGACCGTTCCATCTACATTAAATTTAGGTTCTCCAGGTCCACCACTAGGAGTTGCAGTTAATTGATTGGTTCTAGAGAAATCGATGTAATCCCAAATAAGATCGAGATAGTAGCTTTTTTGATTGGGATCTCCAGTGTTTCGGTACTGTTCAACAATAAACGACATGACTAGCGCTGCATCCCTCACCCAGTGGTACCAATAATTTGGATTTATTTGTGAGGGAGAGGCCACCACCGCTCCTTTCGCTGCTCCGGGCGGAGATATATTTCTCAAGAGATTTTTTAATGCGACCTTTTCTTGGCGAGGGAGCCACTGCTCCAAAGGCAACGAACGAACGAGATTGTCGTTAGCTTGAATGGGGATGGTTAACACTGCAAATCCCAACCCTATCAATTTGGCAAAATTACCCAAAAAGAACTTCACAGGTTTCCCCCTTAGGAGCAAAACCTTAACAAAAAAATAACCAGATGCGAACAAAAGTTCAGGAAAAAATTAGAGTTAATTGCATTGCGTCATCGCTTTGATTATCCAGGAAAACGGCAGGTGAAAAGCGAACCCTGGCCGGGAGAGCTTTCGACCCAAACAGCCCCTTCGTGTCGCTGCATAATATGCTTCACAATAGCCAGGCCTAAACCGGTTCCCCCTTGCTCTCGAGAGCGAGCTTTATCCACGCGATAAAATCTTTCAAAAAGGCGGCCTAAATGCTCAACAGGAATCCCAGGCCCACTATCTTGAACCTTCAAAAAACAATCTTTGCCGCCTTTTCTGTCTAATTCCCAAGAAACCGTTATTTTTCCTCCTTCGGGGCTATATTTACTCGCATTATCCAACAGGTTAATTAAAACTTGTTCCACTCGATTAGGATCGGCATTTACGGAAAGAGCTTCTACTTTCAATTCTGTTGCTTGATGCTTGTTTTTAAATCGGGACTGCAGCTGCTTCAGGACCCTCTCTGTTATTTCCCGAGTGCTCATGATTTCTTTGTGAAGAAGCAAACTGGACTCCAATGCCGAAAGCTCGAGCAAATCCCCCATCAAATTCATTAATCGTTCAGCATTTCGAGCAATAATTGATAGAAACTCTCTTTCAGATTGGCCCCCTTTATTTTGATCAAGATCCAACATCAAGGTTTCCGTATACCCTTTAATCGCCGTCAATGGAGTTCTCAACTCATGGGAAACGTTTGCCACAAAATCAATTCTCATCTGTTCTGCAGCTTTCAACTCTGTAACGTCATGAAAAATACCGAGAGCTCCGTAAATACTTCCCCCTTGCCGCCTAAGCGGCGACACGGAAAGGGAAAAATACCGTCGAGGCTGACTCTCAGTTTCAAGCGAAAATGCTCGGGTTCCACCCGAAAGTCCCTCAGATAGTGCTTTTTTATAGGCTTTTAAAATTTCCGGATCTCTCAGAATCTCCCAGAGTTTTGCATTTCGACGAACTTTCCCTCCGCCAAAAATCATTTCAAATCGGCTATTATAAAAAATGGGGACTTCGTCTTGATCTACAGCAAGAATGGCATCTGAAATCGCTCCCATGATAGCGTCTAACTCAACTTGCTCAGTGGTTAGACTCAGTACAGTGGACTCTAAATTTTTGCCTAAATCATCGATGTTAGATTCTAAATCACACCACTCACCAAACGCCTCTTCCTCGAGATCGTCTTGTGTTAAGACTCGAGGATGGCGGGCCACCAGATTCTGAGTTTTCACTAGAAGTCGGCCTAGAGGAAACACCAGCTTACGCGCATACCAAAATGCAACCGCACATAGTAAAGTGGCCAATCCCAACAGATAAATTCCAAAAGAAGTATTATAGAGTCTTACAACAGCTCCGAAGTTATCAAGGCGTTGAGATGCCTTGATCACGAGATCTCTCTGCGGCACCGAAAGCGTAACAATCACTAGCTCGTCATGAGCTCTATTCACTTCGTCTTTTTCTCCGCAAATAGTTGTGCCATCTGACTTCAGCAAAGAGAGTTTAAACTGGGTTCCTTGTTGTGACTGTTCACACCAACTCTCACTTAGCTGGTTGGGAAAATTAGAGCTAATCGTTTTTAATGTGTCTTGTAGTTGGCTCTGAACTTGATTAACGAAAGACCTTTTAAAAAAATAACGAGCTGCGAGCCCCGAAGAGCCAATGGAAACCACCACTAGCATGGCTTGAACAAAAGCTATTCGGTAAAATGTCCGCCACGGAAATTGTTCAGCCAAAATCTTCACAAAACTTCTCTTAATCAAGGGTGTCAGCTACGCGATAACCCACTCCACGAATGGTCTCAACAAGATTAGCACAATCACCTATTTTTTTTCTTAAACCAAAAATGTGGGTGTCTATAGCTCTATCAATCACAGTAACGCCCTCCCCCTGAACCAACTCAATAAGTCGCTCACGAGTTAGCACGCGTCCTCTATTTTTCATCATCGCTAATAACAACTTGAACTCAGACGGAGTAAGTTCCACAACCTGATTATTACATTTAACTTCATGTCTTTCGGTATTAACTGTCAGCTTTCCTATTTGAATGATGGCATTACTTTGCGTCTCTGCTGAAGATGTGGCTCGCCTCAATAAAGCTCGAACTCTTGCAAGAAAAACAGAGATGTCAAAGGGCTTGGTAATGTAGTCATCAGCTCCCATTTCCAGACCCAGAACTATGTCCGCGGTTTGCGCACGGGCAGTAACCAACAAAATGGGAATAGCTTGCAAGGGTCCATTTTCGCTTCTGATTTTTTTGCAAATATCTAGTCCCGATATTCCTGGCAACATCCAGTCGAGAATAAGAAAAGAAAAATTTTGCTGCCCCAAAAGGGCAAAAGCTTGTTCTCCATTTTCGGCCACTTCAACTTCAATGCCATCTCGTCGTAAGTGCAGTGACATCAAATCGGCAATGTCTTTCTCGTCCTCAACAATAAGCACCTTATTTTTCATCAATTTCTGTTCCCTTCTTTCTCATTTGGGTGTGTCGAATATCTTTTCCCGAAACCGTAAAAATAACATCTTCTGCGATATTAGTAGCGTGGTCTCCAATGCGTTCCAAGTTTCGAGCAATCAAAATGACATTCAGGCCCTGTTCAATATCCTCAGGAGTTTTCTTCATGTGAGCAAGCACATCGTGAAAAACCTTGTCTTTGAGTTCATCCACTTTATCATCAGCTTCCATTACAGCTCGGGCAAGCTGCACATCCTCATTCAGAAACGAATCAATGGCCTGTCTGACTGACAGTCGAACTCTATCAGACATTGATACGAGATCATTTAAATCTGAAAATGCCGGGTGTTTGAGATAATACTCAGTATTTCGAGCGATATTCACTGCTTGATCAGCCATTCGTTCGATGTCCGTATTGATTTTCACTACGGATAGGATGAATCGGAGATCGGTTGCAAGGGGTTGCTGAGTGGCCAGGAGTTTAAGACAAGCAGCATCTACTTCTACGTGCTCTCTATTTACACGTTCCTCAATCTGATTTACGCGGTCAATCATTTCTCGGGACCGATTTCTCCAAGCCAAAGTAGAATCTTTGACAGCTTCCTCAAGATAACCCGCCATTCCTATGATTTTGGCTTTTAGTTCACTTATTCCAATGTCGATACTTCTCTGAATCACCCGAATTTCCCCGTAATGTATTGTTCAGTTTTCTTCTCTTTGGGCACCGTAAATAAACTGCTTGTATCCCCAAATTCTATCAGCTCTCCCAAGAGAAAAAAGGCTGTTCTATCAGAGATACGAGCTGCTTGTTGCATATTATGAGTAACCATAATAATGGTAATATCTTTCTTCAGCTGAACCACTAGCTCCTCAATTTTAGCAGTCGAAATAGGATCTAATGCGCTTGTAGGCTCATCCATCAACAGAATGGGCGGCTCTACTGCCAAAGCACGTGCAATACAGAGCCTTTGTTGTTGGCCCCCTGATAGACTGGTTCCTGCTTTGTCTAACTTATCTTTTACTTCTTCCCACAAAGCAGCTTGTCTCAAGCTTTTCTCTGCCACTTCTTTTAAAACGCTTTTTCGCCGGATTCCAGCAAGCTTCAAACCCGCTACGACATTGTCAAACACTGACAGAGCAGGAAAAGGATTGGGCTTCTGAAACACCATCCCGACTTTACGACGAATCAATACGGGGTCTACATTTGCATCATAAATATTTTTACCCTGAAGAAGTACTTTTCCTGATGCACTGGCCCCGGGAACTTCTTCATGCAATCGATTTAAACAACGCACGAAAGTTGATTTTCCACAACCAGAAGGACCAATTAACGCAGTTACTGAGTGAGAAGCAACGTTTAAATCAATGCTCTTTAAGGCTTGGTGCTCTCCAAACCAAGCACAGAGGCCTTCAACTGACAAAATATCATCCGGCATTTAATCCCTCGTTCCCAAAGCAGTCGGCTTCACTAACCAGCGAGTCCCTAAATTCAAAACAAACACAAAAATCACCAAAACAAAAGCCCCTGCCCAAGCCTGTTGGTTCCATTCATCAAATGGCGCAATCGCATAGGTGTAAATTTGTACCGGAAGCGAAGCCATTGGTTGCGTAGGGTTCAAGTTAAGAAACCGATTATTAAGTGCCGTAAAAAGAAGAGGCGCTGTTTCTCCCGCAACTCTAGCAATCGCCAACATCACCCCTGTCGTAATTCCCCCTAAACTTCCTCTCAACACAATTCGCAAAATGACTTTCCAACGGGGAATCCCTAAAGCTAGGCCAGCCTCTCGAAGATGATTCGGAACTAACTTCAATAGTTCTTCGGTGTTTCTTGCAATAATAGGAATCATAATTAGGGCAAGGGAGGCCGCTCCAGCAAGGGCAGAAAACCCGCGCATCGGTTTAACGATTAAAACATAAATAAAAAGACCCACAACAATCGAAGGAACAGAAGCCAACATGTCAGCAGAAAAACGCACTAAAAAAGCAAACTTTCCGCGGCCATACTCAGAAAGATAAACTCCCGTGAGAATTCCCCAGGGGATTCCCACCACGCTTCCCAAAAAAACCATCAATAAAGTTCCCAAAAAAGCGTTGAACATTCCTCCCCCGGTCTCTCCCACCGGCTTAGGAAGACTCAATAAAAAATCTAAATTCACATGGGGAAGCCCTTTCCAGATTACGTAACCGAATACGGAAATGAGACAACTGGCTGCGGCTAACGCTGATAAACTCAATAGAAATGAAATGAATAAACTTAAAAGCTTTCGTCGTTTGTATCGGAGATGCGTGAAATCTCTTATTTGCCCCCGCAATGAACTCATTTTAGCTTCCTCTGAGAGCGCGTTACGCGCCAAACTAACAATCTTGCCAAACTGCTGGTCACAAAAGTAACCACAAACAGGATGAGTCCAACTAGAGCCAGGGAGGAAAGATGTAAATCACTGGTGGCCTCTGCATATTCATTTGCAATAACACTCGACATGGTTTGAGCTGGCGCAAATAATGAAGCCACAATCTGTGCTCGATTTCCAATGACCATCGTAACAGCCATGGTTTCTCCCAATGCTCGCCCCAATCCCAGCATCATTGCACCAAACATTCCCGCTTTGGAACTCTCCAAAACAGATAGCTTCATCATTTCCCAGCGAGTGGCGCCCAAAGCAAGAGCCGCTTCACGCTGACCTCTGGGAATAGCGGCAAACACTTCTCTGGAAATAGAAGAAATAGTGGGAATAATCATCAAAGATAGGATGAGGCCCGCAGAAAACAACCCCACACCATAGGCAGGCCCTTCGAAAAGGGGAAAAAAACCGAGCTTTGAAATGAGCCAGGGCTGGAGATATTCGCGCAAAAAAGGGACCAGTACAAAAACCCCCCAAAGCCCGTAAATAACACTAGGAATAGCTGCCAGCATTTCAACTAAAAAACCCACGATTCTTCCAATGGCAGCGGGAGCAAGCTCGTTCACAAAGAGTGCGATGCCAATACTGAGTGGAAAGGCTATTATTAAACTGAGTACTGACGAAACCAATGTTCCATAGACCACTGGCAGGGCTCCATAAACCTCTTTGACAGGATCCCAGACCGAAGTGGAAACAAAAGAAACTATTCCAGAAGAACGAATGGCCAGTGATGAAGCATTCAACAGGAAGAGTCCCATCGAAACCAGTAGACCAACCAACAGAAGAGCAATCAATCGAGTTATCCAGAAGAACACGCGATCTGCAAAACGAACATCTTTTCGCAAGATGATCTTTTCAAAAACACTCGTATTTTGATTGTTCATAGGGAGTGGAGATGACTTCATTCCACCCTCATTTTCCAATTGTTATCGAATCAATAGCTGTTTCAATTTTCTTCACAAGAGCCGGTGGCAACGGAGCATATTCAAGAGCAGAAGCTTTTGTCTGACCTTCATGCATGGCCCACTTTAAAAACCGAACAAGAGCAGGTCCTTTTGCATCTACTGACATCGTTTGCCTAATTAAAAGATAGGTATAAGAGCTGATGGGATAGCTCCCTTTTCCTGAAGCATTTGTAATCGAAGTACGAAAATCAGTTGGCATTTTACTGAGCTCGGCCAAAGCGGCATTAGTTAATGCTTTCAGACTTGGCTCAACAAACTCCCCCTGACTATTCTTAATTTGTGCTACTGCTAACTGATTTGTTTTTGCATAAATGAATTCAACGTAACCGATACTGGCTGGAGTTTGCTTGATCAGTCCTGCGACTCCTTCATTTCCCTTTCCCCCAAGACCCGCCGGCCAATTTACGGAAGTACCTGCGCCTACTCTTTCCTTCCAAGCAGGGGAGACTTTTGAGAGATAATCTGTAAAAACGCCTGTCGTTCCACTCCCGTCAGAGCGGTGAACAACAACAATATCGGTTTTGGCTTTTAGGCCTGGATTGATTTTAATGATCCGAGGATCATCCCACTTTTTGACTTCGCCCATAAAAATTGCAGAGATTAGTTCTGGAGTTAGCTTCAAATCTCTCTCACCGGGCAAATTGAAACTCAGCACAACTGAACCAATGGCGGTGGGAATATGAAGAACTGGCTCTCCCAATTTTTTCAGCTGCTCATCGGTCATAGGACTATCGGTAGCACCAAAATCCACCGTTCTATCGGTAAACTGGCGAATTCCTCCTCCACTACCAATAGACTGGTAATTAATCTGCGTATCGGGGGCTACTAGGCTGTAATCAGAAAACCATTTGGAATATAGAGGATAGGGAAAAGTTGCTCCTGCTCCGTTAATCAGAATGCTTGCTGATAACAAAGTTTTGGAACTCAGAGCGAATAAAAGCCCGAACCAAGTTTGTCTTAATTTTGACAAGAATACCTCCGAAGCATCAAGCTCGCGTTCATTTTGGGGGCAATTTAAAGATTTGGCTCTACTTGGTGTGTTAAGATTTGGTTAGGGAGTTACCGAAAACTCGCCCTCTATTTTTGTTGTATTTTCAACAACTTAGAATCATAGTTTTTTAGGATCGCTGAACTTGGGGCAAGATGGCCCTCGTGGTGGGACTCTATTAATTCTTTGTAAAAAATAGCTGATGGGCGGATAGTTCTGTTGAACGTCTGATAATCTACTTCAATAAGTCCAAAGCGTGGTCTGAATCCTTTAATCCACTCAAAATTATCTAGAAGCGACCAATGAAAATACCCACGAATATCAGCTCCATTATCTATTTCTTTCGCAACTTCTTTTAAATGATTTAGCAAAAAAGAAGAACGATACGTGTCCTGACCATCCGCAATGCCATTCTCAGTAATGAAAATGGGAAGACCGTACTGATTAATAGACCTCAACATTCGCCCAAGGCCAGAGGGATGGAAGCCCCACCCCATTTCGGAAATCGGCTCTTGATTGGAACTAAAACTAATTCCAAATGGAAGTCCAGATGCTGTTTCATAAGTTTCGCTTTTAGGTCGCCATCGTAAAATAGCTTTCGAGTAATAGTTAATTCCGATAAAATCTGTCGTGGTTCGTCCACCAGCCGAACTCACAGGCCGACTGAACGGAACTAAACCGGTGATCCCGAACCTCTGTTTTCTTCCGGTCGTCGCGTCCAGCCAACTAAAATTGTAAAATTCTCTGGCTATCAAGGTCAGTAGTCGATCCAGAGGGTGCCAATCACGAGAAGGCATAAAGTCCATCATGTTGTGCGCGTAGCCGACCAATAACTTTTGATGACGCCAAGGTCCTTTTCTGGTCTTATTTTCAGAATGAATCAAATCGTAGGCTTTTACATGGGATTTCAAAATGCTTCGAAACGCTAAGGAGCATTTTTCTGGACTGTAGATTGCTGGTGGCTGGAATCCTGCAAGATACTGTCCTACACAAAAAATGATTGGCTCATTAAAAGTGCACCAAAGAGGAATACGATTACCCAAGGTTCTCACCACTTTCCTCACAAATGGAAGGAATTTTTGAGAAGCCTGCGGGGATGAAAATCCACCTTCTTCCGCAAACCAGAGCGGAGAAGTAAAATGGTGAAGAGTTACCAGGGGAATTAAACTATTTCGCTCACACTCGCCCAAAAGCTCTCCATACCATTCAATCGCTTCGTTACTCCAACTCCCCTCTTCTGGCTCAATTCGAGACCACTCAATAGAAAAACGATAGGAGTTTAATCCTATTTCTTTAGCAAGCTTGAGATCCTCTTTAAAAAGATTCCAGTGATCAGTTGCCCGACCGCTTCTAACTCCACCTTCAATTTTTCCTTTTTGCTCCCAAGCCCACCAGTCATTAAGCTTATTATTTCCTTCAACTTGGTGACTACTCGTGGCTGCCCCCCAAAGAAACTTCACTTTGCTATTCCCTCCAACAATCCACCCGGTAAAAGCCGGTAATCTTTTCCTCTCCAATCAACCGTATTACCTAAAAGAATGGCCAGCCAAATTGGAATCGCGATTACTTCCCTGACCCACCAAGCCAAGATCAATTTCCAAGAAAACTGGTCAATGAGGCTGCAAAGAAAAGAATCCATTATCCACCATGCGGTCATATGTATGGTCCAAGCTAACCCAAAATGAAATCCAAACCATTGGCTGATAGCCAAAGCAAAAAACAGACTTGTGACTGACGAAAAAAACAACGGCTCGATTATAAAAGCAAGCGGTGCGATCGATTTTCTGATTCTGCCCCAGCGAATATGTCGTTTCCAGAAACTAGAAAACGAATAGTGCCCTAAGTATTGACGAACAGGTGACCGCATAATCTCTACTTTGAGATCAAGTTTTTTCATCGCATGTCCTGTCATGTAGTCCTCGGCGATGTATCCACTTAACGTTTTCAGTCCTCCAAACCGCTCTAATGTGCTCCGTTTAAACAGCATAGATTTTCCAACAACACTCTCGAAACTAAAGACCCGAGCTAAAAACATCCACCGAGCAAAGAAAGTATTCAAATAGCTAGCTTCAAGATATCCCCCTAACCCGTTAGGGTGAGTACCCGCTACGACTGCGGTGATAACTCCCACATCAGGTGTCAGATCAGGCACCAGGTTTCTTAAATAATCTGGAGAAACACGAATATTGGAGTCACTAATTAACACAACATCATGAGTTGCTAGTTTATAACTCGCGAGAAGATTATTCACTTTAGGGTTGGGACCAACTTCTTGATTACTGATGATTAATTTTGCATTAACGTTGGGATACTTTTCTAAGAGAGGCTGTATCAAAAGAGCTGCAGGATCATTTGGACTTGATACTGAGAATAAAATCTCAAATCTTGGATAATTCACATGAAAACAACTCTCCAGATTTTCGTGGAGTCCTGGATCCACTCCCTTCAGTGGCTTGAGAATAGAAACGCTTGGCAAATCATCATCAGGAATCAGGCGAACTTTTGAAGTAAACTGCTTAAACGCTAACCAAGTTCCCCATCCGTTGATGAGCCAGTTCAACCCCGCCATAGTAAGTCCGCTGAGGATGATAAGACTCACGTCGCTTGACCTCCCGATAAAAAAAGAACTCTAGTTTCTGTTTCTTAATTGCTTCGAAAATAGCGTCTTGCCGTCTTTCACAACGGAGAACAGTTTTCCAAGAGGTCATATTTCGTTCCTGATGAAAATCACTGTTGGCTATTACAGGCAGCCCCGATCGTCCTACTTCGTCAAAAAGATAAGGACCACTGGCAACCTCCCAAGCATCAACTTTGTTACGCAAGCCCTCTCTCCTATCCCAGAGGTGATAAGTTTGTTTTTCAAGTTTTTGAGTAGAAACAGGATGAGCCGCAATGACTAATCCCCCTTTTGCTCTCACTTGATCACTGGTTTCCGTAATATCCTTATTGGGGTCAATTCCTTCCAATTCGCCTAACACTAAAAAATGGGCTGAACGGTGGTTTGAAATAGAGTTCTTAGTTATTTCAACCCCGGGAATGAGCATCATTCCATACTGCTCCCAAGCACGCGCTTTTTCAGTTTTTAAAAGCTCACAGTAGATTGGAAAAGTAGCGCGGTTGAGAGTCACTCCCAAGTAAGTTGATGCTTTTCCTATTAAGGAAGTGTCCTCACAAAAGTGATCCGTAATTGCGATAGCACCAAATTCTCTTTTACCAAAATAATCTACTAAGGCAGGAATACTCAGTTTTCCATCACTAAAATTTGAGTGAATATGGAAATCAGCCAAATACATTTGTATTTAGTTTGATCCCAGATTTTTAAGCCCCTATTAGGAAAATTTTAGGAATCCGTTAGGTCAATGGTCTAACGCAGGAATACAAAGGCTAGAAAAGCGGTGATCGCTAAAAAAACAGAACCAGTCCAAAAAGGAAGTCCCGGATAAATCTGAAATAATATTCCTGATACAGAGGGTCCCATGACTCGTCCCAATGCAGCAAGAGATTGTCCCAATCCCAAAGACCCCCCTTGTTCATCGGGATCAACTGATCGAGAAAGAAGACTCGATAACGAAGGATGAGTAATTCCCGTCCCACAAGCCATCACAACTGCCACCAAAAGCATGTACGAATAAATACCAGACCACCCAATGAGGGGAATGAGGAAAAAACTAATTGCTACCAATAGTGGGCCGACCGCCAAAAGTTTCTTTTCCCCAAAATTTTTAGCTAATTTTCCAATAAAATAGCCCTGAACCAGTGTGGCAGTAACTCCCACCACTACCAACATGTATGCTGTGAGACTAGCAGCATGCTTGTTTTCAAAGTCACTGCCCAAACTACCGGCCGGAATCCAATGATGTTGAATAAATAATCCCAGTACGTTCTCCATCATTGAAAAAGAAGCAGAAAAAATAAGATACATAAATAAAATATAGCCCACATGAGGATGACGGGCGGCATGTTTGAGTGCGGCCCAAGAAAGACGGGGACGAACTGTCGATTGAATTTTCTCGCTAGGAGAAACTTGTTTCACCGGATTTGTTTCGGGAAGTTTGATAAAAGCGAAAATCCAATTAAAAGCAGATAGTGCAGCTGCAACAAGCGCCGGAGCCTCAAGCCCGAATTTAACGAATAAACCTCCCAAAACCGGACCGAAAATAAACCCTAAACCAAATGCCGCTCCGATGAGGCCCATTCCCTTAGCCCGATTCTCTTTGTCGGTGCTATCGGCAATGATGGCTTGAGCAGTACCAATATTAGCGCTTCCCAATCCCGATAGCATGCGAGCTAGAAATAAAACTAAAAGACTCCGGGAAAGACCAAAGAGAAGATATCCTCCTGAAGTGAGGGCGATGCTCACGAGCATAATAGGCCTCCTGCCTACCCTATCTGAAAGTCGCCCCCAAAAGGAACCAAACAGGAATTGCATTGTAGAAAAAGAAGCTCCTAAAATAGTGATAACGGCGGGGGTAGCTCCCAGCTTCTGTGCATAAAACGGTTGAATCGGGATTAAAATTCCAAAGCCAATCAGATCGAGAAAAACAGTAAAAAAGACCAAACCTAAAACAGATTTTTTAGACGCTTGTGCCATTCGGTAAACTGTATTCTATTTTTTTGCAGCATTCAAAGAACAAAACCGTTCAATCTGATCTAAAGTCGATGATATGGGGTAATCAGCATCTTGCCTCGAATAGAGAATCGCTTTTTCCAAAAGTGGATCTCGATTTACTGCCATAGCGATCAGAGCGTTTCTGCGAAGACCATTGCGTTTAGCCCGGGTGAGCGGTGTGCCTCCAAAAATCTTCTCATACTCTTCTTCACTCATTGTCGCGACTTCAAAAAGGGACGGATAAGTTTTGGGCTTAACCAGCTCGGGCAGTTCGTTATCCTTAGCAGATTTATTGAATGGACAAACTAGTTGGCAGATATCGCAACCAAACCAATACTTTCCAATCCCGGGCCAGAACTCCTCGGGTATCGGACCTCGCTGTTCAATCGTCCAGTAGGAGAGGCATTTTCTGGAGTCTATTTGGTAATCTTGATCTAACGCGCCAGTAGGACACTCGACTTGGCAAAGGGTACAAGTTCCACAATTCACATTACTGTTTTTTTCTTTCAGAGAAAAAGGAAGCGACATGAGAATCTCACCCAAAAGCAAAAAGCTTCCTCGCTCTTCATGGATGAAACACGTGTTTTTTCCAACAAATCCAACTCCGGTTTTTCGGGCAAAAGCACGCTCCAAGAGCGGAACAGTATCAACGACCACTCGGTACTCAAAAGTCGCTTTACAGAATTTTTTCCACTCTGTGACAGCCCTCTGGGCTGAAGACTTCATGAGGGAATGATAGTCATTGAATCGAGCATAAGCAGCAACTCGAGCTCTTTCGTAAGCGGGTGCTGGCCAAGCATCCTCGGGAGCATAGCTTAAACCAAAAACAATGACCGACTGAACAGAACTCAAAGCCTCTTTGGCACTTCGACGACACTTTTGATTCTGTTCTAAATACTTGAGTTCACCGTGATTACCCGTAACTAACCAGGCTTGATATTTCTCAAAATCCTCGTGGGTTTCAGGAGAGACTACCCCCAAAAAAGACAGTCCCTGCTTTTGAAGAAACTCACTTAAGAATTTGAGCTGATCCGATAAAACCTTAGTATCGATCTCCGCGATCTCCCCTGCCACCGCCTCTTCCTCCTCGGCCACCGCCGCCAAAGCCGCCACGGCCTCCTCCGCCTCCACCGCCGCCAAAGCCGCCACGGCCTCCTCCGCCATCGCGGCGAGGCTCTTGAGGACGAGCTTCATTCACTGTCAAAGGCCGACCCTCCCAAGACTGCTGATCGAACATTTCAATCGCTTTTTGGGCTTCTTCATCAGAGGACATTTCTACAAAGCCAAATCCTTTGGAACGTCCGGAACTCCGGTCTGTAATTACCCGGGCTGATTCTACATTACCTGCTTCTCTAAAATAATCTCCTAAGCTTTCATCTGTTACCGAATAAGCTAAATTTCCTACGTATAATTTCTTTCCCATGATGTTCTAAAAACCTCCGAAATCGTCCCCTGCAGTACTTTGGATGAGCCCCTTGCTCTACAAAAACCGAGAGAGTATTCGGGAAACGCTTCGGCACTTAGCGGCAAAAACTTTACCGTAAGAAAAATGAAGACACAAGCCTAGGGCAAATGTATTCCTAAACTATTGCAAGTACTTGCTTTCCCTTAGGGTTGTGGTTAGGGTGTCGGCCTATGCCAAACGCTCAAAAACCGAAATCAGTATCAGATTTTCTCGAAACCCATTACCGCCATTTTAATGCAGCTGCTTTAGTTGATGCGGCCAAAGGATATGAGAAACATCTCAAGTCGGGCGGACCCATGCTGTTGGCGATGGCTGGAGCGATGTCTACAGCTGAACTCGGAATTTCTCTGGCGGAGATGATTCGCCAAGGAAAAGTACATGCTATTTCATGTACGGGAGCTAATCTGGAAGAAGATATTTTTAATTTAGTAGCACATGAACATTATGTGCGGATTCCAAATTATCGCGACTTGACTGCTCAAGACGAAAGAAGACTATTAGATAAGCATCTTAATCGAGTCACAGACACTTGTATTCCAGAAGAAGAAGCAATTCGTCGTATCGAAAAGGCAGTGCTTGAAGAGTGGGTTAGTGCTTCAGAGAAAAAAGAGCGTTTTTTCCCTCATGAATTTT
This sequence comes from Pseudomonadota bacterium, assembly GCA_009927165.1. GTDB lineage: Bacteria > Bdellovibrionota > FAC87 > UBA2466 > UBA2466 > RFNO01. The sequence continues at coordinate 34,886 of RFNO01000084.1, forward strand.
TATTTCGAATTTTAAAATCAGGGAAGCTAAAAGAATACTATCAAATTCCACCTGAGCACAGTTGGATGATAGCTGCCGCGGAAAAAAATATTCCCGTCTTCGTTCCTGGCTGGGAGGACTCCACTCTTGGGAATATATTTGCTGCCCGGGCAATCGAGGGAAGGCTAAATCCCCTTACTATGAAAAGTGGCATTGAATATATGATTAGCCTCTCCGAATGGTATCAAAAAGACTGTCGTAAAGGCCCAGGAATTGGATTCTTTCAAATTGGAGGAGGAATTTCCGGAGACTTCCCGATTTGTGTTGTACCAATGTTAAACCAGGACCTTTTGAAAAACGTTCCCTTCTGGGGATATTTTTGTCAGATCAGTGATTCCACCACAAGTTATGGTTCTTACTCGGGAGCAGTTCCCAATGAGAAAATCACTTGGGGCAAACTAGACTCAACTACGCCTAAATATATTATTGAATCAGATGCCTCCATTGTAGCACCCTTAATTTTTGCTTACTTGTTAGGATGGTAATCCTTAACAATTCGGCTGATACCGTGAACCCAAGCATCTTCCGAATTCAGTGAAGGGATCAAGACGAGGTCCTCTCCGCCGTTTTCCACAAACTCTTCCCTGCCCCTCATTTGGACCTCTTCAAGAGTTTCTAGGCAATCAGCCACAAAACTTGGACAAACCACCGCTAATTTTTTAACCCCTTCTTTAGGTAAATTACGATAAAACTCATCTGAGAACGGACGAATCCAAGGGGCTCCCTTGAGTCGCGATTGAAATCCGACCCGATACTTGTCTGGAGTAAGAGCCAATCGTTCTCCCAGCGCTCGGGCTGTTGCGTAACTTTGAGCTCGGTAACAATTTTTATTAGCTTCAGTCATGAAATTACAACAAGTATCACTACAAACACATTGCTTGCCCGTAGGATCGGTTTTTTTCACTTGGCGTTCAGGAAGTCCATGAAAGCTAAACAACACCATGTCCCATGAAACTTCCTTCAAGTGGCGCTGGGTTACTTCGGTTACCGCATTTAAATACCCCTCATTACTAAAAAAGTGGGAAACTACTCGAAGCTTTGCAGTCGGTATCTCCTGTTGGACCAATTCTTGTACTTTTTGAACAGATGATTCGGTTGCGGCCAATGAGTATTGCGGATAGAGAGGCAAAAGAAGAATGTCAGTTATCTGTTTTTCTTTAAACGACCGAATTGCTTTCTGAATCGAGGGCTGGCCGTACCGCATGGCTGCTATCACTTCAAATCGGTCCCCTAATTCAATCTTCACTTTCTTTTCTAGATTCAGCGTGTGAACCAAAAGAGGCGACCCCTCGGAAGTCCATACCTTTTTATAAAGTTGAGCAGAATCATAAGACCGCTTAGGAACAATGAGAAGGTTTACCAAAATCCAACGAAAAACGGTTGGAATATCAATTACCAAGGGATCCATCAGGAACTCTTTTAAGTAGGTTCCTACTTGTTTCGGCTCAAATGACTCGGGTGTTCCCAAGTTTACAAGCAAAAGTCCCGTTTTTTTATTCATAATGAGAATTCTTTTACCTCAGAGGACAAAGAAAGAGAAGTTCGGTATGTTAAGGAAGATGGCTTTATTAATTTACAAAGCACTCCCTAAAAATCGCATTAAACAGGCAATTGAACAGGTAGTTCAAATTCATGGCATGCGTGAGTTTGCTCGTTTGGCTCAAATGGCGGTCGGTGAACCCTGCTCCGATCCCGAAGTCGTTCCCACGTTAATCGAATTCTCAAAAAGAGCTCACAATGACCTCAACCGTAATGCTCGACAAATATGGGCCTACTTAATGAGTGTTCCCACCCGTTCTTTTCGAGCAGTAGCTGGCGATGTGAATAATATGCTTTCTCGGAACTCTGGCTTTTTAATCTCCTTTGCCCTATCTCAAGTTGACTTACGGTTTCAAACGGACCCTTTAATCAATAAAGCTATTTATATGCATAGGCCTTTTGTTGTTTGGTCACGTTTAATTCTGGACTGGATTACCCAAGTTATTCGCCTTTCCTCAGAGAATTCAAAACTCACCGCCCAGGACAAAAAAGCAATTGGTATTCTTTTGACCAGTCTCGGAGAGTTAAAAAAGGGGTTTGAACAGGGGGTCTATCGAAAAGAGTTTGTTCTTAAATTTTTCCGGTCAGTAAAAGTATTCAATAAACATGGGGCAATTAGCTTGAAAGTAGACCCTTCTTTTTTTGCTTGGCTAGAGATGCAACTAGAAATACTCCAAAAATCCAAGGCTTCTTTTTAGAGAGATTCTATGCTGAAGTTACTACTGCGATTTCAGCTTTTTAACCACTCAGACTTATGTTATTCCCAGGTTCATGGCTCAGCAAAAGTCCTATTGGCTCATGAAATCTGAACCTGAGGTTTTTTCTTTTTTCGACCTCCTTAAAGCTCCTCGAAAAACAACTTCTTGGGAAGGGGTACGGAACTATCAGGCTCGTAATTTAATGCGAGATAATTTCAAGCTAGGGGATCTTGTTCTTTTTTATCATAGCAATGCCGAACCGACTGGGATTTTTGGTGTATGCCAAGTAACAAAGGAAGCTTATCCCGATCCCTTCGCATTGGACCCGAAAAGTAAGTACTATGATGCGGATGCAAAGAAAAAAGGATTAAATCCCTGGGTTGCAGTTGACGTCAAAGCGCATCTGAAATTTACGCGCCCAGTACTGAGGGATGACTTAAAAAAAGTTGCATCGCTTTCTGACATGCTCGTTTTGAAAAAAGGAAGTCGCCTTTCTGTGCAGCCTGTGAAAGAGAGAGAATTCAAAATTATTTTGGAGCTAGGCCAACCAGTTTCAGCTTAAAAATTAGATATGAGCAAAGCTTTCACAAAAGAATCTGATGGTGAGGATCTAGAGCTAGACCTCGATGCCAAAGATGATGACAGTCCAGCTAGCCCAGCCGAGCAAAAAAATTACATCACGCCGGGTGGTGCTGATAAGTTAAGGAACGAATTAAAAACTCTTCTCCATGAACAAAGACCCGAGCTAGTTAAAGTGATTCAGTGGGCGGCCTCTAATGGGGACCGGTCCGAGAATGCAGACTACATTTATGGAAAGCGGAGACTACGAGAGATCGATAGAAGGATTCGCTTTTTAACGAAACGACTGGAAATCGCTGAAATCATTGATCCCGCCCAACAAAAATCTGACAGAGTCCTCTTTGGGGCTACCGTTTCGGTCATTGATGAGAATGGTAAGTCTCGGACCTACTGTATTGTGGGAATTGATGAGACAAATGTTAAATTAGGGCATATCAGCTGGATTTCTCCAGTCGGCAAGGCTCTTCTTCAGTCCAAAGTGGGCGATACTGTGACAGTGCATACGCCCGGCGGGGATGAAGATTGGGAGATCGAAGATATCGAATACAAAGCTATTCTTTCTTAATCGCTAGTTGCTTTTGAAAACTATCTAGCCTTTTTGAAAAATACTCTCTCTCTGATGCACTTAACGAGTTGAACCCCTTATTGCACTTCTGCTCATTATAATGGCTGACACAGTAGAACACTATTTTTTGGTCAAGCATCTCACGACCTGTTCGTGTTAGTAAAAATATACTGAGCACTGAAAAAACAAGGGAAGATATCGCAAAACTGGTCCAATTCGCCCAGTTTTTCCGCACCTGCTTAATGATTACCCAATGATGTATCAGAATCAGCGAAATCCCCGTTCCCAATAAAAAAGAAAACTTTTCTCCAAGCAGAGACAAAAGACTATTAGATAACCCAGCACTAATTTCAATTTTTCCAATCAATCCCAATACGAAGAGAACAAGAGGCAAAGGGAACAACGCCAAGAGAAATAAAGTCGTCAAAGCAAAATCAGCCCAGTGAAATAAGTGACTATTTGCTATTTCTGGCTGCTTCAACCTTACTAAGAGATCGTTAATTTCATGGCAAGCTCTCCGACGAACTCGAACTGCCCAAAAGCCAGAGGGATCGATTTTTAACTCATTAGGCAACTTGAAAAGCGTCAACCACCGCATTTTGGTGCTTACTTGGATCCATGACTTCAGCACTACTCGGCCCTCTTCATGCCGAACTTCCAAAAAACTAATAAAAGAATCGGGTACCATACCCTTTTGATACAGGCGCTTCTTTGCTTTGTAGGCTACCATGTGGAAGCCATTCTCTCTGGCCCATGTCTCCACGGTAAACCAAGCATCACTCCTAACCCGACAGTCTCTCATCCAATGATCGTAGTTATCGAATTCCTCAATATCCAAAATTCGACGCTCGCTCGCGCGTGATTTGCTTGGCTGTTTTTTCAAAAAATCGCTAGGCACCGTTACTACCCCTCATCGTAAGGGTTAAAGACCCTTCTCATGGAGCAAAGAGGGTGCCATTAAGGGATGCGAGTCCACAGATTGTATACGGGGTAACATGTTAGGCTTTTATACGGGAAGGAGACAAAAATGCGCTGATCAATAGCGAGGAATCGAGGGATCTGCTTCCAAAGACCACTGTTCGATTCCGCCTCGAATGTTTTTTATCTTTTTAAAGCCATTTTGACGAAGAAACATGCAGGCTCGGGAACTACGAACTCCATGATGACATAAAACAAATACTTCTCTGTCAGGATCTAATTCGGAAAAACGTTGGCTCAATTCTCCCAGAGGAATCAAAGTTCCACCAATGTTGGCTAGTCGCCATTCTTCGGGTTCTCTGACGTCTAAAATGAATACGTCTTCATCGTCATCAATTCTCATTTTTAAATCAAGTGGAGCAATATCAAATTCAGACATTTTTAATCCCAAATAGTTTTTAAATTTGTTCTTGAAATATCTTCGTATATTGATCTGCTGGGGGAGTCCATCCCCAAACTATTCCTATCCCAAGAGATTGGGGATTAGACTGATATTGGGCACTCAAGTTAAGATAATGGGTCAATCGGTAATTCAAGCCAAGATTGGCCACTAGCTGATTGCTGTTATTAAACCCGTCTTGCTGGCGATTGTAACGAACTCCTGCGGAGTATGCGAATCTCTTGTAATAAGAGGTAATAACGGCATTCGCTGAATACTGATCAGAGAGGCTATTTCCCTTTGGATTCATCGGAAAAAGGATGTCCGCTTGAAAGGTAAGCTCTAAAGGTTTTTCAAAACCCACTCCCAACCCCACTTGCTGTTCTTCTCCTAAATTATAGATACTTGCTCCCAAACGAATCCGTCTATTCACCCGAAAAACACCCGAGACGTCCACTTGCAAAGGATCACCACTCGCTAATTCGAGCTTTCTAAACGCAGAACCGACTGCCAGTCTCCCCAATCTAAAAGCAGCTCCACCAAAAGCACTGTTAAAGGCTGTTCCGGATTGATAACTTCCCGTATAGCCTAAATTAAGTCCCAAACGTCCATTCGAGTATGCGGAGCTAGCCAAATAGGAATGTGCATCAGTCGAATTTAAAGGGGGAGAGTAAAGAGCTTTTATTTCTGTTCGCCAATCAAAGGCAAGTGAAGCAGTATTTACTAAGGCTGCAGTTGAAAACGAAGGAAAAACAAGTCCCCCAGGCAAAGTTGCAGGTCGTTCAGCAAAAGAATGGGAACTGAATCCCATAAACAAAATAAAAACAAAACTTCTTAAGAGGTATTTCATGTTTAATTAACCCTCTGCTGCTCTTCGGCCTGTTCTGACTTTAGAATCCCGTACTTATCACGAAGGTAAAGCTCGATCTCCCCCTCATTCTTTTTAGACACCGTATCAGACAGCCAGAGAATTTCAGAAAGTTGCCCTTCAAAGTGATCTATCCAATTCCCTATTTCCCGTCCGGTCCATCGACAAATTTCAGGATTGTCATAGGAATCTTTTTTCTGTTCTCGGATAACTGCAAACAGTTTATCAGTCTCATCATCAAGCTTGGCTTTTTCTGATATTAAGCCAAGAAAATCTCTATCTATGCTTGATAAGCCGGGAAGCCCGCCCCAAAAGTTTTTTACCAACCCATAATTGAAGGCTGACACTAAAATGGGTCCGGAGCTATTTAAAGAAAAGCGAGGATTCCACGAATGTACATTTCTTATGACATCCGTACTCAGACTATAAGAGGAGTCCAACCACAGCTTAACTCCCTCTAAGGAAAATTTTCGATCGTTAGCTAAGATAGTTACTGTGTGAACAGAAGGACTGCCCAAAGAACCATTTGTAATTGAACCCATAGTCAGGACTACTGTCTCACTTGCCTCAGGGATGGCATCATTGACCACTGTAAAGGTGAATACTTTTTCAGTGTTGCCGGAGCTTATTGTCGTACTACCGGAGTTGAGATTATGATCCGCTGGACTGGTAGCAGTTCCAGATACCGAGTAAGGAATGGTAATAGTTTGATAGCTGGGATTACTCAATACCATCAACACATAGACCGTTCCGGTAGACTCTAAAATCTCCTGACCGGAAGCTGAAAATGCCACGACCGGCACTGCGTCATTGTTATTAATCGTAACAGTATGAACCGAAGTGGCCCCTAATGAAGCATTGGTCGGAGCAGTCATCGTAACTTGTGCTGTCTCATTCGTCTCATACATGGCGTCATCTATAACAGAGAAAGTAAACACAGCACTCGTCGAACCGGCAGGTATCGAAATGGGCGAGGTTGTTCCTGAGCTCGCTCCAGAAGTCCATGAGACGCTGTAGTCGGTATCTTGAGTTGCCGTACCGCTCATCGAATAGGGAATAGTCGTGTTTAATCCGCTCACTGCACTTTGAGTAATAGTGACAGTGACCGAACCGCCGCCTTCCGAAATGCTTTGGGCACTTGAACTGAAGGTCACAGTGGGAGCAGCTTCGTTGTCCGTGATCGTAACCGTATGCACCGTTGTAGCACCCAGCGTTGCATTCGATGGAGCCCCCAAAGTTGCAATCACAGTTTCACTCCCCTCGTAAAGGGAATCATCAACTACTGAGAACGTGGTTGTGCCCGAAGTAGAGCCAGCAGAGACTGTGATTGTGCCACTCGATAAATTATGATCAGTTGGATTAGAGGTAGTTCCGCTCACGGTAAACGGAACAGAAACAGTTTTGCTACTGGCAGCACTGAGATTAACTTGTAAGGTAACGGTTCCAATTGATTCAGCTCGGCTTTGAGAAGCAGAAGCAAACTGAATTGTAGGTTGTGGATCGTTATCAGTTATCGTCACCGTATGAACACTGGTTGCGCCGGCATTCCCATTGGTAATCGATCCCATCGTTAAAATGACTGTCTCATTCGACTCATTCAGCGAATCATCTACAACGGAAAAAGAAACGCTTCCAGTTAAATTACCAGCAGCAATCGTTACACTGCCTGAGGCCAAATTGTGATCTTGAGGTCGGCTCGCTGTTCCAGTTACAGTAAAGGGAATCGTCACATCAAGAGAATAGGTTTTACTCATCGTTAGCCCCACAGTCACTGTGCCGCCTGATTCGGCAATCGTTTGTGAAGCTGAATTAAAAGAAACCGTCGGTTGATTATCATTATCAGCTATTGTTAAAACATGAGTCGTAGTGGTGCCTAAAAGTGCCCCGGTCGGAGTACCCATAGTAATAATGATCGTTTCATCCGATTCAATGGAGAAGTCATCCAGTAACGTCACATCGATGGTTCCAGACGCTTGACCCGCGGGGATGGTAATGCTGAGACCAGAAACACTAAAATCCACTCCGTTAGTTGCCGTTCCAGAAATGGTAAAGGGAATGGTGGCATTAGCAAAAGAAGCATACTCCAAGTTCAGCACTAATGGGACTGTCCCAGCGCCTTCAGATACGGTTTGACTGGCCAGGGCAAAATTGATGAGTGGAGAAATATCAACTTCTTGAATCGTTATTGTATGACTGACCAATTCACCTAAACCTACACCGTCAGGCTCACCCAAAGTGACCGTTAAGGTTTTGTCTCCTTCATAAGTAACATTGTGAATAATAGGAACTTTGATTTTAGCTTCGCTAGTGCCCGCAGGAAAAACGATAGTGCCTCTGAGGAGATTATGATTAACTCCATAAACCGCTGTACCCGTAACATTGTAGGGAACCTTAATCTCTCGGCTACTTACCGAACCGGGAGCATTGGGATCACTCACTCCTAGTTTCGATGAACGACTTGCCCGAACAGTAATCATGGCGGTTTGGTCCGTCTCCAATACGGTCTGTGAATCAGACACGAATGAAACTCGAATAGAATTGTCACAGGCGGCGAGTAAAAACAATAAAGCCGACAAAAGGGCTAACGATAAATTCATACAGATGTTTAAAATTGAGAAGAAATGTGACGGAAACCTAAGGAACGCTTCTCTATTAATTATAGCTGCGTTAGTATTTTTTTTCTAATCGGTTATGGAAACTAGACGAATAAATAGAGCTTTGGGAGAAATATCCTTATGTTACAGCAACTTACAAAAGATCCGGCCTCAGGACTTTATCCGGCCATTCAACCTTATCGCACTACGCGTCTTAAAGTTTCTTCCATTCATGAAGTTTACGTTGAGGAATCTGGTAATCCGAAAGGTAAGCCAGTTATTTTTTGTCATGGTGGGCCAGGAGGCGCCACAGAGGAAAAACATCGACAGCTTTTTAACCCTCAGGTCTATCGCATTATTCTTTTTGATCAGCGGGGCTGCGGAAAAAGTACTCCTTATGCTTGCCTAGATAACAACACGACTTGGGATTTGGTGGCGGATATGGAAAAAATCCGCACCGAACTCCAAATTGATAAATGGCAAGTTTTCGGAGGTTCCTGGGGAAGCACTTTGGCTCTTTCCTATGCAGAAACCCACCCAGAACGAGTCAGTGAGTTAGTATTACGCGGAATTTTTCTCCTAAGAAAAAGTGAGATTGATTGGTTTTACCAGGAAGGGGCAAGCTGGATATACCCTGATGCTTGGGAAAATTATCTCCATTTTATTCCCGAAAATGAAAGAACAGATTTAGTCATGGCTTACCACCGTCGAATTATGAGTCCAGACAAAGCTGTAGCTCTTAAGGCATGCAAGGAATGGAGTTTGTGGGAAGGAAAAACCAGTAAACTTTTACCAGACAGCGAGTTCATCGACGGTTATGGCACGGATGAATTTGCTTTGGCCTTTGCTCGCATCGAATCTCATTTTTTTGTTAATCGCGGATTTTTTAAAGAAGATGATTGGCTGCTTCAGAATGCTAACAAACTCAAAAACATTCCCGGCGTTATTGTTCAGGGACGATACGATGTGGTTTGCCCTATGCGGAGCGCTTGGGATCTTCATCGAGCCTGGCCTCAAGCAGAAATGGTAATTGTTCCTGATGCTGGGCATTCAGCATTTGAAAAAGGAATCTCAAAGGCCCTCGTCGCTGCAACGGATCGTTTTGCCCTTTAAGAATTCTCGCCAAGCTGCGCTCAAATTCCCTTCTGAATTGCCGATAAGAGTAAGGCAATTCAATCCAAGGAAGGGATCCCATGAAATACACTTCAATTGTAGTCAGTTTGTTTTGTCTTACTCAAATTGCAGTAGCCGGTGAGCGTGGGCTCTCCGATAACCCTACCGCAAAAAACTCAGCACTCCTAGTTAGCTCCGCTCATGGACTTCCTGGCTTAGATTATGACGTTGATAATGTGGAGCTCATGACCACTCATCCCTCGAGTGGTTTTTCAGTGCGCAAATTAGAACACGGTAAAGGAACTGTTGCTAATATTGCTGCAGAATTAACTCGAACCGTAGACTCCTCTGACGCTTCCGCTAGCCACCTCTTCTTTTTCACGGGCCATGGTTCTCGCGGTGCTATTTTGGCAGAAGATCGTTCAATGAAGCTCGATGAGATAAAAAAAGCACTTTTAAAAGGAAGAGAAAAATGGGGGCCAATGGCCAGATTCACGTTTATGATCGACGCTTGTTACTCGGGCTCCTTGATTGATCCCCTCAGCACTGCAAAACCTTTTGCCGTGCTCGACTCTCCGATGATCGTCGCGCAAGAATTAGCCGATGCCGTCGTAGACAGTTTTTCTCCGCAACGAGGAGAACCGTCTCTCTTTAAATCACTTTTTGCTCTAGTTTCCGCTCGCTCAGATGAAACCTGCTTAGCAGGTTCCGATGGTTCAGCTTTTACAGTATCTATGAAAAATGCTTGGGATAAAGCAGTCGCTAATCACTACACCATTGAGCAATTCATTAAGGATACTCAGAAGGGCACTAAAGGAAGTCACCCAACCTCTCGATTGGTGCCTGCAGAGCTAGCTCAAGAACCTTTGATCAATAACTGAAAACAAAAAACTCCAACGTTAGTGTTCTTTAACACGGCGTTGGAGTTTTTTATTTGGTTGCCGGACTAGGACTCGAACCTAGACTAGCGGAGTCAGAGTCCGCCGTCCTACCATTAGACGATCCGGCAGCAGTTTTTCCTTACTCAAGAAACCCTTCTTTGGCGAGTCTTTCTAATTCTACCCTCAATTCAGCTTGGGAAACGGAAGCAGCCCCGACTTGGCCTACAACAACCCCAGCAGCAGCATTGGCAACTCGCATACAATCTTCGATTGGTCTCCCTAGCACTTTCATCAAAGACAATACGGCGACCACTGTATCGCCTGCACCCGTAACATCAAAAACTTTTCGTGCGTAGGTAGGAATTCTTTTAAGGGTGGAGTCTTCTTTTGAAACTAGGACCATTCCCCATTCTCCACACGTAATGATCGAATAATCCGAATCAGTCGTCTTCAAAATTTTTAGAGCCATTCTCTCTAAATGGGCAACTGGAAAACTTTTTGGCCGAACAATTCCAGGGGATTCTTTAGTGAGGGTTTGGGCTTCGATCAAGTTCGGAGTAAGCAAAGTAACCCCCCTGTATAATTCCAAGGGACTCAACCGACTAGGATCGACAAAAACAGGTTTCCCTTTTTGTTTGGCATCTTTAACAAAAGAAAGAGTGTCTGCATTCCAAAGTCCCTTTCCATAGTCCTGGACAATAACACCATCGCAATCATTCAACCGATCACGGATGTTTTCGGTAAATTGTTTAGCTAATTGAGGAGACAAAGCATGAGAGCGTTCAAAATCAACTCTAACAACATGCTGCTTCTGACAAATAATTCTTACTTTCCTGAGAGTAGGACGACTGTCATCTTTAACGTAGTGGGTTTCGGTAATGCCCGCAGCTTGCACCATTTGAGACAACTTAACCGAATCCTCGTCATGGCCACACACAGTAACTAGAGTTGTTTTTGCCCCAAGAACACTCAAATTCTGTGCAACATTGCCCGATAATCCTAATTTGTAATCAACACTATTGACTTCAACAACTGGAACAGGGGCTTCTGGACTAATACGATGGGTATCTCCCCAAATATACTCGTCAATCCCCACTTCACCTGCAACCAGCAAATGTGCAGAGGCAAAATCCTTAAAAAAATCTAGGTTCATACGTTTACTTTTAAACCATCAACAGCTTCTAAAATCAATCCGGCCCAATCTACTTTTTTCATACAATCAAACAGCGGACATGAACTCCCCAAGCATTGATTTTTAGCGGGACAGGCTACTTCAGGAAAAATAATTCTCGGCTCTACCAAGCCGCCCTGGGGCGCCCAACGACGCGGGTGGTGACTTCTCACGGGTGAATAAATTCCAATAGTTGGCACTCCCACCAGATGCGCCAAATGAAGCGGCCCGGTGCTAGGAGCAATCACTCCTCGACTTCTTCGAAATACCTCCTGGAGTACCATCAACGAAAGCCCTTTAACTTTACGTAACTCGGGAACCTCTTTCTCTATCGCTTCTACAATCATCTTATCGTTGGGAAGGGGACCTTCGGATACGAGCACCATTATTTTTTTACTAAGTTTACGAATCACTTCAGAATAATCTTGAGCACTGATATTCAGCGCACTTCCCGCCATACCGGGATGCACCACTAAAAAAGCAGTTTCTTCATCTACTCCCAACTGTCTCAAAAACCTTTTTGCTTCTTCGGATGCCGTTTTGTTTTCTGGAAATAAGATTGGAAGGGGATTTAACGTTTTCTGATTTCCCAATTCCTGGCACACCTTTTGGGCCAACTCCAAGGAGTAAACTCCCTCACTCCTGTCTGCAGCCGACCGTTTCTGTCGCAAGCCACGATTAAAAAACACAAACGACCATAGTTTGGAGAACTGTCCCACTCTAACTGGAATTCCCTGCAAAAAAGCTCGTAAAGCTATTGGCCAATCACTGTAAAGTGACAGAAAGACATCCCAGTTTTCGAGCCACCAATGCTCATCGAAAGAAACACTTCTTACTTTATATTCCTCTAACAACGATGAAATAAGAGGATTCAATGAGCTTTGACTCAACAGTGCAATATCTGCTTCAGGTAAGTTTTTTCTCAAGAAAACAACAGCGGGCAAAGACAAAAGCAGGTCTCCCATTTTGTCAGAGCGACAGACCAGAATTTTTTTGCGCGGGTTCATTCCGAAAAAAGGGAACCTGGAGGATGTTTTTTCTGAAATCGCTTTATGATTTCATAGGGATTTGAGCTTCCTTTAAGTTCCTTTTGTAGCCAGTTTTTGGCCTCTTTTATTACCCAATTGTCCAGCAACTCTACAGCAGTATCTCCAATCGCAGAATTCCTTCGTTGTTGAACTTTAAGCTGATTCTTAGCTAAATAATTTTCGATGATGTCTAGCAAAGACTGAACAGTGGTTTGATCGTTAATGGTTGTTTTCTGTATCGGCGTATCTTCTTTGTTCGCGATCTGCATGATATTTCGCAGCTCAGTTTCAATCCTATCAGCGCCTTCCCGATCTGATTTATTTACTACAAATATATCTGCAATCTCTAAGATGCCAGATTTCAACGCTTGAATGGAATCTCCCCACTCGGGCACAAGAGTTACCAAAGTAACGTCAGCGACTTTCCTAATATCCACTTCGCTCTGTCCCACTCCCACAGTCTCAACGAAAATGTAGTCAAAACCGAATCGGTCCAGTAGCGTTACTCCCTGCCGAGTAGCCAGAGATAATCCCCCCAATTTTCCACGTGTGCTTAAACTCCGAATGAACACATCTGGATCATTGAAATGGTCAGTTAATCGAATCCGATCTCCTAGAAGAGCTCCGCCAGAAAATGGGCTCACCGGGTCCACAGCTAACACCGCAACTTTCTTTTTTTCCCCTCTTAGAACCCTAACAAAGCTGTTTAGTAGTGTGCTTTTTCCAGCTCCCGGAGGTCCAGTAATTCCAATTACTTTTGCATGTCCAGGAAGAAGAAAAACATCACTCAGCAAGTCCATAATCGAACTGTCTCCATCCTCAGACAGAGAGATCAGTCTGGCCAAGGCCCGCAAATCACCTTGCTGGAATTGCTTCATCAAACTCATTTTCGCTCCCTCTGGGATTGAAAGTTTTCATTCACGAACTGAATTGCTTGCTCTTTTTGTTCAATTTTCCCTTCTAAGATCTGGTCCTCGACTTGACCCAAAATCTCCGAAAAAAGCGGACCGGGTGCAAAGCCCATTTGTTTAAGGTCTTCCCCAGAAATCAGCTTCAAAGGAGGAGGAGGGAGCTTCAAAAAATCCTCGTACTTTGTTTTAGCAAAGTGATAAGCATCTAAATTCTTGTGACTGGCCATACAATCCAGCCGATGCAGTTCCAGATGCAAATCAAACCTTGGAAGCGACATGAACCGCTTGAGCGTTGAAACTCTCATTTTAAAAACATCTTTAAACCGAAGATGCTCAAGGACAAGACTACAGATCAGTTCAGTTTGATCGTTTGAAAATGCCAGTCGCTTACAGATTTCTTTGGACATTTGAGCCCCCAAAACATCATGTCCATGAAACCGAATCCGATCAGGCCCTCTGGTAAATGTCGCAGGTTTAGCCACATCATGAAGAAGTGCACCCATCGCAAGCTCTAATTCGGCATTTGCAAGTCCATCCAGAAGCATGAGCGTATGAACATAAACATCTCCCTCAGGATGATATTCAGAAGGTTGCTCGACTCCCTTCATAAGCTCTAGCTCCGGGAGAAAATGCGATGCCAAACCAGTTTCATCAAGAAGACGAATTCCTCGAGAGGGGTTCGGTGAAGAAAGAATTTTAGAAAGTTCGTCTCTTATGCGCTCATGACTAACCTTTTCAATATCGGCAGCATGTTGCTTAATTGCATCAAAGGTTTGCGGTTCTATTTCAAATCCAAGTTGTACGGAAAAACGAATGGCTCGCATCATCCGAAGATGGTCTTCTTTAAATCGTTGATCTGGCAATCCGATGGTTCGGATAATCTTTTTTTGGATATCGTCTCTACCACCTACGTTATCCACTATTTGATTAGTTTTGATATCCCAATAAAGACCGTTTACTGTGAAATCTCTTCGTTTTGAATCATTTTCTAAATTAGAAAAAGTAACTTCACTTGGATGTCGCCCGTCACGGTAGTTTCTCTCTGTGCGAAAAGTAGCTATTTCGAAATGAATACCCTCTTCTATGACTAAAACGACTCCAAACGCTAATCCCACAGGAACAGTCTTGGGAAACAAATGCATGACTTCTTCCGGAAGCGCGCTAGTAGCAATATCGTAGTCTTTAGGAGTAACCCCCCGTTCGCGATCTCTCACGCATCCACCCGCAAAATAGGCTTCGTGGCCTGCGTTCTGCAGAACAGAGATAATTTTTCGGCCCAACTCCTCTTTATTCATATTTTGGACCTAAAGGAGGAATCTAAGAGTAACGATGGGCCAACTCAGGAAAAAAGATTTTAGGGGTGGACTAAAGTTGAGCCGAATCATGGTTCCAATCGTCATGTTCTTTTCTAAAACATAATCAAAGCCCATACCGGCCTCGATGTGCACTCCGACTGCGGAGCTAAAAAGAGATGAGGACATGGATAGGCCCAATCCCCCTTCGACACAAGGTTTCACTCTGGGCGTACCTCCAAAAAAATGCCTCACTTTTCCGCTTGCAGTAAAAAGAACTCCCCCTTCCCCTAATCCCATTTGAGCAAGAGCACCAATATTAAGGTCTTGGTTGTGGACATATTCCAATTCTGGCGAAAGCAAAAACAGCGTAGGACTGGTTAAAAGACCAATACCCGCAGACCCAATAAAATCTCCCCGGTTACCCATGGCAACCGAAACAGGAGACTGACAACATAGAACTAATAAGATGAGAATTATAAAGTGCTTCATTTGCCTTAAGTTTCCAAAAGCTTTAGCTTCAGGTCAATCCCTTTCTGCTCGAAGTAAAGTGATTCCAGCCCGACGAGGGAAGCTCAAAAATCTTGCCCTGCTTTGAAACGAGCTCGACGCCAGCTGGTCCGGAAATCACTTCCCCAATACTCAGCAAGTGAAAGGATTGAGCGCGGGCACGAGATTTCAAATTCTCCCAAGCGGCCGGGGCCGCGGTCCCCATGAGCAAGTAATCTTCACCCCCAGAAAAAATCCAATCTTGTACTGAAACTTGAAGAGCTTCAGCCGCTGAAACCATTTCTGGGGTTGGAATAAGGCGTTCTTCCCTTACTTGAAAGTGGACACCTGACGATTGGGCTAAGTGCCATAATTCGCTGGATAAGCCGTCACTCACGTCAATCAAGGAATTTACCCCTGGAACCCCAGCAAAAATACTTCCCAGTTTTAGTTGCGGTTCTGGGACTAAGTGTTTACCCACTAAATCTGCATAAACTTGTTTTGCCGTTTTTCCCCATTTTTTAAGTAACGCTAAGCCTGCCGCCGATTGACCTGGAATCCCCGATATAAAAACAATATCACCTTTTTTGGCTCCAGATCGGGGAAGCACATTTCCCGAATCGCTTCCCAAAACAGAGATATTAATGAACAAATTTGAGGGCACAGCGCTCGTATTCCCTCCAACAATATCGACAGAATAAATCGAAGCTAAATTCCCCAAGCCCACATAAATTCGCTCCAAGAGGTCTTTTTCCGTTTTTGGTGGGATCCCCAGAGAGACAACAGCAGCAATGGGAACTCCTCCCATTGCTGCAATATCACTCAAATTAACAGCCAAAGCTTTGTAACCGACTTCTTCAGGTTCAGAATAAGAAAAATCAAAATGAACCGTTTCGACTAGGCAGTCCACAGTAAAAAGCAATTTTCCGGGCACTGGTTTAATAACAGCCGCATCATCACCAATACCGATTTCAATTTTTGACGAAAGCGGCGGAAGCTTTTTGGACAGAGAACGAATGAGTTCAAATTCATTCTCAATCAAGATCTCACCGCTAAGAAGCCGTTAATGACGTATTGAACCGCAATCGCACAGAGAAGTAATCCCATGATTCGGGTCATCACATTCAGTCCTGTCACACCGATAAATTGCATCAAGCGGCTTGAAGATCGCAACACAAGATAGGTGATGAGCAAAGTTAAGAGAATACAACTCACGATCACAGGATAATCGGCAATGCTTTCTGTTTGGCTGCTTAACACAACAACGGTCGCAATCGATGCAGGTCCCGAGAGCATGGGAATAGCCAAGGGCACTATTGAAATATCCTCCTTGCGAACAGCTTCCGTTTCTTCTTTTTGGGACAACTTTTCGACCACGGGTAAAACCTTCATCATTTCAAACCCAATAATAAGGAGAATGAGCCCACCGGATATTTGCAAAGCAGGGATACTGATGGCAAAAAAACTTAAGATTTGCTGTCCCAAAAAAGTCGATATCGTTAGGACGATAAAAGCCGTCAAGCAGGCTTTCCGCACCATTTTTCTCCGTTGAAACTCGCTATCGCCGGCAGTCAGAGATAGAAAAATGGGAACGTATCCAAAGGGATCCACAATAGCAAAAATGACACCGAAAGTAGCCAACCACTTTTCCATGGAATTCATGGAGAAATGTTATCACGGGGTCAAGTCAGATTGGAGCCATATCTTGGGAGAGTAATTGATTGAGTAAAAGTGATGGGCGATGGGACTTACTTTCACCCAGGGTTGCACTAAATGTTCGTTTTGAGTCGAGGTTCCGGTGCGATGCTTGTAGGAGCCAAACAAAAACAACCCAACGCTGTCCTTCATCATCGGACGATCCAACGTATCAACCATAAAATAACCGTTTTTCTTCAGATCTTTCTCTATACCCGCATTGTGGGGAAGACTCACTACGTGGACTGCGGCCTCAGGCTTTCTAAAAAGCATGTCTTCAATCGCGGACAGACCAAATTCCTTTTTTAGCATCTCTCTGAATCGCTCATCGGTCAGCTCTTGGTGCTTCTCAAAAGTGATAACAGGTGCTTTTTTTAGTTTCCCCATTTTTTTCAAAAGACGGCGAGCCACTTCTTCGACTCCCACTATCTTAGGATGCAAGTACACCTGCGCGTACATTTGAAACAAACTAAAAATGAAATCATCCAACACATGTTGATTTTTTACATTGGAAATAAGAACAACGTCTTTGGGTTCATTGGATGAACCTTGATGGTTAGCCAAGCAAGGAATGAGTTTCGAAACTATTCGACGCCATTCGATTCCTCCAATATTTACTCCGCAGTTGCGCCCGTCTCTTTGAATATAATCAATTCGGTCTACATCAAAAGGACCTGAAATCACTGGACGCAGAAGACGATGAACTTCCACTCCCCCTTTGATCCCACGTTTATCTAGTACGCTCTCAATTTCTTTTTCAAATTCCTTTTGAAATTTTCCAAGACCCATTTTTCTATGAACCAGAGTTGAAACGGGAACAAAAAATCGAAGAGCATCAGACACCGCTCCCGAGTTTTCCAAATCCTGAAGAATTTTATAGATGTAAAGGATTGAAATTTCTTCGTGCATGAGGGTCTTTTTCTTCTCTAAAAGCTCACGAAGATATTTTCCGATAGCCCCTTCAATTGATCTTAAAACTCCACTGAAATCTTGATCTAATTCTAAGTATTCAAAAGTGTGGCTCCACGGCCCATGTCCCACATCATGTAAAAGACCCGCAAGCCCTATGGTTTGAAGCCAAAATCGGTAAGATTCAGGGTGATCTGCCACTTCAGCCATCTTTTTTTGGGTCGAGCTCGCAAAAAACTGAGTTTTTTCCACTTTGCCTTCAAAATCAAAAGTGGAATGGCTCCAACCCCGCACCATCGTTTCGTAGTATTGAACTGCTAAATAGGAGGCTCCTAAGGAGTGTTGAAAGCGTGTATGAGTCGCACACGGAAACACATACTCTGCTAGGCCTAACTGCTTGATATACCTCAATCTTTGGAAAGCTCGGTGATCAATCGCATGCCGGAGAACCCCATCAAAACTCATGTCTCCATGAATTTCATCTCGTATCGTTAAAGGCTTGGATTTAAAGGGCTTTTTGCTATTTCTGCTAGTCACAGTTTACCCAGTGTACCAGACTACTGGAGGCAGAGCCTAGAGCTTTAGGGAAGTAAGCATGAGAACAAGATTCCGAGTGACGAGAAAAGAATCTCTCGACTTCTCTCATGTTTTGGACCAACCCTGACGCTAAAAGAACGAGGAGAGAGAGAAAAACTAAGACAATTTTCCCGTACATGGGACCCTCCTCTAACTCAATAAGGTTGGCGATTTTTAGTCCAAATCTCAAATCGAGTCAAGCCAACGGACTGAAGACCCATTTTTAGGCCCGAATCTATGGGCGAAAGCAATTGACATTGAAAATGCACAACGTTATCAACGCTTAGTTTAAGATTTTGAGGTAATTACATGCCAACAATTAATCAATTGGTCCGCGAGGGCCGGGACGCACAAAAACGTCGTACCAAAAGCCCCGCTTTAACTCGTTGCCCCCAGAGACGTGGTGTTTGCATTCGTGTTTACACAACGACTCCTAAAAAGCCGAATTCAGCGCTTAGAAAAGTAGCTCGAGTTCGATTAACAAATGGGTACGAAGTAACTTCTTACATTCCGGGTGAAGGCCACAACCTTCAAGAGCACTCTGTGGTTCTTATTCGCGGTGGTCGTGTTAAGGATCTTCCGGGAGTGAGATACCATATCGTGCGCGGCAGCCTCGATACTCAGGGT
>RFNO01000127.1 GCA_009927165.1 Pseudomonadota bacterium
GACTTGATCTGCGCTGAGTTCTATCAGAGGTTTAAAAGCGAAGCAATCTCCTTGTCCAGGGGTTTTTTGTATCTGTTAAGGGATCCACGAAACCCAAATCGTTCATATTCAAGAAGGGCTCAAATCACATGAACAGTGCGGAATTTTTTTGTTTTCTTTGGGGCTGTGTCTTGCTTTCCCTAATCAGAACCGAGCATGAGTAATCTCGTTAGCTGGCTCAGCAGGTAACTCTCCATTATCTTATTTGTTTCAACAAGTCGGCACTACACTTGAAACATTGGGCGTACCATTAGAGACAATGGTATTTGTTCCGCATGTAACTCTTTTGAGATTTCGGGAATTGTTGATTCCGGAAATGCCTGTTGTAGCAGAGCCTCTGAACATCAAAGTGAGTAGTTATGTTTTGTACCTGAGTGATCAGCTTGAGGGGAAAACCACTTATCGGGCGGTCCACAGTTGGCGTCTCAAATGAGTTACATCTAGCCTGCAATTTTCTGAGGGATCGAGTCGAAGGTTTCCGGGGTGTATATTTGAACAGTGTTTCTAGATACCTGTTTTGCAGCATACATTGCGTGATCCGCAAGTTTTAAAAGCTCTTCTTGGTTTTTGGCGTGATGGGGATACATCGCCAAACCAATGCTGACAGTGGTTTGTAATTTCATTCCTTGTATAGAAAATATTCTTCTTTCGATTCCCTTGCGGATCCGTTCGGCAATAACAAGAGCTCCCTCTTGAGGGGTGTCATTTAACACGACAATAAATTCATCGCCACCATATCGAAAGACCGGATCGATCTCTCTTACTGTGTTTCTAATTGATTTACCTATGGCTATTAAAAACTCACTCCCAGCGATATGGCCATGTTCAGTATTAATAGATTTAAAGTAATCGATATCAATAAAAAGAACTCCAAAATTCTTATCCCTTCCTTTGCATTTATTAATGGAGGTTGCAATCGCGTATTTCAAATAACGAGAATTATAGAGTCCTGTGAGCTCATCAATAAAAGTTTGTTGTTTTATCTCTTCAAACTTTTCTAAATTAAGCAAGGAAAGTTCCGTGTGCTCTAAAAGGATTTTGGATTTGAGGAGTTTTTCCTCTGTGGTTTTATTTTTCATTCCCCAGAAAAGAATAGCTTCCTGGTTATCAAGACATGTTAGGAGAACACCATCCGTTTTGTTTTTCTGCAACCAGCTAACTGCAGGGGGAGGGGCCACAGAGAGGTCAAAATCGGGTAGATGTGTACGAATGTCTTTAGGGCTCATTCCCTTGGGAATCGAGCAAACAACGTCAGGTTCAGTCTTGCTGATGGTTATCCAAGCTGCACCTTCAGCATAAAAAAATGCTGATAGAAATTCGATGGTAGTTAATCGAATGAGTGACGGAGTGGAACAGGCAGAAATTTGGGTGAGAGCTCTTACGAAATTGGCTTCCGGATCCTGTAGCTTCTGAAACAGCTCTGTTTTTTGGATACTCTTCTTGATACACCAAAGTAGTTCTTCTGGGCTAATCGGCTTCAACAGATAGTCAGACATTCCTGAGCGAGTGCACAATAACGCTATTTGGGCAGAATCTACGCTGGAAATCGCAATTAATTCGGAATGGGGAAAAAGCATTCGCAAATGTTCTAAATGTGGCTCCAAAGGGCGGGACAATAAGTCAATGTCTACCACTACCGCAACGGGCGCAGTCTTATGCGGAGCGCTTAAAAAACCATCAATTGTCTCGAACCAATCTACTGTTAAAGAGATCCTCTTCAAAAGATGTTCATACGGAAATCGGAGTTCGTCGGATGAGCTGAGAAAAACAATTCGTTGGGAGTGTTTTTTCGTTTGTGGCATGGGTAAAGTGAAAAAGAGAAAACAACGCTAGACCAGCCCTTAGTATACCATGCAAATCTAATGTGAGGCCGAAAGGATTACGTCATCGCGAGTCAATTCAATGACTCGGGACACCAATACCAAAATGGATTTTCTTCACTAGCGCTCATTTGTAGCCAATTCGGTATATCCGTTCTGAAATAAGCTAATTGACTTAATGATTCCAGAAGTTTGGGGGTGGTTCGAACCACCTCGAATTTAAATTCATCCAGCCCAGCGGAGCTTTTTACTTCTTCAATAGCATCCAGAATACTCCCCACCTCATCTACTAATTTCCCCTCTTTGGCCTTTCTACCTAACCAAACCCTACCCTGGGCAACAAATTCAACTTTTTCGCGGTTTAATTTTCTATGCTCGGAAACGTAGTCGATGAAAGTGTCATAGTAATGATTCACTTGTTTTGCAATGATGTCGCGCTCTTCTGGCGACCATTTTTGGGATTCACTGTAAATCCCTGGGTAAGGGCTACGACTCAAAATCTCTTTGGAAAGGTCCCACTTTTTGTAGAGTGATTCTAAGCTGGGCTTTCCGGCAAATACGCCGATTGAACCTGTTAACGTGAGTGGTGAGGCAAAAATCTTTTTTCCTGGAGCTGAAATAAAATATCCACCGCTTGCTGCCACATCTCCCATCGAAATTACAACGGGTTTTATGGAAGCTAGTTTTTTAATTTGGTTGGCAATCTGGTTGCTCGCCAGAACATCGCCACCACCACTCGAAACTCGCATAACTACGCCTTTGACTAAGGGGTCATTCTGTACGCGGCTGAGAAGTTTTCCCATTTTTTCTGGAGTGATTTGGTCTGAACCAAAAAGCCCAAGGATTTTTATTTTTTCTTTAACGATATCACCCTTAGCCACAATAACCGCTACTTTTGGAGGGAGAGAAAGACGTCTGGATTTTGATTCACCCATTTCTCTCAGATTGAGTGCCTCAGAAAGTTCCTCTTGAACTTGGGCAGGATCCGAAATCCTATCAACTAAATTAATTTGAAGAGCTTCTTTCGGTGAGAGCAAAGCCATTTTTCGGGCTTGGTTCCACTTAGCCTCTGAAACTCTTCCATGTTTCTGAATAATCTGAGCTATTTCTTTTTCGGTTTGATCCAGGATTTCAAAAGTGTTTTTACGACTGCTTTCCGATGCTCGTTTCATGGTGAAAGTTTCAGGAGCGGACTTGTATTCACCCCTTTTTACCATGTCGGCTTCAATTCCTAATTTATCGAGTGTACCTTTCAAATAATATCGCTCTGATTTTGGACCAGTCAGTTGCAAACTTCCGGAAGCATCGATTGATATTGAGTTGGCCGAAGTAGCAATTAAATATTCTTTTAAATTCGCATTTCCTAAAGCAACATGAATTATTTTCCCTCGATTCCGCGCTTTAGATAAAGCTGCATTCAGCTCAGTTGCTGCTCCCATTCCTAATGGAAAAGATTCTAAATCGACAAAAATGCTTCGTAATTGGGGATTGTCGGCAGTTCGATCAATTTTCAGGAGCAATTCAGAAAAAGATTCTTGTCCAGAGGCAAAAATACTGGAGGATTCGCCCTCTTCGCTTAAGTCTGAGTCTATTTTGACTTTGAGTGCTGTCGTGGCTGATTGGGCCGAGGGGTTGGGCAGAGTGGAGAATTGAGCGTGTGCCACTGCCGTTTTTTGTGATGATTCTGGCCTAGCGAATGAGGAGAGGGAGGTTCGTCCAAAGTCCCACTGAATCCCAAAATGGGCTTCTGCTTCTTTGTCGTATCCAGCAGATAGAAACAAGTCTTGTAACAATTCGAACTGGACAGAGCTCTGATAATTCCATGCTTTTCCAAAACTGTCCGAGGAAGTCTCAAAATCAGCCACGATCAGTAATCGTTTTAGCGGTTGTATGGTCAAACCCAATGTGTATTGTTGAGATAATTGGGCCCCATTCTGAAAGGGCTGATTCAATCGATTGGCGAGTAACCCAAACGAAAAAAAAGGGGAAGGACGAACTTGCAATCCTAAATCGATTTGAGTAATTCCATCCAAATTAGGACCAGAGGAAGTAAAAGCTAGGCGAGTTCCCAAAAAAAACCAAGGACTCAATGAAAGGGAGCTGCCTAAGCTGTAACGTTGCCTATTGCCGGTCCCGGAGAGAAAGGTTTCAATACCTAAACCCCAAGCTCCGTAGCCTAGGCCAACGGCTAAATCATTCGCACTGTCTTTAAGAGCCCAAGATAATGAGGAGCTAAAGTGAGATCCATTCAGCTCTCTTTGATAAGCAAGCCCTGCCGGATTAGTGAAAACGGTGCGAGCGTCATAAACATGAGAAACTGAGGTGCCAGTCTCAAGGATCTCTTTTGCCCAGCTTGCTTTTGGCAGCATTAAAAATAAAAGTGAAACCAAAAAAAGAATTTTCATATGTGCATTTAACTGGAATGTTTTGATTAAGGCAAATTAGCAAAACAGTTATAGGTCTATTGTCTTAAAAAAGACATTTTCTGTAAAAAGGGCATTCAAGATTGGTAACGACGCTTTAATTTGGTCGGTAGATAAAAAGGTCATCGCTCGAGGTCTCGGTTGAGTTTGGAGTAGGTTTTTTTCACCGAGAAAAGAGGCGAGCTGTTTTGCCAACAGAGCCCCTCCATGGGTGATAGGCACCGCGTCCCCTAATACATTTCTGAAGCTTTGCTCAAGGAGAGGATAGTGAGTGCACCCCAACAGCAAAGCGCCATACTGACTGATATCAGTCGAACTTAAATAATTCCGAATAACATCCTTAGTAATGGAATGATCAAACCAACCTTCCTCTGCCAAGGGGACAAGAAGTGGGCAAAATAACTGATCAACTTTTCCATGAAATCCCTGTCGTTGAAACTCTTTGAGATAAGCTTCGCTTTTTACCGTTCCTTCGGTGGCTAGAACTAAAATGGGGTTTTTTTCTGAGATATCTAAACAGGCTCGAACCCCAGGCTCAATCACCCCTAAGACGGGAATGCTAAGCTGTTGTCGGAGAAGAGGTAAGGCCATCGCAGTGGCGGTATTACAAGCGACCACTAGAGCCTTGATCCCTTGCTGGCACAGGAAATTAGCACAAGTATTCGAATACTTAGCTACGACTTGCTGAGACTTTGTGCCATAGGGTAATCGAGCAATATCGCCCAAGTAAACGAAGTCTTCCCAAGGCATAGTGGTCGCCAATTCTTTGAGAATGGTCAAGCCGCCAAGGCCAGAATCAAAAACTCCAATAGGACCCGTTAAACTGGACATTGCTCGCTCGTAACATGACTTCTTTGTAAAGGCCAGTGGGGGCTGCTCATAGCTCAAAGTTGATTAGCGAAAAGGGGTTTGGTACAAGCTCTCCCACTATGGCTTTAGATCCCCTAGAAAAAGAGCGCCTGAGAAGAAAAATGGCCGTTCGAATGCAAGCATTTGTGGAAGGTACTCCAATCGTTACTTGCATTAGTGGCCATTATTATGAAGAACCCCATGCTTGCGAATTATGTGGGGATACCCACGCACTTGATATTTTTGTGATTAAAAATCGAGGCGGGAAGAAAATGTTGGTTGCCTCCAGTTGTTTGAAGGAAATGGTGCGCTTTCAGGTAACTGACGTTGAGGACCTTCCCAAATGGCTCGACAAACTTAAATCTCTCCACTCGGAAATGGAAACTCGAAAAGAAGAGGCGGCTAAGGCGAGAGAAGAAGAGCGTCGAAAGCTGGAAAAGAAAGTTATTGTCAGAAAACGAACGTAATCGAAGGACGGTTCTAGTTTGAATTCCAATTTGAGAATTGAAACTCTCGCTATCGGAGATGAGTTACTCACAGGAAAAATTGCGGATTCCAACTCGGCATTTGTGGGGGGCTCTTTATTTTCTGAAGGCTTGAGATTGGTTCGACAAAATGTCGTTTTAGATAAAAAAGAAGACATTCTTGCAGCTATGAGCGAGCTAGCTCATAGAGCTCAAGTGGTCGTTTGTTTTGGGGGGTTGGGCCCCACATCTGATGATATTACTGCTGCAACCATAGCCGACTTTTTGGGAACAAAATTGATTCAGGATAAATCAAGTCATGAACGGCTTTTGGTTTATCTAAAAGCCAGAGGAAGATCGGTTACGGAACAAACTCTCAAGCAGGTTTTGATTCCTGAGCAAACCAGTCCCATCCCCAATCCTGTAGGTTCCGCACCGGGATTCCAGTTTGAACATCAAGGGTGTCTATTTTTTTTTCTTCCTGGGGTTCCTGATGAAATGAGATCGATGTTTAACGAATCGGTTCTTCCTCAGATCATCAAAAAGACAGCTCGCCAAGGCCGTGTAGTGAGTAAAGTGTGGCGTTGCATAGGAGTTGTAGAGTCTGAGCTTCAGCGATTGATGGTTTCCGTTGAAGCAGGTCTACCTCAGGGGATGTGGCTTGGCTATCGGACTCGGTTTCCAGAAAATTATCTATACCTTTATTCCAAAACTGATTCATCCGACGAGCAAAAAAAACTTTTGGATGTTTGGTCGGAAAAAATTCAAACCCTGGTTTCCGCTTGTTGTTATGGAACTCAGGATAAAGATTTGGAGAATTGGGTTTTTGAAAAACTTAAAAAATACGGAAAAAAAATAGTTACTGCTGAATCTTGCACAGGGGGGCTGGTCGTTCACAGACTTACTCAAGTAGCGGGAGCTTCCGACTGTGTTTGGGGAGGATGGGTTACTTATCAACTGCAAGCGAAATCCCAATTATTGAATGTAGAAGCACAGTCTTCTGAAGATGCAGTCTCGGAAAAATGCAGTGAGTCTCTTGCAAAATCCGCGTTGAAAGAGAGCAGTTGTGATCTTGCTTTGGGAATTACTGGCTATATGGGACCTTCCGGGGGAACTACTTCTGAACCAGTGGGTACCGTATTCATTTCTGTTGTTGATACAACGGGAAAAGTGTTGAATGAAAAAATTCAATTACCGCCGCGGCCCCGGGCTACCCTGCAATGGGGCGCTGCTTCTTTTGCGCTCTACGCGATTTTAAAGTTTTTGAAATAAAAAAGGCATCCCAAAGGATGCCTTTTTTGGGTTCGGAATTTTCTTAATTATTCCTCGTGGCCATTTCCTTTCTGAGACCCATAGAAAGAGCCAGACTCAAAGCTAGATGCGAATCCTGCCACCGTGGTTACTTCAGATTCATCCTCAGCAGGCAGAACTTCCACTTTAGGTTTTCGCTGCGCCGACTTTGGTGCAGAGCGTTTTTTTGGAGTCGCCCGTTTAGCGGGCTTTTTCACAGGTTTTTTGGCCGGCTTTTTTTTCGAAACTTTCTTCTTAGCGACCTTCTTTTTTGCTGCTTTGCGCGATTTCTTTTTTGCTGCTTTTTTCTTAGCCATTATTTTCTCCTGGTTGAAGTTAAAAAAATAAAATTTTCCACAGGGTGGTTTGAAAAAAATGCCTAAATTTAAAAGGGTTGTCGAGTTTTAAGATTGATTTTAGAGAAAAAAAACATTATCTCTGTCTTATATCATTCGTCTTTTAGACTGACATTTAACAGTTAAAAAAATCTGATCGCAGTACTGGGTCATGGGAGGGGGGCTTATGGCCAGAGCTGTAAAGTCGAAAGTCCGTAGAGGCGTTAAGTTAGCCAAAGCGATAAGTAAAAAGAGTGTAGCGAAACCAGCTCGGATTAAAAAAACAGTGACGAAAGTTGCTGCCATTAAATCTGGGACGAAAATAATGAAGAAAGTTTCCGTGGAAGTAGCTTCTTCTGAAGCTGCCAAAAAGAAACTTTCGGAAAAATTTCTCGCTACGATTGAAAAACGCAAGGCAGAACAAGATAAGAAGCCTGCTTTTTCAAAACCTCGGGGTCGTCGAGGAAGAAGACCTAAGAATCTAACTGATTATCAACCGTACAGTGAAGAACAGGAAGACGATCAGTATTCTTATCAGTCCGAGAACGAGAATCTTGAGTACGATACTGGGATTCGGGTCCAAAACGCACCGCAAACGGGAATTGCGTTTCGTGATGATGGATTAGTCACATTGGATCGGGTCGAAGATTTCGACGAAGAACTCAACTTTGATTGGTAAATTTGCGCTACTTGCGCTGATGGACAATTAAATAAACTTCTTCTATCGATCGGTCTGTTGCGGACTGAATTACGTACTCAACTCCATCGATGAGTGTTGAGTCCCATTTCTTTGGGATTTTCTGCATGTGCTTGAGAAGAAAACCGCCCAAGGTTTGGTATTCCTCGTCGAGAGGGAGCGGAAGTTTAATCAGTTCTCTTAGGTCATCCATTTCCATTCGCGCAGAAACAATAAAAGCATTCTCGCTAATCTTTCTGTAGAGACGGGGAGGTTCGTCATACTCATCTTCTATTTCACCAACAACTTCTTCCATAACGTCTTCCATGGTAATAATGCCCTCAGCCCCCCCGAATTCATTAACCACTATCGCCATCGGTCGAGATTTGAGTTCAGTTAAAAGTTCATCGACCGGTTTGCTTTCAGGAATAAATAGGGCGGGCTGCATTACATTTTTTACTGGCTGACTTAAATCCTCAGCTCTGAGGCAATCAAATCCTTGGATTACCCCTACCATCGTATCAATTCGTTCTTGATAAACAGGTAAGCGAGAATGACCGGACTCACTGAAGAGTCTCACAGCATCGCTTAAAGTCATGGATTCCTCAATAGCTATGACTTCAATCAGTGGACGATACATTTCTTTTACTGTCATTTTATTGAAATTTAAGATTCGATTGATCAGTTGTCTTTCTGAAGGAGTAACGTCAGAGCCTCGGCTAGTGGGAAGTGCTGCTTGAATTTCTTCTCTTGAAACGAAAAAACTTTTTTCTGAGCTCTCCCCCAAAATAAACTTTACGACCTTTGCGTAGCATCCAAGAGCTCGAGTTAATGGTGAAAGAATAATACTGGCTAGAGAGATGGGCTTAGCTAATTTCAAAATAGCATCATCCGCTTTGGCTCTGCCTAAAAGTTTCGGAATAAATTCTCCGAAAATAAGAATGAGTGGAGTGAGAATCGCAGCACTGATCCAAACTTTATTGATACCATAATTATGAATAACGAAAAGCGTGGCGACAGTAGTAGATAAATTAATACACAGAGTTGTTCCAACCACAGTAGTGGAGAAAAGTCGCTCAGGTTTTGAAATCAAAAACTTCGCAAGCAAGGCATTTGGTTGGTTTTCTTTGGCCTTTTTGTAAAGTTTAGGACGGCTTGCCGAGACAAAAGCTATTTCAGAACCCGAAAAAAAGGCTTCAGCTAATACTGCAATGAGTACAAAAAGGGCGAGTAACAAAAGTGAAATCATACAACGCCCTCACTGGTTTTGTTTTGAGTTCTAAAAAGAGCATTGAGCACATCCTCAAGTGTGACCACCCCTAAGTGTTTGCCATACTCATCTACTACAATTGCAATATGTATTTTCTTGGTTTTGAGTTCGCGGAAAAGTTTCGAGATTTTCTTGTGAGTAGATACGTAGTAAGGAGGAAAAATTGCTTGTGATAAAATATCCCCCTGCTTTTCTTCAGGTGAGTTGACAAGTAATTTCAGCAATTCTTTTGTGTAGAGAATACCCACTAAATGTTTGTCTGACCCAGACACGACAGGGATTCGGGAAAAGGTGTGGCTGCGCACTCGATTTAGAATATCAGGAATGCTGAGGGTGCTCTCTATCTGAAACACTTTTGACCATGGAGTCATTACACTCGAAACTGCCAGATCACTCAAATGAAACACGTTGTAGATCATTTCTGTTTCTTCTCTTTCAAGAGTGCCAGTTTCAGCACCTACCTCCACTAATGTGAGAAATTCTTTTTCAGTGATCGCCGACGGTGGATTGATATTAATACGAAAAAACCGAATGATGCTCTTGGCTGTTGCTTGGAGAACGCTTCTTAAAGGTGTTAGAGCTAAGTGTAGCCAAGTTGCCGGATAAACCAAAACAGAAGCAATAATGACTGGAATTCGAAAAGCCAAAATTTTGGGCAGAATTTCGGAAAAAATCAGTAGCAACAGCGTAGAAATGAGAACTGAAAAAAGGCTCATGAGAGTTTCATCAGTACCCCCAAAGTAAAATTCGAGGAGTGAAACGACAAAAGTACCTACTAAAACACTGAGAACTTCATTTCCTACAATCACTGTTGAGAGAAGTTCTTCAGGTCTGCGGATGAGGGAGTGAATAGCTCGGTAAGTTCCTGGGCGGCT
Source organism: Pseudomonadota bacterium (assembly GCA_009927165.1). Taxonomy (GTDB): domain Bacteria; phylum Bdellovibrionota; class FAC87; order UBA2466; family UBA2466; genus RFNO01. The sequence continues at coordinate 10,042 of RFNO01000127.1, forward strand.
ATCGCGCAACGAATCCAATTGAGTTTGACTAAGAGAAAAGAGCGAAGCTTCAGCTGCCGCAAACACTGCAGCCAGAAATAGCAACAGTGGAATTAAAACCAAGTAAATATGAATGACCAAGCAATGCTCCCGCTTCCTAAAACTCTAATTTTATTAAATAAATCGTCTCAGGTCAAAAAGCCCTCACGCTGTGCGATAAATTCGACAAGTTTCATTTAAGGGGCTATAAAATCTCCACTTTTGTGAAGATAGCGATTGCACAAATTAATCCAAGAGTGGGCGATGTTTCGTCTAACTTGCGAAAGACGTTAGATTTTATTGAAGAAGCAAGACAGCACTCCGCTGAGCTGGTGCTTTTCCCAGAGTTGTCTTTAACCGGGTATCCCCCTCGTGATTTGTTAGCTTATTCAAGAATTCACCATGAAATCCAAAATGCTTTAGAACGGATACGAACGGCCTCTATGGGTTTGGGGGTGATTGTGGGGTTCGTGGAGAAGAACCCCCATACTTATGGCAAGCCTTTCTTTAACTCTGCTGCGGTGTTCAAAAACGGCAAGCAAATCCATGTTTATCGAAAACGACTCTTACCTTACTACGATGTGTTCGAGGATGAGCGTTATTTTGAACCGGGAACTGAACCTGCGGTGTTCGATTGGGACGGAAAAAAAATTGGAATTGCGATTTGTGAGGATATTTGGAACCGGAGCGGATTTCTTGAGAGACAATACGCGAGTAATCCCCTCTCAGATTTGAGAGGCGTTGCATTGTCAACTTTAGTGGTGTTGTCAGCGTCGCCATTTCACGTAGGAAAGCCCCAGCAAAGAGAGGAACTTCTGTCCCTCATCGCTGAGGAATACCAAACCTCTATTCATTACTGTAATCAGGTCTCGGGTAACGATGAGCTTTTATTTGATGGTGCTAGTTTGGTGCTCAATGCGGAAGGGAAACCAGTTTGTCGAGCCCCGGCTTTTAAGGAATCGCTGCTGATATCCGGGCAAACGGAATCGGGAATATGGCCTCAGAGGGAAGAGGAGTGGCTCACAGAAGCGTTAAGTTTCGGACTTCGAGATTACGTTCATAAATCTGGATCACAGCGGGTTTGTTTGGGGCTAAGCGGGGGAGTAGACAGTAGCGTTCTCGCCGTCATTGCGGTTCAAGCTTTGGGTCGAGAGAATGTTGAGGGGATCTCGTTACCCACTCGATTCACTTCTAGTGCCAGCCGAGAAGATGCAATAGCACTTTCTGCCCACTTGGGAATCGAATTTAAAGAATTTGAAATCGAAAATACTTTTCTCGCTTTTGAAAAAATGTTGGAGTCGCTAAAACCCCGCACACTGACTTTAGAAAATATTCAACCTCGGATTCGAATGACAGTACTGATGGCGATTGCCAACGAGGGAGGAAAACTGCTTCTGAATACGAGTAATAAAAGTGAAATAGCAACAGGCTATTCGACTTTATATGGAGACAGTGCGGGAGCATTGGCTCCTCTTGGAGATTTGACCAAAGGACAAGTGGTTCGTTTGGCGGAGTGGTTAAATCGAGAGAAAGCAATTTGCCGCAAAGAGTCATTTCTCGTCCCCCAACTGCTGAGTTGAGGGAAAACCAAAAAGACGAAGACACTCTGCCCACTTATTCAGTACTCGATAAAATGGTAGAGGCCTGTTTGATGAAGCAACTCGGGCCCGAGGAGCTTATGAATCAAGGGTTTATGACCGACTCCGTTGAGACTTTTAGCAGGCTTCATCGATTTTCCGAATATAAAAGACGCCAAATGCCTCCTATCCTCCGCGTTTCTCAAAAGGCTTTTGGTATTGGCCGACGAATACCTCTAGCCTGCCGAAACTATGCTGATAAATGACTTGCCGGAGCGCAGCGTGAGACCTATATTTTGTCTAACTTTTTAATCAACCCTTGAGGAGAACACAATGAAAGCTCTTATTAGTTCTTTAGTAATCGTTGGTTTGTCAGGTTTAAGCTTGGCCGCCGATGTCACAGGAACCGTCACTGCAGCAAAAGCAAAAGCTATGCCTGCCGGGACCCAAATGTCCAAAGCTGATCCCAATTGCCCAGCTGCAAAAGCTTCGAACCAAACTGTAGAAGTAAAGGGCGGTAAATTGGGAAACGCTTTTGTTTATATTAAGTCTCAACCTGCTGCCGGAGCTGCCCCTGTGACAGGTGTTACGCTCGACCAAAAAGGTTGTGTTTATGCACCCCATGCTGTTGGCGTGGTTGTCGGACAAGGCCTCAAAATCATGAACAGTGATAAAACCATGCACAACGTGAATGCTAAAAGTGCAAAAGGGCAAGGTTTCAACGCTGGAATGGTCAGCGGTTCCGCACCCATCGAAAAGAAATTCACAAAACCTGAATTCATTCGCTTCAAATGCGATGTTCACGGTTGGATGAATTCTGTTGTCGGCGTGTTTGAAAATGAGCTTTTTGCGATTTCCGACAAGGATGGCAAATTCACCATCAAAGGTGTTCCTGCCGGCGAATACACAGTGGGTGTATGGCATGAAAAATTGGGCGAAAAAGAACAAAAAGTCACTGTCACCGATAAGGGAACAGTGGATATTGCTCTTTAAGTCTTAAGAAGTAGTTGAATTCCATGAAGTCCCCCATCTCTGATTTCGTGTTTCTCCAAATTCAGAGGGGGGACTTCGTGTTTTTAGCAGTGCTTTTCTTCTGTATTTTTGTTTTTGTGGCCATTGAAAGTGTTTGGTTGATACGGCAAATCCAAAAAAAATCAGTGAAGCAGAGTGCTTTAGTATGGTCTTTTATTCCGGCTTTGGTTCTGCTTCTTCTCACAAAGGTTTGGTCATGACTTTAAATTATAAAAACAGTTTGTGGGTAGGGCGAATAACGTTACTGACTTCTCTTTCTACTTTGTTGCTTTTGTGTGCGGGTGCTTTAGTAACAGGTACCGGTTCCGGGCTCGCCGTTCCTGATTGGCCGCTTTCTTTTGGTCAGTTTTTTCCCCCGATGGTGGGTGGGGTATTGTACGAGCATGGTCATCGTTTGATTGCGGGCTACGTGGCCCTTCTGACTATGCTTCAGTGTGTTTTTATTTTTAAATGGGAAAGTCGTGCTTGGGTAAAAAAATTGTCTGTCTTAGCAGTGGCATTGGTTCTTACTCAAGCGCTTCTCGGGGGGCTTACCGTTCTTTTTCAACTCCCTAAAGCCATCTCTATTGCCCATGCTTGTTTGGGGCAAACTTATTTTTGTAACTCCGTAGTTCTAGCGATGGTGACTTCTCAGCTCTGGGGAAAAAAGCTTCAGGCTTCTCCCGATCATTCTGCGTTTCCCATTCGGTGGTTAGCATTGTTGGTAGTGGTTGGATTTTTTATTCAGCTTCTGCTCGGCGCGACGATGCGACATTTTGGTTCCGGTTTAGCTATTCCTGATTTTCCTCTTTCCTTTGGTCGCTGGATACCCGCCAGTTGGACATTTCCCGTTGCTATCCATTTTGCTCATCGAGCCGGTGCCTTCGTCATGGTGACTCTAGTTGCTGCATTGGTGGCTCGAGTATACCGCTTGTACTGGAATCAATTTGTTCTGCTTCTTTATGCAGGTGCTCTCATGGGATTTGTTTGGATGCAAATCATGTTAGGAGCCATGATAATTTGGCTTCGTCGTCCATTGGCCCTGACCACTATACACTTAGCAGTTGGAGCTCTTTGCTTGGCCAGTTCGGTTACTTTGGCTATCCAATTGTTTCGAGCTCAACGAGAAGCTGTTCCCGAAAACGACCCCCGCTTAAAGGAACTCGATTTAAGAACCGCTAAAGTATGAATTTAGATAAACGCTTTATTGCTGACCTTTTCGATCTTACTAAGCCTCGGATTTGTTTTCTCTCTTTGGTCATGGCTGCGTGGGGTTTTTATTTGGGGTCTCAGCAGGGGGTAAATTCAGTTCGTTTGGTATTCTTACTGATCGGTCTTGGATTAGTGGGTTGCGCTTCTGGAATATTTAATCAAGTTGCTGAAAAAGATATCGACGCAAAAATGAACCGCACTTTGAATCGTCCGTTACCTGCGGGAAGAGTAAATGAAAAGCATGCCCTTTTGATGGGATTTTTTTGCGTCATTTTCGGCGAGATTATTTTAGTGGTGGGTGTTAATTCCCTGACGGCTATTCTGGCAGCTTTAACCTTGCTCTCTTATTTAGGAATGTATACGCCGTCCAAGCAAACTACTCCGTTCTCAACTCTGATTGGAGCAGTTCCGGGTGCTCTTCCTCCATTAACTGGATTTACCGCAGCAACTGGCGGTTTCGGAAAGCTGGGTATTTGGATCTTTGCTCTTTTGTTTTTATGGCAGATCCCTCATTTCCTAGCGATAGGTTGGATTTACCGAGAAGATTACAAACGAGCCAGTCTGCCTGTACTCTCTGTTACAGATACTGATGGAGCTGAGGTTTCCAAACAAGTGATGACCTATCTGTTGGCTCTGTTGCCGTTAACACTCTTACCTTCAGTATGGAAAGTAACTGGCGATAGCTACTTACGGGGAGCTTTGATTTTAGGGCTACTCTATTTGGGGGCCGGTCTGCTATTGGCTCTTCGACGAACCCTGGGTTATGCCCGAATTTTATTCCTGGTTTCAGTGCTTTACTTGCCTCTTTTGGGTGGACTCATGGTTTGGGATATTTCATGAAACAGCGCTGGATTGAATTGAAACAAATTCGCTTCTCCTACGGTGAAAAAACAGCCTTAGATGGTTTGTCCCTTGAGGTTAATGAGGGGGAACTCTTTTGCATTGTAGGTCCCAATGGTGGGGGGAAGAGCACAACTTTTAAAATTCTTTCTACTTTGATTCAGCCTCATGCCGGATCTTTGTCATTTTGGGGTGAAGATGGAGTGCGTTTCCCACAGCGAATTCGCCCTCATCTTGGAGTAGTGTTTCAATCTCCTGCTTTAGATAAAAAGCTTACTGTTGAAGAAAATCTTTTTTATCAGGGGAAATTGTATGGCCTCACTGGAAAAAAGCTTAAAGAAAAAACAGCACAAATTTTAGCTCGTTTTGAGTTGAGCGATCGCAAGCAGGATAAAGTTGAAACGCTTTCGGGAGGCCTTAAAAGGCGAGTGGAAATTACCAAGAGCCTTCTTCAAAATCCAAAATTATTGATTTTGGATGAGCCCACTACGGGTTTGGACCCCATTGCCCGGCGAGAAGTATGGGATCATCTGAAAATGTTGAGAAAGGAAGAAGGGGTAACGGTCGTCTTTACGACGCATTTGATGGACGAGGCCGAATCTGCCGACCGAACGGCTTTGCTTGATCGGGGAAGAGTAGTGGTTTCTGGGACTCCCTCTGAACTGAAGTCTTTAGTGGGGGGGGACGTTATTGCGTTGAAAACGAATCATCCGATTGAATTAAAAAACGGTATTCACGAGAAATTTCAACTAGAAGCCAAGTTGGTCGACCAAGAACTTCGAATTCAGCAAACTGAGGGCGCCAAATTTATTCCAGCTTTGGTTGAAGCTTTTCCACATCAGATTCAATCCGTAACTTTAGGAAAGCCCACGCTCGAGGACCTTTTTGTTTTGAAAACTGGGCACCATTTTTGGAAAAGCGAAACGAGGCCAGCATGAATGTTCTTCTAGGCGGAGCTACGTTAGCCCAACGAGAACTGGTGCGATTTTATCGACAGAGAAGTCGAATTGTCGGCAGTTTAGCTATGCCGGTAATTGTGTGGGCACTTTTGGGAAGTGGTTTGCAAGCAGCGTTTCCCTCTGGCATGGGTCAGGAGAGTAGAGAGTTTCTGAAATATTTCTTTCCAGGGAATTTAATACTCACTTTGGTCTTCACTTCCATTTTTTCAACCATTTCAATTATCGAAGATCGTCATGAGGGCTTTCTCCAGTCAGTTTTGGTGTCCCCACTGTCGCCGACAGGTATCGTTTTGGGAAAAGTGGGAGGGGGAGCTTTCATTGCCCTATTTCAAGGGCTACTCTTTTTGGCCTTAGCTCCTTTGGCTGGATTTCACTTAAACCTTTTAGATATTTTGGCAGTTGTTATCACCATTACTTCCATTTCATTGACTATGACTGCTCTTGGATTTTTATTTGCTTGGCGTCTAGATTCCGTTCAAGGATTTCATGCAGTAATGAATTTAGTTCTTTTTCCTATGTGGCTCCTGTCGGGCGCTTTTTTTCCGCCTGAGTCCGCTTCGCGATTTCTGAAACCCCTGATGTACTTGAACCCGCTTACATACGGGATGTGGGCTTTAAAGGGAGCTCTCGGTGGAAAAATAGAGTGGGTATCATTCATGTCTCTTTTGGGGATGGTTTTATTATTTGGGATAGTGTTTATGGGAAGTTCTGTTTGGTTAGTTCATTCCAAGAGGGAGATGACAGCATGATGAAAATTCGAACTATACCCGCGCTCGTTCTTTCACTCGTTGCAATGCCTATTGTCGCCATCTCATTTCTTGCTTACCGTGGAAGTTTTAAAGTTGATAGGTTACCCACGTTAGGGGAAGTGACACCTTTTAAACTTACTGATCAAACTGGAAAAGAAGTAAATCTAGATTCTCTCAGGGGCAAAGTGTGGGTTGCTAATTTCATCTTTACTTCGTGCACGAGTCAGTGCCCACTTATCATGATGGAGGCTAAAAAAGTATCCAAAGCACTTTTGTTCAAAGAAAATTTTCGAATGGTTTCAATAACGATCGATCCAGAAACGGATACTCCCAAGCAGTTAACTGACTACGCTAATAAATGGCAAGCAGATCCCTACAAATGGATTTTTCTAACAGGTTCTTTCAATGAGATAAAAAACTTGATGCAAAAAGGATTAAAAGTTCCTACCGAAGTTGAAGGAATGGAAGTTATGCACAGTTCGAAATTAGTTCTCGTGGACCACCTGGCAATGGTACGAGGGTACTACAGTGCCGAAGATGGCCACGAAATGAAGAAGCTTCTCAAAGATGCCAAACAGCTTTTGAAAAAAGCGTTTTAAAGTCCTGTTACAATTCCCTCATCTGAGCAGTCAATGTCATGGGACGAAGGTCTTTTTGGAAGACCGGGCATTAACATCATTTCTCCGCAAACCATAACAATGAAGCCAGCCCCAGCAGAAAGTCGAATACCCTGAACCTCAAGAGTGTGTCCTGTGGGAGCACCCAACTTTTTGCTATCAGAAGAAAAAGAGTACTGGGTTTTAGCCATGCAAATGGGCAAGCGACCAAATCCTCGTTGTTCAAGATCCTCGATAGTTTTCTTAACCATTGGGGTAATGGATATATCAGCTGCTCCATAAAGTTGGGTAGCGACCGTTCGCAATTTGTCGATGAGAGAAGCATCGGATGGGTAAAGAAATTGCGGAGATGTTTGTTGTTGAGTAGACGTTTTTACAACAGTTTCAGCTAGGTCTTTGCAGCCATTTCCCCCCGAACCATAAGGATCAGAAATAACCACAGGTACTTTCCATAAGAGCGCTTTACTCTGAAGGAGTTCTAGTTCCCGAGAAGTATCGGTTGGGAATCGATTAATAGACACAGTCACCGGAAGGCCGAACTTTTTCATATTCTCTACGTGTCTTTGTAAGTTAACTAATCCTATTTCGAGATTTTGTAGGTTTTCCTGATTAAGATCTGCTTGTTTCACTCCACCATGGTATTTAAGAGCACGAGCAGTGGCGACAACCACTACGGCGCTTGGCCAAAGACCTGCTTGACGGCACTTGATATGCAGGAACTTTTCTGCTCCCAGATCCGCTCCAAAACCACTTTCCGTTACAACATAGTCAGACAATTTAAGGGCCAGTTGTGTCGCGATGACAGAACTGCATCCATGAGCAATGTTTGCAAATGGTCCACCATGCACCAAAACAGGATTTCCCTCTAAACTCCGGACCAGATTCGGTTTCACTGCATTTCTCAGGAGGGCCGCCATAGAACCCGTAGCTCCCAAATCCTTTACGGTCACGGGAGCTTGGGAAAAGCTGTACCCAATAATGATTTGTGAAAGACGTTCTTTGAGATCCGAAAACGAGTTCGCTAAGCACAAGATTGCCATGATTTCTGATGCCGCAGTGATATCAAAGCCGGTTTCCTGAGCCGTACCATTATTTTTTCCCAGGCCAGTGACAGTAATTCGAAGTCCCCTGTCATTCATATCCATAACTCTACGCCAAGTTACGGTATCCTTATTAATTTGTAGCTGATTTCCCTGAAAAATATGATTGTCGATGAGCGCCGCTAATAAATTGTTGGCACTTTCAATCGCTGAAAAATCCCCATTAAATCCCAAGTTGATATCAGCTTGAGGGGTGATTTGGGATTTTCCTCCGCCAGTAGCGCCCCCTTTTTGACCAAAAACCGGTCCTAGCGAGGGCTGTCGAAGGCAAGCAACAGAGTTTTTTCCGATCAGACGTAACCCGTCATTTAATCCAATAGCGGTGGTAGTCTTTCCTTCCCCAGCGGGAGTGGGGCTCATAGCAGTCACCAGAATGAGTTTCCCGGACGGTCGATCGGAAAGCTGCGTTGTGAGATTCAACGGAAGTTTAGCCGAATAATGACCATAGGGCTCTATTGAGTCAAAAGGGATACCTATTTTGGATGCTAATTCGCTCAAAATGTTTTTCATGCTTCAGATATAGCACTGGATGGATTTGAAATCACCCCTTTATGGGCTCGGGATGAGTAAAAGAGTGCTGGAAGGTTCTCTTCTCAAGTCGGCTAAAAAGCCGATAAACGCACGGAACAACGTAGAGGGTTAGAACGGTTGATACTAAAACACCACCAATGATGGTAATTGCCATTGGAACTCTGCTCTCAGCTCCGGGTCCCAAAGCGAGAGCCGGAGGAATTGCACCGGCAATGGTCGCTATGGAAGTCATCAGAATAGGTCGAAGCCTAATAGGACAGGCCTCCAAAAGAGCTTTCCGCACATCAATGCCTTTTGCTTCTCGAACATGATTAGTAAAATCAACCAGGAGAATAGAGTTCTTTTTTACAATCCCCATGAGCAAGACGATCCCAATCATACTGAAAAGATTCAATGATTGCCCAGTAATAAAAAGTGCCACAAGGGCACCAGAGATACTAAAAGGCAATGCAATGAGTACCGTGAATGGATCAATATAGCTATTAAACTGTGAAGCGAGAACCATGTACGCAACAACAAGACCGAGAATTAAAGCAAATAACAAACCCTGAAATGTCTTTTTCATTTCCTCTGAACTTCCTGTAACTTGCATTCGATATCCTTCAGGCAGGATACTTTTAGAAATTTTAATAGCTTCCCCAAGTGCTTCTTGTTGAGATTTCCCCTGTGCAATATTACCAAAAACTGAAACAGCTCTTTCTCGATTTCTTCGAGCAACGCTTAGCAAACTTGGTTTTTCTTCAATACGCACTACAGACGATAATGGAATGAGCTCTCCTCGATTATTCCTAATTCTCAAACGATTGATCCGTTCAATTCGGTCTCCGCCTTCATCCAATACTTTAAGTCGGATATCATCTCGATGGCCATTTTCACTAAATTGCCCAACAATCAATCCGCCCATGAGAGCGCTTACTGTCTGACCAATCGCAGTGAGGCTCACCCCGTGTGTAGCGGCTCTGGCCCGGTCAGGTATTACGGCTAGCTCTGGCATCCCTACTAAATAGTCAGAATCCAAATCAGTCGCCAAGCCACTTTCATTGAGTTTGATCATAAGGGTTTTCGAAAACTCCCCCAGCTTTTCCCAGTTTGGCCCCTGGATACTCAACTCCAAAGGAAAGCCCCTTCCAGCCCCGAAGCCGCGCATGGAAAGGTCTTGCACAGTTGCTTTCACATCTTGAATTTTGTTGAGGTCTTTACGAAAGATATTCATCAGGTCTTGTTGGGAAGGTTCATGTTTGAGATCGGGATCGATCCCTCTTTGACCCTTGGGCTTCATTGTTACGAAAATGATTCCTGCATTCACATCTCCACCACCAAATCCACCCACAGCGACATAATAGCGTTCTAAGTCGATACGGTGAGATAGATAATTTTCAATCACTTTAAATTTTCCATCTGTATATCCAATATTTGAGCCAATAGGAGTTTGAACTCGAACCATGAAGCGACTCTGATCTTCTGCAGGAGTCAATTCCCTCTTAATTAATTTAATGCTCCCCAAACTAAGCCCGAAGAAGATCAGAGAGCAAAAAAGTGTTACCCAAGGGTAGTCAAGGACTGTGGCTAAGCTCTTTCTATAAAATTCTTTTAGGCGGTCAAGCGATGTTTCAAAAAATCTCCCCAAACGAGTTCGTCTTTCCCCTGCTTCTAAAAATTGAGCACAGCGCATGGGAGTGAGTGTTAATGCTTCCAGAAGTGATAACAAAACGGCAACCGTCATAGTGACGCCGAATTGAAAGAAGAATTTTCCAATAATTCCTTTCATAAAAGCCACTGGAAGAAAAATAGCGACAATTGATATGGTTGCAGCTAAAGCGGCAAAAGTAATTTCTTTCGAACCAATCAAAGCCGAATCAATCCGAGTCATTCCTTGTTCTCGATAACGAATGATATTCTCAAGGACCATAATTGCATCATCCACTACGATTCCGATAGCTAAACTAAGTCCAAGAAGAGTGAAAGTATTTAGGGTGAAACCGGAAAAGGACAAGACGATGAAAGTTCCCACTATCGAAGTGGGAATCGAAAGAAGCACATTCAAGGTAGACGACCAGGAACCTAAAAATATCCAGCAAACTAGTGAAGTGAGTATAGCCGAAAGAACTAGAGTAAAGTTGAGTTCATGGACTGAGTCTTCGATAAATCGGGTACTGTCGAAATTAACTGCAAGCTTCATTCCCTCGGGGAGTGATTTTTCAAGTTGGGAGATTTTTCTTCGTATTTCTCGAGCAACTTGAACGGAGTTCGCACCTCTTTGTTTTCTAATTCCCAATCCAACGGCTGGTTTACCCATGCCTCGACTAATACGCCGGATATCAGAAAGACCTTGTTCAATTTTTGCCACCCTTCCAAGTGGAATAGGCATAAAATTGGGAGCACCCCCTCGAGAAATAATCGGCAGATTAGAAAACTCCTCGACCGAAGCTGCTTCCCCTAAAGTTCGAATAGTATATTCTCTTGAGCCTTCCTCAATCCACCCACCTGGTACCTCTGAATGTTCATTTTGTATCGTCGCAATTACGTCATTTACGGTCAGCTGGTATCGATTCAGAGCCTCAGGATAAACCCACACACGAAGATTAGGGTCAACATATCCCCCAAAATTGATATCTCCTACATCCGGAGTTGTTGCAAAGTGCTGTTGCAAGTGATCCCGAGTGTATTGCATGAGTGCTCTTAAAGAATGCTTGTCGCTTTCTAAAGTAAGCCACATGATTGGCGCATCATCTGGATTCGTCTTGGAGATAGTGGGAGCATCCAGTTCTTTAGGTAGCTTTCGCATGCTCTCAGAAATTTTGGCTTGAACGTCTTGAAGGGCAAGATCAACATTTCGGTCGAGCGAGAGTTGCACAGAAACTGAAGCAGATCCCTTTTTTGAAGTTGAAGTAATGAGTTCCACACCCTGAATAGTGCTCAGAGCATTTTCAACAACATCGACAACATCGGTTTCCATTACTTCAGGAGCTGCACCGAGAAGATTAAGACCTACTGAAATGACAGGAAAGTCGACGTCGGGTAGTAAGCTCACTCCCATCCGCATGAAAGAGATGCCACCAAAAATGATCAGAGAGGCCATGAGCATCCATGCAAAAACAGGCCTTCGTATAGAAAGTTCTGAGATTGACATGCTACTTTTGTTCCTTGTCCGGGAGTTTTCCCACTGCTGCTTCTAGTTTCAAAAAGTCTATTTTTGTTTGAAATTGTGCTCTATCAAGGGCTCTTTTAGAGTCTTCAAAAGCCGTCAGAGCTTGAAGGACTTCAAGATTGTTTACAAGCCCGTTGCGATAGTCTCGGTTCTGCTGATTAAAGTTTCTTTCAGATAACTCTCGAGCCGTATTTAATTCTTTAAGCTGTTCCAAGTCTGCATTAAAGGCTGCATGCAATGATTGAATTTCTTGTAATCCAGCTCGCTGAGATTTTTTGAATTCAAGTTCTGCTTGCATCTTAAGAGATGTTGCTTCTTCTACTTTTGAAGATAAAATCCCACCGTTGAGGACCGGCAGAGTTATAGCGACGCCAACATCCCAAGGAATATCGTTAAAAAAACCAAAGCGCTTGAAATAGTAATTGCCGTTCACATCTACAGAAGGAAAATGAGCACCTTTGGCAATGCTGACTCCTTTTTCTGCTGCTTCCAGTTGCAAATTGCGCATTTTTATTTCTGGGCGCTTCAAGAGTAAATCTTGATATTCCTTCAGTGATCCAATTTTTTCCGGAAGTGGAAAAGAATCGCTCAATTCAAAACTGTCGTGCATCCCAGTAATGAATGAAAAAGTGTCTTTGGCGATTTGGAGTTGCCCCTGAGTTTGGTAAACTTGAGCTTTGAGCGAACTCAACGAAGCTTGAACAGTGAGCACTTCTGTCAGCCGAGACCGGCCAATCTTAATTCTCTGCTGAAGTTCCTTGATTCGACGTTCATAAGCAGCCATTTGACTTTGAAGATTCAGAATCTCTTGCTTCAATGAAAGCACAGTGAAAAAAGTTTGGGTGACATCATTAAAAAGCTGACGGCGAGCTACTGCCTGAGACTGGTGAGACGCTTCGGAAAGCAAGCTCGTCTGTTTCAATGCGGCAAACTCTCTTAAGCCTCTGAATAAGGGTTGAGTGGCATTAACTTTGATCAACGGTTGTTCAGTGGGGGAGAAAGCACCTCCGCCGGCAGCAGCTTGCCATTGATAGGAAGCAAACGCAGTTACTGTAGGGAGTACAGCTCCGAGCGCTTGCCGATATTTTTCTTCGGCCTGGTTAATCTCTTCCTGTTTCCCCAGAAAAGTTTCCGAATTTCTGAGGGCACTGGAGAAGGCATCAGAGAGCTCAATAGTTTGGGGCACCCCAAAAATCAAAGGGCTCGCCGCTAAGGTCAAAAAAAGTGGGATTTTAAAGATTCGATTGAGTAGTCCCAACATGTCCCAATTTTAGTATCAAATATCTGTGAGGTACAGGTGAAACTCCAAGCTTCAGAGTGACGAATTAGGGGGGGGACAGTAGTTTTAAAAAACGATTTCTGGTTTCTGGGGTTTCTGTGTTGAATGAGCCTATGTGTCCCACATTTTCTAAAGCCCAGAGGTATTTAGGTTCTTTCGCTTTTTCATAAATTTCCTTACCAAAAGCGAAAGGGATAACGTCATCATTTTTATCATGGATGACTAGGACAGAATTTTTGAAAGTTTTAAGAGATTCGGTGGCGGCAAATTCATCTGAAAAAAGTAAGCCAGCAAAAATGCTTAAAGGCCAAGTAATAAACGAGGAGAGCATTTTATCCCTCGCAATTTCAACATAAGAGAGGAAAGTAGAGTCGAGCACTAAGTGAGTTACTTCATCTTTGTTGGTAAAATCCTGTATCGATCTTAACGCAATGGTTCCTCCCAAACTCTGTCCAATAACGACGAATGGCTTACCCAGAGCTTTATTGGTTTGGTGTAAATCCCAAGCTTTGTCGAGCGCAGCCAATCCATCTAAATAAGTGCCCTTTGGACTGGGGCTCCCTTGGGATTTTCCATAGCCTCGGTAATCAAATACAAATATCTGATAACCCTGAGGAACTAGCCACAGCACCGAAAGATAGTGACTTGAAATATTTTGGCCATTTCCATGGAAAAGAGTAACGGTACCTTTGGGAGGATTACTTTTTGTGGGAAAAAACCATGCAGAAAGAGAAACGTTATCTGAAGTCTTGAACTCAATTTCGTGAGCTGTTTGACCTGATTTTTGGTGAGGAAGGTAAAGACTTTTGTCGGGATGATAAAGAAGAGAAGAGCAAGAAGTAAGAAGGAGTAAGAACAGTGCCCCCAGATTCTTGTGGAATATGAGGGACGTCTTACTCCTTTCCATTACTTCATTAAGCTCGGCAGCTGCCAGCTAGAACAGCGTTCTGCTTAATCTGAGCTTTTACGTTGCTCAGCATTTCAATACCAGAAGCATTGTTTGCTGTAATAGCGCCATAATTGTCTTGAGCCATTTTTGCGAATTCGCCTTGAACTGCATCTTCACAGCCCAAAGTTTTTGCAAAACCAGCTAAATATTCGCCTTCACCTTGAGCCATTTCGATGGAAAGAGACTCTTGGTTGTTAGAAGCGTATTTTGCAGCATCCATATCATTTTTAGCGATAGAGTGCTGATCGCAACCCATAGTTCCGGAGGTCATTCCGAATGCGGGTGGGATGAAGTAGTTGGTCGTGCCACGAGTGGTGGTAGCGAGCCAAGTTTTCTTCTGGGTAATTTGCCAACCCATACCGCAACTATCAGAACCGGGTAGGTTAGTTCCTTTACCAGCATCTGCAGCCATAGATACTACTGGCATCAGAGCAACAACAAGCAATGAACCGATTAACTTTCTCATGATTTCTCCATAAGTTTTTTGAGGTTTAAGGTACTGCAAATTACAATTATATCCGACAGATAGGATTATCAGAAGTAATAATTCAAAGACAATTTGGCTTCCTGAAAGCCGCTGAAAAATGATTCTGAAGCCGCGTGCCAAACTCCCATTGAGAGTCTGGCTTCCCAAGACTGGTTTAGACTTAACGCGTGTTCCCAATCCCATTGGAACATTTGACCCGGTCGGTCAGACTGAAATAAATCCCACATGAGAGTCGATGAAAGTCGAGTTTTATAATTTTCGAAAGGATTCAATATCGAAGCAAGTTGCAATTTAGGACCAAGCCGAAATCCTCTGATGAAATGGGTGGAACCGTCGATATAACCTAAAGCTAAGAAGTAGAGCACGTTTCGCTCACCTAAAAACCCAATACTCGCGCCTAAACCCGTTTCAATTCTAAATACGCCTGAACGGTCCAAATTGAGATCACGTGCTCTTAAGTAACCCAGTTGAACTTTCCAAGAAGGGCGTTTCTCAATAAAACTGAGAGGAAAGAGTGACGTAATATGCAGAAGTTCCAATTTTTCTAATTGAAACGCCTGCCGCTCAGGATAGTAGCGAAAATAAATATTAGGAAAATCTATTTGGGAATTTCGAATGAATCCCAAATCTTTATTGAGCAGATCGTGATAGGCCGACTTAATTCCCACTTCCTGAAAAAAACCAGGGTCTTGGGCTGAAGGAGATCCGAGGTACCCAGGAGATAAGCTAGCTCTGTAGGAGTAATGGCCAAGATCGGGCCGTGTTTCTTCCTCAATGGTTGTAGGGGAATCTCCTGCATCGGCAATCTTTCCCATTTTGCTTCTTTGGATCAACAAACTGGCTTGTAGGGCTTTATCTTTTTCAGAAAATTTGGCGGCTTTTTCCTGTTTTTCATAAAATAAATTGGCAATGGCAGCATCTAATACAAAAGGATCGGCAACTGTTTCCGGTTCTATTTTTTTTGAGAGAAGAGATTTCAATTGCTCTTTTTGGGGGGAGGAAAGGGTTTGAGCTTTTTGTAGCATTTTTTTTCTCAATGAAGGACGAAATCTAACGTGAGTGACTGCTCCTGGGGTATTTGTAACTTTTTTGACTGTTTCACTGGGAATAACGTAAATCGGGAAATTGGAAATGTTCCATTCGGGTTTCGCTACTTCCAAAAGAGTCATGAGTTCATAGGCACAATTTTCATCAAAAAAGTAATAATCAAAGTAGCTATTGGTCTCTATTTCCCAAACATGATTAACCAAAGATCGAGTTTCTTCTTCGTTGAGATTTAAGTCATACTCCCAGACATCGCGGCTTTCTGCATTGCTGTACTCATTTACTTTTACGTAGTAAGGGACCGATGAAAACTGTCCCCGATAACCCCCTGTAAGTCCTAAAACAATAAAGGCTAGTGGATTTTCATCATCACCAACTGATGCGGCAAAACTGATACCGTAATCCAAAATATCCATTTTCTTTTCTTTAGATTTTGTTTTCCGATTAATTCGAAGAAAAGTATGACCAAACATCGAGCCAGGATTGTTAGGATAGGCACTCGAAAAAACAAGAGTCACTGAATGCGGTTCAACTCTCTTCATGAAGTCTTCCAAAAGGGGACACTTCACTTCGGAAATCTGAAGACCGAGTTCCTTTTTAAGAAAAGCAAACCTAGCTGGAAAAGCACATTGCGGGTGTTGCTTTAGCTTACCGATTTCCATGGTTTTTGAGAAAGCTTCAACACTCGCTTGAAGCTCTGCTAGCGGATTGGTCTTTCCCTCAGGGCTAAAGAAGAACTCAGAGCCATCCACTTGGCTTTTAATTTTCCCAAAAGGGAATGATGGCAAGTAATGCATCAAGCGGTGCCATTGAGGAGATTCAGCTATTTCTGCTTCTCGGGACAGGCTGAAGCCGACAGTGGAATAACTCACTATTAACAAAGAAAGAACGAGAGTTTTCACGAGCGAAAATCATATCTAAGGTACCCGATGAGTCAATCACACAAGCAGTAACGCAACGCATTTTTCTTTTCCTGATATTCCCCTCTACTTTTTCGGTACTCTTCGTTAAGTTTTCCCAAGTGAAAATCTCGTTGCTCATCCCAATTTCAGCTGCTTCTGAACGCTTGGAGGCTACTCTTGTGCAGGCTCAGCATCTTTTTAATGGGCTGGTTTCCGGCCAATTTGAAATCATTCTGGTTCCGAATGGAGGGGCTATCGCGGGATCTCCCGTTTTGAAGCAGTGCGAATCTCTGGCCAAAAAGTTTAGCCAAGTCAAAGTGGTTGCTATCGAGGAAAAAGGCAAGGGGCGCGCCCTTCAACAGGGCTTTCGTCACTCAACAGGAGATTGGATTTTTTTTACGGACGCTGATTTACCTTACCGGTTGAGCTTTTTTAAAATTGCTAAAGATGCGTTAGAGAAGGGAACAGGTTTGGTCGCCGGAAATCGGCGTCTGCCCGAGAGCCGATTTAACGTACCAACGACGGCTTTGAGACTCGTTTATCGTCGGTATGTTTTAGGAAAGCTCTTTAATAGTTTTCTTCGACTATCTTTTTCCGAAATAAAGACCCATGACACTCAAGCGGGCATCAAAGCGATGACCCGCTCGCTTGCTGAGCGGGCTTTTTCCAGGCAGCTTTGTCCCGGTTTTCTTTTTGATATCGAGATTTTTATACATGCTTCGGTGATAGGAGCTCCGATACTTGAGCTGCCAGTGGAACTTTATTTAGACAACGAAAAATCTACGGTTCGCATTCTAAAAGAAATATTTGCGTGCGGGTACTGGATGATCATTCTAAAATTGAATCAAATGAAAGGTTATTTTTCTTGAGTTGGCGAGACCTCACCCTCCGTAAAAAGCAGATTTGCCAATGTTTGTTTTTGTCAGTTTGGAGTTTTCTGTTTGTGTTACCCCTGCTGTTAAAAGGGGGGCCAAACATTGTCACGTTGACCTTTCAAGAAGGCGCGGACCGATTTTTTCAAGGGCAAAATCCCTATGCCCTCCCAGGACAGGACACCGATGTGTTTCATTACCCACCTTTTTTTGCAGTGCTGTGGGGAGTCTTTGATATTTTGGGGATCTCTACAAAAGTGTTGTTTTGGGTGTTTTTAAACTGTCTTATTTTTTGGCTAGGAATTTCGAAATGGTGGCTCTTTGAAAGAAAACAAACCCCCTGGGCCTGGTTTTTTCTCATATGCACGGCGGTCGAGTTAGATATTTCAGTGAGGTATCAGCAATCAAACGCCTTGGTAACTGGACTCATTCTTTTGGCTTTGGCAGCCATCAGAGATCGTCAAATGGGACGGGCAGGTATTTATTTCGCTGTTGCTACTCATATTAAAGTGTTTCCTGTTTTCTTAGCTTTGATTGTTGCATTTTCCTTTCCCGTAAATTGGTCTTTCTTAGGAAGTTTCTTGGGGGCGCTTTTGATCTGTTTTTCAGTTCCCTCTTTTCTCGTAGGACCGCAGCAAACGCTTTGGTTACATTGGGCTCAGTTTCAGGCCATTACCCAAGACTTTTCACGTCGAGAAATGTTGGATATTGCTCCGTGCATGGCCCGTCTGGGCTTCTCTTTACTAGGAAAGATTTTACAAAAAGGGATTTTGTTTATTTCCGCTGTTGTTATGGTGATTTATCGGTTGAGGAATGCTAACGATAAATTCCGTTGGCAGTATTGGTATTCCATTTTTGTAACCACGTTGCTTTTAGTAACTCCCCGGGCTGAGTCGCCCACGTTCGTTTGGGCTGCTCCGGCATATCTACTTTTTTCCCAGACCAATTCAAGAAGAGTATTGTGGGGGTTAGCATTCATTGGGTTTTTTCTTTCGCTCATTTACTCTTCGGCTTTTGCTGTGCAACCCTTTGAGTGGTTCCGGCAGAACTGGACTTCTAAGACACTTGCTACTTTAGGGCTTTGGCTTTTGTCGGTGAATTTACTTTTTGGGGACCAACCCAATCAAAAACATGAAATAACAAACATTTAGGTTCATTTCATCCGTGTGTTTAAGTCGGAGACATTAAAATCAGAAGGATCCTAGTTACTTGGAGAAACCCTCTTAAAAAGTGTCTGAATCTCAGGCATTTGTAAAAGATTCCGGCAGCTGTCGGATTCAGGCATAGCTTTCGCATCTCAGAGTTCAAAACAAACTAGGAGCAAAAATGGGTGGAATGTCGCTGTTTCATTGGATTGTCGTATTGGGAGTAGTTTTGATGGTGATGGGACCAAACCGCTTTCCTGAACTTGCAAGAGCCCTTGGAAAAGGAATTCGTGACTTTAAAAAGGCGCTCAACGAAGACGAGTCAACTGACAGATTACGTTCGGTCGAAAACGAAAATGAAAAGAAAAGCGCATAAATTGTGAAATCACCACTTTCAGAAAAAAGAGAATTGGGGAGTTCGGAAGAGCCATCTGAAGAACTCTCTTCAAATTTGTTTCAGGATATTACGGGTCACCTGAATGAGTTAAGAAATGTTCTCGTTCGTTCGGTTACTGTTCTGATGGCAGCTTTTTTTGTTTGCTTCTATCATGCAGAAAAGTTGGTTGGGTTTTTAAAAAAACCCATTTTGCAGGCACTACCGGAAAATCAAAAAATGCTCTATTTTTTTGGCCTCACGGAGCAGTTTTATACCTACATGAAAGTAGCTTTTATGGGAGCATTGGCAGTTTCCACACCGTTTCTCCTGTATCAAGTGTGGTTATTTATCTCTCCTGCTCTTAACAAAAAGGAAAAAAAGTTGGTCTTGCCTTTTTTGGGCTTTGCAAGTGGGGCATTTTTAGGGGGGCTTGTTATTGCTTATCGTTGGGTGCTTCCGTACACTTTTTCATTTCTTTTAAAGTTTGGGGCTGCTGATGAAGTGCCCTTACTCAGCCTAAGTGACTACACAACCCTCTCCATTCAACTTCTTTTAGGGGTCGCGCTCATTTTCGAAATTCCGGTGATTTTAGGCCTGTTTGGAACATTGGGATTGGTAAACGCCACTCTTTTAAGAACCATTCGCCCTTATGCTTATGTAGCTCTCTCTGTATTTGCTGCGGTTGCAACACCCACCCCGGATGCTCTATCGATGATCCTAGTGTTGATCCCTCTTTATTTTCTCTATGAGCTTGGGATTTTAATTGTTAGTTTCGTTGGCAAAAGAGAGCTTCGTCGAGATAATGTGATCTCTTTCCAAAAGGAGCGAAGATGAAGCACTTATTTTTTTTAATGGCTTTTTCAATGATAGGTTGGAGCCACGAATTGCAAATAAAAGTTGATTTGAATCCAGCCGGGACATTTACAGCCAAAAGCTCGGAACTGAAAATTGTAGGCGAGCTCAAAAAAACGCCGGTTGGTTTCGCCGCCAAGAAGATTCTTTTGTCTGTAGCTTCCCTGAAGACCGGTATTGATTTGCGGGACAACCACATGAAGAAAAAATACTTTGAAGTAGAAAAGTTTCCCATTGCCACCTTGATTGAAGGGGGGGGACAAGGAGGGAAGTTTCAGGGGAAATTAGAAGTGCACGGAGTTATCCATCCCATTGCTGGAACTTACCAATTGAATGGGCCAGACCTTGAGGCGGAGTTTACTTGTAAACTCAGTGATTTTAAAATTCCAGAAGCCAATTATATGGGAGTTGGTGTAGAAGATGAGGTGAAAGTAGTAGTGAAATTAAGGATCCCTTGATGCAGTTAGGAAAAGCTTCTTTCTCAATCTTTTTTTTCTCAACACTGTTTTTTATTCCACTCCTTGTTCGATGTGGAGGTGTAAACTCAGTCTATTATGACGGAGGAGTCTGTGTGGATGGAATAACAACTGCTAGTACGGGGGTCCAGATTTATCAAACTGCTTGTGCCAGCTGTCATGGAGCCATTGGTACTGTACCGGTCAAAGGTGCTTCTGCTTCTACTATTTCTTCTAAAATAACGATAGTTCCTGCTATGCAGCGATTTGCTTGTTTGACGAGCGCTCAAATCGATTCTTTAGCCCAGGCCAATCCCTAACAAAGCTCAGAGATGAAACTGAAAATCCATGATTGCAAAGTAGTTTTGTAGATTATTGAGGAATCCAATTTTGGGATTAAAAACCAACTTATTATTTCGAACTATCCGTAAATCGACAAAGAAACCGAGTTTTACAAGTGGTGATTTTTCTAAATGATACCCGGGGGCTATTTCCGGATTTAGAAAAAAAGTAGTGACAATGGGAACGCCACAGCCGACTGCCACCCTCTGAGACAGTCTGCTCAATAGGGTGACGTCAAAGCGATTTCCTAACTGTGAAAGATTTTTTCCCTGAAAAGTAACTGGCGTTGAATTACCAGGTCCAAATCCCACATCTGTTAGAGCAAAAGTAGCTTGGGTTTGGACTACCAAACTCAAGCTAGGAAAAGGGAAAACATAGCCAGCTCCCAGGCCAGTCGCAACTGCAGAACTATTCAGCGAATAACTTTCTTCATTGCCTTCAATGCGTAAGCCCTCTTGCCAATGTCCCAGAGAGGTTACAAAAAAGAAAGAGCTGGTGGGTTTCGCCCCGTGAGCCATATGGGAGTGCAATGACCAGCTCAAGATCAGTACAAACAAAAAAGAAAGTCTAGAGCCAAACATGGGTTTGCACCTGTAATAAGTAAGAATTGGGAGCTACGGTATTAAGTCCTTGGTTTTGAGAACCCAAAAAATCTGCTCGGATTTCACATTGTGGAAAGGGAAGGTATTCTAAGGAAGGACCAGCTCGAAAAGTTCTAATTCCCCCTTCCGCAAACCGATCAAGGTAAGCTTCAAAGGTCATGAGTCCAGCAAAGCCTCGAAAAAACAAATGCCTGCTCTGGAGAAAAGAAAAGAGCCCGATAGAGCTATCTGTGGAGGAGCTTAAACTCTGACGAAAAATCCCTACTTCTGCGAGGAGACTGGAGCCCTTTCCAGCTTGCATTCTCATGTGGGTGGCTAACATTTGACGGGAGCGAAAACTGCTTTCACTGTACCAAAGCGATCCACCCAATCGGAAATTCTCATCGACTAGAAATTCGGAGTACAGAGTCCCTCCTTTTTGCCGACTAGCGGAATCCTGATTGAGCTTTCCTAGAAAAAAATGGAGAGCTAGCTCGCCTTGTTCCCAATCGTAGTGATAAAGAAGTCCGTGGGTTTGATCGTTCATATTGAGAAGGGTATTGGCTCGCAGGAAGGCATTATGATCGGGAACGCGTAAACCAAAAGCTACATCCATTAAACCAGCGTAAATGCCGTGTCCCTTTGCGGGTCGTAAACCGAGATAGTGTTCTCTTGAAATGATGTGGCTCAAGGATGCCTTTTGAGATTCAGAAAGGGAAGCCGGGAGAGGAACATAACCAGCCGATGCTGATGCAAATAGCTGTTTGCTAAAAGTGACGATAGCTGCGCCATCAGCTTGCATATGAATCCATCGATATTGTGGACTAGATTGTAGGCTTTGGCCCACATAGATCCCGCGGTAGGAAGCTTGGACTTGAAGCCATGAAGGGAGGGGAAAAATGAATCCAGATTTTTCCCCCAAAGATTCATCAGTTCCACCGAAAAGCCTCCCTGAAATTTCTGAAGCTTGAACAGCTCGTCCATAATTATTGATGGGGCCGTTTCCCAAAGGATTGGAGTGACAAGTTAAACAGGATGAGTAGCCATAGCCAATATAGGAGGGATAGGACCCTCCCAGCTTACTGATAAGCATGGCCATCAGGCAGAAAACGAACTTGAGAAAGGAATTACGATTCATGGTGGTGGGATTCAGTCGTCTTCGTAAAGTGGAATAGTGTTAAGAGTCGATAAATTAGAATTCAAGTTTATTTCTTGACCAGTTGCTTTTCCAACTAACTTATCGGCTTCCTTAGTAAGCTCCTTGCTATCAATAATTTTGGCTCGTCTTTCTTGAGGAGGGTTCAATTTTGAAGTACGCTCTACTTTTCGAGCTTCGTCAAGAATCTCTGTCGGCAAATTCTCCGCATCTGTCAGCACTGAAATAAATTCATTTGCAAAAAAGTAGTCGATTTGAATTCTTCTTTTCATGCCGTGCGCCATTTTCCCAATGGTTGTGACTATTTTTTCTCGATCCTCAGGGCTTAATTTTTCTGCGAATTCGTAATCTTCAATCTTTTTTAAACCAATCAGGATGGGTTCTAAGGCATCTTCGGTGATCACATGAACCCGATAGTCCCCATAAACCATGTACTTTTCACCGATAACGTGAATTGCATTTGTGGGGACAACCAGAAAAACATCCTTTTTTACTCCCTCATAGGCAGCATATTTCTTGGAAGCTTCCGCTTGTCCTTTAATATACGAGGGGAAATTGTCTAAGCTCTCCCCTTGAGGGGATTTGCTATCAAAAACGATAAATTCATCACAAATTTTAACTGCGTTATCGGGTTTCCCTTTGAATGGGAATTTTTCTTTGGGGGAATACTCAATTCCGTGCCTTTGGCAAATGAGCTGCATTTTCTCTTCGATATTTTTCTCATGCCGAGCCCAGGTTTCTTTCAGCGCTTGGAGACGTTTGAGTTCTGAAA
Source organism: Pseudomonadota bacterium (assembly GCA_009927165.1). Lineage (GTDB taxonomy): Bacteria > Bdellovibrionota > FAC87 > UBA2466 > UBA2466 > RFNO01. The sequence goes on from RFNO01000127.1 coordinate 33,016, forward strand.
GCTCTTTGCTTTTGATTTCCCCCTCGCGTTCCTTTTCTCGTTGGTCAAAAGCTAGATTGAGTCGCTGTATTTTTTCTTCAAATTCCTTTTGCCGTTGTTCTTTAGTTTCTTCAAAAGAGATGAGGCGTTTGGTTAGATCACTCTTTTCGGTTCGAAACGCTTCAAGTTTGGCTTCCAATTCAAGATTCTTGATTTTATAGACATCGACTGCTTCTTCTTTTGAGCGCTTTAGTGCTTCTTGGGCCGCTTCACTTTTAGCGACTGTTTTTTTAAGTTCGAGATTTTCTTTTTCATTTTCCTGATTGGTTTTTTCCAGTGCGCTCAGTTCTACTCGAAGCTGTTGATTTTGACCGTCTAATTTAGATTTTTCTTCAACAAGTGCCTTCTCAGTGTTTGTAGCCCTTCGTGAAGTAAAAAAATGGCCAATCAAAACTCCGAAAGCCAGTCCGCCCAAGCCTATCAGGGTGAGTAACATGTGGTTTTCCTCAAATCTTAAAAATTCTATGAAAGGTGTCTTATCAGAGAGTTACTCTTTTTGCACGGCTGGGGTTTTGGGTCTAAGATGGAGGTCAGGCTTTCCTGGAGAAATTTAAATGTCGCAGAACATTCAAGGTCATCGAATAGGCTCTTTTAACGAATTTTGGCCTTTTTATTTAAGTCAACACAGCACGTCGCAATGTCGTCTGAAGCATTTCCTCGGAACGTCCAGTGCGGCTACTTTTGTGTGTGTTTTCGTGATGACTCTGCATGCCACGTGGTTAGTGTGGGCGATGGTAGTCGGCTATGGCTTTGCGTGGTGGGGACATTGGGCGCATGAAAAAAATCAGCCAGCTACTTTTAAGTATCCAATCTATTCGTTGCTTGCTGACTGGAAAATGTTTTGGATGATGTTGCAAGGAAATCTAGACGCCGAATTGAAACGATTCCAAATTTAGTCCCCAGTGCTAAGCAACTTTGACGAGTGGCCGACTTAACGATACTCTTTTTCATTAATCAGCTTTTGAATACATCATTGAACTCATGCTTACGAGAGGGGCTATGTCTCAAAATTATAATTCCAAAATCCAAAAAGTTTGGTTCTCCTTAGTTACTTTAACTGGATGCTTGCTGTCGCAGTCAATTTTCTCTGCTCAATACGTGGTTAAATTTAAAAACCAAACAGATGGTTTTAGTAGAGCTGTAGCTCAGAGGACTCTTAAACGAGCTAAAGTAATCGATCAACATTCAGCCGGGAACTTGGTGTTATTGGATTTGGGCCAGCCTTCAAAAAAAGAATTAGTGAAAAAATTATCTGAAATTCTAAAAGATCCGAATGTTCAGTATGCAGTCGAAAACATAAAGATTCGTGCTTTTCATCTTCCCAACGATCCGGAAATTACCAAGCAGTGGTCGGTGGCAGCGGTACGTGCCGCGGAAGCTTGGAACTCAGGAGTAGGAAGCCGGCAAGTTATCGTGGCAGTCACTGATACCGGTGTGGACTATTCTCACACTGACATCAAAGATAATTTGTGGACGAATAAAAAAGAAACCCCAGGGAACGGCATTGATGATGATCAAAATGGATATGTCGATGATGTTCATGGTTATGACTTTCGAGACAATGATGGAGATCCCAAAGACGAGACAAGCCAGCAGAATCCAGGGCATGGAACCCACTGTGCTGGGATTTTAGGGGCCGTAGGTGATAATGCGAAAGGAATCTCTGGGATGAGTCAGCGCATTTCCATTATGGCTTCGCGATTTTTAGGAGCTGATGGTTCGGGTGATCTCATGGGTGCAGTCAAATCAATTGATTATGCAACTGAAAATGGAGCGAACGTCATCAGTGCAAGTTGGGGAGCTGCTAGTACAGCGAGTAATGCTCAGCCCATTATCGATGCGATTTCGAGAGCTAATGACAAAGGTATTATTTTTGTTGCTGCTGCATCGAATGATGGAAAAAATAACGATCGTTACGAAGTGTACCCTGCTAATACCCAACTTCCTAACGTGATCACGGTTGCAGCAACAACTGAATCTGAAACAAAACCCAGCTGGTCAAATTTTGGGCAAGCAAAAGTGAGTTTAGCTGCACCTGGGGAAAAGATTTACAGTACTCTTCCTGGGGATAGGTTTGGGGAGCTCAGTGGTACTTCCATGGCTACTCCTCTTGTCTCCGGTTTAGCAGGCCTCTTGTTAGCCCACAATTCTGATCTGAAACCCACTGATGTGAAGGGAATTCTTCAGGCTTCGGGTAAGAAAATGGAAATCGAAACAGCCTGTAACTGTCGAGTAGATGCTGCTACTGCAGTCGAAAGAGTTCGCGGGGGGAATCTCACTGTAATTCCTCAGGCCGCTACCATCGCTCCCGATTCAACCCTCCAGTTTTCTGCTTGGGGTGGAAAAGGACCCTATCAGTTTGCTTCATCTGCGGAAAACATCGCTTCAATTGATTCCAAAGGCCTTCTGACGGCAAAAACAGAAGGGGAGGTCACAGTGACGGTATCGGATTCTCGAAATACTTCCAATCAGTCCCTAAGAATTCGCGTTGTAGCTTCAGATGCAGGGGGAGGGGGAGGAACCGAAGACTGTCCTTTGGGAGACCCTCAAATTTGTGAAATGATGTGCGGGATTTCGCCGGATTTGCCGTGGTGTAAGGCGAAAATGGGTCGATAATTGAGCCAAAATCAATCGAGAAAATGCTGGGCTTTTAGGCTAAGCAAGCCTAGATTAGGAGCCTTAATAGGAGTTGCACATGCATAGTGTGAGAGATTTTGTTGTAGCGGACCTAAGCTTAGCTAGTTGGGGTCATAAAGAGATTAAAATTGCTGAAACCGAAATGCCTGGTTTGATGGCAATTCGGGAAGAATTTGCAGCGGCTCAGCCTTTGAATGGGGCCCGAATTACCGGTTCCCTTCATATGACTATTCAAACTGCTGTTCTTATCCAAACACTCACCGCTTTGGGTGCAAAAGTTCGTTGGGCCTCCTGCAACATTTTTTCGACCCAAGATCATGCAGCTGCAGCTATTGCCGAAACGGGGGTTCCAGTTTTTGCTGTGAAAGGTGAATCTTTAGCTGATTATTGGGAGTATACCCATCGTATTTTCGAGTGGAACGACGGCGGCTACACCAACATGATCCTTGATGACGGAGGAGATGCGACCTTATTGCTGCACTTAGGTGCTAAAGCAGAAAAAGATCCGAGTGTTATTTCAAAGCCCACTTCAGAAGAAGAAACCGTGCTTTTTTCTGCTATTAAAAAGAAATTAGCTGTTGAACCCAAATGGTACTCCACACGGTTAAGCCACATCAAAGGAGTAACCGAAGAAACAACGACTGGAGTCCATCGGCTCATTCACATGCATGAAAAGGGTGAGCTAAAGTTTCCAGCAATCAATGTGAATGATTCTGTTACTAAATCTAAGTTTGATAACTTGTATGGTTGCCGAGAATCTTTGTTAGATGGAATCAAGCGAGCAACTGATGTGATGGTAGCTGGAAAAGTAGCTGTTGTTGCGGGCTATGGGGATGTGGGTAAAGGATCAGCTCAAGCGCTGAGGTCGCTCTCAGCTCAAGTTTGGGTAACTGAAGTCGACCCCATTTGTGCTTTACAAGCAGCGATGGAAGGCTATCGAGTCGTGACCATGGATTACGCAGCTGATAAAGCTGATATTTTTGTCACGGCCACCGGAAATTACAATGTGATTACTCACGATCACATGGTTCGAATGAAGGATCAGGCGATTGTTTGCAACATCGGACATTTTGATAATGAAATTGATGTTGCTTCTTTAGAGAAATATCAGTGGGAAGAAATTAAGCCTCAAGTTGATCACATCATTTTTCCAAATGGAAAAAGAATTATTTTGCTGGCAAAGGGACGGCTAGTAAATTTGGGCTGCGGTACTGGCCATCCCAGTTTCGTGATGTCATCTTCTTTTGCTAATCAAACCATAGCTCAAATCGAGCTGTTTACGAATACGAGCAAATATCCAATTGGGGTTTATACGCTACCGAAGTTTCTTGATGAGAAAGTGGCTCGTCTTCAATTAAAGAAACTCAATGCGGAACTTACGGTATTGAGAGAAGATCAGGCCAAATACATTGGTGTTCCTGTTCAAGGGCCATTCAAATCAAACTCATATCGCTACTAATTAATGTCCAAATTAGAAAAACAACTTAAAAGTTGGATTTCCCGCGGGCTGATTAGTTCCGATCAAGCTTCAGCTATTCTGAATTTTGAGAAGGAAAAACCCTCGGCCTCTTGGTTTATTTATGGAGTTCTGACTCTTGGAGTTTCCGTACTCATTTTTGGCATTGTTTCTTTGGTGGCTGTGAATTGGGACTTGCTTCCTAAAGAATTGAAACTGGGGGGTGCTTTTGCCCTTTTAGGTATTACTGGTTTCATCGCTTATCAAATGTACTTGAAAAAACAGCCTATTTTCTTCGATGCTGCTATTCTCGCTCTGAACCTCCTTGTAATCGGTACGATCACGCTTGTCGGGTATCTCTATGGGGCTTCTGGCAATCGTCACTTAGGTCTTTCACTTTGGTCATTGCTCACTCTTCCTACTGCACTTTTGACTTATTTTCCGGTTGTTCCCTTTGTTTGGTTTGGCGGTTTTATGTGGGCCCTTGCGGAGTGTTTTGAGGCTTTGGCAGCTTCTCGCTATGATTGGATTAATTTTTTTATGGCCCCGCTATTCACTGCGTTCGTGGGCATCTTGGCAAGACTTATTGGCACCTCCAGTGGATTTACCAAAGCTCTCAACGTCTGGTTCTTAATTTGGGGGACTTCAGCTATTGTCGAGTTTGAATTCACCAGTAGCTATTCCTATATGGGTCGTGAGCTCTCTCCCGAACATTTACTTCCCGGTGGTATACTAGCAGCTTTCTTTTTGGGTTTGGTGTGGGGCACTCAATTCTACAACCGGTTTCAAAAATCTCTCATTACATGGCTAATAGTAACCTTTGCTGGTTTTTTCTGCTTGAGGTATTGGCGGTTGCTCGATTCCTCGAAACTAGCCGATCAATGCGTGTCAGCAGCCTTTACAATTATAGTTCTAAGTCTGGTAGGTTTGTTGTTTGCTAGTAAGCGTGAGAGACTGGCTTTTAATTATATTTTGGGTCTTCTAGCTATCCGATGTTTTTTTCTCTGCATTCAATCGTTCGGTGAGTTTTCCATTGGTGGATTCGGACTTATTGTGTCGGGTTTGATTTTGATTGGTCTAGCCATCCTGTGGCACAAAAAGAAAAATGAAATCGCAGTTTGGGCTGAGAAGTGGACCGAAAAATAACTTGGTGCACAGTAGACTTAAATTCCATTCAAAAATAAAATAAAACAGGTACGGTTTTTTATCCAACTTGCTTGGAGAACTGCCAAATGAAATCAAAACACCTCGTTCCTTCAGTTATTACCCTATTGGGATTTATTCTCGTGTTAGTAACTGGTTGTGGTGAATCAAAGAGCGCCAACCCTCTCAGTTCTGAGGTGGCCGCCTATACGGGAACGCTGATCGGATCCATCGATGGATTAAAGGGCTATACTTTTAAAAGCACCCAGTACGAGGATGGGTCGGTGAAGGCCGCTTGGACGGGACCTTCCTCCATCTCTGGGACATTAACAGGAACAGCCAAGGGCCTTCAATTATCGATTACTGGGTTGTCCCTCGCAGGTTGTACAGTGTCGAGTGTTTCTGGTTCCACCACCTCAACGGCGATCCAAGCGGGAACCATCACAGGCACTCTCAACGCTCTCCTAGCTGGAGGGGGTTGTAACAGTCTTCCCAGTGCTCAAGTGAGTCTAACAAAGAAATAAGGGTCCTCTTATTATTTCTGACAATTAGATTCGTAAATTTTAGGCGCTAAAAGTGGTGCAAATTTTTCATCTACCGTCGATTCGACCATGGTTCCTGCTGCACCACAAACCATGATATAGCCAGATCCGTAGCTGCCGGCGTAGCAACCGAGTACAGTTGCCCAATAGGAAACCACTGGAAGTACAGAGCGGTATTTTGGATCATCAGATGCGAAGTGTTTGTAAAATTCATCATAACCATATTCACAGGGATTAAACACAACAACTAAACCATGATTGATGGTTTTCATGTCGCTGATTCTTTGTGAGAAACAAAAATCGTATCCTAAATCTGCTTCGATTTTTTCATAAGATTCAGACAGCCACTGATTCAGGGGTTCAAAATCTCCAATGGATCGGATGCCTAAGACTTGGCGACTTTGTGCAAGTAGGATGAGCTGTCCATCCAACTGAGCCCAGCCCTGCTCGAGTTCAGTAGCAAGGCGACGAGATCCTTTATGTCTCAAACTGTTAACTGACTTTTCTACGATTGCTCCAATAGCTGCATTCGAATACTTCGCAAATCCTTCAAGGGTTTGGACGTCCTTTTCGATTTGGGGAAGAGCTTTTTCGGCTACTTCTTTTTCTTTTTTATCAAAGTAACAACCAAATTCCCCAAAGCTCACATTGGCAAAAATTAAGCAGAGCATTCCTATGCCTGTAATTTTCATATCAGTCTCCCTTATCTTATACATTTAATGCAGTGCACAACGTTTCGGTTTGCGTTAGGAAGAACTTGAGTTATTTGTTTATCAATTATTACCGTTAGTTATCTGAATGGCGTTAGTTCCTGCCCAAGCTTTGATAGAATTAGAAATCTTTCAACTTGAGGGGAAACTATGAAAGCAATCACAGGT
>RFNO01000093.1 GCA_009927165.1 Pseudomonadota bacterium
ATTAAATAGAATATTTCTCTCTTCCGGGACACTTGTCCCCAAGCATTTCTTTTAATCGGACGAAGGCTTTGGCCGTTAACTCTACGTCGGTCATTGAACGATGACGGGTAGCTGGGTCAAATTTCAAATCCAGTCGTTGGCACAACATATCGAGATTGTGTCGAGGTTCTCCTGGAAAAGCTTTGCGAGAGAAAATCATCGTATCATAGACTTCTATCTCTTTCTTCAGCTTCATTTGCATGAGGTGTTTCATAATAAAGGACATATCGAACCGCGCATTATGAGCCACCCAAAAGGCATCGCCTACAAAATCCAGAAACTTAGGTAAAACTTCATCGATAAATGGGGCATCTTTCACCATCTCATTAGTGATCCCACTAACGGCCGTAGCTTCCGCAGGGATTAGACGCTTTGGGTTCACCAAAGAATGAAAGTTTTTGGTTTCATCAATCTCATTTCCCAAAACTTTTATTGCTCCAATTTCAATGATTTCGTCCCCCCAAGCCGATAGACCAGTGGTTTCAAGGTCGAAAACGATGTGTTCATCTAAAGCTAGAGATAATTGCATTTTTCCCCCAACTCTAGGGTCTTACCCAACCTCTAAAAGGCAGGTCAAGTTCACTTGAAAACCCTTACCCATCAACAATTTTAGCCATTCCCTTGACTTTAGCTGTCTAAAAGAGTGTTTTGCCGAGATATGCTTCACGATAATCAGTATTTAAACCGAAACTTCAAACTTTCCGAAATTGAACACCATTATGGTCCCCATTTTCATATTTTAAGCGATCCCTATCTTTTTACGACTTTGGCAAGACTGGGAAGACCTGATTGTAAGCAGCCGATGGTGAATTCTCTCTTGAGCACCCTTTACCGAGAGATGGTGAATGTTATTGTAAATCAAGAGTTTCCTCTAATTGAGACAGAAATAGAAACGCGGATGAAAAGTCTTCATCCGCAGGGACAATTCAAAACACTGATTGTGGACCCGAATACTAAAGTTTCCTGTGTGAGTTTAGCCAGGGCTGGGATTTTACCGTCTCAGACTTGTTTTGATGCTTTTAATTACTTCCTGAATCCGGATGGGGTTCGGCAAGACCATATCAGCATCAATCGAAAAATAGATGAGCAAGAGCATGTAGTAGGAACTCAATTAGGCGGTCTTAAAATTGGCGGGGATGTTCAAGACCGATTTGTTGTCATTCCAGACCCTATGGGGGCTACGGGTTCCACGATTGGTTCCGTATTGGAAATTTACCGTAAGCTGGGAAAAGCGAAGAGATATATTGCAGTACACTTAATCATTACTCCGGAGTATTTAAAGCTAATGAAAACTAAATACCCCGAAGTCATTGTCTATGCTTTGAGACTAGATCGAGGCTTAAGTTCAGATAAAGTGCTTACTTCCGTTCCGGGCACTTTTTGGGATGAAGAAAAAGGCCTTAATAATCACCAGTATATCGTTCCAGGTGCAGGGGGCTTAGGGGAAGTCATCAATAACTCGTATGTTTAGTATTTTAGTAATTCCGCTTCTTGCTCTGTTTCTCGGTTTATTTGTTGCGATATTTATCACGCGTTCTGCTCCTCCAACACCGATCCAATTTGCTCCCCCCGAAGATGACGAAGCAAAAGATCCCAAAGATATCAGAGCGCTAGAGTTAGCGGATCTGTACCGATTGGGAGAAAAAATTTGTGAGAAGAATGATCTGGTGCTGAAAAATCAGATTCCAATCAGTGAAACAGAAGTTTATTGGGTCGCCGAGAGCAAGAATGAGCTCTTTTGGGGAAGCTATGTATTGGGATTTCATAAATCAACCGTGGATCATCCTTATATTTCCATGTCGACTATTCTTGAGTTCAAGGATTTCATCAAAAGTGTTACTAGCGCCAAAGGTTTGTATCTTACTACCGGTTATTACACCAAAGATGTTTATCAACCCCTGGAAGGGCCTAAAGTAAATCTGTATAACCGATTAAAAATTCTTCAGGAAATGAAAGAATTGGGACTCAGTTTTTAGGAGACGGCAAATGGCTATTCGAAAAGTGGCAGTGTTAGGGCATCCTGTTTTAAGAAAAGTGGCAGATCCTATTCCTGAAAAGCAGATTACTTCCGAGCCAATCCAGAGCCTGATTCAAGACATGGTGGAAACTATGTTTGAATATGACGGGCGAGGCCTAGCAGCACCTCAGATACATGTTAGCCTGCAATTGGTAGTTATGTTGTGGGATTTTGATGAGGGGGTGGACCCCTATTTAAAAGTTCTTATTAACCCGGAAATAGAACCTCTTACTCAAGAGACTTCAACAGTTGGGGAAGGATGTCTTAGCTTGCCGGGGCTGAGAGGAGACGTGACAAGGTCCAATTGGATTAAGGTTCGGGCTCTTAATGAAAAAGGCGAGCGTATTGGTTTTGAAGCGAAAAGCTTTGCCGCCACAGTGATTCAGCATGAGTGCGACCACCTCGTGGGTAAACTTTACATCGACCGCATGACTGACCTGACCCGTTTAGCCTTTTCCAAGGAATATGGGCGCTATCTTTCTGAGGGGACTGAATTAGGAGGAGGTACCCCGGAGGCATGAAGGAAACCCCTTTTCGAGTTAAACAGATCCCTATAGACTCCTACCCCGCATGAGAACCGAAGTGAAAAAAAGCGCTAAAGAAACATCAGCTACGACCAGTAGGGGTTTGGACTTTCAGTTGCTGTACCGCATTACAGATAGGGCCTATTGGATGGCCTTGGAAATGATCCACTTGGCCAACCATCGTCCGTTAAAGGAAAAAGGCGAGCCCAAAGTTGGAGGGCATCCTACGGCTTGTGCTTCTTCCAAACATCTTTTAGCGGCAATCCATTTGGTCATGAGAAACCCTGAAGATTATCTCGCTTTTAAGCCACATATTTCTCCGATGGATCATGCGTTCAATTATTTGCTCGAAAATTTTAGAGAAGCAGACGGAACGCGAATGAATTCGGAGCGCCGAAAAATTGCTATGCGGAATTTGCGTCATTATTCAAAGACGGGTGAGCCAGTGTTCCAGTCGTATCATGCTGAAAGTGATCCTGATTATTTTCGTTACTACCCCTCCGGTTCGGTAGGTATCCCGCCTGTCAATGCTCTCTATACCAGTTTGGGGTACGATTTTTTAAAAGATCATGGTCATGAAGTAGGGGAAACTCCCACCTTCTATTGCATTATGGGAGATTCGGAGTTTCGAGAAGGCTCTCTCATGGAGGCAATGCCTGATGCCGGTGAGAGACAACTTGGAAACTTAGTTTGGATTGTAGATTACAACCGACAAAACCTAGACGGTACGCGCGTATTGAATGAAGACGCCATGGGAGGGAGTGACGCAGATCGAATTTGTCGTTTGGGTGAAGCTAACGGTTGGCGATCCGTAAAACTGAAACACGGTAAGATTAGGGAAAAAATATTTTTGAAGCCTGGGGGCGAAGAGCTAAAGCGAGTTCTTGATCAGGAAATGACTGATTTTGAACTACAGGCCTTAGTCGCATCAAAGAACATTAAATTGATTCGCGAAGTTCTCAGCAAAAAATCTTCAAAACTTCAAAGCTTTTTAAAGAAAATGAATGATGATGAATTGCATTCTGTTTTCTTTAACTTCGGGGGACATGACATTGAGAGTTTGGTGGAGGTATTCGAGGACGCCAAACGTCATCCTGATCGTCCTACTCTTTTAGTTGCCTACACGATTAAGGGCTTAGGTTTAAAATGTGCTGGGCTATCAGGAAATCATTCTGCTATGCCCGAAGAGGAAGAGCTTATTGAGATGAGTAAAGCTCTGGGTACTTCACACGAAGAACCCTTTCAGGAGTATGCTGCAAATAGCCCCGAAGCTAAATTTCTTTCCCAAAGACGAAAAGTTTTAACTGATGGAATTGATAAACTCCTTGTTACCGTTCGAGAAAGAAAAGAAAAATTCTACAGTCAAATGAACTCAATCGACTTTCCGGTTGATTTCGACATCACAGCATTAAAGTTTAGTCCAATTGCTCATACTCAGTGGATGTGGGGTCAAATTGCGGCCAAGTTAGACCGTTTAGCTCACGAAAATTCAAAATCAGAATCCGAAAACGACCAAGCTTGGGGCAAAGTAGCTAAATACTTTGTTACGATGGCTCCTGACGTTGGGAGTTCTACGAATACTAGCCCGAACATGAATGGAAAGCTCTATGGGGACATTGGCCAGGAGGATTTTGAAGCAGAATATGGCGCCAAAGATACCAAGGCTCCTGATGTAATACCTCACTTAAATAAAAGAACTGGGCATATACGTTTTGAAATTGCCGAAGGCAATTGCATGTCGGCGGCTGGCTCGTTTGGTAAGTTTTTTTATTTCACGGGAATTCCTTTGTTTCCCTCGATGACTATCTACGATTTTTTCATTAAACGCGCCCACGATCAGTTCTATTATAATTTGTATTGGCACTCCCATTTTGCAACGATTGGAACTCCCAGTGGCGTCACCCTTGCCGCTGAAGGCGCACAGCACTCTTGGAAATCCGACTTTCAAATTCCCAATTGCATTACTTGGGAGCCTTGTTTTGCCAAAGAATTAGAGTGGATTTTGGCTTATCACTTAAAAAACCATTTTACAGGCCAAGACCAGGATAAAGAGTCGGCTCTCATTCGATGTGTTACTAAAGGGTTGGTACAGAAAGAGTTCTTAGAAAGATTAAAAAAGCATAAACGTTTTGAAGATCACAGAGATTCAGAGATATTTGAAACCATACGCCTCGAAGTCCTGAAAGGCGGTTATCCATTAGTAGATTACCGAGGCTATGAAGACTATCGTCCTGGCGACAATGTCGTTCATTTGTTTGCTATGGGCGCCTTAGTACCAGAAGCATTGCGTGCATCAGATAGGCTGTTAGACAAAGGAATCTACGCGAACGTTTTTGTAGTAACGAGTTCCGACCTGTTATTAGGTAATTTCGCTTATCAAGAGGATTATGACCACTTAAAAAAGGGTCTGGGAATTTCGGGTGATTTGTTCTTCCATTCCATCACTCCCACAGAGATTGAGAGCCGGGCGGAGTGGTTATCTTTGAAAAGCGCACGTGTTCCAATCGTTTCGATTCACGACGGTGAGCCCGGGTTATTGGATAACATAGGTTCGATAGTAGGAGTGAAACATCACAGTTTGGCTATCCGTAAAACTTCTAAATCTGGCACCACTTGGGACATTTTTGAACTCCACCATTTAGATGCAGAAAGCATCGTTGAGACTTCCGAAAAAATGCTTAAAGAGGTTACTAACGAAGAGTTTGTAGTCCACTCTTCTGTTTTGAAAAATCTTAGTTGAGTCGGGAATTAGAGTTAGTTGAGAGATAAGCCATCGGGTCTACTGCTTTCCCATTGGAACGAAGTTCAAAGTACAAGCTAGGTTTGTCACTATTACCAGTATCGCCGACGTAGCCAATTACTTCAGATTGTTCTACTTGGTCACCAACTGCTTTATTAAATTTAAATAAGTGGGCATTTAGTGTAAAAAGTCCTCCCCCATGGTGTAGGATCATAACGTTGCCTAAACCTCTAAGCCATCCAGTAAACTCTACATTCCCCTTAAGAATGGAAGTCACTGGTGCGTTGAAGTCTGCTTCGATTTCGATCCCTTTATAGTAGGTCACTGTGCCAAATTTTTCATGAACGCTTTTTCCAAAGCCCTGTACGATTTTTCCCTCAACAGGAAGAGGGAGGTTGCCGTGAGGGAGAATCACTTGTGATGCTTCAGCAGGAGTCGTTTGGGGTTGGGCCGATGGAAGAGAGCTAAAAAGTTTGCTTACTTGTGTGGAAATCCTTTTGTATTCCTTCACGGCGAGTTGATAAGAGCTTTGTTTTTGGCTGATTTGAGTGATCAGAGCTTTCTTGTGTTGTAATAAAGTACTGAGCAACACTTGCTGCTCTTGGAGTTCGTCAAACAGTGAGCTAAGCTTCTGTTTTGCTTCCTTAAGTTTTATTTCGCTTTCAGCCAGCTTTTGAGCCCGTGCTTCAAATTGTTTCGTAATCTGGGTGTGAGAGCGAAGCGTGTGGTATAGGACTCTCATTCTTCCAGCTAGCTGCGAGAGATTTTGACCAAAAAACACGAAACGAATCATTCCTTCCTTCTGAATTTTATAAACTACTTTTAAAAGCAGAAAAAGTCGCTGTCGTTGTACGCGTTCTAGTTTTTTTTGATTTTGAAATTCAAGAGCTAGATTGTCTAAAGACATTTGGAGCTCTTGTTGTTGCGAGTGGAGAGAAATTAGTTTTTGACGAACCTGATTTTGTTTGGCATTCAAATCATCTAAAGATTCTAAAAGACCTCTTTTTTGGGATTCGCGTTGATCAAATTCAACTTTTTCTTTCTTAATATAGGCTTTTAGGTCGTTGGCACGTTTCTGATTTAAGTGAGCTTCATTTTCAGAAGCGGGATAAAGAGTGAGACTGTGTAGCAAAAAAATAGCAATAGGATATCTGAGTCGAATCATCAGCGGAAGCGCTCCGCGGTTTTAAAAAAAACGGTGAAGCTTCCCAGCAATGCAGTGGCCATCCCAATAAAAGCCAGTAACAGCATCTGTTCAATTGATAAAAAGAGCCACGAAGATGTTCCCAGAACTGCGGTCCACTCATTAGCAATCAGGTCGCCTAAAAGCCATTTCCCAAAAAGAAGAATACCCATGGCTAGTCCCGCTCCCAAAAGCCCTTCAATCACACCCTCCCAAACAAAGGGCGTTAGAACAAAACTTCGCTCCGCTCCAATGAGCTGTACGATTTCAATTTCTTCTTTTCTCGATTGGTGCCGCATTCCCATAAAGTTTGCGATGATAAAGCTGCATCCCAAAACAAGTGCCAACATGAGGACCCAACCTAGGCCTGAGATAAGGCCCCGAACTTTTTTATATTGGGCTAGCCAGTCTTCAGAAAAGTCTACTTCGGTTATTTCGGGTTCTCTAGAAAGCAATTTAGTGAGAGCTGCAATATCACCAGTCGAAGTGTCTTTATGGAGTTCAAGCTCCATGATGTCGGGAAAGAGTTCACTCCCAGGTAGTACTTCTCCGGCACTAGAACCTAAAAATATTTGCAGTTCATCTGCTACTTTCTTTTTCGGCTTAAAGGATACTTTCATTATGTGATTTTGCGCCAACAGTCTGTCTTTGAGTTGAGAAACTTGGTAGTCCGAAAGATTTTCTCTCAAGTAAGCAGTCCCAGTAATATTGGGATTGGTTTTTTCAGCGATATTCTGAAAATTTCTGGAACACAAAAGAAATCCACCCAAGATGATGCAAGAAGCAGAAATGGTAGAAATACTCGCTAAGTGTAGAAGCGGATGTCGTTTAAAGTTCTTCCAAGTTCTAGAGATAGCCCGAGTTCGAGTGCCCACATTATCCTCCGCGCTCTTCAAAGCAATGATTGATTAAGCTTGACCTCTGTCGTTTAAGAGTTGACCACTCTGGAGACGAATGGTTCGAGCAGGAAATTCATCCATGAGTCCCTCGTCGTGAGTTGCAATGAGCACAGTGGTTCCCATATCGTTAATTTCCATAAACAAAGACATGATATCGCGAGCGGTTCCACTATCGAGATTTCCTGTCGGCTCATCGGCAAGTAGAAGGGAAGGACGACCAATAATTGAGCGAGCTATAGCTACTCGCTGTTGTTCCCCGCCTGAAAGTGTTTGCGGAAAATCGTGAGCCCGATCTCCTAGTCCCACCAGTGAAAGAACCCCTCGAACTCTGTGATCCACTTCTCCTGGTGTCATTTTTCTTACCTCGAGTGGAAGGGCAACATTGTCGTAAATAGTCAGGTCGGGAAGAAGTTTGAAATCTTGAAAAACAAAACCGACTTCCCTTCGATATTGGTAAATTTGGTTTCGTGGAAGTCCGGATACATCTCGATTATTAACAAAGATGTTGCCTTCACTAGCACGTTCCATCGCAAAGAGAATTTTTAATAAAGTTGTTTTACCGGCCCCATTGGCTCCGGTGATGTAAGCAAACTCTCCACGATCCAAGTCGAAAGAAACATTTTTTAAAGCGTATCTGCTAGCAGAATAACGAACCCCTAAGCCTCGAATATGGACCATTTTTTGAGCCATTAGAAGTATCCTTTAAGTGGGAAGAAATTGACTTAATTTTAACATTTAATCCGCTTAGCCCAAACCCAAAGCTCAAACCGTTATTACGCACTGCGTTTTGATTGCCTCCGAAGTTTTAGATCCGTATGCGCATGAAGCTTGCCAAAATAGAGGGAGAGGCAATAGAACCAAGAGCACGGCGGCATAGCCAAGTGGTAAGGCAGAGGTCTGCAAAACCTTTATTCCCCGGTTCGAATCCGGGTGCCGCCTTAGAATTTACCAGTCGAGTCTTAAGATCATGCATGTCATCGTAGATTTTTGCTTAGTACCCCTGGGAGTAGGGGTTTCCGTTGGTCAGTATGTGGCTGAATGCCAAAAAGTTTTTGAACAAGCCGGACTCAAAACTCATCTCCATGCTTATGGCACCAATGTTGAAGGGGATTGGGACAACGTCTTTGCTAGCATAAAAAAGTGCCATGAGCGGATACATCAAATGGGTGCTCCTCGGATTTCGTCTACTCTTAAGTTTGGAACTCGAACAGATCGGGTTCAAACGATGGACGACAAAGTTAAAAGTGTGAAAGCTAAACTCCCATGATCCTCATAACGGGAGCAACTAGCGGCATAGGAAAAGCTTCAGCCGAGTTACTTGCTCGTAATCACAAAAATCTTTTTTTAGTTGGGCGGCGGGGAGAGCGGCTTGAAAAAATTAAAACAGAGTTAGAAAAAAAACATCCCATTTCCGTTGAGATTTCGGAACTTGATGTTTCCTCAAAACAAGAAGTAGAAGACTTTGCAAAAAAGCATTCCACTCAACTTCAACAAGTTGAGGCTCTCATTAATAATGCGGGTTTGGCCATGGGTAGAGACCTAATCCATGAGGGCAAGACTGACGATTGGGACAAGATGATTGATGTGAACTTGAAAGGTCTGCTTTACGTAACCCATGAAGTGTTGCCTTTTTTTGTTAAGAAAAAATCGGGTCATGTCGTGAATGTTGGATCCGTTGCAGGCCGTTGGATTTATCCTCGCGGAAATATTTATTGTGCTACTAAAGCCGCAGTAGCAGCTCTCACTCAATCGCTGAGACAAGATTTATTGGGTACTGGCATTAGAGTTACTGAAATTTCACCGGGCATGGTGGAAACTGAGTTTAGTTTGGTACGTTTTTCAGGAGATGAGACCAAAGCCAAAGCAATTTATGAGGGGATGAAACCTTTAAGTGCGCAGGATATTGCAGAAGCTATTGTGTGGTGTCTGATGCGTCCAGCGCATGTGAATATCCAAGAAGTGGTTATTTATCCAACGCAACAGGCATCCACGAGTTTGGTACACAGAAACAGTAATTCTTAGAGGGCAATTTTAGAATTTGGTGGACGGGATGGGGATCGAACCCACGACCCTCAGACTGCCAGCCTGATGCTCTCCCAGCTGAGCTACCCGCCCAC
>RFNO01000003.1 GCA_009927165.1 Pseudomonadota bacterium
ATATCAAAATTTTGATCTGATTCTTCAATTTTATTATAAGTTTTTTGAATTTCTTGATTTATATCAAAATTTTGATCTGATTCTTCAATTTTATTATAAGTTTTTTGAATTTCTTGATTTATATCAAAATCAAATTTGTTTTGATCTTTGATAATAGTAGTACTAAAATCTTTATTGGTTGCCGTGTTTCTTTTTAGCTGATTGTCCAATGAGTCTTTTTTATTTTTATTTAAAACTTTACGGGGCGTTGTATCTACATTAAATCGATTATCAATATTTTTTGAAAGAACATATCCCAAACTTTTGTTTATTGCAAAATTTTTTTTAAAATCTTTATTTCGATTTGGTTGCATTTTATAAAATAATTTGACCATTTTTAGATAATAAAATATTTAAAGAGCTTTCTTTATTTATATTCACAAATTTAAATATAATTTCTATGGAATATTGGTTGTCATTAGGTTTAGGAAACACTCGGACATTTAATACTTCTATTCTAGGTTCAAATGTTTGTAGTGCGCTTAAAATATTTTCTCCTATAACTTTTCCAATAAATGGCGAAACATTTTCAAATAAAAATTGATCTAAAGAACTGCCAAAATTTGGAGTCAAAATCATTTCTCCTTTTTTTGTTGAAAAAATATTATACAAAGAATTTCGAATGGCTTGCATGTCTTCTGATACCACTATATCTTTAGCTAAAATTGGCGATAATCCCAATCCAATATTTTTCGAAAGTTCTAAGTCTAGTTTAATATCAGTATATGTAACTGCATTATCCTTAGTTTCTTGCGAAATTTTCACAGTAGGAGAATTCGCTTGTCTGGGTTTAACTAAATTATCGAGTCGAACTGTAGCCATTTTAGGTAAATACTTATGGTAAATATATAAGATATATGAAGAAATTTAATAAATTTGACACCCTTTTAGAAACAGCTTTCTCACACTATTCTAACGGAGGTTTTCGTGAAGGCTCTCCAGTTAAAATTAAAAAGGCTTTTTTAAGCAGTCCTTATTGCCAAGAACATTATGGTCGTGATACAGTTTTTATAAATTGGCTGACGAACTTGATTGAATCTGATTATTTTTTCTTTATCAAGCGTGTAGCAGCTGCAGGATCAGAACAAAATGTTAAAGATGCAAATGACAACGAAGGAACAGGGCATGTTTATCTTGTTTTAAAAACAGATCCTAGATCATTGTCTGCTCCTACAGAATTAAACGAGTTTACAGTTCCTGGTAATTGGGATTATGTAGAAGTTTTAAATTTTGGTCCAAATCTTCCACCTGTTCAAGGCGTTCCAAACAAATATGAAAAACCTATTGGAACAAAACCAGAAGCTGTTAAAATTGAGATCAATTTAGGAAATATTCCACAAGACCACAATCTTCCTACTCAAAATACAGCAATTCCTGCTTCACCAGCAGTTGAAAAAAGATACGCTTAATTTAAACTGTTTTCGATAGCCATTAAACAGCAGAAAAAGTTAATTTCGTGATCTAAAACAAAAGTGTCTCTATACATATATTCTCCCAATTCGAGTAAAAGATTCTTTTTTCTTTTTTCTTCAAACTTAGAATTATAAATTAAATCAAAAATTTCTTTGTATAATAATTGATAATTCGAATCAAACGCGCTTTCATTTTCAATTACGATTTTTCTTACGGAAAGAGAGGATTCTTTATTTAAAAGTGCTTTAACAATTTTCGTTGATATGCTGAGAATGTTATTTTTATTAGATGCTTCAAAGTTTTTATCTAAAGAAAACTTCTGTAAGTCATTAATAATTCTTCTTAAGTCTGGGTGTCTCTTTTCAACAAATTTTTTTAAATCTTCTCTTTGGTTATCGTCTAATGTGACATTTTCTTGTTGTAAGATGTGAATACAACGCAAATACGATTCTTCCAAATCTGGTTTCAAATTAAAAAGAATACAACGTGAGCGTATAGGCTCAATGATTCTGTTAAAGTAATTTGCCGTCAAAATAAATCTTGCATTTTCTGCATATTCTTCCATAACATTACGAAGAATTCTTTGACCTTCGTTAGTTAATCCGTCAGATTCATCTAAAATAATAATTTTTTTCTTACCATCAAACGATTTGACCTGAGAAAAAGAAATTACTTTGTTTCTAATAGTATCAACACCATTCTCATCAGATGCATTAATATATAGATATTGACATTTTAAAATATCATTAACAATCAACTTTGCCAATGTTGTTTTTCCTGTTCCTGCGTTTCCCCAAAGCATGATGTGAGGAATCTCATCGTTCAAAGATGAAAAAAATGTTCTATTCTCATCATTTAAAATGAGATCTTTTAATGTTTTGGGGCGATATTTTTCAACCCACAATGAATCGTACTTTGACATTACCCAAAGTATATCACATCAGTCAAAGGAATCAATCTCTAATTAATTCTCTACCGTTAAAATTTTTCTTAATTACTTCTTGTACATAAGTTTCTGCAGAATTTCCTTTTATTGCTGAAATCTTTTCAAGATAATTTAACAAATCTGATAATCTTTCATTAGGAATGTGGAATTCTCCAATATTATTGATAAATACTTTAGTCATATAAACAGTATTTATATTATTATATCTTAAAAGCAATGAGCGATACAAACGAAATAGATTCTATAATTGAAGAATTAAAACAAGACGCAATTCCAACAACTAAAACAAACAACAAAGAAATAGAATTAAAAGAAAAAGTAAATGATGAGAATGTTGGAGATTATATTTATAAAAAATCATCAGAATTGGTTGAATCTACTCTTGGTGCTGTTCAATCTTTAAAGGATAATGTTCTGACAGGTAGCGATCCCAAAGAAATAGCAGCACTGTCTCAATTGATAAATGCAGCTACAAAAGCATTGGATCAATTAAATAAAATCAATCTTCAAAATAAACAAGCTAAAAATAATGTAGAGTTGAAAAAAATGGAAATTGAATCATCTTTAAAAAATAATAAATTACCACAAACAACAAATG
>RFNO01000077.1 GCA_009927165.1 Pseudomonadota bacterium
CTTTTTACTCGATCCGCAAGTTCCTGAGCTCCTAGCTGACAAGCTGTTTTGAGCGCTTGGGACCCACTCGAGGAAACACATTGATTAAGCGCTTCCCGAGTTGTTCCAGGAACGGAAACGGCCTGTTTACCCAGTACTAGGGCTGCATGAATTTTGGTGGATTCTTCGGTATTTGATTCTTTCAGTAACTTATAGAGAGTATCCACAACTGCTTCTGAGTGGTCACCTGAAACACCAAGACCCAAAATTGCTTTGTCGATGAGATCCCCATCATCTGTTTCACCGATAATTTCAATCAAGCGAGTAGTAATTTTCGAATTGGGATTTTCGGGGAGCACGTTGAGAACATCTAGAGTTGCAACCAACATGTCTGGATCTGAGCTCTCAATAGTCTTTTCAAGAGCAGCCCATGTTCGAACAGAATCCTTTCTGGCTTGCAGCTGAAGCCCAGAGAGGCAGTTCAGTGCCAACGGAGTATCTTTACTTTCCGCACACTGAGCTAAAAGTTCCACAACCTGTGCTTCTCCATTTCCATTTTCTCCAAGCACTTTGATAGCCCATCTTTTTACTCGCTCATCAGAAGTTTTATTGAAGACGGCTATAAAAGCATCAGGACCAACGTTTTCACCACACTCGTAAAAGTAGGAAAGGATGACTAACATTTCGTGAGAGTCAGTACTTTCCTTCAGCGTTCCTAAAAGCAGATCCTGAACTTCTTTGGCATCTTCACCTCTAGCAATGAAAGTGCGAACCAAAGTTCCCGAAGGCTGGGGTCGTTTTTGTAAGTTTCAATCAGGGCCGAACGGATAAAGCTCTTTTTACTTTGGTTGCCAGCTCTTCCCATGGCTTTTGCACAAAGAACTCTGATTTGAACATCAGAATCCTTCATACAGGAAATTAAAGTAGAAATAACGGAATCTTGGTAAATGGGCTGGGAGTACTGACTGAGTTTAAAGGCCGCAATTTTTTTCTGCTCAGGATCTGTTGTCTCCGATAGCGTACGTGACCAAAGAATAACTGGATGAGTGACGGGTTTCAGTGGCCGACGCCTTGATTTTCTTTTCGCGGCTAATCCAGTCGAAGAGAGACAGAGCGTAAACAACACGAGCCCTGCAACCAAAACATTTCTGTAAGATTGGGTCATGGCGGAAGCGCCCCCCGTGTTTCTACCAAGAAGTTTTACTTAAGGCCATGAAGGTCAAGTCTACCGTTCGTAACCACTTTTCCGTTTACTGCATCTGTGGGCGTTGCAAGATCCATCAATTTCTTTGCAACATCGCGAGCCAGCATGTTTTTGTCCGTTGACCAAATGGCGGCAGCTGCCCCTGCAACATGAGGAGTCGCCATTGAAGTACCATCCCAAGTCACCGTGATAGATCCCAAGTTGATGATTGTATCTTGGTATTTGTCTCCAGGAACGGTGGAGAGAATTTTTACTCCAGGAGCTGCAAGTTTAACGCTCTTATTTCCCCAGTTGGAGAAGGTTGCAAGATTATTGCTGGAATCAACAGCCGCTACTGTGAACACGTTTTCTAAAGAGTATGCAGCTGGGTAAACCGGCTTAGGATCATTGTCGATGTCAAATCCAGCAGCACCGCCTTGAGCGTTTGCTCGGCCGTTACCGGCAGCAGCCAAAAAGAGAACGCCTTTTTTTCCAGCGCGATCGATTGTTTCCTTAAGAAGCTTGTCTTCTTCTTGTTCTCCATCAGATTCGCCACCCCAGCTTGCGTTGATGATCTGCGCACCATTATCAGCTGCGTAATCAATGGCTTTGATAGCTTCTGCGGTGCCACCTTGACCTTTTTCCGTAATAAAACGAAGGGCCATGATTTTCACATTCGGTGCAAGACCGACAATTCCCATTTTATTATTTAAAGAAGCCCCGATACATCCGGAAACGTGAGTCCCGTGACCCGGATTTCCTCCCTGAAGGATAATGTCCATCAAGCTTAACGTTAAATCGTAGGGCTTGTTATCATTGGTTGCAAAATCCCATCCCACGACATCGTCGACATAGCCGTTGTTGTCATTGTCGACACCATCATTAGGAGTTTCTTTTGCGTTTCTCCACATGTTGTTGATGAGGTCTTGGTGATTGTAATCCACCCCAGTGTCAGTGACGGCAACAACGATGTCTTTACCGCCGGGGGTTTTTTTCCATGCACCGGCAGCGTCCACGGAGAGCATTCCCCACTGCTGACTTAAAAGAGGATCGTTGCCCTGATCTTGTTTGGTGGGCTTCTTAATTTCTGGATTGTCTGGGTAGGGGGTAGAGGCGTTCTCAGATTTTTCCTTTTTCTTTTTGAGAAGACCCAGCGCTTCAACCAGCTTGTCTCTGTTTTCATCCAAAGCCGGGCTCAGCATGATCTTAAGGGGTCTGTTGGGCTCTACATGAAGAACGTTTGAACCCCATGTTTGGGATCGTAGTAGTTTAAGGGAGGTTTTTGATTTCGAGGTGGTCCATTTATAGATACGGCCTTCGCGACTCACCAACTCTAAAGTTCCGCCGTTGTGGGCAATAAAGTTACGTTCGGAAGCGGGTTCTGCAGTCTCCAGTTTAATTAAGTACTCGGAAGCAAAGATCGCTGAGGATGCGATGAAGGCTAAAGCGATTACTGTGAGACGATTGATCATTGAGACCCCCTCCAATGGCTCCCCTAATTTTTGTAGAGAAACCCAGTTCTTGATTAATACAATCCGAGTATTTTGGTCGTTAACGAACTTGAATTCAACTTTAAAAAAACGGGATTGTTTACCTGTACTTGGACACACTCTATCCGTGCCGCGTCAAAGGTCAAGCAAAGGGACCAACAAAATGGTAACAGGTGATCACCATTGAGGAATTTCGCCTCGAAAACAGCGCCCAAAATTGTCGTTTTTGGTATGATAGCGCCATGAAGAAGCTTGAGCCCATCTTGGTGAGCGTGAAGAAAGACGATCCCCAAGCCCAAAAAGCCGAACAAGAATTAAAAAAGTGGCTCCACCGATCAGGCCGAGAAATGGTGGATGTTACTGATACCAAAGGAGAAATACCGGAGGCCACCCTCAAGAAAGCATTGTTTTCTGTGGTGATAGGGGGGGACGGCACGTTCTTATCTTTGGTCCGTCGATTAGCGCGAAAAGACCTGCTCCCGGTAATGGGAGTAAATCTGGGGAGCTTGGGATTTATTACCGATATCAGTCGCGAGCAAATGCTGGAGGCAATCGGACAGGCGATTAAAGGAAAGTTTGCCGTAGAGAAACGGCCTCTTTTGCACGTGGAACTCATCCGCAAAAAGGGCGCAAAAGAATCCACCACTATTTTTAACGACGTCTGTTTATCAAAAGGTGCCGGCACCGCCCTGCTCAAATTTGACGTTAATTTGAATGGCGAGTTGCTCAGTCATGTCCGTGCAGATGGGTATTTAGTGGCCACGCCCACGGGTTCAACTGCTTACAGTCTTTCTGCCGGCGGTCCACTGATTCACCCCAGTGTTGAGGGGCTGGTTCTGATACCGATATGTGCTCATTCACTATCTGCTAGACCCATCGTCATTCCTTTGAACCAAACCGTGGAATTAAAAATCAAGGAGCCGAAAGAGCAAGCCTATCTGGTTTGTGATGGACAAGTAAGTTTTGATGTTTCTCATGGCGACCGAGTTCGGGTGAGTCTATCCGAACAGAAATTACAGCTTTTGCGTCCACCCAGCCACGGGTGGTCTGAAGCGCTTCGTAGCAAACTAAAAATGGCGTAACCCCCAAAAAATTCCATGAAGAAGGATATCCTAGAATTTATTCGCCAGAATCCGAAGCTTGTTGCAGTACAAGACTACGAAATTACCCTTCAACAGGTTCGGGGTCAGAAAAAACAATATGTTGATGGAGTTCCGGGTGTTCAAACCGAGGAGGATTCCTGGTGGATACTGCTCAGATTGATCCATCGAGATCGACCGGGCTTTTCAGTGACCACGATTCCCTCGAAAGAAAGCATTACGAGAATGGTGAATCAGGCTGTTGCGAGTGCCGAGCAGTCTCAGGCAGATCCTTGGTTTCGTTTCCCAGTTTGGCCATTACAACGAAAAGAATGGGAAACACCAAAAGAGATTCCAGAAGATTTTTGGAAGTCACGTTTCTCTAAGCTGAGTTTCTCGGCTTCCGGATTTGTCGAGTGGTACGAGCTGTGGACGGTGGAAACGACAATCTACCGGCGATCGGAAAAAAACCTCATTGAATATCAACACAAGTCTGGCAAGCAGAGTTGGGCTTTTGGGCGATTTCGGGAAAGTTTTAGTGGTCTTGATTGGAGTGAAAAACGAGCTATCGATTTTTCCCGAGCCGCTGAAACCATGACGAATGCCAAGAATTGGGTTCAAGACAGTACCCAGGTTTTTAGTTTGAGTCCTAGAGCAGCAGCTCCACTTGTTGAGGCCGCAGGAGCTTTTTTTCTTGCGAATAATGTGCGCTCTCATAAAAGCCCATTCCAATTAGAAGACTTAGGAAAAAAGTGTTGGTCAACCACCTTGTCGGTTTTTGACGATGGCCTTTCAACAAAGAATTTGTTTGCATCACCTTTTGATCTTGAGGGGATCAACTCTCAGAAAACCCCACTCATTTCAAAGGGGGTTTTAAAGGGGTTCCTCTACGATTCTTATTCAGGCGTCGTGGATAATCGGCTGAGTACTGGCAATCGAATAAGGGACCCTCATGCCATCGAAGCACGTCTAGGAGCACGCGCACTTTGTGTTGAGCCCGGCCCGAAACGAACTGAGGAAATCTGGCAACGGATGGGAGATGGCATAGCCATAGAAGGATGGGGCCAACAAGAAATTACTGAGGGCTTTCAATTTTATGGGATGCCTTTTGGCTGGCAAATGGTGGGGGGCATGCGAAAAGGCCCCGTGATGCTAGACATGGTACACTGGGATCTCGCTAAATTATTTCAGTGCAATGTGGGCATTGGAAATGATCTGCAGCAATTCGAAATTGCAGCAACGCCCACGTTATTCTTTCAAGTTTTGGAATCGGGAGAAAGGCCAACATGAAAATCAAATCTTTTGCGATTACTGATATTGGCTTGAAACGAAAAGTAAACCAGGACGCTTTTCTGAAAGATGAAGAAGCCGGGATTTTCATTGTGGCCGACGGAATGGGGGGACACAAAGGTGGCGAAGTGGCAAGTCAGCTTGCCGTTCATGGAATCCAGACCTTTTGTCGAAGTAATGCTAAGATATTGCCCGCTGAGAGGCTGAATCTTGCGATCAATGCTGCTTGCGAAGAAATCTATATTCGATCTGCAGAAAACGCAGAGCTTAAGGGAATGGGCACAACTGTTTTGGCTTTGCTCTTTGAAAAAGGAGAAGCATTTCTGGCCCAAGTAGGGGACAGTCGTGGCTATCTCATGGCGGCCGGACAGTTGTGGCAAATCACCGAAGACCACTCTTTACTAAACGAAGAGCTTCGCTCCGGAAGAATTGCTGCCGATCAAATTCAAAACTATCAGTTCAAAAACGTTATCACTAGAAGTGTCGGGTATGAAAATAAAGTCGCGGTGGATGTGTACCGTCGAGTGCTTGTTCCGGGAGACACTTTTTTGCTTTGCACGGACGGTCTTTCTGGGCTCGTCGAGGCTGGCGAAATGGGAAATGAAATGAAAAAACATGGCATTGAACAGGGGTTGCGGACCTTGATAACACTCGCCAATTCACGGGGCGGAGATGACAATATTACCGCTTTAGCTTGCCAAGTCGAAAATCTCTAAAAACGTTGACTCAGCTACAAAAGTGATGGTCTTATGCGCCTAGACTAGATGAGATATATGAAAAGTTTTAAGCGCTGGACAAAAGAAAAGCTTGCCCAAATTGCCGGAAATGAAACCGTTACATTAGTTGTAATTCCAGAAAGCACCCAACAAGTACACAAAGTCGTTATTCCTGCTTCTGCTCTCAAAGTCGGACTCCTGATTGCTTCCTTGGTTCTTGTTTTTTTTGTTTATGTGGGAATTGATTATGCCAACTTGATGTGGAATTTGTCGGAGAATCAGACACTCAAAACAGAGAACCTGAAACTTCGAACAGACATGTTAGAAATTAGAAACAAAGTAGAAATGATGGAATCAACTATCGAACGAGTGCGAGACTACGCCAAGAAATTGCAAGTGCTTACGGGGCAACCTCAAAAAGGAAGTCGATCGATGCCTTGGGATGACTCTGAAGTCCTTTCTGAAAAAGAGGGAGAAAAGCAAGAAGGTGCGCGGAAGGACCAGCATTCCTCTGCCCACGCTGAGGGAGAACCCCTTTCGCTTCAGGATTTGGGTATCAAAATAGATCAGCTAAAAGAATACTCGTTACAGACAGAGGCAAATATTTCTAAGGTTCACATTTCACTGCAGGAAAAGCAGTTTTTGATTCGAGCCACACCCTCCTTAATTCCAATACGCGGGCGAGTTTCCTCCGTTTTTGGATATCGTCGAAACCCAGTGAACAATTCTTTTAAACTGCATGCTGGCGTTGATCTTGTCGCGCGACCCGGAACCCCTGTTGTTGCCCCTGCAGATGGGCAAGTGGTTTTTTCTGGAGAGCGTGCAGGTTACGGCAAAGTAGTTGTCCTCAATCACGGATTTGGAATCCAAACTGTGTTTGCCCACAATTCCAAACTGTTTGCGCCCTTAAGAGCAATCGTAAAAAGGGGAGATGTGATTGCACAAGTGGGCTCCACAGGGCACTCGACTGGCCCCCACCTTCATTATGAGGTTCGAAAAAACGGAGTTCCCGTTGATCCGCGCCCCTTCTTTTCACCCCTAAATAAAGTGTCTAAAGGCTAGACAGCGTGATGGTCTTCTGCCGTAAGCATCTTCACAATTAGCTGTATTCCAGCCCGCGCTTTTCGGCTTTAGCTTTGCAGTCTTTATCCCCATTGGTTTGGCCGCCGGTCTGTTTTTTTCGGGGTCAGGGAGAGGGTTTTGCTCTTATTTAAAACGTACCATCGCGCTACGCTCATTTTAGTAGCACTGTTGGGCCAGGCCCTTACGGGCCCGTCCTGGGGTCAGGATAGGACTTGCTATGAAATTTGGGTAGAGCTTCGCCAACAGAAGCTTTTAGGAGACCCAGCCCTTATCAAAACCGAAGGTTCTGATGTGCCGATTGCCCGCGCTTTTGAGAAGGAAGGAAGTTGGTATCCGGAAATTCAACGTTGGTGGGACAACCTAGACCAAACATACATGAAGAGAGCCTTGCAGATTCGCGCGCGCGACGAACTCGCTGGCAAAAAAGAAGGGGCCTTACGCAGCTTTCTCAGACATTATCTCGACACTTCTGATCGCCAATTTGTTTTCGCCCCGGCTGATGTACGAAGAAAGATTTCAAAGTCTGCTTGGACAAAAATGACCCCGGCAGAGCAAATCGCCTTTTTATTTGAATCGGGAGATGTAAGAAAGAAGCTAACCAAGACTGCGCTTGGAAAGTTATTTTATGAAGAGATTCTTAATTTTGACCGACTTTTGCCTTCGTCCCAAAAGCCCGAGGGAATAAAAATTACTAACGATTTGGGTTCTTACGAAATTGTCAGCAGAGGGGAAGCTGACCGGCATCAGTACCAACTGATCAGAGCTCAAATAGAAGAGTTTCTCGGCGGGCCTGTAGGGCACCAGCACTTGGTTCATGCTTGGCCAACTTCACCGAAAGAGAGAGCTAAAATTGCGCCGAAATACATAGAACTGCTTGATGCGGGAACCTGGTTTTTATACTGGAGACAATTAGAGCGGAATCCCGATGATGTAGAGTCCATCTTGGGCCATGAGTTCTTGGGCGTTTATCCCAGAAGTTCCTTGAAGCGACTTCATGATCGGATGGTAGAGGGCGATTCGGAACACGCTCGTGATAAGTACCGAATGATCGGGTTTCGTTCGATGCCTGGTCGAAAAGAAATGCCAGGGCAAGAAGTCGGCAAATATTATCCAGATTTTGAGCTGCGCTCTGGGAACAAGGGAATCAAGAGAGATTTCATGGAAGACATGTTAGAAGCTCGTCTTGCTTCTGGCGATTACTCGGGTTTGCGAGCTTTTCATGATTACAAATTTGATCCCGCGGCTTCTGTGGAAAAGCTAGCAGCCCATCTTGGTGATGCAGAAGTGGCTGCTTTGAAAGCTTTTGAAGAAGCTATTCCTCAGTTGCGATCTGACAATCGTTATTATCGAAAAGACTTGAGAAACAAGATCTTTTCTCCGCTGCTTCCTTGGAAAGAGAGACTTCCCGTTGATTTGGGCGAAGGCTTTGATCGGGCTCAAAAAGAGTACGGCGAGGCTTTGGCTAAAATTGGGAGAGAGTACGTACAAAGAAAGTCGCGAACAAAAAAGCCAGAATCCCATCAAGCGTTATGGGAAGAGACTTTGGCCAAAATCGAAGAGAAAATCTATGAGTTTTCTAAGAAAACCCAGCTTGCAAAAGCCTTTGAAGGGTATTTAATTCCTCGCCCCGAAAAACTTCCCGATGTACGCGTTAATCCCAGCGGGCCTATCGACGTTAACCAAATTAATTTAGGCATGGAGTTGAGCTTCCGCTTTTTGGGCTCTCCTGAGAATAAATTAGATGCCGAAGAAAAAATATCGCAGACAGCAAACCAAATCGGGGAGGCTTTAGGGGCCGAACAAATAAAAGAGACCAAAGATGAGAAAGCCCATGGGCACGGTGTGGGGATCAAGTATTCATTTGTCGATGAAAAAGGACAAAATTGGCGCGTTGAGTGGGATGGGGTTCAAAGATATTACCGAGAAGGAAAACCGATCGCTCCTCACGGGGGTCACGTTGAAATTCCATCGCCAAAAGCGGCGCCCCAGAGTGCAGATGAAATTCGTTCCATTTACGAGATCAACAGAAAACTAGGACAAAGTCCCAGCAGGGCTGCCGGGGGGGCGCACATGAATATTGACTTGCAGCCCTTCTTCTCTCTCCCCGAAAAAGAGGGCGTAAAAAAATTCGTTAATTTTCTCAATCAATTCGAAAACAACCGAGAAATGATCCAGTTTTTGTGGCAGCACCCTTACCGAACTGCGGCTGCTTTCCCACTAGAAATTGGTCCTGCACTGAAGGAAAAATTGAACCGATTTGAGGGCACTTGGGACGATTTAGCCCGACTTCTGTACGATGAACGTTATTTCAACCCCTACGTGAGTCGAAAGCCAGGATACACGCAACTGAATCTGACGGCGCTGATGGCTGCTTTGGTCCCCGATGAGTACCAGCAAACGATCGATATCAAAAATCCCAAAGAAAATTGGTTCCCTGCATTTGGAGGCAAAGGCACCGACAGAATGGAGCTCCGTTTATTTGATGCGCCGCCAGATGAATATGTGGCTGCTCTTCAAATTAAATATGTTCGAGCTTTATTGGACAAAGCGATCAACGCCGACCATCCCGTTTCGATTGAAAAGAAGTACTCGGCTACTGATTTTGATCATTGGAAGCGAGATTCAGGAGAATTTCTTACGGCCGCCAAAGACCACTTGTTAACTCTTGGATTGGATCCGAAAGAGTTCCTCCCTCTTCTTGTTGATTCTCACCGTGTGCAGCAAACCGAACTTCCCAAGCCGTTGCCTCTAGTGGAACACCCAGAATTTTTACCTCTTAAATCCGAGAGATGGTCGCCAACCCAAACGGCTCAGTAGACCAAAAAAATTGAGTTTGGTGTTGGTTTTGCGCTTGCTCTTTAAGATCCCAACACGTAAAAACCTGTACAGATCGGAGAAAAGATTTGGGTTGGGGTATTCATTCTTTTTTTTGTTTTGTTTTGCTGGTTACTTTGGGTCATGCCAAAGACAACCTTCCTCCGCCTCTTCATCCGGCGCCACCTACAAAAAATGTTGCGGATCCTCTTTTTGAAAAAGCCTGGCATTTAAAAGAAATTAACGTGGCAGAAGCGTGGAAAACCACTTTTGGCAGGCCCGAAATTACTCTTGCTGTTATCGATAGTGGTGTGGACTACAACCACCCTGAATTGGCCAACCAAATTAAGCGAAAAGAAACTGAGTGGCCGGCCAATGGCCACGATGATGACAATAATGGTTTCGTTGACGATGTGATTGGCTGGGATTTTGTCAGAGGTTTTTATTTGCCGATGGACAGAACTGGTCATGGGACTGCCATGGCAGCCATTATGGCAGGGGCCTATCACAACGGTATTGGTGCCGCAGGAGTTTGTCCCAATTGCTCCGTAATGCCCCTGCGGTTTATTAACTGGGAAGGATTGGGAGATACCGAAGACGCTATTCTCGGAATGCGTTATGCAGTCATGGAAGGCGCTTCCGTTATTAACATTTCTTTTGCTGGAGAAGGGTACGACAAGGATTTGTTGGAAGCCATCCAGTTCGCGGGTCGAAATGACGTTGTTGTGGTAGTGGCTGCCGGCAATGACGGAGAAAATCTCAATTCTTCGTCCGTTTATCCTGCAAAATTTACTGAAGATAATATGCTCACCGTGACTGCAACCACGCCAGAACACGAGCTGATGGAAGGATCAAATTGGAGTTCCAAATTTGTGTCTGTGGGAGCGCCCGGCGAAGACATTGTCGAGCCCTGGTTAAAAAAGTGGGATGTAGGCAGCGGAACCTCTCAAGCCACTGCAGTAGTGGCCGGAGCGGTTGGGCTGGTTCGCTCCGTTTCTCCAGACTTGGGTGCTGCAGATGTTGTATCGATTATTAAAGCAACCGTGGCGAAGCAAGACGCCCTAAAAAGCAAAGTTTCTAGTAGTGGAATTATTGATGTGGCCAAAGCGGTTCAGTGCGCCCGTCACAAAAACCACCCCTGTCTTCGTTAACTTCTTCAACGGCGGCTTGGTTGACAAGCCTACGAAGCGCTAACAGAATCTGTCATTGTTTAAACCCCCTCGGGAGCATCTGAATCATGATTGAGGTTAAAAACCTAACAAAAAAATACGGTGACCGAACGGCTATTAACAACCTTTCTTTTTCCGTAGCGAAAGGCGAGATTTTGGGGTTTCTGGGACAAAATGGTGCTGGGAAAACCACCACCATGAAAATTTTAACCGGTTTTATGCCCGCATCTTCCGGTTCCATCTCTATTGGGGGCTTTGATGTTTTTGAAAGTCCCATCGACGTTAAAAAAAGAATAGGCTATTTACCCGAAAACCCACCTGTTTACCCCGAGTTGTTAGTAGTGGAGTACCTTTCTTTTGTAGCAGATCTTCGAGGGATAAAAGAGACAGAAAAAAGAAGAAACATCGACCGGGTCATTGAACGGTGTAATTTGGGCGACGTGCGAAGAAGGCTTATTGGAAATCTCTCCAAAGGATATCGACAACGAGTGGGACTTGCCCAAGCTCTAATTCATGAGCCCGAAGTTCTGATTCTAGATGAACCTACTGTGGGTCTCGATCCAAAACAAGTAACTGAAGCCAGGGGCCTAATCAAAAGTTTACGGAGCGAAAAGACGGTCATTTACAGCACTCATATTTTATCGGAAGTGGCTGCTACCTGTGATCGAATCATAGTGATTGATCGCGGGCACATCGTCGCCCAAGAAGCCATAAATCCCATGGGTGCAGCGGGTGGTTTGGTGAAGACCGAAGTAGTGGTTCGAAAAGTTGGCGAAGAACTTAAGAGCAAGCTTACCAGCTTGCCAGGTGTGAAGGGGGTTGTCGTCTCTTCGAACGGCGCCAACAGACTGGTGATTGAAACAGAAGCTAAGGAAGAAGTTATTGCTCAAGTTTCTAAGACTATCGTGGATAGCGATGCGGGACTGATCAAAATGTCGCCCGTTCAACAAGCTCTAGAAGAGTATTATCTCAGTTTGATTACTGGCAAGGGAGGAACGCCATTATGAGAGGTGCGGTCGCAATACTAAAAAAGGAAATGCGCAGCTACTTTTTTTCGCCCGTGGCATATGTGATTTTAGGCGTCTTCCTTTTTATCATGGGCGTCATCTTTGCCAAATTTGTGGATATTTATCAGCGCTTCAACTCGGTACAACGATTTGGTTCTGGTCAAGGAATCACGTTAGACAAGCTGGCCACCTACCTTTATCAGAACATGGCGTTTATCCTTTGTTTCGTCACACCGTTTCTAACCATGCGCTTGTATGCAGAAGAGAAAAGACAGCAGACCTTCGAGCTTCTTTTCACAGCGCCCTTAAGAAAATTTGAGCTGGTTTTGGGTAAGTTTCTTGCAGCCTATTCCCTCATGCTGTTTATGGTTGGGGTTTCCTTTATTTATATTTTGTTCATGATTTTGTGGGGAAATCCGGAACTCCCCATCGTCGGCTCTACTTATCTCGGATTGCTGTTGGCTTTAGCCTGCTACATTTCTTTGGGCGGCCTTATTTCTGCCATGACGAGCAGCCAGGCTATTGCGGCGATTTGGACTTTCATTGTTCTGCTTTTGCTCTGGCTCTTGCAATCATTGGGACAGGGAATTTCAGCAAAAACCGGTTTTATCGAGTGGGGCCCGCTTTTAGTTTATTTGTCACCGCTGGGCCACTTTAACAGCTTTTCTGAGGGGTTAATTCACTTGAAAGACCTCGTATACTTCCTCAGCTTTACGCTTCTAACCCTTTACTTTACATACTGTGTGGTGGAAAGCAATCGATGGAGATAATCCCATGAAAAAACGGTTTCTTTTTTATGGCAGTTTACTGAGCGCCATCCTATTCCTTTTTTTAACAGCTATTTCATTCTATCTTTTGGGCTCAGAAAACCTTTTATGGAAAATTTTCGGCTTTGTTTCCGTACTGATTTTTGTTTTTCACGGATTTTCATCGGGAAAGTTCTATGTGGAGTTTTTTTCTCGAAGAACTACCCGGTTTGGTTTACAGAGCATTTTTAATGCTGTTCTTGTGTTGTTGATTCTTATAGTGCTCAATCTGATCGTTAATAATTACGACCTAAAGAAAGATATCACTCGAAACAAAGTCCACACGCTCTCGGAACAATCCATTAAAGTTCTCAGCGGACTACAAAACGACGTGACCTTAAAAGCTTTTCTCAACCCGACACAAGTTCCAGAGTTTGAGAACATTTTTTCGAAATACACATACTACAGCAAGAAACTAAAACGAGAGTTTGTTGATGTCGATAAGGATCCGCTTCTAGTGCAACGATACAACATTCGAACGCCAGGAACCGTGGTTGTAGAAAGCGGAGATCGCAACGTTCGAGTCGAAAATCTGAGCGGTCCCGATGATCCCAAGCTAGAAGAAAAGATTACCAACGCCATTATTGCTGTGAACAAGGGCGGAAAAAAGAAACTCTATTATGTTTCCGGGCACGGAGAGCGCCTTCTCTCAGATACGGGACGAGAAGGATTTTCAGAAATAAAAGACTCCCTTGAAGGCGGAAGGTACGAGGTCGAAGAACTGATCTTGATTGAAAAGGGCAGTATACCCGCCGATGCTGAATTGGTGATGATCGCGGGCCCAAGAACTGAGTTTATGCCACAGGAATATAAGGCACTTGAGACTTATATTCGCGCTGGGGGCAAGCTGCTCATGATGATAGAGCCCACTTCGCCAGTTTCGTTGCGAGATTTTTTGGCCAAATTTGGTGCTGACTGGAAGCCAAAAAAAGTTGTCCTAGAAACCAACAGCCTTCAGCAATTAGCCGGGGGCAACCCTTTGACGCCTATTGTTTCGACGTATGATCGCTCTCATGAAATTACGCGCGAATCCAAACAGCTAACTCTATTCCCTATTTCTACCCCCATCGAGAAATCAAAACAGATACCAGAGGGAGAAACCGTGACCAGTTTATTCTCCAGCAGTGCAAAAAGCTTGGAAACGGATCTTCAAGGAGACAAAGTTAAAGTTAATCAAACTACCGACCGCAAGGGACCACTCTCCTTGGCTCTTGCTATCAGTGGGCAAGTTAAATCCCCCGAAACAAGCAAGGAAAATGCTAAGAACTCTGACGAGAAGACACGAGAGTTTCGTCTGGTGGTGGTAGGAGATGCCGACTTTGCTTCCAATCAGGCCAGAGGTTTTGGATTGAATGCTGATTTATTCCAAAACATGTTGAGCTGGCTTGCCCAGGAAGAAGATTTGATTGCCATTCGGCCACGCAACGCTGCTGAGAGCCACTTTGAAATTACAGAACAGCGAAGCCGGATCATTAATTTAGCTTCTATCGTTATTGCCCCGTTGGTCATGTTTGTTGCGGGAATAGTTGTGTGGGTCAACCGAAGAAGTCGCTAGAAAATTAGTCAAAGTGTGTGCTGCCAAAGTAGCGGGGAGAAAGGGCGAAGAGCTCTTCTTGTGAGATTTCTTTTCGGGTACTCGCCTCTAAAAAATGAATGAGATGGCTCGAGCGCAAGGGAAACACCACAGCTTTCTTTAAGTGTCCTTTAACGAAAAGAGAGGGAATTCGTTCCTCAGTGAGTACCCAAGTAGTCGCGGGCACAGGGAGTTCTTGCGATAAAATATCTTCTGATATCTTTTCCACACGGCCCCCTGAAAGCTTAAATTGAGAAGCTACGTATTTGTCTGCAGTTAAATAGGTGAGAACTGCCAGGGACGTCTCTTGGGGTTGATGTTTCTTTTGAAATGCCATGGCCCGAGCTTCTGGGCCATCAAGAGTAATAAGGCTTTTTTTTCCGCTCCAAGCAAAGGCCTTCAAAGTGGCAAAAGCGATACGAAGGCCAGTGAAAGAGCCAGGCCCCCTACTAACTACTAGGGGGGACAGGTCATCTATTCTCAATCCCAAGCCCACCAATGTTTTTTCCAGTTCTGTCAGAAAAGACTCTGAATGAGAATTGCTTCCAGGCAGCTCTTTTTCCAGAACGCAAATCGGCTGTTGAAGACCTTTAAAAATGGAAAATGTACCCACTGGGGATGATAAATCCAAAAGTAGGCCGTACGCTTTCTTATCCATGATTGCCCAATTACCGAGGAATGAGTTCCGGATCAAGAAAAAACAGGGCGGCGGATCCAAACTGGACATGCCAGGCGAGGGGTATGCCTAGCGTAGGATTCCGGTTTCGGGGGTTTGTCCGTTATTGGGAAACCTGCCGCCCCTTTGCTTAGGAACACGTAGTTGGAGAGCTTCCTTTCGCTCTCCTTAAAATTTTTATTTCTGTATTAACCTCTCTTATCGTGTTCCCTTGCTCTTTTATGAGTATAGCGCGGAGCATAAAACAGATTCAATATCCAGGAAGTAGACAGGTGGTATTCATTTGAGGAATCAGATACTTATGCAATTGTGGAATTTTTCTAGGCTGGGAATAAATTCGGAGTTAAATGTGTCTCTCTATGAGTTTTGAAGTGCTTCTCAAAATTCGCCGCTCACTAGACAGTGAACCTGTGTCCATTCGAGTTCCGCTCGGCAAAAAGCTCAGAAAGATATTGCTAGAGCATCATCTTTCCCCTTACCAAAGGGAAAAAAAAATCTTTAACTGTCGCGGTATGGGTATCTGCGGCACCTGCAAAGTGTTGGTCTTAGAAAATGGGCAGTGGTGGGAGCGCCGGTCGTGTCAAATTCAGTGCTTCCACGAGATGGAAATTCAACTAAAATAAGACAATCAACTTGAGCAGTTCGACTGCTCGAAAAGAGGTCGCATGAAAGTTACTGGGTACGGGCACTCCGTCATAGGCGGAAGAGAAATGAACCAGGATTCATTTTTAGTTGATAATAGTTTGAACCTCTATGCAGTTGCTGATGGCGTGGGTGGTGGGCTTCGTGGTGAGGAAGCTTCGAAGATGGCCGTAGAAGGTCTTCGCTCCGAATATAAACCGCACGATCTCTTGAAGCCGGTTATTGAAAAGTTGGCTGCACGGGTTTTGATGGAGGCTCTCCAAAGCTGCAACGGCCAAGCCCTTATGGGAACTACTCTGACGGCTGTTCAAGTAACTGATAATCTTTTGCACTTATGTCATGTGGGCGATTCGAGGGCGTATCTTTTTGACGGAAGTGCGCTGAGACAACTCACTGAGGATCACGAGTTTTTTGATGAGAACGTGAACGGTCCCGTTCTCGCATCTTACTTAGGATTAGACACGCGAGTTCATCCCCTAACCGTTTTGGAAGAAACGATTGAGGTTCAAGCCGGACAGCGGGTTTTGCTTTGCAGTGACGGTCTTTATAAACAAATCAGCGAAGTGCAAATAGTGGAAATGATCCACCAGCATGGCCAGGAGCCACAGAAGCTTCTCGAAGTGTTGTGTGCCGAAGCGGCAAAAGCAGAATATTCGGATAACATCACCATTGTTTATCTGGTTCTCGAGGCCAACTAATCCCTGAATAACCTTTTTTTATGAATTCAGATTTTGAAGCAGTTGTTACCCTATCGAAAAAGAAGTTGGCCAACGACCCGTCCACAGCGGTTTTTCAAGTCAAAATCAAGGGCCATATTTTAAAGGGATTTGTGGTAAGGAGGGGCGCTGGTTTTTTTGCTTATCAAAACTTGTGTAGCCATCTTCCCGTTACCTTAGATTTGAATGACAACAGCTTCTTTAATCATGAAAAAAGCCATTTGCAGTGCCAAATGCACGGTGCTGTTTATGAAATGGAAACAGGTTTGTGTGTGGCTGGTCCCTGCGAGGGCGCTCGACTCAAACCCCTAAGAATTATTGAAGAGAAAAACCAACTTATTATTTATTTTCCCGAGAGCTTAATCCGAGAAGAGGTTTCTGGTGAGTCGAAGTAAGGGATTCAATACGAGAGCGCTTCACGATGGCGAAAGATCCATTGAGCGGTCCGTCACCCAGCCCATCTTTCAGAGCAGTACTTATATTTATGAAGGCGAAGAAGATTACACAGCAGTTCGATATGGCCGCTTGAACAATACGCCCAATCACGAAATGCTCTCTGCAAAAATAGCCAGTCTTGAAAGCACTGAGGATGCAGTGGTAACTGCTTCGGGAATGTCAGCTGTTACAACGGCTATTCTTTCCTTGGTTGGCTCAGGGGAGCATCTGCTCGCCCAGGATAATTTGTACGGCGGCACTTACTACTTTCTGCAGGACGATCTTCCATTTTGGGGACGGGAAGTTAGCTTGTTTCCCACTCAAGAGTCAGAAACGATAGAGCAATATCTTAGGCCAAACACGAAAGCCATTTACGTTGAATCCATTTCTAACCCACTTTTAAAAATTCCAGATTTTGAAAAAATAATTTCAGTGGCGAAGAAACGGGGAATTTTGACGTTGATAGACAGTACCTTTTCATCCCCTTACAACTTTAACCCGTCCGCGCTAGGTTTTGACGTTGTTGTTCACAGCGCCACTAAATATCTCAACGGCCACACGGATGTATTAGCCGGAGCAATCGCCGGTCCGGCTGAACTTCTAAAAGGGATAAGAAAGTTGCTTTGCCATTTAGGACCTACTTTGGACCCCCATGCCTGCTTTTTACTCAATCGTGGGATCAAGACTTTGGGTGTGCGGATCAGTCGTCAAAATGATACCGCACTGAAGCTTGCTGAAACGATTCAAAAATTCCCAAAGATCAGAAAAGTCTTTTATCCCGGCCTTGTCTCTCATCCTGATTATCACCGAGCCCAAAAATGGTTCCGCGGTTGTGGCGGAGTGTTTTCATTTGATTTTGATGGAAGCGAAGAGGAGCTAGAGACAGCTTTAGGAAAACTTACTCTTCCGTTCAATGCTCCTAGCTTGGGAGGGATAGAAAGTTTAATCACGCGTCCTTGCAAAACCTCGCATTCAGGAATTTCAAAATTAGAAAGAGAAAAGCTGGGCATTACAGACACTTTGGTTCGAGTATCTGTGGGGCTGGAGGACTTCGAGGATCTTAGAAGAGACTTTGAAAGAGCGTTAGGCGGTTAAGCCTTGAATTTTCTAAGATGAGGCTCTAAATTTTCCACATGAAAAACACAATCGGATTGTTATTTATTTGTTTCGCTTTGTTAAGCTCCAGTTCTTTCTCGAAAGAAAAGAAAGAATCACCAACAACCAAAAAAGGAAAATCGCAAATGATATATATCGAAACGAATCACGGGACCATTGAAGCAGAACTATATTCCAAAGACGCTCCCAACACCGTGGCCCGCATTACGGAACTGGCCAACTCTCATTTTTACGATGGTCTCACTTTTCATCGTGTGATTCCTGGCTTTGTGGCCCAGGGCGGAGATCCTGTGGGTAACGGTACTGGCGGTTCGGGCAAGAAGTTAAAAGCCGAGTTTAATCAGAAAAAGCATATCGAGGGCACGCTTGCGATGGCCCGTTCTGCGGATCCCGATTCAGCCGATAGTCAGTTTTATATTTGTTTGGGTGCTCAACCGCATCTTGACAATAATTACACTGTGTTTGGCCAAGTCGTTAAGGGTATGGACTCCGTCAAGAAAATCAAAGTCGGCGACAAGATGCTGAAAGTTTATGTGAAGTAGACCGACAGATTTTATTGTTTCAAATGGGCAAGATGAGCAGGCGGCGCTACTGAAAAACGTTCCATGAGCGCAAAAAGAGCGGGTTCGTTGTCAGCCACCAGTTCTATCGTTGGGCAAATCCAAACCCATTCGGTACCCGTCTTTTTAGTTTGAAACTGGTAATTCACTCTTTCTAAATTGGAAACGGAAACCGCTACTGTTTTCCGCAAGCCATCTCCAGCTTTGCTGAGCTCAGAATCCAATTGCGGGAATTCCTTTTTGATCGCAGATAGATCTTCAGGTTGACTTCTTCGAATAATATAACGCATTGCCATGGTAGAAAATCCCCTTTGTTTAAGGCTATATACAGCGAGCCCTGCTAGTTGACAATCTCTTCGTCCGAAATTGTCCCGAGACGCCATTGAGCCGCAATGTGACATCGTGAAATAATAATTGGGATAGGTTCTAGCTTGCTTCCAGCCACGACCTTCAAACAATACCAACCAAAATTCTTAATGTTTTCAGGAGAAAGCTATGTCCAAGAAACTCTACGTCGGCAATCTCAGCTATGAGGTCACCGAAGATGAATTAAGTCAGATTTTTAGTCAATGTGGGCAGGTTGCCAGTGCCAAGGTAATCCGTCACAAGGACTCCGGTCGTTCTAAGGGGTTTGGCTTTGTGGAAATGCCAAACGATGACGAAGCCACTCATGCTGTTGATCGAATGAAGGGAATGGATCTCAAAGGACGACCATTAGTTGTCGATATTGCCCGGGAGCCCGAGCGCGGACCTGGGGGTGGAGAAGGCGGCTACCGAGGGCGCCGAAGTAGTTTTGGCGGACGAAACGAAGACAGTTATGGCGGTGGTCGTCGAGGAGGCGG
>RFNO01000036.1 GCA_009927165.1 Pseudomonadota bacterium
ATCGCTTTGAAACTAGAACTCGGATGGAGGCAATGGCCCTTAAAAAGAAATCGAAACCTACCCTGCATTTATGAATTTACACAATCAATTTGGCACTACCCCGTTTTAGGGCCTCCAACCTTTTATACAACTTTATTCGGTACCTCTCCAAAGGTAGGGGCGCAGTCCATGGAAAGCTTCACGTTCCTCCTTCCATGACTAGGGTCCAACGGTTTGTATCCCACCGCAATTAACAGTTTGGGCATTGAAATTACGCACATAGCCTCCTATAGAGGTATACACTCCTGAAGGACATGGCACGTTTACACTTCCTCCTGCTCCCGTGAGATAGAAATTTGTCCATGATGGTGCAGAATTTACCGTGTATCCAACAGCATAGTCAGCTACTGCACCTGCTGAAGTAATAGTTGCTAAACAATTGCTTCCAGAACGAGAAATACTCAAACTACAAGAAGGATTTTGTAAACATCTATTGTCATGCAAATAAAATCCAGCGTTACAGGAAGTCGCTGCGCATGCCCCATAGGCTCCCCAACCAGAACCTTGGGAATTACAAATTCTCGACTGGGTTCCACTTCCATTTGAGACAGCACAAGCCTGGCTTTGAGAAGCATTAGGAGTACATGTTTGGGCCACACACTGAGAGCCATTTAAGATAAAACCAGAATCACAATAAACTTCCGAATGAATCCCCCCAGCTGGAACAGAGCAAGTAATTGCTTGTGCATTGTAATCTCGAACCATTCCCCCAAATGCCGTCGCTCCCTGAGGACACGACAAACTAAGCGTGCGAGAATTCGTCAAAGGTCCTTCTAGCGTGGTGTTTTCCCAATTGCTTGCTCCCGGTGCCTTTCTTGAAATCGCGCCGTCAGCAGCTGTTCCACCAGTTGAGGTGAGAGTAACGGAACAAGTACTTCCAGTCCGGCTCACTGCTAAAGAGCAAGAAGGATTTTGTAAACATCTATTGTCATGCAAATAAAATCCAGCGTTACATTCAGAAGGAGGATCTTCCGGTGCAGAAGTCAACTGACTACTTAGTTCGTTAATTTTATCTATAACCGTGGGGCCCCCGGGCTGAGCTGGACTTAAGGGATCATTATATTTCCCCAAAAATACCGCATAAGTGAACTTATATTTTGTGTTTGGCTCCTTGTTAAAAAATCGATAGTGTCCCACCTTGAAGTTACTCAGTGGAGGAAACATCATAACCTGCGCTGTCGGAGCAGAAAAACTGGCAGCTACCGTATCAAACCAAGCCACTGTGTACTTCAAATCAGGAAAGTTTTCGTGCTGAACGCTTATCCAATTGCCTGTTCCTGAATAAAACACTCCATTTTTGATGTCTGTTGTGGTTGTCAAGGGCACAGTTATAGAGTCGCCGTTTTCATCCTTCTCGATTGGTTCATCACCCATGAATTTTTTATGTAAAACACTCCCACCACTGGTTCCCAACCATACTTTTCTAAATCCAGTGGTAAAGTACATGGCTGGCATTTCAATGAAAGGCACTCGACTTTGAGTATCGTGAAGATCTTCGTACTCTCCCTCTACTAAAAAATAATCGTCATGCAGTTTGAGAGTTTGTGTCAGATTTGGCTCTTTCTCACTCAAAGATGTCATAGGCGGACACTCTCCCTCATCAGTTAGTCCAAAGTCACCACCTTGTAAATAATTCCAAAAAAGCCACCGAAAGGGCCCGGTAACGGCCTGGGTGATCCCATCGATAGTATTTACCTTTGTGGTTCCACTCGGACGGATGCGCTTAAGTTCACACCCAGTTGCCGGATACTTGTTAATGTATTTTCCGTCCTCATTAAGCTGATAATAGCCGTAAACGCCTGCTTGATTGGGATTAGTGTAATTTACTTTATCTAAATTGAAGTCGTCGCCAATCGGCGGTATTGTATTCCCAGGTCCTAAAAAACGTCTTTCTGCATTTGACTCATGAAGGGCAAATTGTAGGGCCGCTCCAATATCGGCATGAATGGCGGAAACCTCATTAGCATCAGAGTTACCAGTTTTACTGTAAAGTTCAAAAATAGCCCCACTCTTGGGGTCTAGAATGAGTCTCATTCGTTTATTTTCTAGCTCTGTCTTGGCGTTATCAACGTGAGCAGGATACATTTGATGAGGATCTTGTAGGTTAAAAGCCTTCATCTTACAGTTCACACCAGCTGGGCTCTTAAACTGAATCTTTAACCAAATATTAGTACCGATGGGTTGAGGTGCTTCGAACAAGCACTTTATATGTTTGGCGTTTTCGGTATAAGGAACAGTCGTAAAGATAGGTAATAATGGGGTGATTATTGAAATCGAATTGCTTCAAGCATAGTAACTGTTTTTCCTGATGGGTTGGTAACGGTAATGTTGTACGTGCCAGCTGTTAGCTGGGGAGCCAAACAAGTAATGATCTTTTTTGTGATTTGGCTTACCTGACATTCCGAGCTTCCTAATAAGACCTGAACTCCTGTTTGAAAGCCACTCCCTCTAATGACGATTTCCGCTCCTGAAGTACCCGTGGCGACCATGGGTACAGACCGAGCAGATACTCTCATTCCTGAAAAAGCATAGTGAGGTGTCCACCAGCCTCGCCAGCTGGCTCGACGATAATTGCTGGTTCCCATGGAACCTCGTGATAGCCCCGGACCTCCCGCGTAATCCCTGAGAACAAGACCATCATTCCATTCCCAAGCATTCCCCGCTTGGTCAAATGTGCCGTAAGCGCTGGGAAAAGCTGCATAGGAACCGACGTCCTTCAGAGTTGCCGTTTCGTTGTTTTTGCTATCATCACGGGGGGCCGAATCACTTTGGAAGGGATAGTCCCAATATCCCGAGTCGAGCCCACCGCCCTTATAATACGCAGCTTTGTACCATTCATCTTCCGAGGGAATAGAAAACTTGGCGCTAGGATTTCTAGAAAATGGGGTAGAGCCATTTGCCCCATTGAGAGTATAAGCCCCATCCTCGGTAGTGCTGGCACTTTGGGAGCCGTTAGGTTTGTTATTGTGTAACCAATTAGCGTAGCGAGCAGCTCGCCAGAAATTCATGCCGGCAGAAGGAACTTGGGATGCGCTGTTTGCTGTAGGTACTGAATATTCAAAATTTCCTTCGGTCCCAGTGCGACTGATTGGGTGAAATGAGCGGCTTTCATAAAGCAAATAAGTATCGGTTTTGGCCACAGCGTTTAGAAACTCCACATACTGTGCGTTGGTGATACTCCAAATGCTGCCCGAAGAGGGATTAGCATAATTAAAATTTATTTGAGATGCGGGATTGGAGTTTATGGGTATGTTGAAGTCGCTCATTGCGCCATTCAACGTATAGGCACCATCCTCAGTAGTGGATGCGCTGGCCGGGCCAGTGGGCTTTCCATTGTGCAACCAATTGGCAAAACGGGCACAACTGAACCAGGTTAACTTCGTTACAGGCTTGTTATCAAAACCGGACCGCACAGCATAATTATATGAGCCAGAGGTGCCCGCACGAGAGATTCCCCCCTGCCCAGTGTCCGATATATTGGGCAGGAATAAATAGTACGGGTCTGTCTGAGCCACGGCATTTAAAAAGGCAACGTACTGAGAATTCGTAATCTCGTATTTTCCTATCATGAAATGATAATCCACTTTTCCAAATCGGTCGTCCCCTCGTAGTCCGTCCGAAAAGCCGTTCTTTTCTGCTTCAGTTCGAACAGGAGTCAGACCCGCAATAACTGACAGGCCTTTATAAAAGACCCCTGCAATAAAACGAACAATCTCTTTAGAAACCCAATTCGTTCCTTCAACGGCCCGATCCGGATATCCCCGAAGCACTGTATCAGGTGAATTGCCTACATCTCCGACAGATACTAAATCCAAAAAACCATCCGCAGCATTAGATACTGCTTGGTAGGTGGCATTCGTACTTTCAACACCTAAAATGACTGGACTAGGTGAGGAGTTGAAGCTGAGCCCCGAAGGATCAAACCCAGAAAAAGCTGAGGAGTTTGAACCCATCGCTAGTCGAGTGGCGGCGGTCAACATACCTGAAGACCAAGAGTCGGAGATGCGTTTGTGCAAGCTGCCCAAAGCTATTCCCAAGCGTTTGCCATCCACTCGACCATCCTCTTCAAAATCCTCTTCGAGTGCTTTCAAATAACTAATCACTTCGCTGGGAGAAGCTCCCTGATCTTTTAAAAATTGAGAAAAAGCCGCAATGATAAAGGCCGATTGTCCCGCCCGTAGAGTTCCCAATTTCGGGAAATCAGGTGAAGCCGGGATAGTGAGTAATCCTTCGAGATCAGTTCCCCAAAGTTCAGCGACTTCCTCTAAGCTCTGCACCAGAGCCGCAGAACTACTGGAGGACTGACCTTGAGCTGCGAGAACTTTTTTGAACCTTCCTTTTATTAAATCAGTTAGAGGAGACACTGGAATAGTAGTGGTCAACAGACTAGAAGCTGCAACAGCAGATAGCTCATCCGAGGCTGACAATGAGACCTCCTGCCCGGTGGCTTCATCCACAAAATTTCCGCCGCTAGCTACTATTTCGACAGGGCCAGGAACGCCATTATAATTAAGAGAGTATTCGCCCGAAGAGTTGGTCAGAGTTTCCGCCAAGGGGGGAGAAATACGATTCCCCAAGCTATCAAGCTCATATACCTTAATAGTGGCCCCTTTCAGCCGTCCTAACTGGACAACACCCGAGACGCTCGAGGTTTCACTTGAATACCGAGTGGAGCAGGCTACAGTAATTATTACTGCAGTGA
This sequence comes from Pseudomonadota bacterium, assembly GCA_009927165.1. Taxonomy (GTDB): domain Bacteria; phylum Bdellovibrionota; class FAC87; order UBA2466; family UBA2466; genus RFNO01. The sequence continues at coordinate 4,742 of RFNO01000036.1, forward strand.
ATGAAGTAATAAGCGAAATAAAAGAGCGCACGGGTCCCTCCAGCAAACGTGCCACTCCTTCAGTTTAGTCCGTAAAAGTGTCCCAATTATGTAGCTGGACGTTTTTTATAATTTAGATGACATTTCAATCGCTTAGCAAACCCAGCCGTGAAGCATTTTGAGTAGTCGCCTTTTTGATCTCTTCCGAAGACACTCCCTTTAGCTTTTGTGTCGTAACAAAAATTCTAAAGTGCCTTTTTTATGAGTCACTCAGTAACTGACTCAAAATTTTGATACCCG
>RFNO01000034.1 GCA_009927165.1 Pseudomonadota bacterium
CAAACGACCATGTTTTTCTAAGTGGGATTGAACAGCGACTTTTTCATAACACATTCTTGAAGAAATCTTAATTTTTACTGTTTTCTTTTCTGAATTGAGAACGATTGAGCGTGCGGCCCCCAATGACGAGCTTTCCGTATCGGTTCTTCTCGGCTTCCTTCGCATTCCTTCAGCTTTTGGCTACCTGATCTGAGGATGACGTCGAAATGACGTGAAAAACTTGTAGATGAATTGCGAAAGAAGCGTCAGGCTTCATATTGGCACCAAAAACTTTTCAAAATTAAAGTCTCCGAGAAAAACAAAACCTCTCAAGGAAGTACACACCGTCCAGATATCGCCAAATGGCGATGCCGTTAAGAAGTTGCTGAAAAAACGAGTCCAATTTCTCTTAAGGCAATTTCCGTGTTTGACTATTCTGGGGGCTCGACAAGTGGGAAAATCTACTTTAGCCCAATTGGCTTTTCCTCAATTTACTTACGTAGATCTTGAGAACCCAGTTGATTTTAATCGCCTCCAAATGGATCTTCCCTACTTTTTCGAAAGTCACCGACAAGTCATCTTTGATGAAGCACAAACCATGCCCGAGCTTTTTCCTGCCCTTCGAAGCCATTTAGATAAAAACAAGAAGTTTAAAGGGTGCTTTTCGGTTCGGCAGCTCGGATATCCCGCAATTAGGATTTAGAATTTCACAAGTAAAACTGAGAAACTTGCTCTCCATTATTGCCCACGCCCAAGGGAGCATCTGCAAGTTAATCGAATCAGGAACACCTCTAGGAATTAGGCACCGAGCCGTTTCCCATATCATTGATATTTTTGAGGGCACATTCACGGTAAGACGCCTCCAGTCTTTTTTTTCCAATCAAAAGAAGCGGATCGTGAAGAGCCCCAAGATTTATGTCAGAGACACTGGGCTTCTGCACTTTCTTCTGGGATTAGGATTCGAGAAAAAGAAAGTAGATTTTAGTACAAGACTTGGAAGCAGCTTTGAAACGTTTTGCATAGAACAAATCTTAACTGTCACTGAGCTATACGATTCGGCTGCGAAGCTTATTTCTATCGAACTCAGGCTGACCTAGAAGTGGATTTAGTTCTTCGAACCAAAGGAAAGCTCAACCCAATAGAAATTAAGGTTTCACCTCTCAGTTCCTATCGCTCGCTGGAGAGAGCTCTTGAAGATTTAAAAGTGAAAAAGGGCTACGCTGTTACCGCAACCCAGGAACAATTTAACGCAACCAAAGCAGTTACCGTTTTGCCGCTCGAAAAGTTCTTACAGCTTGCTCCTAAGTGGTAAATATAAAATAGGGTTTTTTTGTTGATGGCTTTGCTATCAGAGCCCATGCTTTTTTGATTTGACTAGCGCATTGAAAAAAAACCTGGGCTTTAGTAAACTCACTAAGA
>RFNO01000027.1 GCA_009927165.1 Pseudomonadota bacterium
GCCAGTGACTTTGAAAACGTGACAAGATCGGCTCGAACATCGAAGAATTTCTGTGCTCCGCCAGGATCGATTCGGAAGCCTGTCCACATTTCATCGAAAATGAGAAGACAGCCTACCTGATCACAAAGTTGTCGTAGCTGTCTCAAAAAATCAGCCTGTGGTGCTTCAAAGAGCACGGGTTCCAAAATCACGCAAGCCGTTTTCTCATTCATTAGAGCACGAAAACTCTCAATATCATTATAAGTAGCATTACGAGTGAGCTTTCGAGCGGAATCCGGGATGCCTGCATTCCGGGAAGTCAATCCAATATACCAATCATGCCAGCCGTGATAGCCGCAACAAACGACTTCGTCTCTACCTGTGATCGCACGAGCTAAGCGGATAGCAGCAGTCGTCACATCTGCACCGGTCTTACTAAACCGTACCGATTCTATCCCGGGCACCATTTCAATGATTTTCTCTGCCGTTACAGTCTCAAGAGAGCTTGGGAGCGAGAAAGTGATTCCTTTATCCAGTTGATTCTGGATGGCCTGATTGACTCTCGGATCTGAATAGCCCAAAGATAAGGGGCCTACTGCCATAGTGAAATCTAGAAAAGTATTACCATCAACGTCAGTGAGGTAAGCCCCTTTACCTGATTCGGCAAAAATGGGGCTCACCCCAAAGACATAGTTACGGGGACCCTTGGCAAAAGTTTGTGTGACACCCGGGATGCGGGAGTTCCCACTTTCGTAGATTTCCAATGATCGAGAGATATTGGGTAATGAGGTTGTCATACGGTCGTTCCTTTCAAATTCTTGTGAAGAGCCAAAGCTTCCAGGATTCGGTGAGCGAGCTTTTCAGGGTGAAGCCCTCAGTTCAAGTACTTCGGGAAGAAGTCCGGTTCGAAACCATTTTCCTCAAAGCAGAATGAGTGCAGCTTTGCTTGCGATCGGTGAGAAATCAGACATTCCGAAATTACCGAAGTCAGAGCCCCCCCTTAAAGTGATCTTCAATGACTACCAGATGCTCAGATCCCTCAATCGAATTTAAAAGAGCCTTTTCAGGAAGAGGAGATAAGTAAGGGACATGAAGGAGGGCGACTTCAAGACCCAGCAACTCCAGAAGTTTTTGGGTTTGGTAAGCTTCAGTAAATAGTGTTCCATGGGTCAGGAGCATCACCTTGTTCGCCTGACCCCACGATCGGATTTTCTCTTTGCCAATGAAAGGAAAGGCTTCCCCGTGCTCTCGCTGGGTGTATCGGATATACCAAGGATGGGGATCAAAAATAATGTTCTCAAGTTCTGAAACCAGTTCCTCGTGAGTAGCTGGACTAAATACGCGCATTCCTGGAATTTGGAGCATCAGTCCTATGTCTTCGAGCGCTTGGTGAGTGGGCCCGTTTGCTTCTGACAAAAGCCCGGGAATGAATCCTACTAGCTTTACGGGTAAATGAGGGATTCCAATATCCGTTCTAATGAATTCAAAGGCCCGCATGGTCAAAAAAGAAGCCAAACCATGAACTACTGGTATGCGACCTCTCAGGGCCAGTCCCGCAGCCATCCCAACTAAAGTTTGTTCGGTGATCCCTGTATCGATGAAACGCTCACCTAGGTCGGGAATAATTTCTCGAAGAGGAGCTCTGTTTTCAGCAGTCATCACGAGGATATCTGAGTTGTCTTGAGACAGGGCTAAAAGTTTTTCTTGATATTTCATGATTACCTCACACAAAGATCCATGCTACTCAGTTTTGCTGTTTCGCCATGCAAGAGCTCTTGAGTCATGTCGGCCACTTCTGTCACTGTAAAATTACAAAACCACCTATCTGCTCGGTCTTCAAGAGAGGGCACTCCCTTTCCCCTTAAAGTGTCAGCAATAAGGCAACGAGGCCCAGAAACTGCTTCTAATTCTAAGAACCCTCGAGATAAATCATTGAAGCTGTGTCCACTCACTCGGACAGTCGAGATTCCAAAACTTATAAACTTTTCTTCAAGTGGCTCTAAAGGAATAAGCTTTTCAGTTCTTTCATTTGCTTGGAACTGATTTCGGTCAATAACTATCCATAGCCGTTCGAGTTTGAGAGCAGAAGCTACGAGAAGTCCCTCCCAAACTGAACCCTCATTGAGTTCGCCATCTCCTAAAATACAAATCACTCGATTGGTCTTTTTCTCAAGTTTCAAATCATAAGCAACTCCCATAGCCACAGAGAGCAAATGTCCTAAAGAACCTGAATGAAACTCAACACCGGGAATTTCTCGGTTAGGGTGCCAGTAAATGACGTCTTGCGTTTTTAGATGATTGGACAGTCTTTCTTTGGCAAGCCACCCCTTTTCTACCAAAGCACCGTAGAGGGCCGGGACATCGTGTCCTTTAGATAAGAAAACTAAGTCCCTTTCAGGAGCCTCTGGGCTCGGTAAATTCAAGTAATGGAAATAGAGAAAAGTGACAATGTCAGCAAGGGATAAAGAAGCTCCGGTAAAGCAACCGCCTGATTGCGAAAGGTTGAGAATTTCTCTTCGAATCCGTAAAGCTATAGACTCAAGGTGCTTAATTTGATCGGTTGTCATGTCAGGCTATCCTCTCGGTAAATACGATGAAAATGTTTTAATTGTGCTCTCTCTTTCTGGTACCAGCTATTACTCCAGAAATGAGAATTTAATTTAGCCAATTCCGGATGGGCGGAGAGGAACTCTGATATTTCTAACGCTCCAAAACCCGTTTTTTGATTTCGTTCGAAGTGGTCAACAATCCCCTTAATCACCGCGTAGTCCTCTTGATAATCTAACGTGTAGCGAAACTTTCTTGAAAAATCTAAACCGGTTTCCCAAGTACAATTCAAAATCGAAAATCTTTCGGGTTGATCCCAAATAAAAGGGGTCGTATGTTCTCGTTGAAAGGGGGCTTGAGCTTCCTTCCATGCTAGTTCGAGTGCGGAAAAACCCATCGCTTCTACATCATTTCCGTCCGGATAAGACTGGGGGTGAAGGTTACTGACATAGTCAACCTCTCTCGGGCTGTTTAAGAAAGTCGTTAAGACCAATTCAATGGCTCGAGGATCTACTAAAGGGCAATCGGATGGGATCTTTAAAATAATATCGGCTCTGGTTCTTTTGGCAGCCTGGTAGTGCCTATCCAAAAGATCGAGTTCGCTTCCAGGAAAAAAATCTACGTCAGTTTTTTTGGCGACCTCTCTAAACTTTCCGTCTTCTCATTTTCAGGGACTGCAATGATAATCCGGTCGAGCTCTGAGCATTGCTGTAATCGTTTAACCATGTATTCTAAAACAGTAGAAGGACCAAGTGGTAAAGTTGTCTTGCCCGGTAAACGGGAGGATCCTAAGCGAGTTTGAATGATAGCAATTTTTCTCACAGAAATTCCCGACACACTTGAGAAATATTCTTAGCCGACTGGCCTCCATTTTGGATTGGAACCAGTTTTTTTAAAGATTCTTTGTCAAAGTAGGACTGCACTTCCTTTCCAAGTGCCATTGCAACATAAACCAAAGTAGAATACTGAGTGATCACAACATCGGCATTAGCAATTAAGGGTCCGGGATCCTCTTCTTGGCAAATAAGAGAATTTGGAAAAAACCGCTGGATTTCTTTTTCGCTTCTAAGCCTGTTTTCGTTTGGATGCAATTTGAAAATAACTTCTCTTTCGCCAGAAAGTTCCTTAATTTGTTTTATAAAACGTTTCCTGAAATCAACTTTAAAGTTTTCTCGAGTATCAGTAGTGCAAACTAAGACATAACCTTTTTTCTGGAACGAGTTGTTAAGAAGCCGGTCTACATCATCAAAGTTAGGGATCCCAGTTACTTTTAACTTGCTGCCTTTTACACCCTTAGCAAGAAAGTGATCTCGATAACCTTCGGAAGCCACACAGAACGCTTGATAGGAATCGGAAAGGCCAGTAGTGGAAGTGCTTGCAAGCCAAAGTGGAATCCCCCATTTTCGAGTGTGTTTTACAAAATGGAAAGCAAGATTCTCAGGATCCGTCATGCCCTCTTGGACCAAAACCACTGGCTTGTTTCTAATGTTTTCTTGCACTAAAAGATCGGTGCAGGTTAGGAAAAGATCGTATTGATGTCTCTTTCCCGCATAGTCCACTGGGAGCTGGTGTTGTTGTAAATAGGCTTCGGTTTTTTTCCTGTTCTGTCCGCCAATAATGGTGAAATCTAAAAGCCCCTTTTTTTGAAGAAACTGGTAGAACCCATCGCAATAAAAAGGAGTAAACCAACAATCGTAATCTGTGAGATGCTGGGAAATCTTATGCATCATTGACGTTTGGTTGGGCGATCCACAGATGAATAAAATTTTTTTCACAGATAAAGTGTCATCGACTTTTGTTACAAAGGAAATTCAGGATTGTGTTAGAAAATCCTTGAGAAACCATTTGGAAGGAAGGTTCCACTTGGGTAAGAACACCGTAGTGATCGGAAAGAATATGCTGCCCCACATTAAAAACAGGCTCTGAAAAAACGCTTTCGATTGCGCTCGAATGAAAAATATAATCGATTCTGGAGTCGGGTGTCTGCGAGAAGTATCCTTGTCTCTTAAAGGGATTCTGAATGACATCCGTATTGCCGGCTGAAGTTTCAAGCCCGTGAAGAGTTCCGAAGGAATCAAGGAGGCCCAGTCCTTCTGAGGGATGGGTAAGAAGAGAGTACTCTGTTGAAGGGGTATTCAAATAAACCCCTTTACTAAACAGGAAAGGATGAACGTTGAGATCGCAGGCGACAATCGCTGAAGGGCCAAGTCGGGTTCCTTGGAACCATTTTTTAAATTCCTGAACCTGTTGGAGCCTTCTTCGAGATTCGTGAAAATCAAATTCCTTTTTCGGAGTGTGATAAGTGACTGCGCCAAAGTGGGCATTATAAATATCCACAAGACCCATTGAACCCGTTGAAACAGTAACTTTGATAGCACCCTTTGTGACCAAATTTTCATCTAAACGCGTGTTCACCGAAAAGTTAAGGAATCGGGCCTTTTCAAAAAAGGGATATTTTGAAAAAATCATAAGACCCGAACCCATCGCTCTTTTAAAGTTGGCCAGGAAAGCCTGTCCCATTGAGAAAGCTAAATGCCCCCAGCCCCCTCCCGCCAGTCGAAGTTCTTTCGGAACTGCTTGTGTATCGAATATGAA
>RFNO01000094.1 GCA_009927165.1 Pseudomonadota bacterium
ATCACCCTGATTGTTGGAGGCATTATCGGTCTGAAAGCAGTGCCAGAATAAAAATAGACACGCCCTGGAATCAACTGCAGGGTAGCGCTCACAAACAAAAAACAAATATGTATCTGACCAATTCCTAAATTGCCATTATGTTGAATTCTTATCATTCTTTGCCTCGCGAACATTTTAAGAGGACTCAGATGGATGAAAACAGCGCAGAATTACAACAAAGTCTAAATTCACTTTACGACGAATTAGTTGAAAAGAGTCAAACCTACATTGGGTATCCTAACTCTCAGCTCTTAGATAACCATAACCTTTCTCCCTTTTTGAACCTCACCATTAACAACGTGGGGGATCCCTTTGTAGGCAACAATGGTATGAACACTTTCCAACAAGAGAAGGAGCTCCTTGAATTTTTCGGTAACTTACTGAAGCTTGAAACGAATGATTTGTGGGGCTACGTGACCAATGGGGGCACAGAGGGAAACCTTTTTGGTCTCTACTTGGCAAGAGAGCGGTATCCAGATGGAGTCGTTTTTTTCTCAGAAGAGTCTCATTATAGCTTAAACAAAGTTGTAAAAATCCTGGGTCTTAAGTGTTGCATTATTCCTTCCCAGGGTCATGGTGAAATCGACTATTCCGAATTGAGCCGATCGATAAAATCCCTTCAGCACTATCCTGTGATTATGAATGCCAATATTGGAACCACAATGAAAGGTGCCATTGACAATATAGATAAAATAAAACAGGTGTTGAAAGAGAATCAGATTTCTCGTTCCTATTTACATTGCGACGGAGCCTTGTTTGGGACTATGCTTCCTCTTTTAGAAGGGGCTCCTAGAGTAGATTTTAGTTGTGGTATTGACAGCATCGCCATTTCAGGACACAAATTTTTTGGCTCCCCTATTCCTTGTGGAGTCGTTCTAACGAGAAAGACTAACACTCACTTTATTCAAAATACGGTCCAATATATCAATTCATTCGACTCCACTGTGTCGGGTTCTAGGGATGGTTTTTCAGTCTTAATTCTTTGGCAAGTCATGAAAAAATTAGGGGTTCAAGGACTCAAAGATCGAGCCCTCGACTGCCTGAAAATGACAGATTACACGCTAAGATCCCTTCGAAAGATTTCGTGGCCAGCCTGGTGCAATCCGAATTCAAATATCGTCGTGATCAAGAAACCTACACTTCCACTTATAAAAAAATGGCACTTAGCAACTGAAAATAATATTTCTCATGTTATTTTGATGCCAGGGATCGATCGTAAAAAAATTGATCTTTTTGTTGAGGATCTCAACCTTTTAAAGAACGTGAGGCCTTTGAGAGGCGAATTTTCTTGTTTCAGAGAAAGGCTATATGAAAACCCCATTTCAAACTGTCTTTAGAATTGCAGAATTCTCCCATCTTGAGAGCCTAGTCGATTGTGTCCAACAATCGTTTCCTTACCCTCAGGGAGAAACGATGGCTAGCAGATTAGGAATTCGGCCCGAGGAGTATTTACCTTTCACTCAACTCGTTTGTGAAAAAGCTATCGCAGATGCGCTGAGCTGGGTCGCTTTAGATGAGTCTGAAAATGTTTTGGGGTTTTGCATCTCTGAACCCATGTATAAAGCACCCCGCTACAGTGATTTCCAACTAAGCACCAAGTTTTCCGCTCTCTTTGCTTTGCTCGAAGAGTTAGACAATCGCTATTTGAGCACGACTTCTGCCGATTCAAAGGAAATGTTTCATCTTTATATGCTAGGGGTGTTGCCGACTTTTTCAGGCAACGGAATGGGCC
>RFNO01000064.1 GCA_009927165.1 Pseudomonadota bacterium
GGAGGAGATTAATAAAATGCGTGTCTTTAACTGAGAAACGGTCATTTAAGAGCGTGCTCTTACCAGAACCCCGGGGGCCAAAGAGGAAAAAGCTTTGGGTTTTTGGGAGTTGAACTGTTCTTTGGAACATGCTCCAATAACATACCGGAAATTTGGAGTAATGTCTACTTTGCTGTTCTGTAGAACCTAGGGCGGCTGTATTCGAACTAGTTCACCGCTTTTTCAGAGCACCAATAATACTCAAATGAGTATGTGGACAATCTTTGAAAAGCGGTCTGTGGTTAAGGTCTTGGAGAAAGCTCCAAAAGAGATTGTGATTCGGTACGAAGGGTGGAAACGCATTGTTGAATTGCGGGGTCCTGATGGCTTGCGTCAGGTAAAGGGATTTCATGATGAGCAACTCAAAGGAAAATGGGCTGGTTTTCGCCCGTCTCGGTTGGGAATCCAATGGCGAGTCATCTACTTGGTTAAAGGTGAGTCTTTAGAGGTGTTGGGTATTGAACTCACTTCTCATGACTACAGGAGAACGTAATGCGCATGAAGATAAATAAAAGAGAATTTGTGAGGGCCAAGGTAAATGTTTCCATTACTCCGAGTGAGATGCTTAAAACCTTGAGAGAACTTCAGGAGATAACTCAAGCCCAACTTGCCAAGGCAAGTGGAATCCCCCAGTCAAATCTTTCGGCTTTGGAGAGCGGAGCCAGGCAAATTGGCAGTGAAAGAGCTCTCACTTTAGCCAGAGTTTTAAAGGTTCATCCCGCAGTCATCTTGTTTCCTGATTTTGATATGAGAAGAGTTGCTTGAGAAATCTGTCGGGATACAAAGTGATTGCAACTGGTTGTAGGAGGAAAGATGACTAGAACCTCCCGTTTCGAAACATACGACAACTCACAAAAAATATTGCAATTAGTCAAGCAAGCACGTGAAAGTGCCTGACTTTCGGGAGTAGGGTTCTGTGGAGTGCGCTTTCAAAAAGTTACTTCCGATAACGAGATCTCGGCGAACATACCAGTCAGCCTCACAGCCCATTTCCTCACAGTCCTGGGAGTATAATTTAAAAGAAAAGCCGTCATCAC
>RFNO01000079.1 GCA_009927165.1 Pseudomonadota bacterium
GTCGCTACAAAAGGGGAAGTGGTGTGATAATCTCCAAATACATGTTCTAAAATCGCACTTTGAATTCCTCGCCGAAATAGATCTTGTTCTGAAGCAGATAAGCCTCCATTTGAGTCCCCTCGTTTCAAGGAATTAAGGGCTACTTTGCTCACAAAACCCGACTTTAGAATCTCATCAACAAGTGCATCTATTTCCTTCCGGTTTTTTATCCCGCGATAGACTTCCAAAAACCCCGGTTTCTCTTTTTGAGCGAGAGTTGTGACTTCGGAGGAGTCAGAAATGTCCAATTGCGTGAAAGGCCTCATGAGGTCAGTTAGCCCGCCATTCCAGGTTCTGAAGGGATCGGAAAAAATAGAATTGCGGTGGGATTTGTTAGATCGGGGAAAAGGTTGAGAAGACCCATGCAGGATCCGATAGAGTCTGTATTCGCTTGTATGATTGCGTGAATTGAGGAGTTCCTGAACTGGCAGCTTTTGCGTAGCCACTAATAAGTCAGAAATAAGTGTCTGAGCCTCTTCTTGACGAAGGTGAGGAGGCAGGTGGTTTCGTAGTTTCTCGGCAGCGTGAGCAACCGATGCACTATCCTGGGGATCGATTATTAAAAGTGGGAAAGCCAAAGAAGGGTTTTTCAGGAAAAATGCCCCCAACTTCGGGGGAAGTCCATTTTCCATGAGCGTGGGTAAAATATTTTGTTGAAGGTCTTTCTCCAAAAAAATGAACAACCGTTTTTGGTAGTTGCCAATGGCTTCTTGAAGGATGTTCGGATGATCCTTGAAATAATCTCCTAGTTTGGGAGGAAGTAACTTATGCAGCGAGTGACTCCGCGAAATCACCGAAGTGCGAACCTCTCCGCCCCGGATTCCACTGCTGGGGAGGTCAATAAACACCACTTTGTTATTGCCTTGAAATTGGTTTTTGAGGGCAGTACTGAGTCCAGCGTTTTTAGGGTCCGTTGTCACCAGGAGTTTCACTTGCGTAAGAAGCGCACTAAATTTAGGAGATTGACTCCATTTTACAATAACATCAGGGCCAACAAGAATCGAGACGTCCGGATCGGAAAGACTTTTGCTGAAGTTTAAAGGCTCTCTACAGGATCACCTGAAATGACTCTGAGATCCACCGAAGTTCGCACTCTGTTGTTGGCTTCAAAAGATTTGTGAATAAATGACATTTCGAGCGGAAATGAAAACAATCGGACTCTCAGCGGCTGATGAGCTTCATCTTTGGTATAAACCGCTTCTTCAATTGGCAGGATTGTTACCGTTGACTCCGGATTGAAGGAAAGCGCATTTTCAACTTCTTCAAAATGGGTGCGATGAAAAGGATTAAA
>RFNO01000070.1 GCA_009927165.1 Pseudomonadota bacterium
GGGCCATTCCTTGTTGGTTCCAAAGGGTTTTAGAACAATGGATCCTGTTAAACTCGGTGAGGAATCCACAGGTCTTTTTCTGCCCTTCGGGTACGTGACAGGTCTATCGTCTTACTGTGAGTGGTTTCTTCCGCCCTGAGTAAACCTGAACCTAAAACAGACAAGAGAATGACTGATAGGATTTGGACTTTCATGACTGACTCCTCGTTAGGGATTTACCTGTGAAGCCCGATACCTTCTCAGGGCCTCTTTTAAAACAGTAAAATTCGCATTAAAAACATCTCGGTCTACGATAGTGGCTTTTCCAATCCCCAGCCGCTGACTGACGTCTAGGTGAGTTTTAAAAAACTTTTCGACAAGTTCCGGATCGCGACCCAACTCGGAAGCAACAGATATTATATCAAGAGGGGCTTCAAACTGAGTGGCCGTAGCAAATACCGGATCGGCTACTTCAACCGAGTTCCCTGTTTGTTCTATCGCTTTTTGGAAATCGTCTTCGTCTTTAGAAAAAACTTGATTGAGAACCTTATTTCCTTTGTAGATTCGCTTTACATCTCGGATCGCTTGTTTGAGATTCGTTTCTACTCCTAAATGAATTCCTCCGCCCTTGTCGTTGACGGGACGTTCGGAAACGGGCCGAAGACTGCCCCCGTTTTTGAGTTGGTCTTCCAGCTGAGTGAAGTATTCCAGGACATCGTCATCTTGTCGCTTCATGCCCCGTTGGTGACAGTTCATGCAGGAGACCCCATTCAGCACTACTGCATCTTTTTGGATGCGGTTCGGATCCACGACTACATTCGTTGGAGCGCCGTCTAAACGATTTCCTGCTGCATCGGTTATCAGATAACCGTGAAGCCCATTGGGAAGACTAAAAATGTACTCGCCACCGTCTTTTACATAATCGGTGGGGTGGTCAAAAATATTCTGGCGTCCCAATCGGGAAGTGAAATCATCGCTCTTCCAGTAACCGCCATAGGGTGTTTCATGCCTTTCAATCGTGCGATTGCTTTTGGTAACATTGGATTGCCTGAAGCCTGCTTTGACGACGTTTCCTTCACGGAGATTTTCTGCAGCATTGACAGACAGGAGGGTTTCCAAAGCTTTGTCCGCTCGGTGGTTCCCACTCGAGGGG
>RFNO01000133.1 GCA_009927165.1 Pseudomonadota bacterium
CAGTTCTCTTCGAGTGCCCCTCCTGGGAATGTCCGGAACAAAAGATAAGCAACAAAATGGAGAGCCTCCGATCGCTCGCTTTGAATCATTCAAACTCTGGCCAGAAATGAAAAAGAGGAATCTATTTATTTGGCTCGGAAATGCCAGCCATCTTGATTTCACCGATTCCACAGGGGGTGATGTACAGGGCAGAGAATCCTCGTCTCGAGCGGATGTACAAAAAGTAGTGCGCACGGCCATTTTGATGTTTTTTAATAAATGTCTTAAAAACGAAAACTCTTCTAGTGCTGTGATTACCGGGGACTCTTTGAAGCCCTATCTGCAGGGAGAGATTAACAGCATCGAGGTTCTTTCCAAGTAGCAGGGTCCAAAGAAAGCCCAGACTCGTAAAAATCGGCTGCTATCTGCGAAATTCCCTGTTTAGAGAGTAAAGGAAATTTCATAAAATCATCGGCTTGCGGCTGTTTGTAGTTTGTTGGACAAACCCGACCATTTTTCCTTCTTGGGGAGCTGCTTACGTTAGAAGCTCGCAAGCAAAGTGAGAGAATAGAAGTAAGCACCTACCTCACCCGCAATAAATTCAAGAGAGTACCTTTTGATTTCACCTTGAAGAGTTAATACGGGAATTTTTTCGTGAAACTCTTCCCAAATATAAGAAGCCCGCATTGAAAGCTCGTTATTTGTTCCAGAAAAACTAACATCGGTGTTCATTAAACCGACTCCCATATCCACCTGTAAAAATCGTTTGGGAACGACTTGAAGCCTGAGACTCAAAAGCCCACATGGCCCGTGGACATTTCTAAATCCGAAGTTGTCTCCATTGAGAAAAGTTTGGTACTGGTAGCCGGCACTTGGGAAAAACCCTTCGCCTTCTTTCGTTCCACCCATATAACTCGCGCCTAGGCCCAATTCCAAGTATCGCAAATTAAATAGAGAACTTCCTTTTGAAACAGGAAAAAGTCCAATGTTGCCTTTTCCCTGAATGGCCCAGCTCGGCGAAACATTGTAGCTTGCCTCAGTTCGAAGGCTTGTCCAAATTTGAGCAGTCGTCGATGTTCCGCTTTGTTTGTAGTCCAGAACAGAAAAACTGGGACCCAGCTTTAAATTCGGAAGAGTAACTGCGTGGACAGGAATCGCAATGAAGCACAAGACGAAAGAGAGCAAACGAGATTTCATGGCTTTATGATATCGTCAGATTGGGAGCGTGGCTAGTGTCCAATGCAACGGATGCTGCGTGAGTCAATGGACTTAAGGTCGAGCTCGTTACAAGCACTTTCATCGCTCTCTCCTTCACTTACGTTCCGCGTTCGAAAATTCTTACAAATCTATTGTCCTGTCCCGATACAACGCACACTAATCTGTGAACTATTGTTTCGGTTCGCCCAATACTGAATGCCCCCATCGCTCGGAAAACTCATCCATGGGGCATTTATAGCGCCACTGCCAGTAGCAGACCAAAACCACATCCCAAGGTTGGGAAGGACTTGTCTTAGCCCATTGGCTTCTGCCAATTTCCAATCCCAAATAGTGGGCAACCTCCAAGTGACTGCGGGATAATTCAGATTTCCTTTTCTCTCGTCATTTTCTGAAGGAGTTGTGAAGGATTGGTAACCAGATAGTGTTGGAATAAGAGAAGCATCCACGCACACACTGACGGGAGGATTTGGCTGAACTCCCACTCCAGGTCTTGCATCATATCCCCCAGTATTTGAAGTGGTGCTATCGGTAGATGCGTATCCAGCTGCTCGATACCAATTGTAGGTGGTGGCCAGTCGATCACTCCAAATCAGCTTAGTTCGTTCGTCTCGCCAGACTTCATAACCATTTTCAGTTCTTGTTACTAATTTCCAATCACCCTCACCGCTCTGACCATAGTTTTTTCCATCATAAAAGGCAGCAACTCCATTTTTTGATGAGCAATCAGAAATTCTTTCTGCAATCGTCCCTGAGGTTCCGCAAATTTGGCTTGGTCGCCCTCCTGCAATGGTAGCTAGCTGGTAAGTTCCACTTGAAGCCCCATCCGTATCAAACTTAGGATCGGGCACCAGCTTATGATAATCCTGAAAGGCAGTTGCATTCACCGACTCTTCTAGGACGGTAGCAACTCCTCGAGTGGTTGAGGAACTGGGAACGACTATTGATGTATCTTTTCGATAAGCCATCGAATAAAGAGGCGCTCCCAGATTCGCACCCCCCGTTCCCGTTTGCTTTGCCCCGGTGCTATCCCAGTATTCTTTTCCAGAAGCGACATCGCTTGCGGTCGCAGGATCGGTTGCTGTCCCACTTAACACAACTGCGGTTCCCGTGATTCCGAAAATATCGGTTCCCGATTTGATGTTACTCGCAGCAAGATCGGTATCGACAGTGGTTAAGGTGGTGCTAGTGGCATAGTATCCTGCGGGAACTGAGGTGCTGGCATTGGATAGCGTTTTCGTTTCGATATTTCCCGTTACTTTCACTCCATTCACATAAGCAGTCTTTCCCGACAGCATATCTCCGGCCACTGCATCCGCATCTGAAGTAAAGGTACCGGTAATCCCAAAGAGTTGCATTCCCACTTTGATGTTACTGGCCGATAAGCCTGTCTCGATACTCGTTAAATCTGTTGTAGAATAATACCCCGCAGGCACTGCCGTACTTAAACTCGATAGCGATTGCTCCGCCATCGTGCCTGTGAGGACATTCCCATCTGAA
>RFNO01000111.1 GCA_009927165.1 Pseudomonadota bacterium
GGGCAGATTGGCTGTTCTCTTTCCAAAACTTTGCAATGGAGAGAGCGGTCTCGATCGTTGCTTCCGAGGTTTTAACGGCACGAATAAAGAGGCCCAAAAACCAAGAAAGCCAATCCGTAATGTCAAGCGTCCCTTTTTGGCAGCTTCTAAAGTATCGTAATAGTCGTTGCGTTCAGCATTTATTTGAGAAGAAAGACTATAAAGCCTTCGCCCAGTCTTTTCGTCTTGTGCAAGAGCCATATCTGTAAGCGCACGCGCTAGTCGTCCGTTACCGTCTTCAAAGGGGTGAATAGTGACGAACCAAAAGTGTGCAAGGCCTGCGCGTAATAATCCGTCGATTCCAGGGGGTGAGTTCCACCATTTCAAAAATGCTTTCATTTCTCGTTTAAGCTCTTTTGAGGGGGGGGCTTCGAAGTGGACGTTTCTCTTTCCTTCAGGCCCCGATACTACTTGCATGGGTTCTTCGGACTTTCTCCAGTTCCCAACGATAATTTTTTGGAAGCCGGAATATCCTGTGGGAAATAGAGCTGCATGCCAGCCAAAAAGACGTTTTTCTTTTAAAGCAATGGAGTGCTTCGAGGTTGCATCGGTTAAGATGGCAACTAAGCCATCAATAGCTCTTTGGGTTTTAGGAAGACCGGACGTGGGGAGACCTAGGCGTTTTGCGACCGAAGAACGTATGGTATTGCGGTCGAGTTTTTCCCCTTCGATAGCGGAAGTGGTAAAAGCCTCTTCCACAAGAATTTTGGCCTGCTCTTCAAGGCCGATAAAATCAGCTTGAGCAATGATTTTTCCTTGAGCTTTTCTTGCTTGTCCAAGTAACCCCAGGAGTGCAGCGCTATCCCACTTTAAGTTGGGCCATCCCTCTTTTTGCCAAATATACTTTTGACCCATTTAAGCCTCGTATTTAGGTCTACCTAAGACCCGTTTAGCCGGATTATTCGGGTCATAATAAGACCTGATTATAGCACGTATTCGGGTCAGATCAAAAAGGAAATCCATTTACCTGTAGCAGT
>RFNO01000102.1 GCA_009927165.1 Pseudomonadota bacterium
TTTGGCTTCCTTCAGCCTTTCCCTACCTGAATATTTTTGGAGCGTGAGAAGAGCGGGAGAACTTTAACGAACGATGCTGAAAGATGCTGACAAACGATTAAGGGAAACGAACCGGTTTTGCGAATGAAAAATCCAAGTGGCGTTGATTTTATTGCTGTTTTTGTTTGCGTGGCAGGGGGCTCGACTACTATAGCGCCACCTCCACCAGTTTAACTGCTTGTTATTATTTTACTTTTATATATTAAATTCTAATCGGAGCGTGAGAGGAGCGGGAGATTCCTATTTTCCCGCTGAGCGACACCGGATCTGAAAAGACGGATCGAAATAAATCTGTTGTTTACCAGTGGCCGTGTAGGTAGAGGGAACGACGTCATTCGACAAGCATTCACATTCGATAAGCGGGTGATCAGGGTCCTCAGAGACTTTATCTAGCCTCAGGCGAACGTCTTTCTCAAAATCTACATCCCTTCCGTAAAGCTCTTTTCCGGAATCTGAAACTTGATACGAACCAGCAAAGGAAATCCCAGTGGCCTCTTTAATTAGTTCGGCAGATCCGGGAGTATTAGCCCCCGGCCATTTTCCGGTTAAGAGCATCTTCAGAGCCGGGCTAAAATCTCGATGTGAGTAGTCCTCATCTTTTTCCATTGGCATGCCGGTATCTATATCTCCCTGTTTCTTCTCAGAAAAACTCTGTCTTAAGTTTTGAAGAGGAACCCAGGAACCTCTTTTAGTTTGTTTCGACAGACTGACCTTGATATTTCCTAAGGCCTCGTGACATCTAAATCTATTTCCAGTTGCCTTACACTTTTTTTCTCCCTCTCTTGCCTCAGGCCACGTTTTAAAGGCCTGTCGAGAAGATTTTACTTCCTTGCTACCAAATTTTTCCGCCATATATTGGTTAATTTCTCTGCCCTCAAGGATTTTATTTCCATTTTCATCAAATTTTTTAAACTCGGAACACTCTTGGATTGAATCACAATAAAGATCAATCAACGCTTGTGATACTGGGAACTTGCTAGTAGCCAAAGGATCCGATGAATCTTCAAATCCACTTTGCTGATTGCTACCGCAGGAAGTTCCCACTCCATCGCAATTTCCATCACGACAGAGACCCGCATGGCAGACATCTAAATAAATACTCGACCGAGGCGCTATCGCTCTAATGTTCTTAATCAAATGAGGTGCCGAAACATCATGGCCCTTAGGATCTATTCTGAGTTCTTGGAAAGTGTTTGAGTTAGCTTTGCCCGCTCCATGACTGGCACTCACGAAAATGGGTGTATCTGCGGGGAATTGTCCCCCGCTGAGCTGTGCATTCATGGAGTCTAAGTTTTCAATCTCCATGTCTCGGACATCAAATCCGCAGGCTTCAAGTCTCGACACTTCTAGATTTCTTGACTGTGCAATATTGGGATCTTCAATTTTATTCTTTTGGGAAGACAAGTAGACTAAGTTGGGTTTAGTCGCCCCGGATTCCGGACGGGCCTCTAACTGACGCCCCCTTCTCTCTTGAGAAATTGAGTGCTGGCGATTATTTTCTCCCAGACTCATCGGTATACCCCACACAAAAACAAATAGGCACACAAATACAGAAAAGCGGTTTAAGGCGTGCTGAAGTCGCATCGTTCCGATTATAGCACTTTAATTTGAAAGATTATGAAGAACGAGAAATCAATCTGAGTTAATTAACTGGGTGGCTGCGGTTTCGTTTCCCCCAGCTCCACTAGTCTATTAGGGAAGAAAATCGGTAAGTTCTGAAAGAGCCGCTCGTTATGCCAAAATTTTAGGGTACTCAAAGGAACGATTTGTAGCGCTCTCCTTGCAAGGAAAGGTAGACCAGCCGGCTTAAGACTTAAAGTGGATGTGAAAGCGGCTTGATCCTTGGCTTCCTTTGGATTCC
>RFNO01000047.1 GCA_009927165.1 Pseudomonadota bacterium
GCCAGGACGGAATTTAGGAACTGTGCAAGCAGGAATCTTAATGCTTGCGCCAGTTTGAGGATTACGACCTGTGCGAGCTTTTCTTTTGGAACGAGTAAAGGTACCAAATCCGACCATAGTTACATCGTCACCCTTTTTTACCGATTTGCGGATAATTTCCAAGGTGCCATCGATAACTCTTTCGCAATCAGCCTTTGTCATTTCCAATTCTGATGCAAGTTGTTCTACTAGCTGAGCTTTATTCATTTGATCTTTCCTCCTCAATAAGGCTTTAACCTAACTGTTTAACAAGAACAGGATTTTTAACAAACCCCCCTACTCAGGGTCAAACAAAAATCATTGAATTCTTTTTTTTAAAAATTTTTTTTTATGAAAAAAACGTTGCCAACTAACAAAACATCCCACTCAAAAAGCAGGTGAACAAAAGTTGGCTTTTAAAACGAAAGCATGATTCGCCCAAACAGAACTTCTAATTCGCAACAAAGACTCGCACTGGCCTGGTTGGTTAATTGTTTCTGCTATCCACTTTTGGTGAGCGCTTCGGATAGTCACAAAATTGCCGATTTTGATTCCAGCTATTGCTTTTTGTTCGTTGTGATTTGCCCAAACTCCTGTAAATTTTCCCGAGCCATCTGGCTCATAGCGAATCCATAATTGGCTATCCGAACCTATGTATCCTTCATCAAAAAGATTTCGACGAACTAAGTCTGGGGTTTGGGATAACCCCATGAGTAGGTTTGGTAAGAGAAAAGCAGTCCATGACCATTGGATTTTCATGACCCATCCATAACCGAATCGCCGTTTTTTGAAAACTAAAAGCTCATCTCAAGCTTTGCCAGCTTTTCTACACAGGAGTATGATGACCCTCATATGCCAGTCTCTGACAACATCCCAGGTTATTTGAGAAAATACTGTAAAAGACAGGACTATTCTCGCTATACCCCCAGAGAGCATTCGACTTGGCGATACATTCTTCGACAAGCTCAAGATTTTTTTAAAGACCATGCAGTTTCTGTTTATCTAGAAGGTCTTAAAAAAACGGGGATAAGCCTTGAAAAAATCCCTGATATAGAAGTGATCAACAAATCTTTGAAAGAATTCGGTTGGGGTGCCGTCGGAGTCAGTGGATTCATTCCGCCTTCTGCTTTTTTAGACTTACAATCGTTAGGGATTATGCCTATCGCGATGGATATGCGAACGCTTGAGCATGTCGGCTACACTCCTGCCCCTGACATTGTTCACGAAGCTGCCGGGCATTTACCCATTCTTGTTGAGCCTCTGTACCGTCATTACCTACAGCAATATGCGAACATGGCGAAAAAAGCACTCCAAAGCCACGAAGATCTCCAAATGTACGAGGCAGTTCGAGTGTTGTCGGATATCAAAGAAAACCCAGACACGACTGAGCAAGAGCTGGAATCAGCTCAGCGCCAATTAAATCAGAGGGTGAGACAAGTAAGTGAAGTCAGCGAACTCAATCAAGTTGCGCGAATGAACTGGTGGACGGCAGAATATGGTTTAGTGGGGGATCTCAAAAATCCAAAAATTTATGGCGCAGGTTTGCTTTCATCAGTGGCTGAAAGTCGTCATTGCTTAAGCCCTGCCGTAAAAAAGATCAGACTTTCCCTAGATTGTATTCACCAATCCTACGATATTACTGAACCTCAACCCCAGCTTTTTGTGGCGGAATCTTTGGAACAGCTTCCTGAGGTGCTTGCGCAGCTTGATAGAACTCTCAGTTACCGTCTGGGAGGAGTCGCTTCTGTTTTGAAAGGACTCAAGTCCAAAACGGTGACGACCACGGTTTTTGAGAACGAGTTCTCAGTGAGTGGACTTTTGAGTGAGGTCATCATTGAACATGAATCACTGGAATTTCTAAAATTTCAAGGCCCAGTTCAGCTTTCGTTTAGAGAAGCTGAACTTTCGAACCAAGGAAGGGAACATCATCCCGATGGCTTTAGTTCTCCTGTGGGTCGATGGAAAACATTTCCAAACCAGTCTCCCGCTTTATTGACGGATTCGGAATTAGAAGCTTCCGGTTTAAGAACGGGTCGCCCTTGTAAACTCGAATTAGTGTCAGGCTTCATGGTTGAAGGCGAACTGGTTCGAATGATTCGTGTTGAAGGAAAACTGGGTATTCTGCAATGGAGGAACGTGACAGTCAGAAAAGGGCCACAGGTTTTTTATAGTTCTGAGTGGGGTGATTTTGATCAGCTGGTGGGAGATAAAGTGGTATCGGTATATGCAGGCCCAGCGGATAGAGAAAATTTTGGTGAGTACGAACTAGGAAAAGTAAGCACTTCTCCCGGACGCCAATCGCCCTACTCGGCTCAAGAACAGAAAGTGTTCGCTTTCTACGATACCCTTCGACAAATGAGAGATGAAGGCAAAGCCAATGTGACCGAATTAAAACGAATCAGCGGCCAAATGCTATCTCAAGCGCCTACTGAATGGTTGTTACCCATTGAGATATTGGAAATTTTAAACTCTTCTCTGGCCCAAGCTGAAGGGAGCAAGGCGCTTAAAGACCATCTAACCGAGCAACTGATTGCTTTCGCCAAGACCAGTGGAGCTTCCGAAGCGGAGCTCATTCGAGAAGGACTTCGATTGGCCTCCCTGAACCCCTAAACACGGTAATGACGCTCCGCATTTGCTTCCAGATCTTTTGAGAAATCTTTGAAATCCGGAAGACAAATGCAGGATTTTTCGTTAGAAATAGGGTTTTCCGGGCTTGTCCTGTTGGGGCGTAGACAAGCGGTAAGTCACTGGATTTTGATTCCAGCATTCCCAGGTTCGAATCCTGGCGCCCCAACCACTTTGTACTTACCGGGCACATAGGGTCCATTTCATACCGGGCACATCGTATACAC
>RFNO01000060.1 GCA_009927165.1 Pseudomonadota bacterium
TTCGTTCATTGAAGCTTTAATCAAAGACCCCGTCTTGAGAAGGGCATCTTCGCAGAGACGGGGTTTTTATTTGCGGCGCGAGACGCAACGCATTAAAATGGGTCCAAGTGACAGCTCCCTAACGCTTCTGTCAGAGAGTTGACGAAGCTCCATCACCTTTTCCCCAGTTTTCGGCAAAACTTTCCGCTTATTGGAAAAAAGTTCCGCTGTAACCGGCAAAAAAAAGCTCAATTCAGTCAAAGCCGCCTTTGGCATAGGAGATGCTTAGTTTTAAGGAGTAACGCAGTTTTTCCCATACCGATTCAAGGAGCTCCATGGACAAAGGAATCTATACCGCTTTATCGGGTGGCTTAGCAAAAGCCAGAGAAGTGGAACTGATTGCGAACAACTTAGCCAACGCCACTACTCCGGGATTCAAAAGAGATACGGGCACTTTTAATGAATATCTGACTGAACTCCGAAGGTACGATTCAGTAGACGGAGTAGAACGGGAAATTAGAAGTTTGTCCGATCCTGATGCTCGGCCATCGGGTGATAAAAGTTTTGTTGAAATGGATGGGGTTTACACTGATTTCAAACAAGGAAGTCTACAAAAATCCGGACGCAGTTTAGATGTCGCTATTGAAGGGACTGGATTTTTCGAAGTGCTCACGCCAGCAGGGATTCGTTACACTCGACAAGGTAATTTTAGTGTTGATAAAGAGGGAAGATTAGTGAGTGCAAGTGGTTTTCCCGTTCTCGCAAAAGCTTCGCAAGCTCAAGCGGCTGTTTCCAATCTCGAAATCAAAGGGGCTCCGCCTGTGAACGGAAGCATTCCTGATCGTCAGCCCGATGGAGCACAAAGAGTGATTCAACTGGGGCAAGGTCCCGTCCAAATTACTGAAGAAGGTGTCATTCTTCAAAATGGAGCTCAAGTGGCCACTTTAAGCGTTGAGGAGTTTAATGAACCTCAGTGGCTGGAAAAAATGGGCAATAGCCTCTACCGAAATACCCATCCAGCAAATTTAAAAAATGGTCTTTCATCAAGCAAACTTCACCAAGGTTTTATTGAGGGGTCAAATGTGAATCCAGTGAGCGAAATGACCCGATTAATTGAAGCCACTCGAGCTTATGAATCCCACATGCAAGCTGTAAAAACCTATCAGGATATTGATAGCAAAAGTGTTAACGACATCGTCAAGGAGCGATAAATGATCAGTGCTCTAAACAGTGCCGCTTCCGGAATGGAAGCCCAAATGGCTCAGATTGATAGCATTTCAAACAATCTCGCCAACGTAAACACGACTGGTTATAAAAAAAGTCGAGCTGAGTTTCAGGATTTGCTTTATGAAACTCTGCAAGAGCCTGGCGCAAACACTTCGGCGCTAACTCAAGCCCCAGTGGGTATCCAGCGGGGAATGGGAGTTAAAGTTTCAGGAACTCAACGCAACTTTGAATTAGGACATCCTGTTTCCACTTCCAGGGATTTGGACATGATGATCCGAGGCGATGGTTTTTTTATGGTTCAACTTCCCACTGGGGAAGTCGGTTATAAACGAGATGGCACTTTTTATCAGTCCTCGACAGGAAAAGTCCAAACCATCGATGGTTATCCAATTCAACCAGAGATTACAGTGCCTCGGAGCACTAAGAGTTTGGAGATTACCGAGGATGGAGTTGTTTGGGCGATCATGTCCGAAACAGAGCGAGAGCAATTAGGACAAATTCAACTTGCTACTTTTTTAAATAATGGCGGCTTGAAAGCCATTGGAAAAAATATTTACTTAGCAACTGAGGCAAGTGGTGCAGCAAACATTTTCAACCCGAACCAGACTCCAGCGGGCGGAATTATGCAGCGATATTTAGAGTCTTCAAATGTTGATGTGGTTCGAGAAATGACAGATATGATTTCAACTCAGCGCGCTTTTGAAATGAACTCTAAAGTAATTCAAACTGTCGACCAGATGCTTCAGAACACAACGGGTTTGAGGTAATTCATGAACATCATTCTTAGTCTCCTCGTTGTCTTGGGCAGTTTGGCCCAAGGAGCTTATTTGAAGACTTCCCCCCCGTCTCCTGAGCATCTCCAAAGGCTTCTTAAAGACGCTTGTTCTCGAGAGTGGCCAGAGGCACGAATAGAAGTTACCAGTGTTTCTACTCAGGATGCGGCTCCAAAAAATGCAATGATTATTCAGTTAAATCCGACCCCCCCCATGGGAGCTGTAAGTTTTGAGTTGGCTTGGAACGAAAACGGGGTAGGGCATAGAACCTTGGGTAATGGAGTAATAAAAGTGTTTCGCCCGGTTGCGATCGCCAGCAAAAACATTTCTCACGGCGAAATGTTTTCCGATGACAACATTCAATTCGAAGAGCGAGAAATTAATCGCTTTACTCAAACCGGATTCTTTACTGACTGGAGCGACTTGAAAGGCAAAGTTGCCAGGGGCTTTGTTCGGCAAGATTCTCTCATTGGTTTGATTAACTCAGAGAAACCAGTGGAAATTCTTCAAGGACAAATGGTCGAACTACGACATGCGAGTCCGCAAATGGTGATTTCAGCCCGAATGAAAGCCCTGGAAAACGGACGAATGGGGAGTTGGATTCGAGTTGAAAACCCAGCTAGTAAAAAAGTTGTACGCGCAAGAGTCACCGCTCCGGGACAAGTTGAATTGAGGTAGCAATGAATATTATCCATTTAGTAACTTTCGTGAGTGTTCTTTTTTTGAGTGCCGGTTGTTCATGGTTCTCTGGGTCTAAAAATGAAGTCATGATCGTGCCGCCGCCAAAAGTTACTCATTTTCCAAGTAAGAAAACCAGAAAAATCCAAAGGGAATTGGGTTCGCTGTGGAGTGAAGATTCCAATTGGAATCAAATGTATTCGCCCACCCAAACTCGAGCTCCCGGTGATATTGTCACTATCAAGTTGGATAGGAAATTCATCGCTCGCCTAGAGCAAGCAGTTAAAAGACCAGTTCCTGAGGGAGAACTATTGTCTGAGGATAAAAAAGATAAGAAAGACAAGAAGGATAAGAAAGAGGGGAAAGAAACAGCTGAAGCGTCTTCCGCTATGCCATCCTCGTCAAGCTTAAGCGGAGCATCCGAAGAGGGCCGAGGGCCTGCTTCTACAAAAAATGCCCCTCAAAAACCACCTGAAACTGTCGAAGTGACTATCGTTGAAGCTCTCCCTCGTGGAGGATACCGTGTGGCTGCAAACCACGGATTCAAGCCAGCTTCTGATTCCCCCTTTGTCTATATTCAGGGAGTCATTCGCGAGCGAGAAATTGCAGCTGATGATACTGCTCCCTCAGATGCGCTTCTGGATTTGAAGTTTGAAAGTATCAATCGCGACATGTCCATTACTTCCAGCGAGGAAGGAGAAGAGCGATGAAAAAATGGCTTCTTTTGTTTGTTTTATCCGTTCCATGCTTTGGAGCACGACTCAAAGACATTGCTTTGTTGAAAGGCGCGAGAACTAACCAACTGTTTGGCTATGGATTGGTAGTTGGACTTTCAGGCACCGGTGATAAAGCTAATGAACTGACGGAATCCTCCCTGGGGCTAGTACTTCGAGGTCTGGGAGTGGACGTAAAAAATCAGAAAATGGATACTAAAAATGCTGCGGCGGTGATTGTTACAGCAACATTGCCACCGTATAGCAAGTCGGGAACTAAGTTGGACGTTCATGTTTCGAGCGTAGGAAGTGCAAGCTCACTTGAAGGGGGAACCCTAATGATGTCAGCTCTCAGAGGAGCTGATGGAAAAGTTTACGCAATGGGAACAGGAAAAATCCTCTCTATGAAAAAAAGTGGTGGTGGGGGTGGTGGCGGTGGTGCCAATGGGGGACAGAATCTCGTGACTGGTTTAATTCCAGGGGGCGCTTCTCTTGAGAGAGAAATCCCTCAAAACTTTTCTACTATGAAGGAATTCCGCTATCAGTTGTTGAATCCGGATTTTACGACCGCTGTAAGAATTGCTCGACGAATTAACGAAGAACTTGGTGGAAAATATGCGACCGCAGTCGATGCTGCTACAGTTGATGTGTTACCGCCTTATCACTACGAGCCTAATCCGATCGAACTCTTGGCTCAAATAGAAGTGATTGAAGTAGAAGCGGATAATCGTTCAAAAGTGGTGATTAATCCCAAAACTGGAACTGTGGTTTTAGGTGATCAAGTGAGAATTTCTCCAGTAGCGATTGCGCAAGGCAATTTAAAAATTGAGATACGAGATGAACGAGCACCCGCTGCCGATGCCGCAGGAGGAGATACTGCAGGCAAAAAAGATCAAAAATTAATGGTCATGAAACGAGGTGCGAGTATTGCTGATATTGCCTCGTCGTTGAACGATATGGGGGCTAGCTCGGAAGACCTCATTTCATTACTTCAAGCTTTAAAAGCTTCAGGCGCTCTCATGGCCGAAATTGAAATGCAATAAGACATGAAAATCGAGAATACCAATCAGCCTAGGGGTCTAAATGAACCCAAAGAGACTCCGGAAAACCCGGAACTCAAAAAAGTCGCTAAGCAATTTGAAGCCGTTTTTATCAATCAAATGATAGGAGCGATGCGAAAAACAGTGACTCCTGGGGGCCTTATCCCAGAAAGTAATGCAGAGCGCGTTTTTAAGGGGATGTTGGATAGCGAGCACGCTGAGAGAATGGCTGATGCAGAGCAGTTAGGCTTATCCAAGATCATCTACGAGCATTTATTGCGCACTTCTCAGGGAAAGTGATACACTGGAAGTGTCCCTCCGGGTTAGTTTTAGCAGCGTTACCTGAAAAAGGAGTCGGCCATGAAGGTCTCAAATAATGTCCCAATGAATCCACAAGTAATTGAAAAATCAAAGGAGTCGACCCCTCAAGCAAAGACCGCTCTAGACACAGACCGATCGGGAGTTGGGGGAGCGAGAAGTGGGGCTTCAGTAGAAATTTCCGAGCGCGCAAAGCTCATGAAGCAAGCGATGGAAACTGCCCAAAACACTCCTGATATTCGACGAGACAAAGTAGAAATGCTCAAGAAAAGTATTCGAGAAGGCACCTATCATGTGGATAGTGCTGCTATTGCGGATCGTCTGGTAGACGAACATCTCCGCAATGATTTCGGAAAAAACACGCTGTAATTTATCGTCTCTGAACCTCTTTTCGGGGGAATCATGCCAACGGAAGGTCAGGATCTTTTATTATCCTGGAATGAAGAGTGTATCCGACTCGTTGGTGAGCTTTGCCTTGTTTTAGATCGTGAGCGCGAAGGACTGACCAGTTTTGACATGGAGAAAATCATCAACTCCAGTGTTGAAAAATCTTCTCTGATGTTGCGTTTGAAAGACAAAAGAGAAGCTCTCAGGAAGCTTGCTCAAGTGAGATATGGAAAGCCATTGAGCGAAGTCTCATCGATCTTACCGAACTCTCTCCTTCAACAATGGGAAATAGGCTTTACTGAGTGGCAGCGTTCTTGGAGTAAACTTCAAGGCAAATGCGAATCCAACCAGAAGCTGCTGAAACATTCACTAAAGAACCTCGAGCTTTTGCTAGGCAATTTGAAACACCTGTTCAGAAATCCGGGAGTCTATAATCAATCGGGAAAACGCCGAGATTTATCTTCATCAGGTAGAGTCCTAGAGGGTAGGTACTAATGTCAGTAAATGATATTTTAGATGTGGGTCAGCGAGGGTTGCAAACTCAAAGACAATCCTTGTCTACTACTTCCAACAATATTGCGAATGCCAACACCCCTGGATATAGCAGACAAAAAACTCAACTCGTCAATCTCCCTGCTCAGTCAATCAACGGACTTACTATTGGTTCAGGAGTAGAAGTAAAAAAAGTAATTCGAGTTCACGACGAGTTTGTACAGAAGCAGTTAGTTGATGAAAATCAGAATTTTGGGAATTCTAAAATAAAAGCAGAAACATTAAATCGGTTTGAAGCGTTAGCAACTCAAGAAGGCAGTAATCTCAGTGAGACGATTAATCGGTTTTTTAACGATTTTCGTGAGCTGTCCAATAACGTAGAGAATCCATCGCTCCGTAACGTAGTACATGGTTCTGCTCAGAGCTTGGTTCGTGGGTTTAAACAAATGAATGACTCGCTAGAATTGGGTCGTAGAGAGCTGGATCTTCGAGTTGGCGATGTAGCTAATCAGATTAATGTGAACGCTCGCGAGATTGCTGATCTGAATAGCACTATTGTTCAATCTGAAGCGAGAGGGGAAACACCCAACGAATTGTATGATAGAAGAGACATGCTTATTCGTGACTTGGCTCAAAAAGTTGATTTGCAAGTCACTGAAGATCAGCGTGGACAAAAAACCATATTGGCCGGCAATGCTGTCATTGTACAGGGTGCAGATCATTTTGAGCTGACGGTGCGTCGCTCAGCAGCTGAAGGTGAACGTGCAGCGGGGAGCATGAGTGTTTTCATCAATGGCTCTGGAGTTCCTCGGGAAATCACTCATTCCATAAAAAATGGAGAGTTAGGGGGCTTAATGCAGGCCCGAGATCATGTCATCAACCCTGCAATGAGGCATTTGGATAAAATTGCTTATCAAGTAACCAAAAAAGTTAATGAAATTCACAGTGAGGGCATGGGGCTCGATGGGGTTTCCAATCGAAACTTTTTCAAAGAGTTAGGTGATGAAGTGGAACATGCTGCTTTCAAGTTCGGATTGTCAGATGAAATCAATGAGAATCACGAAAAAATTGCTACTGGATTTGGAGATGGAGCACCCGGCGATAATCGAGCGGCATTAGCGATTGCGGATATTCAGAATGAAAAGTTTCTTCCCGCAGGTGAACTTGGGGGCACAGTCCTTCACAGTGTGAATGAATCTCTCAATAACCTCGTGGCTCAAGTCGGAATTAGCACTCAGCATGAAACTCAAATGTTCGAGCATCAACGAGCGATAGTGGATCAACTCGAGAATTATCGACAGTCCTACTCAGGAGTAAGTTTAGAAGAAGAAGCTGTTGACATGATCAAGTATCAAACTGTTTTCAATGCATCAGCCAAAGCGATGAAAGTGGGCGAAGACCTGTTAGACACCATTTTAAGTTTAA
This sequence comes from Pseudomonadota bacterium, assembly GCA_009927165.1. GTDB lineage: Bacteria > Bdellovibrionota > FAC87 > UBA2466 > UBA2466 > RFNO01. The sequence continues at coordinate 7,033 of RFNO01000060.1, forward strand.
AGGACTAATAAATGACCGCGCGAGTTTCTACGTCACAAATGTTTACCAATGCCCAGAACCACATCACTACTGCACGTGAGAGGGAAGTGATTTCATCTAATAAAGCGGCTACTCAGAAAGAGGTTACTCGTCCTTCACAAGCGCCAGCCGATTGGACAGTGGCGGCTAACTTAAGAGATGACCTTACTGTAAGAGAGACTGTAGCCAAAAATGCTCGATTTGCTCATAGCTTTCTTACTGCATCGGAAAACACATTAGCCCAAATGCAAGAACTCGTTGGTAGAACCTATGAGCTTGCCCTTCAAGCGAGTGGGAGTGCAACGGTCGGCCCCGAACAGTTTTATCATGTTCTTCCGGAAGTACAGGGTCTCTACGATAATTTAATTCAAACACTGAACACTGAATTTGCTAACCGCCCTGTTTTTGGAGGATTCCAGAGTCATCAAAAAGCATTTGATTCTGAGGGGAATTTTCACGGTGATGATGGAAAGATTGAAGTCGAAATTGATCGTGGTTTAAAAGTACCTGTGAATTTATCCGGCTCGCAAATTGTTCTGGGACAGGGTCTTGAGCGAGGAACTAATTTAATTGCTACTTACCAAGATTTATTGAATGGACTTAAAACAGGTGACGAATCTCTGGTAAGAAGCAGTCTGGATGGCTTTTCACGAGTTGTGGATCAAATTTCGTTGGGGCGAACCCACATTGCTGGAAGCATGACCGAAATTCAGCGGGCACTGGATAACCATCAAGTGCATGAAGAGCAGGGCAAGAAAGTAGTTTCACAATTAGAAGATGCCGATCCCGTCAAAGTATTTTCAGACTTAGTTCGAGACCAAACTGTACTTCGTGCTGCCATTGATACCAATGCTAAAGTCCTCCACAACGATCCGCTTGACGCGCTGCTAAGGTAACTCTTTTCTTTGCTTAAGTTTTCTCTCATTCCGCCCGAAGAGTTCTGTGAGGAAGAATCACAAACTCATGCTCGTACTCACTCGAAAACTCGGCGAAAGCATTGCGATTGACGACGATATCAAAATTGTTGTGGTCCAGATCAAAGGTCGCCAGGTTCGTCTAGGGATTGAAGCGCCGCGCGATACCAAAATTCATCGCGAAGAAGTGTATATAGCGATTCAAGACTCCAACAAAGCAGCAGCAGAGAGCCCAGTACCCGCCTTAAAATCGCTTGCTAAGACCACCCGGGCCAGTTAGCATTTTTATAAGTATCAGGTTTTCCAACAAAAATTTATATCAGGAGCCATAAGCCCATGATGATTGAGACGACTCGTTTTGGTAGCATCTCTGCCTCCGAAAATGACATCATCACTTTTCCGGAAGGCATGTTGGGATTTTCAAAAATCGACCAATATGTCCTTATTGAGCGAGCTGATGATTCTCTATTTATGTGGTTGCAAGCGTTAAAAAAACCGAGCGTGGCTTTTCCTTTGTTGGAGCCCCAAATTTTAGAGAAGACTTACAAAGTGGAAATGTTGGAAGAAGACTTGAAAGTTCTTCAGCTTAAAGATTTGAAACATGCGAAAGTGTTTTCCATTATTACGATTCCAACAGATCCCTCCAAGATGACTGCGAATTTGAAAGCACCCGTAGTGATCAATTTGAAGAATCATTTGGCAAAGCAGGTTATCTTACATGAAATGAATTATCCTATTCGCAAAGCCATCTTCTCTGATCTGCAACAGTATTGCATCAGCACGGAAAGAACTATTTTTCCCTCTCTCGATATAGGCGCCTATCAAACCATCCCTATCTCTGAGCAAGGGCTGAATCAGGCAAGAAAAAACCGACCTGAAATTAATCGATAAAACTACTTCGGAAGCGCAGGAGAAAGTTTTAAATCCTTGTAGATTTTCATGACTTTTTTGACATAACTACGTGTTTCGGTGAAGGGGGGAATCCCCTGGTATCTATCCACGTTGGCAGGGCCTGCATTATAGGCTGCTAGCGCCCATTCAATGTTCCCTCGATAGCGATTGATGAGTTCCCGAAGGTACTCACAAGCTCCCATCAGATTATTAGTGGCATGATAAGGTTGATGGATTCCTTTGGCTTCAGCTGTTCCAGGCATCACTTGCATGAGACCCATGGCACCTTTTTGGGAAGTAGCTTTCGAGCGGAAATTGGATTCTACGCGAACAACTGCTTTGACCAAAAGAGGGTCAAGGGACGATCGTCGTGCTGCATCTCGGATTTGTTCGTCCAACGTCGTCAGGGAGGCAAAAGTCAGTGAAGTCGAGCATAAAAACCTTAGAAGTGAGACCGGAATTTTAAATGTGGTAAACAAAACCGTAAGTTCCCATCAAAATGGTCCCATTTCCGAAATACATTCTTAAATCTCCTCTGAGCCCAGCGCCCAAGAGGGGAATTTCAAAGAAAATTCCAGGTCCCGCAAAAAAGGAACCCCTCGGAATAGGGGGAGATTCATAAGAAAACCCTTGAGAGACATAGCCCACGTTTTGAGAAATAGGGCTGATGACATTGGCCACTTCTACACCTATCGAAAGCTTCACTTGTTTTTCCGCAAACGGGAGAAGGTACCTGATTCCTCCTTGGGCCATTAAGTAACTGGCCAGAGAGAATCCAGCTTCTAAAGAGAAGCGGGGAAACAGGTCATAGCCAGCAGCTAGGCCAAAAGCGACATTGCTTGCCGTAGTTCCTTGGCTAGAGAAGCGAGCCATTCCGATTTGGGCTCCTAAACGAAACGATGAATCCGTCTGAGAAGAAAGTTCTCGAAATAGAGCTCGAGATTCGGCAGCTAATCGAGGATCGGGACGATTTGCGAAGCTAGTATTTGTCGCTACTTGTGGGGGCTCTGACTGACTTCCGGGGAGCGGTTGATACTGTTCTTCATGGTAGAGGCGCATCACTTCAGTAAATGCCTCTCGAAACCGTGTTTCAACGAAAGGGAAATCAATTTTCGTACCTGAGAAATCACTTAGAGGGCGAGACGAAACGAGAAACTGAGAATCATGATCCTTATCAAATAAAAAAATGGAGAGCCGAGCTTGCTCTAAAAATACAAAGGAGAGTAGCTCACAATTTTGCTCTTCCATGACCTTACTGATTTCACTGGGGGAAAAACTGGGGAGGGGTTGGGGGGCTCGAAACACTTCAAAGTGTCCAGTCTCTTTAAAGACTCGACCGAGAGCTTCTCTCAGAGGGGCCGCTAATTTTAAATTGGATTGAGCCGTTGACGGGAGAATACCTAGACGCTTTTGTCCAGCATGGGAAGGGGGCGAACTTAGAAAACAGCCCAAGACCCAAGCCAGTGACAGAATTTTTAATGTACGCAAGATATTTATCATTCTCTTATTTTATCACAGCCCTTGAGGACAAGTCGGTCGGAAAGCATCCAAAAAAAGGTAATATAAATTATGCGACTATTAGCGGCCATGCCGCATTAAAGCATTACACCGTTACTAGGGACGGGCGGTTTTTCAGGACTAAGCGGCCAATCGGGGCGGAATCGCCTTTTTCTTGGAGAAGTAGTAGTTGGAAGCACGCTTGTTGGCTCCGCTTAAGCGAACGCAATTGAGCGCGATACCCACTGGGGCTTTAGAGAACACTTTACAAGTTTGGATAGCTTCTTGGATATCTTTGGGACGAGTAGAGAAGATACGAGCAACGAGAATAATCAAATCTCCGAGACCTGCCCATTGATGAGCCAGATTCGATGCGAACAAAGGAGGCGTATCAATGAAAATCATATCGTATTGAGAACGGAGCTCTTTGAGGAGCTGCTCCATGGGTTTTAAGAAGTGTGGGAGAGCAACCGTTTCCAAACGGCTGCCACGAGGCATGAATTCTATGCCTTCGTACTCAGTTTTCATAATGAGACTACTCCAATCGGAAAGTGGAGTATGATTTTGTAAATAACTTCCCAACCCTTTTGTGCTGTCTTCGGAAAAACCAAAAAACTTATTGGGATGGGCTGTTAACAAGTCACCGTCGATGAGCAATGTCTTGCGCTCTGGGTTTTGCGATGCAATCGATAAGAAATGGGTGAGAGTGCTTTTACCTTCACGAGCATGAGGCGAACTGATCACAACGACCGGGCACTTTAAATCTTTTGTTTCGCGAACAATACGATAAATCATGATTTTCAAATGCTCGAGTCCATAACCAGGGATTTCATCTTGCACGTTTCGGAAGCGGCGAACCAGAGGTACTTTTCCTAAAACGGGAAGGTTGAGACGGTGTACTTCAGCTTCCGAATCCAACCGTGGGAACATCGCAATCAAGAGGACGGTCGTAATGACGGCTACGAAGAGACTGAGTGACATTGCTCCATACAAGTACTTAGAAAGCTGGGGAGAAGTCCTATGCATAGGCATAGACGGTTCCATTAAACGGAAAATTTCTGCGTTCCCAGCGGAGAGTTCGACTTCGGTTTCTTGCTCCCGTTGGTAAAGATTAGTAATAAGTTTTTTTCGGTGGCTTAGCTCGGTCAACATTCGTTCGTAATCGAGTTTAATTTGACCAAATTTACGTTCTTTGCTCTGCAGAGAATCAATCTGTTTCTCGAGGTTCTGCATGAGAATTTGATTAGTACGATACTCAAGTTCGAGTTCAGCTACTTTCTTGCGCACTTCTGCCGCAGGGAGGGGCGTTTTGATAAAAGCATCTACGTCGTCTTCATTGAGCTTTGCCAATTGCTCTGAAGCATCTGAGAGTTGGCTCTGTATGCTTTGAGCTCGTTGTTTAGAGTCAGCTGCATCGGAACTTTCGACCAGTTCCAGCTGATATTGAAGATCACTGATTTTTTGGGTGAGGGCTGTGATTGCTGTGGCTCGTGCTGTGAGCTCGCCGCGTTTTGCTCTTGGAACTTCCAACATCAGCGAGCGGAGGGATCTATTAGTAGCAAGTTTCTGAATGAGCGCATTTCGTCTTAATCGCAATCGTTGGAGACCCTTTTCTTCAACACTTTGAACGATATAATTAAAAAATTCTTCATTGTTTTGTTGAAACTCAACAATTTGCTTTTCACGTTCCTTAATTTGCGAAATAAAGCTGGAAATTTGGCGAGAGAGGAAGTCGCGTTTCATCATTGTGTCGCGCTGGCCGATTTCGGGGTAATAACTTTCGATTGTGTTCATGTACACTAAACATAAGTCATGAGCGGATTGTCCCGTTTGGGAATTACAGTCGATGTTATAAATATCGCTGTTTTTATCGTAGTTCAAATTGATCCAAGCCCGAAATCGTTCTGCGGGAAGAGCTGTGCCCCCAGGAAAATAAGGTCTTAAATGGGGAGGCCTATCTTCATTACTGTAATATTCAGTGAGAGCAGTACGGAATCGCTCCATCATTTCAGCGCTAGTGAGGAGGTTAGCCAAATTTTGTTTGCGAGAAAGACTGTTAGTAGAAATTCCCGGAATCAGGGTCTGATACAATTGACGTCGAGAAGAATCAATGAGAATTCGAGAATGAGAATCATAAACAGGGTGAGACTTGCTAAAATTATGAAGAGAGACGGCATAAATAGCCACTATTTCAATGAGAAAAAGCCACCAGTGAGTTCTCAGGTAAGTGAGAGCTTTATAGAGGATTTGAAATTCGTTTACTGAGTTCTGAATCATAGCAAGTTTGCTTCTGAGAACTTAACGGCAGAAAATGAAGAAATCCTGAAGGAATTATTGCAGAACCCACTTTTTTTTTAGGTGTGACGAGTCAAACAGCGAGGCAGAAGTGATAAAAATAACCACACCCCACTTTGTAATGCCGCCTGGCGCCGAGGATCTGGTAATTACTCATCTTAAAGGAAGTGGGCCTGGCGGCCAGAATCGGAATAAGCGAATGACGGCTGTACGAGTTGAGCACATTCCCACGGGTATCGTGGTAGTCGCTTCAGAGAGGCGATCCCAAAAACAGAATCTGGACGCAGCATTGGACAGATTAAATCGCAAACTCAGCCAGTTACTCCATAAACCTAAGGCAAGGGTTAAAACTCAAGCCACCTTTGCCAGCCGACAACAGCGATTGTCTGAAAAGAAAAGCCAATCCCAAAAAAAGAAGCGTCGCAGCAATTATAGCGATCAAGGGGATTAAAAGAATGACCGAAAGAGAAAGGAGATAAGGATATACTAATGTTGATGGAACACGTTTCTCCATTACAAGGTGGCTTGGGGTACTTACTAGCGGGTGAGATTGTTGTCGTCACAGGCCTCACTCTGACCCTGATTAAGATGATGATGAACCGGCTTCGTGCGGGTGAAACGCCAGCTGATGTACCGAAGGTTGTTTCAGTGACATCTGCCGAAGTGCCTTCTCAGGATGTTGAAAAAACGCCCCAGTATTTAGAGCTTTTAGCGAAAATCCAAGCCATGGAAGTAGAAAAGGTCCAGAACGCTGCTACCGGGATGAGCGAGGAAGAAGCTAATAAATTAAGAGAGAAAATCGGTTATCTTGAAAATAAATTAGTCGAATATGAAATCGTTCAAGAGGAAATTGGTGCGTTGGGGGATCTCAAAGCAGAAAACGAAAAATTGAAGACTGAACTTATGAATTTAAAAAGTGTCCAAATTGGACAAAAAACCGAAACTTTGATTAACGAGCAATTTAAAGACTTTGGTAATGCTGATCCAGCTCCTGCTGCGAATCCGATGCCAGGTGAGCTTCAAACTCTTTTATCGGATATTGATACACTCGCCCAAACGGGTAATCCCGAGAAAAAACCTTAAGGATTCTTCCTTCTTTGTTGTTCTGATTGCGAAATCGCCCGTTCCATATTAAGAACTTGCTGGACTCGATAGAGTAAAACCTTTTCTTCAAGACCATCTGAGGGGTAACTGGTCCACCCAGTGTAAAAATCCTGAAACTGTTCTAATTCCTTAATCACTCGAATCCTCACCAACGGTTTATTGGTCTTTTCCGAAACCAGTTTCGCAAAATTGAACCGCAAGCTGTACCGAAATTTCTCCGGAAGTTCGAGCGGAGCTGGGTAAGTGAGAACCAATTCATTATACGGTCCATTTACGGTTTCCGTTTGGATTTTCCCCGAATCCTTATTCGACACTTTGAGCGGGTAATCGTTAAGAGATTTCAAACAAGCGAGCCACACGTCGTCATAAGTGCCGACATAAAGGCGAGTATGAAACGGCTCATTGACCGGCTGCGATGCACAACCCAAAAGAGCCACACTCACTGCCAAATTCAACAAGGCCCCTAAGGCCCCCGAAACTGCTCGATGAGTCGTTTTATGAACTGTTGAAAGTGCCATTTATTGTTTATAATTTTAGTTATCAATAATAATATCAGCCAATAAACGGATAGAACCAGGAGCAAAGCGTTAAGTGCTGACCCATCGAGTAAATAAAGCTCTTTTTTGGATCCTTTTCCGACTCTCCGAAGCTCTAAAAAAGCGTTCTAGGAAAGAGTGGGAACAATTCGCTTTGCGCTCTATGGATTCGGTACCCTGTGGGTCTCATCGGAAAGAAACAAGCGTTTATAAAGCATTTAAACAAGAAGAGCTGAAAACTGTTGCTGGACAAGGGTTTCAGGTGGATGCTGCGTTTCACGAGCGACCGCAAGCTGCATTGCCTCGTTGGGCAGAAGAGATTCAGCCCTTTTTACACAATCAGCTGAGTGAACATACTCGCAGGGCTTATGAGGGCGACCTAAAACAGTTCTTTTTATTTTTAGAGGGGCGCGTTAATCCAGGAAATTTGAAGAGCTTACGGAGCGAGCACATCATTTTGTTCAGAAAAGCCCTTGAGGAAGGCAGATTAACGGGGAAAGTCCTAGAAAAGGCTACCGTGAATCGAAAATTGGCTGTGGTTAAAAGCTTTTTGGGCTGGTTAAAGCTCAATCACTTGATTTCAGAGAACCCCGCTGAATTGGTCAAAGGGTTTCCCCAAAGTCAGGAATCGGGTTTGAAAGGATTTTCGGATGATGAGGCCCGAAAGATTTTGCTGCTTCCACGTCTCAATTCCAGAGCCGGTGCCCTTCATTCCGCTATTCTACACATGCTGTTTTACATGGGCCTTCGAAAAGCAGAGTTGATGGCGCTGAGAATGGGAGATATCTCGGAGGAGAGAGGGGTTCCAGTATTAAAAGTGCGAGGGAAGGGGCATCGTGTAAGGGTGCTTCCTCTAGTGCCTATCGTAAAAGCGAGTCTTCAGCATTACTTTGCTGTTTGTCGTCGAGAGCCTGCTCATTCAGAGAGTTTTGTATTTACTCCCACAAAAAATCCACTGAACGGAATTTTAGACAAGCCGCTCGGGCCAAATGCGATAACTTACATCGTTGCCCATTATGCAAAGAAAGCGGGAGTGCTGCAAAAGGTTTCGCCCCATTCATGTCGCGCGACTTGTATTTCAAATGCGCTCGACAAGAAAGCAACTCACCGAAGTGTGCAATACTTAGCAGGCTGGTCTACGCCGCTCATGATACAACGCTATGACAAGCGCAGAGAAGAGTTAAAAAACTCAGCGGCTTTTTTAGTCGATTATGGGCAAATCGCCGAAGAAGCTATTTCTTAAGCCAAGTTCCTGCGCCATCTCGGACAAAACGACCTGATTTTTCATCTCGAGTTTTTGCGCCTCCGATGACTTTTCCGAATACTTCAACAGTCTGTCCTTGGCTCTTTGCTCGTTTGTTGTACTCTTCTCTTCGGTCTGCATTCTCTGCAGCCACTATAGCAGCGGCTCCGTCTTGGTCTTTAACGACTCCCAAATACCCATCGGGCTGTTCGCCAATAAGTCCTTTATCTTTTAAGTCGATAATTTCAGGAAGTCTCGCTTTCATGGATTCAATATCGCCCCAGCAAGCAGTGAAAGCGCCGATTAATGCAACGAGTGTAATGAATGTCTTCATAACTTATCCTTTTTTCGGTTTAGTTTTTCCTTTAACGGATTCTTCTAAATTCAACAAATCCTGATTCTGTTCCTCAATCTTCATTCGAATTTCATGATCTACTTTCACATTGAGATTCACAATGAAGGGCTTGTCTGAGGGTTCCACTTGCACTTTGTGGGTACACGCAGGCAAAACCGCAACTAGACCCAATACAAAAACTCCTAACCGTGACCAATTCATCATAGCAGCCTTTCCTAGTACTGATGTTTGTCGATTTCTTCTTCTACCGCAGTTTGCAGAATGCTATTTAGTATAAGGGATTCCAATTGACCTGACACGGGTAAATTTATTTCGAAAAGTTGGCCGTTGGCCAGGTCTGGATTTCTCCCTTTAAGGTGCAGGTTGACACTAAGTTTCATTTTCGAAGTGCGTGAAGCCTTTAAAGTGAGAATATCGTAATGAAAGTTCTCGAGGGCTTTAAACACGAGCGCCTGGTGCCCTTCTTCTAGCAAAGCTTGAAACTCATCAAGGTACTCTACTTTTTTCCCGGGAGCGTCCGATTCCACTTGCAGATAACGAACCACTCCTTTCCCAGAGTTGGTCAGCTGGGCTTCGGGAATCACCAATTCCCCATTCTCGAGACCAAAGATGCCTTCGCCGTTGAGTTTTCCTTGGCCTTGCAATTTGTTGGATAGAAGGGCTTTGAGTAGGGGGCCTAATGCTAGCGCTTCGACTTTAAATCGTGTGCTCACATTGTTGTTATTTAAATCGATGGCGAACGGATCCACCGTAACTTTTCCGTCAGCAATATGAGCGCCTAATTGAAGTAGTTTTAAGTGTGATTCGTCTAGGATGTCTACTTTCATGAGGAAATTCTCAATGACCAAGTCTTTGCCAAACTTTGAAAAAGAAACAGTTAAAGGACTTTTACTTCGGATGACCGGGTAGAGTTGCAACTGACTTTTTACATTGACCTCGCGAAAGGGAGTTTCTTTCCAAATACCTTCCAAGTGGTGCAACCCCAGATCAAAATCCCAGGAAGGAGAAGCTTTGTCAGAAATCACTAAAGTGCTGTTGCACTGTATGCTCCCGGATTGAAAATACAGTTTGCCTCTGAAACGATTCAAAAACATGCTGGGTTGATATTTGCCACTTAACGGAAGGGTGGAGGCAGTCGTGATAGTCATTTCATGTTTGCCGTTTAGAACCTCTAGCCTGAAAGGCAGTATTAAGTCGGTGTGTTGCTCACTGATTTTCCCTTGAAGCTTAAGAAAAGCGGTTTTGTTCTCTTGGGTGTTGCCAGAAAACTTCACGGCAATTTCTTTGGTCTTGAGATCTAAAAAGTCTCGATGTAGGGCTGGGGAAGCGATTCCACTCAGCAGTCCATTAATTTTCCAATCAACAGCATCGTGGGCTTTCACTGAAACTATTTTCCCTTCCCGTAAGTTCACAGCAGCTTTTCCTAATGTGATCGAAAGGCAGGGTTCGGGACAGGTCACGAGAAATTTATCCTGACCGTGATCGTCAGACCATTCTGCTTGAATGGGTTTTGTTAACTTAATGGAATCGCTTTTAAATGATTCGGGAGCGATTAAGATCGTTGCCGATGCAGTACTTCCCAACTGGTACGAAAAGTTCGGTTCTAGTCGGGTTGATTGTTTCCAGACAATGGCCGGTCTGAGGTGGCCCTGCCAAGTTCCTGATTCCTCTTTGATGAAAAGGGGGCCTTGAACTTGCGCGTCTCCCCAGATTCCATTCATTTGACCCTCAACCCAAAAAGGAGATAGTGATGCTTTTCCCCGAAATTCAAAGTGATTAGATAATTTCTTTTCTTCCGATGAAATGAGAAGCGTGAGGGCTTCGTTTTTTAAAAAGATCGAGAGGGCCAGCGGGTAGGGAGATTTTTTGTGCAGCAACTCATACGTGTTTGAGTGAAGTTCAATCTGGACTTCAGGCTCTTGGAACAGGCCGACCCATCCCTGGAGTTTGAGACGGATGCCTTCCAAATCTAAATACTCAATCCCAAGCTCATCAACGGGAGTCTCTAAAGTCATTTCGAGCGCTGGTAAGAATGCGTGCCACTTCAAGAGGGCTTTCGACCGCTTGAGTTCAATATGAGGAACTTTGCTGCTCAGTGAAAATGTAACTTCCTGGGGAGTGATTTCATGAAGCTCTATAATGAATCCATTTCGTTTCAATTGTGAACTCACTCGTTCAAAAATGAACACTAAAATTGAGTGGGATTTCGAGACAGTGAAGAAGAGTGATGTGACTAAGATGACAAAACCGATGGTACCAATGGCCAGAAAGTTGTTTCGCGTGTGTGATGAGGTGGGAGGCACCGGTTTTAACAAATAAAAAAGGGGCTTAGAAAGTCCAAGCCCCTTTTGATGAGCAAACCATTACTCTACGTTTGATTTCGCTTTTTCCCGCTCAGCTTTTCGTTTCATGAGCTCTTCGGGATCCGTTGTAGAAGGACGTCGCATTTGCCATACTTTGTAGCCGTTGGGGCCCTCTACCCATTCTCCTTGGGCTCTGGCGTCTTCAGGATTGAAACCCATTTTCACCATGGCCGTATCGAGTTGTTGCTGACAGTTGTCCAATTTTGTTTGGAAATTGTCGTAATTGTCATTGAGGACTCTTTTGAGTTTTCGAATATTGGAAATACGAGTAGCAAGCTCCTCTTCTGAGAAAGCCACGACATTATTGTCACGATCCACGTGGTAATTAAAGTCGGGATTTTTTTCAGAGACTTTTTCCCATTTTTCCATGGGTTCAGGAACTCCAGAACCGCCCAAACGGGGATCGGCTAGTCGTGCACGGCATGTTTTTAAGCCTAAGTAAATGCCACCGGGATAAGTCTTAGATTGACCATAAACACGGTTTTCTAAATCTTCGATTTCGTCTTGGGCTTTTTTCAAGTCTTCTTCGAGGTACACCGTTTTTTGAACAGTTACTTTGTCATCTCGAACGCCAATTTTTTCCCCTCGCTGATTGGTCGAGGAGTTTAGAGTTTTGTCAAATTTGGGGGCTTCTTCTTGGCTCACAGTGACATCTTTTTTCGATGAGCAGTGAGTGAGCGCCACGGCTAGTCCTACGAACAAAATTAAACGCATAGTAGAGGTCTCCTTTTTTGGTCTACTGCTATTATCGAACAAATCTGCGGCGAACTAAAGGAAAAATGGAACAGATCCGGCCAAGCTAAGCGCTTAGACGGAGACAACTTTAGTCAAGGTTTCAGGGGGGAGAATGCTTCACAATTGAGACACAATTGGGATTTAGAATCGGAAGCTCATGGCCGAAATTTACGTTTTTGAGGCGTTGATGACCCATTTCCGAAACACAATCATTTCATGGGTTCTTGGTAGCTGGCCTCTTTTATCTGTTCCTCTTACTACGAAGGAAATATAAAAATCTGTGCACATCAGGGAATGAGATTACCCACGGCCTTTGAAACAAAGCGGAGTAATCTTGAAGCTACTCCACAGTCTCAAAACTATTATGTCGTTAGCAACTTTGGTTTCACTTATAACAATATCCGCTGCGTCCTGCCCTCTCACTAACTTCCCCAAGGTACGGTCTACCTTTGGGGGAATTCGCTTTCTCATTCCCATGTTTTACCGCCTGAGCTATCCTACTTGAAACAGCAACCAAGGATAAGGCTCATGGCGATTCAGCAACTTTCTGAAGAACAAATTCAATCGATGTCACTTGAAGAAAAGGATCGTTGGTGGCTCAAACATTGTTTTAAAGGCGATATGCCTCAGCTCACACTCCGCTCAGCACTTTTTGGGATGCTCATTGGAGGAGTGTTAAGCATCACCAACCTCTACGTCGGAGTAAAAACCGGTTGGACTTTGGGCGTAGGCATTACCTCGGTCGTGCTGGCCTTTGCAGTTTTTAAAATGCTGTCACAGTTCGGGCTCGGATCTGAGATCAGCGTTCTTGAAAACAATGCGATGCAATCGATTGCTACTTCTGCTGGTTACATGACCGCTCCTCTTGTTTCTTCCATGGCAGCTTACATGGTGATTACTGGTACCATGATTCCACAATACCAAACGATGATTTGGATATCGCTTCTTTCACTCCTTGGAGTGTTTTTCGCTTTTCCTCTCAAGAAAAGATTTATCAACGACGAGCAACTCCCCTTTCCGGAAGGGAGAGCAGCAGGTGTTGTGATGGATAGTCTTCACTCCGATGCGGGAGGAAAAGAAGGCGTGTTAAAGGCGAAAATTTTAGTCATTGGAGCGGCCTTGAGTGCTTTGATTGAGTTTTTTCGAAGCGACAAACTGCTCACTCACTTGAAATGGGATAAATTCCGGCTTCCAGAACATTGGGACGACTTTGTTTATTCACTCAATGGATTTGTGCCGAAAATCATGGGTACGCCGCTCAAAGATCTTTCAGTGCGATGGGATTCTTCCATCGTAATGGTGGCTACCGGAGGCCTCATGGGAACTAAAGTGGGGTGTAGTTTACTTTTGGGAGCGCTTTTTAATTATTGTTTATTGGTCCCTTGGGCTCTTTCTGAGGGCCTGATTGCTAAAGTTGTCTGGAAAGAAATCAACATGTGGCTTCTTTGGGGCGGGGTCGCCATGATGACGACCTCGTCACTGTATTCCTTTTTTGCCAAACCGGAATTTATTTTAGCAGCATTCAAGCGCAAAAAAGGACCCAAGAAAGAAGATGTGCTTGCTCACATCGAGCTTCCCCTGTGGCTCTCGCTGGTGGGTATCCCGGTGACGGGCTTACTGTTGTTGGTTCTCGGGAAGGCCTGGTTCAACATTGAGTGGTGGGTGACGGTGATAGCGATTCCTCTCGTCTTTGTATTCACTTTGATTGCGGTGACCTCTACTGGCCTTACGGCAATTACCCCCGGGGGAGCGTTAGGGAAACTGACTCAGTTAACATTTGCTGTTTTGAAGCCCGGCGATATGGGCACCAACATTATGACTGCCGGAATCAATGGGGAAGTGGCGTTAAATGCATCCAACCTCCTTATGGATATCAAACCCGGCTATATGCTGGGAGGAAAGCCGAGACATCAAGCAGTGGGGCATTGTTTAGGAATCATTGCGGGAGCCCTGGTCTCTGTACCTGTGTTTTATCTTCTCATCCAAAATGACATTTCAAAAATCACCTCCGAGGATCTTCCCATGCCGGGAGCTCAGATCTGGATTGCGGTGGCTAAAGTATTGGCTTCAGGATTGAGTGTGTTGCCTCAGTCTACTCGAGTAGCTGTGGTTGTGGGAGGACTTCTAGGAGTGCTGATTGAATTTTTGAATCGTCGGACTCGAGGGAAATTTCCCCTTTCCGCCATGGGCCTTGGATTGTCCTTCGTATTGAAGTTCTCAGATTGCTGGTCAATGGCTCTCGGAAGCTTGATTTTTTGGGCTCTTGGCCGCGGACTCGGCGATCCGAAATCAGTGGCCCGAAAGATATTTGTCGATAATCAGGAAACTGCTTGCGCTGGAGTAATCGCAGGGGGATCCATCATGGGGATTATTCTGATTATTATCGAGCAGATTATTTTGTGATTTAAAAATTCTGGTAGCTGGGGAGGGACTTGAACCCCCGACCAAAGGATTATGATTCCCTTGCTCTACCGACTGAGCTACCCAGCCACAAATGAATGCTCATCGAGGACCTAACCCTATAAAACAACTGACAATTTGTCTAGGGGGCTTACTTTTTTATCGAAAAAATCCGAAAAGTGGAGAGAAGAGGAGGACTTTCTCTTGAAAGTTCGGACGGTTAAAAAGCTAAGCGGGCCATGGTCCATCCCTATCCTTTACGGGCTTTTTCTGGTCGGTGTGCTGATTGCGGCTACCTTAACCTGGCATCATGAGAATCACCTCTACGGTGATGCCTCAGCTCAGTTGAAGTACTGTTCGGAGACTGCTCTGGTCAGTTGCGATGCTGTCAATTCAAGCCAGTATTCAGAACTTGTTGGAATCCCCATCGCTTTATTTGCCATTCCCTTTTACGTAGTTCTCTTGGGGCTTGTTTTTTACCGTCATCGGAACCGCACCGCACTGACTTGGGTGTTGGTGGCAGGTCTGACTGCGCTGGTCGTGTCTTTAATTTTGGCTGGAATCTCCTATTTTAAAATTGGCTTTTTTTGCCTGTGGTGTGTGGCGCTATACCTCATTAATGCAAGCATTCCGCTTCTTATTGCGCTGACTCCACCAAATGGCGGCGAAGCTCAATTTCGATGGCATTTTTTAGTTTCTCAAGATGGGCGAAAGATTCTAAAAGGCGCAGCCCTCGTTTTTTTTATTCTGCTGGCACTGTCTGTTTTCATTCAAAAGACCTTGCGGACTCACTTAAGAACACCGGCCAGAAACAATCAGGGGCTCAAACGGGGCGATTTCTTTGATGTGAACGAATACCTGTATCAAGCTGAGTTCTCGGGGCCTCGGCAAAAAGCTCTTTTAAAGGCTACACCCCTTAAAAATCAACTTAAGCCGAACCAGTGGTTTGGACTTCTCTATGTTCTGCCGGGATTTTTAGAATCGGATCTGTTCAGTCTGAAAGCAGGGGCGCTTTTTCGCCGTCTTGCTCCAGAAGGGCGTCTCATTTTGGTGGCTCCTATTCAAGGACAGCAACCCATTGAAGAGTACTGGGAAAACGTTTTTCAGTTTAAAGAGTTGCAAGGGACCTCTTTGTTGTTTGACCCAGATTTTAAGTTGGGAAGAAAACTCCAAATGACATACCCGCCGTCACTTGTGTTGGTCGACCCTTCCGGAAAAATTGCAGGGCAGAGAATCAACACGACCAAAGTTCTCGAACAACTCCTCAGCGGAGGCTCCACCCCTGAAGTCGATCAAGACTCAAATCAAGGCATGCCACCAGACCGTTCCCAGGAACTCATCGGTAAGTGTGCTCCTACTTTTCGGCTTTCGGAGCTGACCTCGCAGCAACCTGTTTCCTTGAGTTTTCCCAAAAAGACTAAAAAGCCGACTTTGCTTTTTTTCTGGAATGCCCTCTGTAAACACTGTCAGGACGAAGTGCCGCGTTTAATGGAAGTGGCAAAAAAACATCCCAATGCCATTGATATTGTAACTGTTTCAAGACTTCGCCCGGGCAATCAGATTGGGAAAACGCATCGAGAACAAACTCAAGAATATATCAAGCAAGTGAAGTTTTCTTGGCCAGTGCTAGTGGATTCTGGGCTGGTTTCTTTTCTTTTTGGCGTGAGCGCAACTCCCACGAGTGTTCTCATCGCTCCTGACGGAACGATTCAAGATGTGTGGACCGGAGAAAATCCAGATTTAGAAAAAAAGTTTGAGCAAGCGGCCCTCGGAGGGGAAATCACCCAAGGCCAGACTTGTGGAGCCACTGATGCTCTTCCCAGGGGAACATTCGATTTCGCCGTGCTAGACGCTTTAGGTAAACCGTATCCGCTTACCAGCTTTTTAGAGGGTCCAACACTGATTCACGTATGGTCGCCTCAGGGGCCTTCGTGCCGCGAAGAGCTAAGCCGATTCCTGAAGTTTTCACGGGAAGCGAGGAAAAAGGGCGTCGAAACTGTGCTAGTTAGCCTTGAAAAGCCAGAAAATGCATCCGATACCCAAGCAATACTGAAGTCTCTAGGGTACTCCGGACGGGTTTTTTATTATCCGCACGATGGGCTGTATCAGCAAATGGATGCCGCGTATACTATACCTCGTACTTACTTAATCGATAAAGAAGCGCGGGTGCTCACGAAGTATCTAGGGCCCCAAGATTGGAATGAACGTACTTTTCAGGAGTTGGTATTCACATGGATTCAATAAGCCAAAAAACGCTCTGGGGGATGGTCCTTGGGTTGGTGATTTTGCTAACTCCAGTGGAAGTCTTTGCAAAAGAAAAGAAATCTACCCGGCCAGAAAGTCGTCCGCACCTTTATCCGCCAGCTCAAGAAGGGGCAGTGGGAGAGCAGGGAACCAACACGCGAAAAAAACAGTTTGGATCCGACCGACAACCAGCCGTTCTTAATTTGAATGATGAGCTTGAAGCCATCAGTCAGTTAAACGCGCGGAAGGAACAATGGGTTTCTGGACAAGGAATTGCTGAGAATGCCAATCAGGACGTAGCAGCGCTGAAGAAAAAGGAATTGTTTTTTAATAAATTTCTGGTGGTGGATGATCAGGTCCTCCTTTTTGGAGAGGGCATGACCGGCCTTTTAACTTGCAAAAAACGGGGAGGGAGCAGCTTGGTCCTTACTCAAGGCCGTCAGATCAATACCAAAGCGTTTACTGCTCGTCCTTCTGATCAGTCTCTGAGTATTCCCGATGATACATTGTGTTCGAATGCCATGACAGTGTTTCGGAGTGATCCCAACGGGCAAACCCGGCTGGTGGTTGCCGAGACCGTAGCTGACCGGGTTACCCGTCTTGATGTGCGTTAACTCTTAACCGCTACTCTCCTCTAAGATCCGGTCCATTGACTCGAGTACAATTTGCTTGGAACTGATTCTTGGAGCTTGGACTTGAATCAATGAGATCGAAATACCGAGCAATTGCAGGCACCGTGCCGGCTACATCGCTGCTGGATCCCGTTCGTAGTTCAAGGAGCAAAGACCAGCTTCCGTGTTTCCAGTAGACGTAATCTTCAAAACAACCATTGGCTGGGTAAACGGCATCTCCTGCATTTCCATAGGAATAGCCATTTACTTCAGCTACTTTTCGGAAAATCTGACGGTACTGGTTTTCGTCGAGCGTTTTGTTGTTGTCAGTGTAAAAACCCCAAGGATAAGTGAAGTTTCCAACATAGCCGTGGGCAGTCACACTCCCCGCGAAGGGGCGAGTTTCCAGAAATGACATCAAAGTTCTGATGCTTTTTAGTTTTCCATAGCCTTTTGTTTTGCACGGACCTGGGTAGTCTCGGTTGGGATCTTCCCCGTGCTCATGCCGACGATTGGCATTGTAACCTGAGACGTTTAATACCGGGATGATGGTCCATTCCATTTGAGAAAGATTGGCTCTCCAAAGCTCATCGGTTTGGTATCGCTTAAGTAAGTCTTTGATGTATTCCACTGCAAAAAGCGTACTGCCCCCTTCATTTCCGTGGTGTGTGGCCACAATGAGTTGCCCAATTTTCGCTGAGTCCATTTGTTCAGGGGTGACGCTGACTCTCAACGCGTAAATTTCGGTTCCTTCATCATTTGTCCCAATGGAGAATACTTTGGCCAGTTGGGGATTTTTTGCTTGTAACGATAACAGCTGATCATAAATCGCTTTGTATCGACCTGTGGGCTCACTGGCCGTGCTCAGTGCGCACAAGCCCATCAAGAGAACCCATCCTTTGAGAGTTTTCATAACGATCTCCTCGGTGTTTAGACGCTTAGTGTTAGTAAAAGAAAAGAAGTGATAGGATGAGTGTAGAGGAAATTGGGGGTTTCTGCTTAAAAAATAAGTACAAGTCTTAACGCTTGTTTTATTGAGCTAATACTTGAAAAACCTCCTCAGCCATTTTACTTTCCCGAGCCAAGGAGCATTGCCATGAGACTTTTTTTTGCGATTCTTTCACTCTGCGGATTGGGTTTCCCACTCTTAGCAGCTACTTATAGTGACCCCCAACATCGAATCAGCTTCCAATATGATGATACGCTTTGGGAGACTGGAGCGCCCAAGCGCAATGATGTTGAAACTCTGGTCAGTCTCCAACGAAGAACTCCGGACAAAGAAGGGGACACGACTTATTTTTCTCGCTTAAGCATTGTTAAAGAAGATTGGAGCAAAATAAAAACGGTGAAAGAAAGTAAGCTCCCCCGATTGGAAGCTTATAAAAACCATGCAGCTGAATTTTTAAAAAGCCAGCGGTTCGATATTCTCTCTGCGGCAGTTAGAAAAACTACTGGGATCCCCGATGGGATTTTTGAGATAGTCGCCCGCCAGCGTGATTTTGGTCTTACTTTTCAACAAGTGGGTTTTTTAGAAAAAGAGAATGCTTACTTGGTGACGATTACTGTGAGAACCCAAAAGTTTCCAGAGTATCAAACAGAGATCAATCAAATACTCAATTCGCTCAAAATCAACAATCCATAGCCAAGGGGGAAGCTGCCAGGGAGTGTTTGGCAGTGAATTGTTGGCAGCAGTGCTGATAAGCCTCCAAAGTTCTTCGTAAATGGTTTTCCGGTGAAAACCGCTCTTTCATGAATTGGGGGCCCCGCTCAGAGAGTTGATTCTTGAGTAAATTGTCTTTTAAAAGTTTTCGAATCGCATCGGATAGACCCTGAGGATGACTGAGAGGCACTAAAAGTCCATTCGTTTCGGATTCAATCAGTTCATCCAGCGCCGGCACTTGATAAGCAACCACTGGAACCCCCATGGCTGAGGCCTCAGCCACGGCCATTCCAAAACCCTCAGGACCTCGATTGGGTTGAATCAAGAGTCTTGCAGAGCTCAGTGCTTGCCGGACAGTTTCGGGGCTTTGTTTACCGTGAAATACGATTTTTTGTGAAAGGCCCAATTTTTCCGAGAGGGTTTGAAGTTCAGGTTTGAGTGGGCCCTCGCCAAAAATCCAGAGTGTCCACTCTTCCTCTCTTAAATAAGAAAGATTCACCAAAAGTGGACCAATGCCTTTCAGCGCCACTAAGCGAGAAGCGACAATGAGAAGATTTTTTGGAGGATTTTGAAGGGAAGGGCTTGATAGAGGCTTTATCGAAACCGGGTTGTACACCAACGGCACCTGCTCTTTGGTCCAACCTTCGTTCAGCAGACAATTTTGTACGTAGCGACTGATCGCTATTACAGTGGGGAAAGTTTTTAAGACTCTTTTTTTAAGTTGAAACTCGAAGAGCGCATGAGCCCGATGAAAAACACTTTTAAAGTGGGAAAGACATTTTTGTTTTTCATGAGTGATTAGGCAGCTCCATCCACTTTGCTGAGTACAGACTCCTCCTGCTGGAATGAAGCGCTGACTCGAAGGGCAAGTGGGAGCCACAGTATGAGCCGTCATCACGCTCGGATACTCTCGTGAGAGCCTCCTCATAAAGCGGTGATCGAAGAGGTCGACCCAATGAATAAGGTCCGGTGAAATCTTTTGAACTTCGCGAAACAGGTCTTCTTCAAAAGCTTTTACTCTTTTGAATGAAGTCAGACTGCCTATTCCAGCCATTCCAGGAAGGCAGAAGTAACCATCGTGAGCAGGGAGGGCGCCAGTGATTTGGTCGGCGCCAAAGAAGACTTGGTGTCCTTCGCGCTGCAGAAGGTGGCTGCTATCCCGCATGATTCGCTCTTGGCCGTACGCATCACCCAGAGTGTGACTCAAAAACAGAATTCTCATGGTAGAATAAGTGTATCAC